>NZ_JBIAYX010000029.1:0-15248 GCF_042898365.1 Streptosporangium sp. NPDC000509 | reverse complement strand
CCCCGGTGGGTGGTCGCCTCTGTCCTCCCCCCCCCCCCCGGCGCCCCCCCCCCCCCCCCCGGGGGGGCGCCCGGGGGCGGGGGGGGGGGGGGGGGGGCCCCCCCCCCCCCCCACGACGCGTGCGTAGTAGTGCGGTTCCACACGCCTAATGATGCCAGTGGCCACCGACGGTTTCCGGCCGAACACGGTGCCCACTCAGCGGGTCAGGGTGGTCTCTTTCCGCTCGGTGTCCCATCGCGAGTCCTCGTCCCGGTCGAGCAGTGCCCGTACCTCGTCGGCCTCCGGCATGTCTCGCCGCACGAAGATCTCCAGCGCCTCGGTCAGGCAGGCCACTCCCCTTCCCGGCCGGCCGAGCCGGGAGAACGCCTCGCCGAGCGCGACGAGCGCCTTGCCCTGGATCCATTCGTCGCCCGCCTCCGCCATGAGGCCCAGCGAGTCCTCGGCACAGTCGACGGCGCGGTCCGGTTGCCCCAGGGCGAGGTGGGTCTCGGCCATCCGCAGCAGGGTCGCCCCCTCACGGACGCGCTGCTTGAGCCTCCGATACGCCTTGCGCGTCTTCCTGAGCCGAAGGAGCGCCTCCTCGGGACGCCCGGCGTCGCACAGCACGACGGCCGACCGGTACATGACGTCGGGATCCGTCCCGCCGCCCGACTCGCGGACGGTGCGGTCGGCCAGTTCCACCACCTCCACCGCCTCGTCGATCCTGTCGACCGACGCGAGGGCGAGCGCCATGTCGCCCAGGCCGGCCGCCTCACCGCTTCGGTCGCCGAGCCCGCGCCAGATCTCGACCGCGTCGGCGTACAGCGCGATCGCCTCGGTCGTCGATCCGCGACGGGACAGGACCGTGGCCAGCAGGTTGAGGCTGTCCGCGTACCGTGCCCGGTCGCCCTCGGCGAGGCTGAGGTCCCTCGCGGCGACGCAGTCCTCGGTCGCCGCGTCGAGGAGCCACCGGTTCGCCCAGAACCCTCCGCGCACGCACCGGGCGTGCGCTTCGGCGCGACGTTCCCCGCGGGCCGCCGCCGCCTCGACGAGGGCTCCGGCCGCCCGCTCGTAGCGCTCGGGGGTCACGTCGGTCTCCAGTACGTCGGCCGCCATGTCGAGCAGCCGTATCGCGTCGGAGAGGGCGCTTCCCCGCTCCTGGGCGATCTGGTGTACGCAGCTGATCACCCCCTGCTCCTCGTCCTCCGCCCAGGTCACCGCGGCCTCCTCGTCCGCGAAGGACGGTCCCGCACCGGCCGGTCGGCCCGGGTCGGACACCGTGGCACCCGGATAGGTGAGGCGGTGGGCCGCGGTCATGCCCGCGAGGTAGTGGCCGAGCAGCCTGTCCAGCGCGGCTCGCCGCGCGTCCTCGTCGCCCGGTCGTGACCGGGCGAAGATCTTGAGAAGGTCGTGGTAGCGATAGCGGCAGGGAGAGGGCGACTCCAGCATGCTCACGTCCACCAGCGCCTCGCACACCTCCTCCGCGTCCTGCTCGTCCAGACCGAGTACGGCCGCCGCCGAGCCCAGTGAGAAGTCGGACGCGTCGGGGACGGCGAGCAGCCGGAACGCCGACGCGTGCGCGGCGTCGAGCTGGTCGTAGCCGAGGGCGAACGTCGCCTCGACGGCCAGGTCGTCCACGCGCAGTTCGGCGAGGCGCCGGCGCTCGTCGGCCATCCGGTCGCGCATCCTGGCCATACTCCAGGCGGGCCGCGCCGCGAGCCGTGCGGCCACGATCCTGATCGCGAGGGGCAGGTGCCCGCACGCCCCGATCAGGTCCGCCGCGGCCTCGCGCTCGGCGGCCACCCGCGCCTCCCCCACGATCGTGGCGAGCAGCACCGTCGCCTCGTCGTGGGACATCACGCTCAGGTCGACCTGGCGTACGCCGGACAGCCCGATCATCTTCGCGCGGCTCGTCACCATCACCGCGCACCCGGCGGCGCCGGGGAGCAGCGGCCGTACCTGCGCGGCGTTCGCGGCGTTGTCCAGCACGACGAGTATCCGCCGGTCCGCCACGGTGGAGCGGTACATGGCCGCCCGCTCGCCCGGCTCCTCGGAGTCGGGCGGGACCTCCGCCCCGAGGGAGCGCAGGAACCGGGCGAGCACGGTCTCCGGCGTGAGCGGCCGTGTCCCGGAGCCCCCGAGGTTCACGAAGAGCTGACCGTCGGGATAGTCCGGCGCGAGCCGGTGGGCCACGTGGACGGCGAGGGTGGTCTTGCCCATGCCTCCGGCGCCCGACACGGCCGAGATCGCGAGTGCCGAGATGTGCCCCGACCTCAGGGCGGCCACCATCTCGTCGATCTCGGGCTCCCTGCCGGTGAAGTCGGCGGTGTCGGCGGGGAGCTGGCGGGGCACCTGCCTGGGGACCGGGCTCGTCGTCCTCGCCTGGCCGAGGGTGGGGTCCGCGGTGATGATCCGCTGGTAGAGCTCCGCCAGCTCGGGCGAGGGATCGATGCCGAGGTCCTCGGCGAGCAGTTTCCTGGTGTCGGTGAACACGCCTATCGCCTCGGCCTGCCTTCCCGCGCGGTACAGCGCCAGCATCAGCAGCCCGCAGAACCGCTCCCTGGTCGGATGTTCCCCGCAGAGCGCGGTCAGCTCGGCGACGACCTCGGCGTGCCCGCCCTCCTCGACCTCCTGGGCGAACCTGCGCTCCAGCACGGCGAGCCGCCGCTCCCCGAGCCGCGCCCGCTGCCCCTCGGCGTAGCCTCCCTCCAGCCCGGCGAGCGGCTCTCCTCGCCAGAGCGCCAGGGCCTCGCCGTATCTCCCCTCGTTGGCGAGCCTCTCCATCGTGACCAGGTCGCAGGCCCCTCCGGCGAGGGTGTATCCGCTGCCGATCGAGATGATCGCCTCGGCGCCGAGGGCGGAGCGCAGGCGCGAGACGTACGTGCGCAACGTGCTCATCGCGGCGCGGGGACGCTCCTCGCCCCAGACGGCGTCGAGCAGGTGGTCGTGGCCGACGGCCCTGCCCTCGGCCAGGAGGAGGACGGCGAGGACCAGCCGCTGCTGGGGAGAACCGATCTCCACCTCCGCGCCGTCGCGCCAGACGCGTACCGGTCCCAGGATCGAGAACCGCAGCCCGGGATCACTCATCCGACAGCGCCGTCTTTCCTTTGTTCTCGAACGGTGCCATGGAACCGATGCCGTTCTCCCGCGCCGGGGCGTCGCCCGGTCGGCTCGGGGCCGTTTCGCTCCGCTGTGCCGCACCGTGGCAGCTCGCCCCGATTCATCACGATGAAGCATCGTATGGCAGCACATCGACCTTTGCCGGGGAAACACCGTCGATCCGCTGCCGGATGGACGTATCCGCTATAGGAGTTACAGCTGTCCAGATCAGGCCATTGGTGGCATTGCTGTCAACCGATCACCTTTGCCCCCCGTCCCCCTTAAGCCCTATCTGTCGTACGCAGGAGGCGATGTGCGCGTCCGCTCGGTTCTCTCAGTCGCCGCCCTGGTCTGCGGCCTGGCCCTCCTCTGGCAACCGGCGCACGCCTCCGTTCCCCCGGCGGAGCGGGGCTCGGTCGTCGCCGCGGGCACGGCGGGCACAGTGAGCACGGTGGGCATGGTGGAGTACGAGTGCACCACCAGCGGCGTGACCGGGAAGCAGACCACCTCGATCAACGTCGAGCTGACGATACCGACCGACGCCACCACGGGCCGGCAGTTCACGATCGGCTGGAGCGGCACCTACACCGGCTCCGCGCTGACGGCGCCCGCCGCGGGACTGCCCGCGGGCACCAAGCTGTACGCGTACGTCTCCATCAGCGGGCTTTCCGGGCTGACCTCCGCCACCGGGGTGGGAACCCTCAATGCGACCGGCGCGGGTCAGACCATTCTGCTGCCGACGACCCCGGTCTCCCTCGCCACCACGTCGAACAGTCCGGGCACCGCGACGGTGAAGCCCGGCGCCATCAACTTCGGGACCGCGCCCGGCCAGACCTCGATCGAGTGCGAGCCGAAGAACAGGGACACCCTCACGACCTACCCCCTCACCATCACGGCGGGCGGACAGGGAGCCGACCCCGACCCGACGGACACCACCACGCAGCCCTCCGACGAGACCACGTCGGACGACGACGCCGAGACGGGCGAGACCCCGCAGGACACGGACGGGGAAATCTCCGAGACACCGGCCGGAGGAGCGGAGACCGGAGGCGGCGGTGAGAGCGGCCCCGACGGACGGGCACTCGTGCTCACCGGCTCCCTGGTCACCTTCGGCGCCGTCTCCGGACTGCTGTGGCGCCGTCGCGGCACCAGGGAGACCGTGGGCCCGCGAGCCTGACCCCCGGCGTCGGCGCACCCGGCATCCCGGCATCCGGATCGAGGCGTCAGAGCGCGTTCTGCGAGCCGAAGCGCAGGAACACCGCCGCGACCCAGAGCCATCCCGGGACGATGAACGCCCGCTGGACGAGTCCGGCCCTCGGCGAGTCACGCTCCCAGGCTTTGCCGAACGCGTAGGAGGCGGCCATCAGGGCGGCCGCGGCGACGGCCGAAAGAACCTTCCACGCCACCTCCGGCAGGACGAACGCCGCCACCGCCGCCGTGACGGGCAGCGAGAAGAACACGACGGCTCCGGCGTAGTCGTGCAGTTTGTGGGAGACGGTGACGTCCGCCGGATCACCCTCCGGCGTACCCGGCGGATAGCCCCGCATCGGGTCCATCCTGAAGCCCGATGCCACAAGACCCAGCCCGAAGATCGCCAACATCCCGCCCAGCAGCGGTTGCCGCCCCGCGGTGGCGATCGAGACGCCGCCGACGGTGATCGCGGCGCCGGAGACGACGAAGTTCGAGATCTGGATCCACCCGCGGGCACCGAGGGCGAGGGCGCTGACCGGGTGGCGTACCGGCGAGTAACCGGGGCGGGTCAGTCCGTCGACCAGAAAGACCAGCACAAAGAACAGGGCACCGCTCGCGCCGATGACGTATGCCACTTGACGTCCTCCGTTGTCTCGCACGCCATCGGTAAGGTCCTACCGCGAACCGGCCGACCACGGCTCGACGCCGGCGCTTCGGCGGTCTCGGCCTCTCGAAAACCAGAAAACCCCAGCTCGGCGTGCGAGCTGGGGTTTCCTTGGGTGCGCCGCCAGGGACTCGAACCCCGGACCCGCTGATTAAGAGTCAGCTGCTCTAACCAACTGAGCTAGCGGCGCTTGACGTTGACAAGCCTACCGGACCCGGCGCCGTGGTCCGTACATGATCGGATATATGCCCATCCGGAGGTCTGGAGATGAGCTGACATATGCCCATCGGGGGCGCCGACCGGAGAAACTTCACCCCGAGCCGGGCGGGGCGAAATCCCGCGACGACCTGGTGCCGAGGGCGGAAACAGGGCGGAGCGAACAGTGTTCCGTACCGGCTGACTTGGGCAAATGCCGTTTAGGACTTCTCTCTCGGGTACGGGATCCGGAGCCCGAGGTATCACATCAAGGGAGACATTCAGTCATGCAGCCTGAGATCTGGAACTATCGAGCCGACGTGCACACCCAGGACAAGACGCTCGACGTCGCCGGGTACCACGTCGAAGCCACCGACGGGAAGATCGGCTCCGTCGACGAGGCGACCTACGAGGTCGGCGAGAGCTACCTCGTCGTCGACACGGGCCCCTGGATCTTCGGCAAGAAGGTCCTCCTGCCCGCGAGCACGGTGACGCAGATCGACCCGCAGGAGAAGAAGGTCTACGTCGCGCGCACCAAGCAGGAGATCAAGGACGCCCCCGAGTTCGACGAGGCGAACTTCAAGGAGCCCGCGTACCGCGACCGGGTCGGCGAGTACTACGGCCGCTTCCCCTTCGGCGGACCCGGCACCGTCTGAGCGTCCTCCGATCCCGGGACACCGGGCGAGACGACATGAAGAGGGGGCCCACCAGATGGTGGGCCCCCTCTTCATGTCGTCCGGAGAACGGCCACGTCTTGGAAGGCCAGGTCGTCTCGGGCACGGGTGCGGGTCACAGGTGAGGCCGTCTCAGGGCCAGGTCGGGTCGCCCGAGGAGTCGACGGGACCGGGAATGACATCGAGGCGCTGAAGGAGGGTGAGAAAGGTGGAGGCGTAGGGGGAGTCCCGCACGACGGCGGCGACGCGGTTCCAGTCGACCTGCTCGCGCAGGGCACGCACCTGCGGCAGCAGCGAGCCGTAGTCGCAACTGTGCTCGGAGAGCGGCAGCAGCCACGAGATGACCAGGTCGGTGGCCTCCAGGACGGGCAGGATCACCGCCGAGGCCTTCATCGGCTCCGCGCGCTTCAGCAACTCGGGCGTGACCGGGTGGTCGCAGATCGAGAAGATCAGATCCACCAGCCTGCCCTCGTCGAAGGCCTTGACCAGCCAGTCCTCCGGCGGCTGCCTGGAGGTCTCGAATCCCAGCTTGCCCAGCGCCTCGAGCGCGAGCGGCACGTCCTCCTGGGGAAGGACGAAATCGACGTCATGGAGCGAGGGGGCGGCTCCGCGGGCGTAGGCCGCGCAACCTCCGGCAAGCGCGAATCTGACATCCGCGTCCTTCAACCCGCTGCTCGCCCGCTTCAGCGTTTCCAGGATCGCGTCGGTGACCTCGTGACTGTGGCTTCCCATAACCCACGCGTACCCCGTAACCCCCCAGGTAGGCATGCCAAACCTTTCCTTGGGTAAACGATGCACATGATTCACCCCGAATCCTCGCAAAAAGAACAATCAGCGCCCGGAGAGACACACAAGGAGCGGGTCGACCGCGAACTCGGCGAGTTGTTACAGGGCCTGCGCGTCGCCGTCACCGGCGTGCAGGTGCTTTTCGCCTTTCTCTTCAGCCTGCCATTCGCGGCGGGCTTCGAAAAATTGGACGACCTGGGGCACATACTGTTCTTCATCGCCCTGTTGAGCGCGGGCGTCGCGTCCGTCTGCTTCATCACCCCGGCAGCCCAGCACCGCCTCCTGTTCAGGAGCAACCTGAAGGAGAAGATGCTGCACCGCGCCAACACCCTTGGCATCGCGGGGGCCGCCGGACTCGCGGTCGCGATGACGAGCACGGTCGCACTGGTCGCGGAGACGGTGCTCAACGCCTGGCCCGCGGCGTTGTTCGCCGGGGTCGTGGCGCTGCTGAGCGCCTGGCTGTGGTTCGTCCAGCCGCTGGTTGATCTGTACAGAACCAAGGATGAGGAAGATGTTAAGCAGTGAATTGTGAGGGCAGAGGCCGGTTATGGCTACTTTGCTTTGGATCATCGCAGTCGTCCTCGTCATCTCCGGGATCTACGTCATCCTGGCCCGTCGCGACCTGCTCTGGGGGATCGTCCTGATCGTCCTCGGCTTCCTCGTCGGCCCCGGGGGTGTGAGCATCTTCAATGTGTGACGCGAGCCTCGCGCTCGCGACAGCACAGATCGGTGCGAGCCGGCGGCTCGCACACCGTCCAGGTGCGGGCCACCCGACCCGCACGCCGATTCCGTACGGTCCGATGTCCGTACGCCGTCCGGTGCGGCCCTGAGGCCGGCACCATTTCTCCAAGCGGGTTTCACACCCGCGAGAACACTTCGCAAGAATGTAAGCGCCCCGAACTCCCATAAGAAGCATCGCGGGCCGGGTATCCCCCGGCCCGCTTCTTCTTGCCCGGTTGTCTGGGATACCGATCGTCGCCGGTTGTCTGGAATGCCGGTCGTCCCCGGTTGTCCGGGATACCGGCCCGTCTCTTCCCGGACCGGAATATGTCCGCCTCTTCCCGGACAGGGACAGGCCCGCTTCTTCTTCGGCCGGAAAATCCGAGATACCCGCTGAGACATCAGCGGGTATTCGCGTCATTCGGCACCCGAGCGCGAGGCCCCCGTCAGAGGAGATACACGCCGTACGCCCGGCCCAGCACCGGCAGCGCCACATTGCGCACCCTGATGCCTCCCGGTGTCACGCCCTTCTCGGTACCCGAGTGGGCGTGACCGTGGATGATCAGGTCGGCGCCCTCGGCGTCGACCGCCTCGGCCAGCAGGTAGCTGCCGAGAAACGGATAGATCTCCAGCGGCTCCCCGGCGAGGGTGTCCTTGACCGGCGAGTAGTGGGACAGCACGACCGTGCGGTCGGCCTGCAGCTCCTTCAGCGCGACCCGCCAGCGGTCGGCGATCCGCTTGGTGTGCCCGACGAACGCCTTGATCTCCGGCTCGCCGAAGTCGCTGGCGCACTTGCCCGCGTACCCCCCGCCGAAGCCCTTGCCGCCGACCACGCCGAGCCGCACGCCGTCGATGTCGAGCACCGTCGCGTCGTCGTGCAGCACCTCGATCCCGGTGTCGCGCAGCAGGGCGGCGATCTCGGCGGGCTGGTCGGAGTGGTGGTCGTGGTTGCCGAGCACCGCCACCACCGGGATCGGCAGGTCGCGGAACTCGTCCGCCACCACCCGCGCCTCGTCCATGGTGCCGTGCCGGGTCAGGTCCCCGGCGAGCAGCAGGACGTCGGCCTTCTCCCCGATGTCGTGAAGCCGCTCGCGGTAGCTTCCCCTACGGCTCTCGTCCAGGTGTACGTCCCCGACCGCCGCGATCCGCACGTCTGTCACAGCCTCTCCTCCCTCACCGGCTCCCGTACGTCCACCACGTCGATCTCGTTGTGGACCTTCAGCTCGGGAGCCGCCTCACCCGCCACCTCCGCGATCAGCTCGCGCCGCTCGGAGCCGACGACCTGACCTCGCAGGTAGAGCTGATCACCTCGAATGTCCACCCGGATGCCGAGTTCCGTGGTCCTCTCGTCCTCGGCGAGCGCGCGCTGCACACGCGCCGCGACGTACTGGGGAGCCTCCATCGCCGAACTCCTTTCCGTCGAAAACTCATCGCCTTCCCGCGAATCCCAAGGTCAAACACGTTTAAACCCCCCGGTCAGGGCAGGGGAGAGCGTCATGCCCAGGACGCAGGCACGCCTGCCCCGTACACCCGGTGGAGACGTGTCCATGAAGATCGCGATGGTGTCAGAGCATGCGAGCCCCCTAGCCACCGTCGGCGGAGCCGACGCCGGGGGCCAGAACGTCCACGTAGCCGCCCTCTCCCTCGCGCTCGCCGCCCGGGGGCACGAGGTGACCGTCTACACCCGCAGGGAGTGCCCCTCCCAACCCGATGAGACCTCCCTGGCCCCCGGGGTCACCGTGGTCCACGTACCGGCCGGACCCGCGATGACCCTGGCCAAGGACGATCTGCTCCCCTGGATGCCGGACTTCGGCCGGTGGCTCGCCAGGCGGTGGAGCGCCGCACCCCCCGACATGGTCCACAGCCACTTCTGGATGAGCGGCCTCGCCGCCCTCGCCGCGGCGAGGGACGCCGCCGTCCCCATCGTGCACACGTTCCACGCCCTCGGCACGGTCAAGCGCCGCCACCAGGGACCGGCCGACTCCAGCCCGCGCGAGCGTCTCAGGATCGAGGCGATGGTCGCCTCCCAGGTGGACGCGGTGATCGCGACCTGCGCCGACGAGGTGGCGGAACTGCGCCGGATGCGCATCCCTCGGCGCCGGACGAGGATCGTGCCCTGCGGCGTCGACGTGCGGTCCTTCACCCCTTCCGGTCCGAAGAGGGACCTCGGACCGGGGCCCGTCCTGCTCGCCATCGGCCGTCCCGTACGCCGCAAGGGCGTGGACACGACGATTCACGCCCTCGCCCGCATCCCCGGCGCCACCCTGGTCGTCGCCGGAGGCGATGTCGACGACCCGGAGGCGAGGCGGCTCTCCCACGTGGCCGCCAGGTGTGGCGTCGCCGACCGCGTGAGGTTCCTCGGCAAGGTGAGCAGGCAGGACGTCCCCACCCTGATGCGTTCGGCGGACGTCGTGGTCACCATGCCGTGGTACGAGCCGTTCGGCATCGTGCCGCTGGAGGCGATGGCCTGCGGTGTCCCGGTGGTCGCGTCCGCGGTGGGCGGGCACCTGGACACCGTCGTGCCCGAGGTCACCGGTCTGCTGGTCCCACCGCGCGAGCCGTACGCGCTGGGCGGCGCGCTGCGCCGGCTGCTCGCCGCGCCGTCCGTGCTGGCGGCCTACGGCGCCGCGGCCGTCGCGCGGGCACGGTCCCGCTACGACTGGAACCGGATCGCCGCCCAGACGTCCGCCGTGTACGCGGAGGTGCTCTCCTCCCGCGTCCCGGCCTCCCCCGTCCCGACACCCCACCACCTCCCGGCCTCCCGTGGCGTCCCCGCCCCCGCCTTCGCCCCCGTACGGCGGGCAGACCGCGCCGGGGCCCAACCGTGTCCCGGAGCCGCCTGACGGATCCCGCGGTCCGTCTTCGGACACGCGGAGGCCCCCGGTCCCTCGGACGGGATCGGGGGCCTCCGCACGAGGTCGGCCGCCAGGGGTGAGGGCGGCCACCTCACAAAGTCACTTGCCGGTGGCTCTGTGGATGCTCCGGGCGGCGGAACGGTCGATCGCGGCCCTCACCACGCCGAAGATGGCGCCCTGGATGGCGGACGCCACGAGGATCTCGCCCCAGCCGTACTCGTCCGACGTCGCCTGGGGGGCGTCGTCCTTGCCCGACGCGAGCTTCCAGACCTGCTTGAAGATGACTCCGGCGATCGCGCCACCGAGCATTCCGCTCACGGCGCTCGCGCCGCGGGATACGACTCTGCTCACGTCCTCTGCCCTCCGTTCGCGTTCACTGAAGCGGCCTGCCTCCCCATGCGAACCAGCCCATAACGGATCCGGAACGACGGGCGACACCCGCTGACGGTGCGGCTCCCCTATGAGAGAGATCCGCGGTTCACACCACCGGAGGGTCGTTGTAGTGACGCTCCTGGTAGGTGCGGCGGTGTGTGACGGGGTCCTCGATCACCGTGGTGGCCGTGGTGTCCGCCACCGCCCGGCGGGCGAGGCTGAGCCGGTACACGGCGAACAGGAGCCACGCGAAACCGCCGATCATCAGGATGACACCGACGATGTTGATGTCGAAGCCCGCGATGTCGAATTCGACCGCCCACGTGAGAATGGCGCCGAGCATTATGAGAACGATGCCGCCTGCGATGGTCATGGGATCTCCTCCTTCGAGCCAACTCACCTCCTCTATCCTCCGTGCGAATCTCAAACGTCACCTGGCGGTGGTAAATGCGGACGTCGGCCTCCCACGCGTCGTCACAGGCGTAGGAGGCCCGGGAAAAGACTCGGCCGCGCCCCCCGCGACGGTGGGGGCGCGGCCGAGGGCATCGCGCGGAAGGTGACGGCACTCCCCGGTGCGGGATACCGGACGGTCCACCCCGCGGGTGGACGCGAGCGGTGATCCCCCGAGGCCGGGGGCGCCGGGCGGTCTACTCCGCGGGCAGCACCGCGCCCTTGTACCTGTCCTCGATGAACTTCTTGACCTCGGGGCCGGTGAGGAGTTCGGCGAGCTTCTTCACCCGGGGGTCCTCCACCTTGGCCGGGACGGTGACCAGGCCGTTGGCGTACGGGTTGCCCTCGCCCTTCTCCAGGATCAGGGAGTCGGTCGCGGGCTGCAGCCCGGCCTCCAGGGCGTAGTTGCCGTTCACGATCGCGGCGTCCACGTCCTCCAGGGAACGGGGCAGCTGGGCCGCCTCAAGGGGCTTGAACTCCAGTGCCTTGGGATTGTCGGCGACGTCACGTTCGGTCGCCTTCACCCCCACGCCCTCCTTGAGGGTGATCACGCCGTTGTCGGCCAGGAGCTTGAGCGAGCGGCCGAGGTTGCTCGCGTCGTTGGGCAGCGCCACCTGGGCGCCCTGAGCGAGCTCGGAGACGCTCTTGATCTTCTTGGAGTACAGGCCGAGCGGCTCGATGTGCACCGGGGCGACCCAGCTGAGCTTGATGCCCTTGCCCTTGGAGAACTCCTCCAGGTACGGGATGTGCTGGAAGTAGTTCGCGTCCAGGTTGCCCTCGTCGAGCTGGGTGTTGGGCTGGACATAGTCGGTGAACTCGACGATCTCCAGATTCAGCCCGGCGTTGGCGGCGAGGTTGTCCTTGACGTACTTGAGCACCTCGCCGTGGGGCACGGGGTTGACCCCGACCTTGAGCGGTGCGTCGGCGTTCGGTGTGCCGGCGGGCTGGGCCGTGTCGGTGGACGTCCCCCCGCACGCGGCCAGGGTCCCGGCCAGGATCAATCCGGCCACAACCCCAAAGATCTTGCGCATGACTCCCCCTAAATTCCTACACATCAAGTAGGAAATATATCTCACAAAAGGGAGTGCAAGGACAAATCCCTACTGGTCCGCGCAGATCTTTACTCTCCGCGCAGGGTCAGCATCCGCGCGATCTGCGCCGTACGCGAGACGTCGACGAGCCTGGCCAGCTTCGTGACCTCGGGGTGCAGCCCGGTCGCGACCTCCACCTTGGCCATCTGGGCGGCGTCGTCCTGCTGGGCGATCAACATGTCGAGGAACCTCCGCTCGAACTCGGCCGGCGGGGCGGCGGTCAGCGCCGCCACCTCCTCCTCGCTCACCCCGGGCATCCCGCCGTGGGCGGCGTGCTCGTCGTCGTCGGCGGTCGCGGGCTGCCCCCAGGCGTCCAGCAGGCCGGACATCGAGACCGACTCCCGCTCCTGGGTCACGCCGATCGCATCGGCGAGCTCCCTGACCTCCGGACGGACCTGCCGTTCGCGCACCAACCGCACCAGCCGTACCCCCTGGGCGTTGTGGGGCACCATCATCTGCAGGAACATCACGTCGGGAGGATTGAAGGCGACTCCGGCGGCGGTCCCGACGGGCGGGGCGGGCGACGGCGTGGGCACTCCCGCACCGGCGCCCCGCGCCGAGTGATCAGCCCTCTGGGCCGAGTCCTCTCCGGAACCCTGGGAGCCGTGTTCCGGGTCGCCGTGCGTCCCCTGGGCGGGTGTTGGCCGGGCGGGAACGCCGACGGCGCCGTGTGCCCCGTGACCGGCGGGGCCTCCCCGGAGCTCCTGGATGCTGTCGGCGCCGCAACCGGAGAGCAGGAGGACCCCCAGGACCACCGCCGGGATCGCCGGGATCGCCGGGATCACTGTGACCGCACGCTTCAAGACGAACTCCTCGGTTCTCGGGAGGGTTCCCGGAAAGTTCTCGGGAGGATTCCCGGAAGGAACGACGGGTCCGGCCGGGGCGGTGATCACCGCCCCGGCCGGATCTCACCGGATCAGAGTCGTCGCCACAGGGCGGGGACGTTCGGCGGCTCCCAACCGGCCAGCGCGGTGTGTGCCTGCAGGCACTGGTAGGTCGCGCCGCCGTAGGTCACCGTCGCACCCACCGCGTAGGCGGTGCCCGCCTTCCAGGTGCCGCCCGGCTGGCTCGTCGGGGTGGGCGTCGGAGTCGAGGTCGGCCGTGTGGGAGTCGGCGTCGGGGTCGGAGTCGATGTGGGGGTGGGGTTGCTGCCGCCGAAGTTCACGTCGGAACAGGTGTAGAAGGCCTCGGTACTGCCCACGACACGCTGCCAGATCGAGAAGATGAGCTGGCGGCCGCTCCGCTGCGGGAGGTTGATCGTCCAGTTGGTGAATTGGGTGGGGTTCTGGTTGTTGAAGGTCCTGATGTGCTCCAGATCCGACCAGCGCAGCGGCTGGGTGGGGCTCCAGCTCTGCTTGGTGATGTAGAACTCGAAGTTGCTGTTCGCGTGCGGCGCGGTCGCGTGGTAGGTGACCGTGAGCGGCCCCGGGGAGACCGAGGTGGCGGGCCAGTCGGCCCTGGCGAGGTTGAGCCCGCGATACTTGTCACGCCCGGCGCCGCACAGCTCGCCGTCGGGGATGATCTGGCGGTGGTTGCCACCGGCTTCGAGCCGGGACACCTCGTGCCAGTCGTAGAAGGCCTGGGTGCCCCCGGCCGCGACGGCCGCCTTGCACGCCGCCGACTTGGGGGTCTCCGGGCCTTCCGTCTTGCAGACGTACGCCCGGCTGGGCGGGTTCGACATGGATCCGTGGGCGACCGCCGCGGTGGACGGCAGCAGAGCGAGCACGGACCCTACGCTGATCGCGGCGGCGGCACCGGTGGCCACCTTGTGTCGCAGATGCACGTGGACTCCTCCTGGAGAGAGAAATGGGAGGCAGAACTGTCCAACGAGCCGACGGATAGCACGTTATTAACAAGAAACCTTACTAAGGATTTCGGTCACAACGCCAGGGATACGTGGATATCAGTCCGTCACCAGCACGACCTTGCCCTGTCCGTGCCTGCCGGCGACCTCGCGGTGGGCGTCCGCGGCCCGCTCCAGCGGATAGGTCCTGCGCACGGGGAAGACGAGGTCGCCCTTGGCGTACAGGGCGGCGAGCTCGGCGAGGCGAGACGCCTCCCGCACCCCCCTGGTCCGCTGCACCCCCAGCTCCGCGGCTCTGTCGTGCTCGACGAGCGTGACGATGCGATCCCCCTTCACCAGCTCCAGGGAGACGTCCAGCGCCTCGCCGCCCGCGCCGTCCACGACCAGGTCCACCCCGCCGGGGGCGAGGGCGCGCACCCGCTCCAGCAGTCCCTCCCCGTACGTGACCGGGGTCGCGCCGAGCGCGCGCAGGTAGTCGTGGTTCTCCTCGCGGGCCGTGCCGATCACCGTGGCCGCTCCCCAGAGCCGGGCGAGCTGGACCGCCGCGGTACCGACCCCGCCCGCGGCGGCGTGCACCAGGACCGTGTCCCCCTCCTTCACCCCGAGCTGCCGCAGCGCGATGTGGGCGGTCTGGGTCCCCGCGGTGAAACCACCCGCCACCTCCCAGGGCATGTTCGCGGGCTTGGGCGTGACGTTCTCCGCCGATACGACCACGTACTCGGCGTAGCAGTTCAGCAGGTCGAAGCCCAGGACCTCGGCGCCTACGGAGATGCCGCCCACCCCTTCGCCCACCTGGTCGACCACCCCGGCGAACTCGTTGCCCGGCACCCGGGGCAGCTCACCGCTCACCCCCGGCGGGGTCCATCCCTCCCGGATGGCGAGGTCGAACGGCTGCACGCCCGCGGCCCGCACGCGCACCCGCACCTGCCCCTCGCCCGCCTCGGGCGTCGGAAGCTCCGCCGCCCGCAACACCTCGGGACCGCCGAACTCGAAAAACGCGGCTGCCTTCATGGGACTCCCCTTCGCTCGCGTACGCCTTCGCTCGCGTACGTCGCCGCCCAGCCTGCAACCTCAAGCTTGATCGAGGTCAACTCACCCGCTCCGGGCACCGATGGGGCGTCATGCCGGCCGACGCGCAGGCCGGCCCCCGGGAAGGGGGGCCGGCCTCCGGGACCGCCGAGGGGTTGGCAACTGCTCAATTTTTTATAAGCAAAGATGATCACACATAGTCATATATCTTGCACGTGTGAAGCTTTCGGAGTGGGCACGCCGACAGGGCGTGAGCTATCAGACCGCCTGGCGGTGGGTGAAGAGCGGCAAGATGCCCGTCGCCGTCCACCAGGCGCCCTCCGGCACGTGGATCGTCGA
>NZ_JBIAYX010000028.1:0-112530 GCF_042898365.1 Streptosporangium sp. NPDC000509 | reverse complement strand
GGGGGGTGTTGTGTTTTTTTTTGCGTCCACGGGGGGTTTTCCGGGGGGGGGGGGGGGGGGGGGGGGGGGGGGGGGGGGGGGGGGGGGGTGGGGGGGTGGGGGGGGGGGGGGGGGGGGGGGGGGGGGGGGTTGGGGGGGGGGGGGGGGGGGGGGGGGGGGGGGGGGGGGGGGGGGGGGCGGGGCCGCCCCCCCCCCCCCCCGAAACTCCGCCCGTTCATTCGGGCGAGCGGGGGCGGAGCACGATCGCGGAGGCGATTGACACGTGGTCTTAACAGGGTTTGGACCGCCCGGCCCGCTGCCGTCGAGCGATGAATCGATCAAGTGAATGATCGCAGGGGTTCAAATCGGCGTGTCGTTTTCCCGGGCGCGATGCCATATGGGCGTAGAACGAGACCCTGTGATGTCGATGGAGGTTCTGGTGCTTCGGCTTTGGATGAGAAACCCGATTGAGAATCACCGCCGGAAACCGTCCAGCCGATTCCCAAGGCACAGGCGATCCCAGATCCGTCCGTTCATGACCGCTGTGGCCGTCGCGGCGGGGTTGGCGGTAACGGCAGCCATGACCGTCCCGGCTGCGGCGACCACGCAACCTCCGAGGTTCGTCTATGTGGCCAACACGCAGTCGGACACCGTGTCGGTGATCAACACATTGACCAACAAGGTCACCGCCACCATCCCCGTCGGCCGCGCCCCTCTCGAGATAGCGATCTCTCCCAACGGCGCCCGCGCCTATGTGACGAACCAGGGATCGGTCACCGTGTCGGTGATCAACACTTCGACCAACAAGGTCACCGCCACCATCCCCGTCGACGACTACCCGCTGGGGATCGCGGTCTCCCCTCGCGGCACCCGTGTCTACGTGACCAACACGCAGTCGGACATCGTTTCGGTGATCAACACATTGACCAACAAGGTCACCGCCACCATCCCCGTCGGCCACCACCCCTTCAGGATCGGGATCACCCCCAACGGCCTCCGCGCCTACGTGACCAACCAGGACTCGGACACCGTGTCGGTGATCAACACATTGACCAACAAGGTCACCGCCACCATCCCCGTCGGCCACCACCCCTTCGGGATCGGGATCACCCCCAACGGCGCCCACGTCTACGTGACCAACCAGGACTCGAACATCGTTTCGGTGATCAACACATTGACCAACAAGGTCACCACCATCCCCGTCGACCGGAGCCCCTTCAGGATCGCGATCACCCCCAACGGCCTCCGCGCCTACGTGACCAACCTGACCTCGAACACCGTGTCGGTGATCAACACCATGACAGGCGAGCTCACCGCCACCATCCCCGTCGGCCAGAGCCCCTTCGGGATCTCGATCGCCCCCGGCGGCACCCACGCCTATGTGAGCAACCTGAGCTCGGATTCCGTGTCGGTGATCAACACCACGACCAACACGGTCATCGCCACCATCCCCGTCGGCGACGGGCCTTTCGGGGTCGCAGCCGGAAACGCCGTCCACCGGGGTGGTGTCCCGATCATGACTCGCGAGTGAGAAGAAGTATCCGCACCGCTCGAACTCGCACCGGTCTCGGAACCGGACCGGCTCGCCGATCGCCTGCCCGCGAACCCCTGACGGACCCACGATCACCCGGCGCCGTCGATCCCGGCACACGAGTCGTCGGAGCGAGCACCGGGTAACGGACTTCGCGGTCGGTGGCTACGGCGTCAACGGTGCTCAGAGCTCCGTATCCCGGCCCTGTGCCGAACCCGCGTCACGGTTCGCGGGCGACCTCGGTGAGAATACGGAGGTGATAGACACGCGGCGGCTCAGGACCCTGCGTGCGGTGGCCGACCACCGCACGGTCACCGCGGCCGCCGCCGCGCTGCACCTCACCCCCTCGGCGGTCTCCCAGCAGCTCGCCGCCCTGGAGCACGAGGTCGGCCACCGGCTGTTCGACCGCGACGGCCGGGGCGTGCGGCTCACCGCCGTCGGGCGCATCCTCCTCGACCACGCCAACGAGATCCTCGCCCAGCTGGAACGGACGGAAGCCGACATCGCCGCCTACACGGCCGGTACGGCGGGCGAGGTGAAGGTGGCCTCCTTCGCCACCGCGATCGGGCTCGTCGTGGCTCCCGCGATCGGCACCCTGCGGGGCAAGGAGCCGGGCATCCGGGTGCGCGTCCTGGACGCCGAGGGCGACCAGAGCCTCACCATGGTCCTGGACGGCGCGGTGGACGCGGCCGTGGCCGTGGAGTATCGCGGAGCCCCCGCCGAGGACGACCGGCGGCTGTCGCGCATCCCGCTCTACTCCGAGCCGTTCGACCTGGTGCTCCCCCGGGGCCACCGCCTCTCCGGGAGCGAGGTGACGGTCGCGGACCTGTCGGGTGAGACGTGGATCGGCCCCTACCCCGGCAATCCCTGCCACGACGTGATCGCGCTGGCCTGCGAGCACGCGGGTTTCACCCCCGAGTTCGCCCACTCCTCCGACGACTTCAGCGCGGTGGTCGCGCTCGCCGCCGCCGGGGCCGGGGTGGCGATGGTGCCACGGCTCGCCCTGCGCGGCACCGACCCGTCCGGCGTGGTGATCCGCCCGGTGCCCGGCCCGGAACGCCGCGTCTTCACCGCCGTACGCCGAGGCGCGGAACGGCACCCCCTGCTCGTCCCGCTGCTGAACGCCCTCCAGGACGCCGCGACCACCCTGGACCGGCCCTCGCCGTCCTGACGACCGCTCCATCGGCCGGGACGGGCGACCGGTGTCGTTGACTCTGGGGCTCAGGACTCCCCGCGAGTGCCCGAAACGGCGCGTCATCCGTTGAACGGATCCTCCGGATCAGGAGTGTGTGCAGCTCACAGGCGATTACCTTCCACCGGCCACGGGTTTCGGACATGCTGCCAAGGCGCAAACGGTGAGACCTGAAGTTTTCATACGAACCATTGACGGCGGATGAACGCCACACCTACATTGAACCATCGGATCGCTGAGCGATCCGATGGTTCATTGCAGGCGATGAACACCGCACCGTGACATGTCTCTCCCCACGACTCGGAGAGTGGACCGGCATGACGGCCATGAAAACTCCCTCCACAGCAACCACCACCCCGGAGCCCCCTCCACAGCGGGAGGTCGCGATCACGAGCACAGCCTTGGCGAGAACAACGGCCTTGAGATCCCGGCTCACAGGCGGGGTGGTCGGCCTTGCCGTCCTGGCCTTCCTCGCCGCCCTCTGGGAGGGCTACAAGGCGCTGGGCCAGATGACAGGCGACCGACTGCTCGGAATACCGTTCCCGGTCGCGACCGACGATCTGTCCATGCCACACCTCGGCACGATCCTGGGCGCGCTGGTGGAACCCGCCCGCCGTGGGAACCCGACCAGCCTGGGCGTGTACCTGCTCGGGGAAACCTCCGTGACGCTGCGCGAGGCCGCCTACGGCCTGGTGGCCGGATCGCTCCTCGGACTGGCGCTCGCCATCGTCTTCCTCCACATCCCGCCGGTCTCGCGTGGCCTCATGCCGTGGCTGGTCGCCTCGCAGACCATTCCGCTGGTCGCCATCGCCCCGATGATCGTCATCTGGGGCGGCAAGGCAGGGCTGCCTCCGTGGGTCGCGGTCACCGGCATCGCGGCGTACCTGGCTTTCTTTCCCGTGACGATCAACGCGTTGCGAGGGCTCAAGTCACCGCCGAAGGTGCAGACGGAGTTCATGCGCAGCGTGGGTGCCGGGAGGCTCCAGTTCCTGCTCTGGCTCCGCATGCCCGCGGCGCTGCCGTACCTCTTCGCGGGGCTACGACTCGCCGCCACCGCCAGTGTCGTCGGCGCCATCGTGGGTGAGTTGTCGGCGGGCACGGGACGAGGAATCGGCCGAGCCATCCTCACCTTCGCCTACTACTACTCGAACGGCCCCGAGAAGCTGTACGCCGCCGTCCTTGTCGCGGCCGTCGCGGGGATCGTGTTCGTCCAGCTCCTCAGCTGGATCGAGCGATTCGCCCTCCGCAACCGGCACAGCCGATGACCGCCATCTCTCTTCCGATCCCTGGAGAGCCCACGATGCCTGAATCCGCAATCATCAGTGTCAGCGGTGTCACGAAGGAGTTCAACAGCGGGACGGACCGTTCCGTGACGGCGCTGACGGACATCGACCTGTCCATCGCCGAAGGCGAGTTCGTGTCACTGCTGGGTCCGAGTGGCTGCGGGAAGAGCACGCTCCTGCGGATCATGGCGGACCTCACCCAACCCACCAGCGGTTCGGTGAGTTTGAACGGCAAAGCCCCCGGCGCCGCACGGCGAGACCGTGACTACGGGATGGTCTTCCAGCAGGCCGGTCTGTTCGACTGGCGAAACGTCCAGCGCAACGTGGAGTTGCCGCTCCAGGTCGCCGGTGTGGCCAAGGAGACCCGGCGGACCAAGGCCACGTCCATGCTCGAACTCGTCCGCCTGTCCGAGTTCGCCCACCACTTCCCGTGGCAGCTTTCCGGCGGCATGCAGCAGCGCGTGGCGATCGCCAGGGCACTGTCCGCGGACCCGAAGATCCTTTTCATGGACGAACCGCTCGGCGCACTCGACGAGATGAACCGGGAGCGCCTTCAGGGTGAGCTTCTGCGGATCTGGTCCGACACGAGGACGACCGTCGTCTTCGTGACGCACAGCATCTCGGAGGCCGTGTTCCTGTCGTCGCGGATCGTGGTGATGTCCTCTCGCCCCGGGCGGATCGCCACCAGCATCGACGTCGATCTGCCGTACCCGCGTTCCGCCGCCACGCGGACGACACCCGAGTACTTCAAGAAGGTCACCGAGGTCAGGTCCGCTCTGCACGGCACGTCGGCCGCCCAGGACGCGCCATGAGCGTTCACACGGAAAGCAGGCGTTCGATACCGATCACCGTCGGACGGGCCGGGACGGCTGCCAGGCGAGGACTGCCGGTCCTGGCCGCCGCGGTCGTCATCCTGGGCACCTGGCAGCTCGCGGTGCGGCTGTTCCAGGTCCCTTCGTTCATCCTGCCCGCGCCGAGTGAAATCGCCTCGGCACTGGCATCGGAGTTCCCGACGATCCTCTCCGCCTCGAACGTCACCGTCAGGGCGGTCCTGCTCGGCCTCGTCCTCGGATCCGTCGCCGGCATCCTCGTGGCGCTGGTGGTCAGCCGCTTCCACAAGGTGGCGGGCCCGGTCCTGGCGATGGCCGTGATCGTCAACTGCGCTCCCATCGTCGCGCTGGCGCCGATCTTCAACAACTGGTTCGGCGTGACCAACCTCGCCTCCAAGGCCGGCGTCGCAGCGGTCATGGTGTTCTTTCCTGTCCTGGTCAACACGGCCAGGGGCCTGCTCCAGATCTCACCGCTGCACCTGGAGCTCATGGAGTCGCTGGCGGCACAACCGCGACAGATCTCCCTGATGTTGCGACTCCCCAACGCGTTGCCCTATCTCTTCAACGCGCTCAAGCTCGGGTCCACCCTGGCCGTCATCGGCGTCATCGTGACCGAGTACTTCGGTGGTCCGAGCAATGCGCTCGGGGTGTACATCGCCTATCAGGCGGCCTTGCCGCGCTTCGCCGAAGCATGGGCAGGGATCTTCGTAGCCAGCCTGCTCGGGCTCACGACGTTCGGGCTGATCTCGCTGCTGGAGCGGCTTCTGATGCCCTGGCACGAGTCGATTCACAGCGACGAGACGTGATCTCCGGTCATTTCTCCCCACGATTACTTCCTTGAAGGAGCCACAATGTTCCGCTCCCTTCGGCGCCTCTCGCGCCCACGGGTCAATCGCCGCGCCGTCGGCGCCGTGGTGGTCGCCGCCACGCTCTCCCTGTCCGCCTGTGGCATGTCGGAGGACA
The DNA here is from genome assembly GCF_042898365.1 of Streptosporangium sp. NPDC000509. Lineage (NCBI taxonomy): Bacteria > Bacillati > Actinomycetota > Actinomycetes > Streptosporangiales > Streptosporangiaceae > Streptosporangium > Streptosporangium sp. NPDC000509. The sequence goes on along the minus strand of NZ_JBIAYX010000028.1, from coordinate 106,752 downwards.
CCACGGCCTCCGGATCCGGCGCGGAGAACACCACCTCGTGTCAGACGCGAACCCCGGTCAGGCTCGTCCTCCAGTGGGTGGCGCAGTCGCAGTTCGCCGGCTACTACGCCGCCAAGGAGAAGGGCTACTACGACGCCGAGTGCCTCGATGTGACCATCCAGGAGGGTGGCGTCAACATCGTGCCGCAGCAGGTGCTGTCGGCGGGCAACGCGGAGTTCGCGGTCAGCCACGTCACCAAGACGATGGCCACCCGGGAGCAGGGGGCCGACCTCGTCAACATCGGCCAGGTGTTCCAGCGCGGCGCGTACCTGCAGGTCGCCTGGGCGGACTCGGGCATCAAGCAGCTCGCGGACCTCAAGGGCAAGAAGGTCGGCAGCTGGGGGTTCGGCAACGAGCTGGTGCTGTTCGCGGCGATGAAGGGCGCCGGCGTCGACCCGGCCAAGGACGTCACCGTCGTACAGCAGCCGTTCGACATGTCACTGCTGCTGAAGCGTGAGGTCGACGCGGCCCAGGCCAAGATCTACAACGAGTACGCCCAGCTTCTGGAGACCGTCAACCCCGAGACCGGCGCGCTGTACAAGCCGGAGGACTTCTCGGCCATCAGCCTTCAGGACGCGGGATACACGAGCCTTGAGGACGGTATCTACGCGCGTGGCGACTGGCTGGCCGAGGACGCCAACAAGGACGTCGCCGTGAAGTTCCTCAAGGCGACGTACAAGGGCTGGGGCTTCTGCCGGGACGACCTGGCCGGCTGTGTCGAGATCGTCCTCAACAACGGCAGCGCGCTCGGCCAGGGCCACCAGACGTGGATGCTGAACGAGGTCAACAAGCTCGTGTGGCCTTCACCCGACGGTGTCGGGACCGTCGACCAGAAGGCGTGGGACCAGACGATCAAGATCGCGATCGACGCCAAGGTGCTCAAGGCCGACCCCGGTGAGGGCGCCTTCCGCAGGGACCTCACCGAGAAGGCGGACCAGGAACTCAAGGCGGAGGGATTCGACATCACCGGCGAGGGCTACAAGCCGGAGACCGTGGAACTCACCGCCGGGGGCAAGTAGCAGATGATGTTCGTGCGTTATGCGGCATAAGTCGGTGTAAGGCACGGACAACACCCGGCGAGCCTGCCACGATGATGGCCGCAACCGTCGATCACATCACCTCAACGGAGGAGACAATGGCACCCAGCGAAGCGGGACTCGTCCGCCGGACTATCTGGCTGCTTCGTGCCGTGGCCGCCCACCCGGAGGGTGTCGGGCTCAGCGAGGTCGCCAGGGAGGCCGGCATCCCCAAGGCGACGTGCTACCGCGTGCTCACCGTCCTCGAACGGGAGAGCTGGCTGACACTCGATCCGGACACCCGCCGTTATCGGGTCTCACTCGGCCTCCTCTCGATCGTCGGAGGACTGCTGGACCGCGACGGCGCTTACGGCCACATGCGCGGCGTCCTGCGGCAACTCGCCGAGGAGACCAAGGAGACCTCCGGGTTCGACGTGCTCCTGCCACCCAACGTCATGGTCGTCGCACAGGTCGCCGGGCCCTCGCTGATCGGGCAGACGCTCAAACCCGTCCCGCGGACCCAGCCCGTGTGGGCGACCTCGACCGGCAAGGTTCTGCTCGCCGCCCTCGATCCGGAGGCGGTGCGGACGGATTTCGCGGCCGAGTTCTCGGAGAAGGCCCCCGAGGAGCTGGGCGGTCTGGACGCGTTCATCGAGTCGCTGGACTCGGTCCGCCGCAACGGCTTCGCCCTCGCCTACGACGAGCTCGAAGTCGGCGCGGCGTCCGTGGCCGCACCGGTACGGGTCAGGGACTCGACGCCCTACGCGGTGTGGATCGGCGGCCCCACCTATCGCATCACGCGTGACCGCATCGATTCGGTGGCGGAATCGGTGATCAAGGCCGCTCGAAAGCTGAGTGAACTGCTGAGCGTCACGGACATCGTCCTGCCGAGTTCCCTGACCGGGGGCCAGACCACCAACTGATCGGCGCCAAGGAGGCGCGACGAGGAGTTCGCCCATGACATCTCTTACCGACACGATCGCCGCTGCCGAAAGCATCGCCGACAGCGTGCAGAAAGGCGGGTTCGTCGGCGGGGTCAACCGGTCCGGTCCGGGGCGTGAGGACCGCCGGGCCGGGATGGACGAGTATCCCGAGGTCGAGTACATGTCCGTCAGGGCGCCGTGGTGACCGGGTTCATCCTGGCGGGCGTGCAGTTACGCCCGCGCATCGGTGACGTCGCCGGCAACATCGAGCGGTCGTCGAAGTGGATCACGAAGGCGGCCGAGGCCGGTGCGCGGCTCGTCGTCCTTCCCGAGGCGTCCTCCGCGGGGTACGTCTTCGCGGACCGCGCCGAGGCCCTTCGGTACGCCGAGGACGTCCCCGAAGGACCGGCCTGCTCGGCCTGGGCCGCACTCGCCCGCAGACACGGTCTCTGGATCGTCGCCGGTGTCACCGAACGCGAGGGCGACCGGGTGTACAACTCGGCCGTGCTGATAGGCCCGGACGGGCACGTCGGAACGTTCCGCAAGGCCCATCTCTGGAACGACGAGAAGGCCATCTACCACCGCAACGAGGCGGGGTTTCCGGTCTTCGACACGCCTCTGGGGCGGATCGGGGTGGGGATCTGCTACGACGCGTGGTTCCCGGAGACCTTCCGCAGCGCGGCTCTCCAGGGCGCCGACCTGATCGTCCTTCCGTCGAACTGGGTCCCCGTGCCGGGCCAGCCGGCCGATGTGCCGGCCATGGCCACCCTCATGTGCATGACCGGTGCGCACAGCAACCAGTCCTACGTCGCGGGCGTGAGCCGGGTGGGTGTCGAGCGTGGTCAGGAGTTCGTCGGGAGATCGGTGATCGTCGGCCCCGACGGCTGGATCGTCGCGGGTCCCGCGAGCGACGACGGCGAAGAGCTGTTGCTCGCCGAGATCGACCTCATCGGGTCGCGAGAGGCCCGGCGCGGCAACCCGTTCAACCAGCCGCTGGCGGACCGCCGCCCTGATCTCTACGTCACCCACGACGCCCGGGATGCCCAGGACGGTCGCCGGGACTGATCCCGGCGCCGCGGCCACGAACGGGCGCCCGGTTTCCATCCTCGAATCCCTTGACACAATCCCGGCCGTCCTCAAAAATTGAACCAACGGTTCATCAGATGAACCATAGAAGGAGACGAAGTGAGCATCCAGGTCCGCAAGATCATCAAGCATCTCGAGGAGACCGTGCTCGAGAACGGGCGGCCGGTCGAGCGCTCGCACCGGGTCGCGTTCGTCGGCGCGGTGATCACCAACCCGTACCCGAGCGAGTACGTCCAGGACCTGGTGACGCTCGCCGACGAGCTGGGCGAGGAGATCGGGCAGCTCGTCGGCCCGGCCTGCGTGGAACTGCTCGGTGACGAGGTGGAGGCGTTCGGCAAGGCCGCGCTCGTCGGCATCGACGGCGAGGTCGAGCACGGCTCGGCGCTGATCCACAACCTCCGGTTCGGCAACGTCTTCCGCAAGGCGGCCGGCGGCACCGAACTCCTGCCCGCCGCCGAGAAGGTCGGTCTTCCGGGCAGCCCGATCGACATCCCGCTCAAGCACAAGCTCGACGCGAAGACCCGGTCGCACCATCAGACGGTGACCTTCCAGGTGGCCGACGTCCCCCGTCCCCGCGAGATCCTCGTGATCTGCGCGGCCGCCAACGCCGGTCGCCCGCTGGCCCGCCTGGCCGCGTTCGGCGCCGAGACGAAGACCCAGTGACACCCGCGGGACGAAGGAAGGCGATCCGATGACCGTCATCGACGCACAGACATGGACCGGCCGGCGGGTGAAGGAGGCCGACAAGGAGTACGTCATCCACTCCTGGTCGGTCCAGGGCGCGCTCGACCCCATCCCGGTCGCCGGAGGCTCGGGCTCCTGGTTCTGGGACTACGAAGGCCGCAAGTACCTCGACTTCCAATCGCAGCTGGTCAACCTCAACCTCGGACACCAGCACCCGAAGCTGGTCGAGGCCATTCGCAGCCAGGCCGAACAGCTGTGCTACATCGGCCCCGGTTTCGCCGAGCGGTCCCGGGCGGAGCTGGCCGAGATGCTGGCCGGGCTGACGCCCGGTGACCTGAAGATGAGCTTCTTCACCACCGGTGGTGCGGCGGCCAACGAGAACGCCGTGCGCCTCGCCCGTCACGTGACCGGCCGCCAGAAGATCGTGGCTCGGTACCGCTCCTATCACGGGGCGACCGCGGGGGCGATGGCGCTGACCGGGGACCCACGTCGCTGGGCGGCGGAGCCGGGCATGACCGGCGTGGTGCGGATGCTCGATCCGTACACCTACCGCTGCCCCGCGGGCCACCCCGACCCGTGCCCCGTCTGCTCGGGGGGGCCACACCTGGAGGAGATCCTCCAGTACGAGAACCCCTACACCGTGGCCGCCGTGATCGTCGAGCCGGTGACCGGCACGAACGGGCTTCTGTACCCGCCTGACGGATACCTCCGCTCCCTGAGGGAGGTCTGCGACAAGTACGGCATCCTGCTCATCTTCGACGAGGTCATGGCGGGGTTCGGCCGGACGGGCGAATGGTTCGCCTGCGACCACTGGGATGTCACCCCGGACATCCTCACCACCGCGAAGGGGCTCAACTCCGGTTACGTCCCGCTGGGCGCGATGACCGTGTCGGAGAAGATCTCCGACTGGTTGCGGGACAACATGTTCTGGGGCGGTCTCACCTACGCGGGACACCCGCTCGCCTGCGCCTCAGGGGTCGCCTCTCTGCGCATCATGCAGGACGAGGGTGTCGTCGAGAACTCCCGGCTCATGGGCCGGCGGCTCGGCGAAGGGCTCGCGACCCTGGCCGGCAGGCACCCGAGCATCGGTGACATTCGTGGCCGTGGCCTCTTCTACGGAGTGGAACTCGTCAAGGACCGGGCCACGCGCGAACCGCTCGTCCCGTTCAACGCCAAGGGTCCCGCGGCCGCACCCGTGAGCCGCGTGCTCAAGGCGGCGATGGAGCGTGGCGTGTACCTCACGGCGAACTTCAACGTGCTGCGCCTGACCCCGCCGCTCATCATCCGCGAGCCGGAGATCGACCTGGCTCTCGACGTGCTGGACGAGGTGCTCACGCTGGCCGACGAGCACTACGTCGGCTGATCAGACCGACCGTCCAGCTGGTGTGACCGGCCGTTCAGGAGGGGAAACGATGGGATCGACACTCATCAAAGGCGGTACCGTCGTCAACGCCGACGCCGCGATCCGAGCCGATGTCCTGGTGCGTGACGGTCTCGTCGTCGCACTCGGGCTCGGCGACGACTGGTCGGCCGACGAGGTCGTCGACGCGACCGGGAAGCTCGTTCTCCCCGGCGGTATCGACGTGCACACGCATCTGGAATATCCGATCGACGGCTTCACGACCCGAACGGCGGACGACTTCCACAGCGGCACGATCGCGGCCGCGCACGGCGGGACGACGACGGTCATCGACTTCGTGAAGAAGGAGCCCGACAAATCCCTCTTCGACTCATACATGCGTCGCCGGGATGTGGCCGCCGGCAAGGCCGTCGTCGACTTCGGGCTGCACGCCATCGTGCCACCGCGCGACCAGCAGGAGAACGTGCTGGACGACCTGCGCCGCCTGGCCGGGGAAGGCGCGTCGAGCTGGAAGTTCTTCATGGCCTACCCCGGCACGCAGATGGTCGACGACGGCCAGCTGCTCGAAGGCCTCGAACTCGCGGTCGAGTACGGCGTGCTGCCGATGGTGCATGCCGAGAACGGCCACATGGTGGCCCGAGAGACCCGACTGCTGATCGAGAGTGGACGCACCGCCGAGAACTACCACGCCACGGCGCACGGCCACGAGTCCGAAGCCGAAGCGGTGCATCGGGCGATCGTCCTGGCGGACTCCGTCGGCAGTCCCGTCTACGTGGTGCACGTCTCCAGCGCGGCGGCCGCGGCGGAGATCGGCCAGGCGCGGAGCCGGGGCTCGCTGGTGTGGGGAGAGACGTGCCCGCAGTATCTCGCGGTCGCGTACGAGGACTACGCCGAACTCGGTGAGAAGGCCGCCGCGTACATCTGCTCGCCGCCGATCCGGGAGCGCGGCAACCAGGAGGGCCTGTGGCAGGCGCTCACCACGGGGGCGCTGTCGACGGTGGCCACCGACCACGCGGGGTTCTGCCTGGAGCAGCCCAACGACCTCCCTCCGCAGAAACTGCGCAGCCCCGGCTATTTCCCGAAGGTTCCCAACGGGGTTCCGGGAGTCGAGGACCGGCTCATGGTCGTCTGGGAGACAGGAGTCAAGACGGGCCGGATCGACATGTGCAGGTTCGTCGACCTCATGGCGACGCGTCCGGCCAAGTTGTTCGGGCTCTTCCCGCACAAGGGTCTGGTGGCCGTGGGCGCGGACGCCGACCTCCTCGTGTGGGACACCGCGGCGGACCACGTCATCACCACGGCCGGTTCGCACATGCGCACGGACTACAACCTCTACGACGGCATGCGGGTGACCGGACGACCGGTCCACGTGTTCTCCCGCGGCCATCACCTCGTCAACGACGGAGCCTTCGACGGGAAACCCGGTCGCGGATCCTTCCTGACCCGGGGCAAGCCCCACCTCTTCTGACCCCGACTGATCGGAGTTCTCCGGATATGAAACTTCCCCTCGGCATCCACGTCGGCGAGAGGCTGAGCCTCGAACAGACCTACTGGCAGGCCGAATTCGCGGATCGGAACGGATTCGAGTCGGTCTGGGTGGCCGAAGGCCGCCTGGCCAGGGACGGAATCGTGCCCGCGGCCATCATCGCGAGCAGGACCTCCAACCTGAAGATCGGCACAGGCGTCGTCAACAACAAGAGCCGCAACGCGGCGCTGATGGCGGTGACCTTCAAGACCCTGGACGAGGTGGCTCCGGGTCGCGCGATCCTCGGCATCGGCGCCTGGTGGGAGCCGCTCGCCACGAAGGTCGGCCAGCCGCTCGTGAAGCCGCTCGCCTCGATGCGCGAGTACATCGCCGTCTGCCAGGCGTTCTTCCGCAACGAACTCGTCTCCTTCGAAGGCGAGTTCGTGCAGATGCGCGACGTGCGATTCGACAGCATGTACCGCGAGAACAAGCCGGTCGACATCCCCATCTACATCGGCGCGGTCGGGCCGAAGATGCTGGAGCTCGCCGGAGAGATCAGCGACGGCGTCCACATGGACTTCCTCCTGCCGCCGTCCTATCTGACCGGCGCCAAAGAGGCGATCGGCCGGGGCGTCGCCAAGCGCACCGACGGTCGCGGCGGGATCGACCTGACCCAGATCGTGGCATGCAGCGTCAACGACGACGACCCGCAGGAGGCCATCGACGCGTGCAAGGCGTTCCTCACCCTCTACCTCATGCAGCAGCCGCACATCGCCGAGCACTGTGGCGTGGAGCGCGAACTGGTCGACCGGCTGCAGGAGGTGGCGGGATGGCCCGCGACCCCCGAGGACATCAAGCGCGCGATGCCTCTCGTCTCGAACTCGCTGGTGCAGAACGTCACCGCGTGCGGGTCCACGTCGCAGGCATTCGACAAGCTCATGTCGTACCACGAGGCCGGCGTCAGATGCCCGATCATCTCCACGCTCGGCGACAAGGAGCGGACGCTCACCAGCCTTGCCATGGCCGCGAAGGACTGAACGATGGATCACCACTCTCCCCGGACGACCATCGCCATCGTGGGCGGGACGGGACCTCAGGGCCGCGGCCTCGGATACCGGCTGGCCCGTGCCGGACACCAGGTCATCCTGGGATCACGTGACGGAGACCGGGCCGCGCAGGCGGCCGCCGACCTGTCGGAGCTTCCCGCCGTGGGAACGACCGTCCGCGGAGACACCAACGCGTCGGCGGTCGCCGACGCGGAGGTCGTCATCCTCGCCGTACCGTACAAGGGGCACGCGGACCTGGTCGGCGGTCTGGCCGCCGACCTCGACGGCAAGCTGCTGATCAGCTGTGTCAATCCCCTCGGCTTCGACCGGCACGGCCCGTACGGACTGGACGTACCGGACGGCAGCGCCGCGGAGGAGGCGGCGCGAATCGTACCCGGCACCACGGTCGTCGGCGCGTTCCACCATCTCTCGGCGCCGCTCCTCCTCGATCCCGGCGCGGACCTGTCCCACGAGGACGTGCTGGTGTGCGGTGACGACGCGGAGGCCAAAACGCGCGTGATGGCACTGGCCGTCGAGGTGACCGGCGGCCGAGGAGTCGACGCCGGCCGTCTGCGAACGGCACGCCAGCTGGAGCCGCTCACCGCCGTGCTCATCTCCGTGAACAAGCGTTATCGCACGCGGTCCGGCATAGCGGTGACCGGAATGCCGCAGCCCACTCCAGAAAAGGTGATCGCATGAAGCTCGCCGCGGTTCAGCTCCGCGCCACGGACGACCGGACGGAGACCATCGGCAGGGCCGGCGATCTCCTGGACGCCGCCGCCGATCAGGGCGCCGGAATCGTTCTTCTTCCCGAGCTGTTCGCCGTCCCGTTCGTGCAGCCTGACCCGGACCCGGATTACTTCGAGCTGGCGGAGCGTCTCGACGGCCCGTCGAACACGATGGCGGCCGAACGATCCCGTCGGCACGGGATCACGGTGGTCTCTTCGATATTCGAAGCCGGTGATGTTCCGGGCGTGTATTTCAACGCCGCCTGCACGTACGTCGCGGGCGAGCTGAAGTCGGTCTATCGGAAGTCCCACCTGCCGTTCTCCAACGGATTCCCGGAGAAGTTCTATTTCCGGCCGGGGGGCACCGAGCCCGAGGTCGTGCAGACAGGTGAGACCGGAGTCGGCACGATCATCTGTTACGAGAGGCACTTCCCGGAGTTGAGCAGGATCGTCGCTCTTCGAGGCGGTTCGGTGCTGTGCGTGCCGGTCGCGTCCGCGAGCGCGCCCATGCGTGAGGTCTTCCAGCTCGAACTGAGGGCACACGCCGTGTTCAACGGGCTCTTCGTGATCTGCGCCAACCGGGTGGGCAGCGAAGGCGTCAAGGACTACTTCGGGATGAGCGCCGTCTACGGCCCCGACGGCGACATTCTCGCCCAGGCGAGTGACGACGGCGACGACGTCGCGATCGCCGACGTCGACCTGGAGCTGATCGCGAGTTCGCGCCGTCGCCGCCCGTTCCTCCGGGACCGGCGCCCGGAGTTGTACGACCGGCTGACGGCGATGTGACGCCATCCAGAAAGCCCGCACGCCACGTGCCGGCATGAGATCTCCGTCGTTTCCCTCCGAACCGGGTCCCGGCACCGGGACAAAGCCCCCGGCGGGGTGCTCTGACCGGACCCCGCCGCCCTGACGACGGCTCCATCGGCCGCCGTGATGATTGATATTCGGTATAACCGAAGATACATTCGGTTTATGCGAAGCGTCGCAGCGCCCGTCGTTCCCATCTTCAAGTCTCGGACCCAGGCGGAGATCCTCGCCGCCATCTATCTACGGCCCCGGCAAAACTGGACTCTCGCCTCTCTGGCCCGAGATCTGGGCACGGCACCCTCCACCCTGCACGCCGAGGTCCATCGCCTCATCGACGCACAGCTGATCACCACTACCGAGATCGGGCGCTCCCACGTCCTCCGCCCCAATCCCGACCATCCCCTGTTCCGGCCCGTGACCGAGATCCTGAACTACATGTACGGACCTCGTACGATCATCAGCGAGGAGTTCGCCGGCATCCCCGGCACCGAGCGCCTGCTCATCTTCGGCTCATGGGCCGCCCGACATGCGGGAAACCCAGGACCTGTCCCCCACGACATCGACATACTTGTCGTCGGCGAGGTCGACCGGGCCGCCGTCTATGCCGCCGCCGACCGTGCTCAGGAACGCATCGGCATGCCGGTGAATCCCGTCCTCGCCTCCACCCACCGCTGGAACGCGGAGGCCGACGCGCTCATCAGACAGATCAAGTCAGCCCCCGTGATCGACCTGACCGCCACGTCTTCAGCGCCGCACGCCGAGGCATGAAACCGCATCCCTCGCCGGACGCCTTCCGGGACGCCGCGACGACACCGCACAGGCCCCCATCCCGGTGACGTGGACGCTCGTCGCGATCAAGGGCATCTTCAGCACGAACGAGGCATCGAGGTGGCCGTTGTCCTTGCCTTCGGGTTTCCGAGGTGGGGGGAGTTCCTCGTTGTCGTCCGGCCACGATTTCGACAGGAGGGGCAACCGGTGTCGGCGACGGCGCCAGTGATGGCCCATCGCCCCCAGTATCAGGGCAGCCGTAGCGATCAATCCGGCGATCATTGCCTGAAGCACCGAGTACATATCACCGACCCCCATCCTTGAAGTTCTCTGTGAGGCTTTTCGCGGGAGGGGGGACAGATGGATGCGTCAAGGCTTAAATCTTTTTGAAGAGTGATTTACTCATGTCCGTCGCTCAATGGTCACTTCCGACCCACGTGCCTCGCACATCCCAAACGCCACGGACGGACACATCGGGAAGGTTCGGCTGTTCGGCGCTTTCAAGAGGTCGGCCGCGTTCGTCGCTGCGGAACATCGAGGTGCGTCCGCGTCTTCGCGGCGCGGGTCGGCTGGCTATCATCGCGAAGTGACGGACGACGCTCTTCATGATCACGCCATTGACGCCTTCATCGCGGCGGCCAACACCGCTGACCACGCCCAGCGGGCCACGCTGCTGAGCCGCGCTCTCACCGCCGACGTCGTCTTCTGGGGGCCGTTGGGCCGAGGCGTCGGGCGCAAGGCGGTCGAGGACTTCATCACCGAGGTGGTACAGGGGCACCCGTCCGGTCCCTGCCGGATGGTCCGTACGACCCGGGTGGACGCACCGGACGAGTGGGCGCGTTTCGGGTGGCGCTACGAGGACGCCTCGGGCCGGAGCCTGCTGACCGGGATGGACGTGGTGCACGTCACCCCCGAGGGCGACATCGACGAAATAGTGATCTTCGCCGACTCCCCGGAATGACCTCCGGCTCACCCGGGTGCCGGACGCGCTCTGACACACCCGCGCCGGGTGCCCGCCGTCTTCGCGAGGTCGATATTCGGTATGACCGAAGACACATTCGGCTGTACCGAAGCGTCGCGGCGTACCTCGTCCCCGCGCGGTGATATCCGCTGATCGTCGCGAGGCCCCCGGCGGAGGCTCCAACGGGGGAGGTGGAGCCGGGGCGGCACAGGTCGCGGGTTCCTGGGGACGGGCCCGCGTGCCACTACCCGCCGGGGGCGGTTCAGGGTCCCGACCGTTGCCGGGCCTCCGTTCAGGCGGAGGCGGGCGGTCCGGGAAGGAGATCATCCGGAGCGGACGAGGCTGCCGGGACCGACGGGTCTGACAGCTCGGAGAGGTCCTCATCGGGGAGCGGATCCGAGGGAAGCTCGCACCAGACGGTCCGGCCGGGCTGCCGTCCGTGGGAGCGGCAGCCCCAGTTTCCGCCCGAGAGCATGCCGACGATGGCCAGCCCTCGGCCGTTCTCCATCAGCAGGCACGCCGGGTCCGCCCGCAGGCGGGGTTCTTCGACGCTGAGGCCCGCGTCCACGACCTCGACACGCAGCAGGCCGCCGTACGACAGAAGGCGCAGGATCAGCGGGTCGTCATCACCGGCCCCGGCCTGCCCGCTCACCCCGTGCCGAGCGTGCCGGACGGCGTTGGTCACCAGCTCGGACACGGCCAGCCGCGCGTTCTCGTAGGCCGGATGCCCCTCCCCCAGCCATTTACGAACCTCCTCCCGCGCCCTCGAAGCGGCTTCGACATTACCGAGCAGAAGTATTTCGCTAAACGTCTCCGGTTCCATGGGATTGCGCCTTCCGACCGAATTGAACCGACCCGTTCTCCCGTGAGCCGTCGGCTGACATCCCGCGACAGCGTCGGCTCGACGGGAAAACGGTCCCAAACACCGAGGCGCGAAGGAAGCAGATCCCCGCTTATCAGGGGTTCACAGTTCGAGAAGTAGGTTCACAGAACTGTGAACCCAAGAAAATCGCGTATTCCATTCCCTCGGCAATGGAAATGCAGGAGAATCCCCAAGAGACAGCGAGAGGAGAGCGAAATGAGCCTCATCCCGGAGCCCGATCCAGAGCTGGAGCCCACACCCGAGACAGAGTCGGAGTCGGAGTTCGATACGGATTACCATGAATCCACGCGCGTTCAATTCGGTAGAGAGCTACGGAAATACCGGCTTTTGTCAAGATTTACCCAGAGGCAGCTCTGCCTCGCGGTCCCCCTCGCCGTGAGCCAGCTGAGCATGCTGGAGAACGGCCACCGTGCCCCCACCTGGAAGCTGGCCCGTCAGCTCGACGAGGCCCTCAACCTGGGCACGACGCTCGCCGATCTCCTGGACCACCTGGACCGTACGGCCACCCAGGTCCCCCACTGGTTCCGCCCCTGGCTGGAGTTCGAGCCCCTCTCGACCTCCCAGCGCATCTGGGAACCCTTGATGGTGCCCGGCCTCCTCCAGACGGAGCAGTACGCGGAAGCCATCCTCAGCCGCAGCCCCGGCGTCACTCCCGAGCAGGCGAAGCAGAACGTCGCGGACCGGATGGGCAGAAAGAGCATTCTTCACCGCCCCGATCCCCCGATGCTCTGGGTCATCCTGGACGAGGGCATCCTGCACCGTCCCATAGCCGATCCCGAGGTGATGAGGGGACAGTTCCACTACCTTCTGGAGATGTCGGAGAGCCGATGGCTCTCTCTGCAGCTCCTCCCCCACAGCGCGCGCAACGTACTCGGCCTGCTGGGCGGCTTCACCATCGCCGACATGCCGAAAAACGCACCGCCCGTGGCCTACATCGATTCCCAGAGCACCGGGGACCGGACGAGCGAGCGGGTCGAAGAGGTAAAAAGGCTAGAATTCAGATACGACCTGATCCGTGCGGACGCCCTATCCCGGAGCGATTCCCGCGTCATGATCAAGGAGGCGATCCAGCGATGGACGACCTGACCCAAGAACTTCACACCGCTCACTGGCGTAAATCCACCCTCTCGGGTGACGATGCGAGCAACTGCGTGGAAATCGCCGACCTCTCCCACGGCCACCGAGGCATCCGCGACAGCAAAAACCCCACCGCCCCCGCCCTCATCCTCACCCCCACCGCATGGAACACCTTCATCACCCGCGTGAAGAACGGCCACTTCGACTGACCACCCAAGGAAACGCCGCAGCGACGAACCCTTTTCGTCCCGCTGAGGACCGCTGTCCGTTCACAGCATGATCGAGAGCCCGGCGTTCGCCTGATGAAGCAAGAGAGCTCCTGGTAGACGGGTTGATCACCACGATCATCACCGTCACGACCGGGAGCTCTGGGGTGCTGCCCTACCGTGCCACGGTCGTTTCGTCGCCCATCTCACAGGAGGTTTTGTGAAGGTCAGCGTCGTCATTCCCGCCTTCAACGTGCGGAGCAAGTTACGCCTGTTGCTGTACACTCTCGCGCACAGCGTGCTCGATCCGGAGGACTCCTTCGAGATCGTCGTCGCCGACGACGGCTCCACCGACGGTACCGGCGAGATGGTCGCCGAGCTGGCGGGCCGTGACAACCTGACCTACCTCCACCTTCCGCGCACCGACCGGTCGAGCCGGGCGGCCGCCCGTAACGCGGGCATCGCCAAGGCCGGCGGGGAACTCATCGTCATGGTCGACGCCGACACGGTGGTCGGGCCGACCTATCTCGCCGAACACGTCCGTTATCACCGGCTCAGGAATGATCTCGTGGTGATCGGCCCCCGCCCGGACCTCGGAGACGGAGACTTCGACGAGGAGCGCCTCAGCCGCGAATTCACCTTCGACGCCATGCCCGCCGTCGCCTGGGGTGATCCGCGCGAGCGAGTGCTGGCCGAATTCTCGGGCAACATGAACCGGCTCGCCATCTGCTGGCATCTCCTGTTCACCTGCAACGCCTCGGTACGCGTCGAGCACCTACGCCGGCTCGGTGGTTTCGACGAGGCGTTTCTCGGCTGGGGACTTGAGGACACCGACCTGGGATATCGGCTGCGACAGGCGGGACTGGCCTTCGCCTTCAACGTCTCGGCCGTGGCCTACCACCAGCGGCGCCGGGAGATAGACGCCGCGATGTACGACGACTGGGTCCGCAATCTCGCCTACATGATGGCCAAGCATCAGGCGCCGGAAGTGGCGATCCAGTCGATCGTCGGCCCGGCGATGAACCCCACTGACCGGCGGATCGGCTGGGTTGAGGCGATGCGCTGCTTCGAGTTCGCCGCGCGGGCCCTCGACGGCCGGCTACCGGTGTCCACCACCTACCGGCTCGTGGTGGTCGAGGAGGACACGGTCGACGCCGCGACGACGGAGTTGACGGCCCACGGCGCGACGAGCGATCTTCTCGTCATCGACGAGACCCCCGGCGCCGAACTGGCCGGCCCGGTCCAGTGCATGGACACCTCCGGCGAGCTGCTCTACTTCCACCGGCCGTCGGCGACGCAGCGAGCCGAGATCCTCAGCCGCTACCCGGTGGCCGGTGCTGGGGTGGCGCAGTGAGTTTGGCGACGTCGGAGGCGTAGACGGTCATCCAGTGCGGATGCAGCCGGTAGTAGACCACCTCGTTGGTCCAGTCGAAGGCGTCGTCGCCGTAGAAGTCCGTGAGGTACGCGAGCAGGTCCGGCCAGTCGGCGGCGGGCTCGCCGTCCTGGGGGTTGAGGATCTCCACGGTGCCGTGGGTGAACACGCCAAGTTCCTCACCGCGCATGTACGCGGCGCTGACAGCGGGCCGGGCGGCGAGGTGGCGGGCCTTGGCGGCGTTGCGCGCCGTACCGAAGTGCCACTTTCCGTGCAGGAAGTGCCCGTCCACCCCGCTGATCCGCGGCTCGCCCTTCGCCGTCACGGTGGACAGCGCGAGGGGGCACATGCCGGTGAGGATCTGGGTGAGCTGCTGCGCGCTCAGGGTGCGCTCGTCACTGATGATCGAGCGGAGGTGCGAGGTGGAGCGGGAGAGAGAGTCATCGAGAAGGGCCTGGAGCTCCTTGAGCTCTTCTGGCGTTTCGCGCATCGAAGTCCTTGTCTATCCGTAGGGGCCGGTCCACGCCCGCCATCGACGCCGACCGGGGAACCCATACTCACCCGCAAAACCCGACACCTTGTGTCATGTTTCTTCCCTGGTCTTCAAGCAGAATCGACACATCAATGCTGGTCATCCTGACGTCTCTATGAGGAGTCGACTTATAATAAGTGCGTTCATCATTGATGGAGGTGACCGTGGACAAGCCTGCGGGGATGTTCGACCGTGACTACGAGTGGTCGGAACTGTCGCGCTTCGTCCGCTACCCGGAGCCGGAGGCGACGCTTGGCGTGGTGTCCGGACGCCGTCGCCAGGGCAAGACCTTCCTGCTGGACGCGGTCTGTCGGGCGACAGGGGGGTTCTACTTCGCCGCGACCGAGGCCACCGAGACCGAATCTCTCCAGCAGTTCGGCACGGCGCTCGCCCGCCATCTCGGGGAGACGGTCCCTCGCAGGTTCGCGAACTGGGACGAGGCCATCGAATTCCTCATGACCATCGCCGTCGCCGGGCCGACCCCCGTGGTCATCGACGAGTTTCCCTATCTGGTCAGGGCTTCCCCACATCTTCCCTCCCTGATCCAACGGGCGCTCGGCCCCCAGGGGCAGCGTCAGGGCAGTGCGGTACGGCTCCTGCTGTGCGGATCGGCCCTGTCCTTCATGGGTTCGCTCCTCGCGGGGACCGCGCCGCTCCGTGGCCGGGCGAGCCTGGAGTTGGTGGTCCCCACCCTTGACTACCGGCTGGCCAGGGATTTCTGGGGCATCTCCGATCCCGCCCTGGCACTGCTCGTCAACGCCGTCGTCGGCGGCACCCCCGCATATCGGCGCGAGTTCACCCTCGGCGACGTCCCCGACGGCATCGAGGACTTCGGGCCGTGGGTGATGCGCAACGTGCTCAACCCGGGGCGCCCGCTGTTTCGTGAAGCCCGGTTCCTCCTCGCGGAGGAACCCGAACTACACGACATCGCCCTGTACCACGGCGTCCTGTCGGCGATCGCGAACGGCAACCACACCCGCGGCGGCATCGCCGGATATCTCGGCCGCAAGTCCACCGATCTGAGTCATTCGCTGACGCTCCTGGAAGACGTCGGGATGATCACTCGGGACCCGGACGCCTTCCACGGCAAACGTTCCACCTACCGCATCACCGAGCCCATTCTCAGCTTCTACCACGCGATCATGCGGCCGGAATGGACCGACCTGGAGCGTCCCGGTTACGCCGAACAGGTCTGGGACCGTTCGCAGACGGCGTTCCGCAGCAAGGTCCTCGGCCCACACTTCGAACACCTCGCCCGCACCTGGACGCGCTGGTACGCCCATCCGGAAACCCTCGGCGGTCTGCGCACCCGTGTCGCCTCCGGGATCCTGCCCGACCCAGCGGCCAAGAGCAGCCATGAGATCGACGTCGTCGTCTTCGGCCGCGACGGCGATGGGAAGGAGGTCATCCTCGCGATCGGTGAGGCGAAGTACGGCGACGTCGTCGGTCGTGGTCACCTTGAGCGCCTTGAGCGTCTCCGTGAGCTGCTCATCCGTCGCGACGACCGCGCCACCCCCGGCACCCGGCTTCTGTTGTTCGGTGCGACCGGCTTCATGCCCCAGTTGCGGGAAACCGTGAGGGAACGCGCGGACGTACAACTCGTCGACCTGACCCGCCTCTACGAGGGTTCCTGAACAACCGGTGCCCTGTCCCGCGATGCTGAGGGGCAGGGCACCGGACCTCGTACGTCAGACGGTGAAGTCGCGGAGCAGGCCGGTGTACCTCTTGGGGCGGGGAGGGGCGAACTCGCCTCGGGTGCTCGTCCGCAGGCCGAGGGAGACGAGCGACTCGACGAGCTTGGTCGCCACGGTGACGCCGTCGATCACCGGGACGCCGACCGCGCGGGAGACGTCCGCGCAGAAAGAGGCCATGCCCGCGCAGCCGAGCACGATCGAGTCACATCCGTCCCGTTCCACGACCTCCGCGCACAGGGCGGTCACCACCTTGCGCGCGTCCGAGGAGGGGTCGTCCAGCTCGAGTACGGGGATGTCGCAGGCGTGCACCCCCCGGCACGCGCCCGCGAAGCCGTACCGGGCGGCGAGGTCCCATGCCCGGCCCGTGGTCCTGGCGAGGGTCGTCACGACGCTGAAGCTCCGGCCGACCAGGGTGGCGGCGTGCATGGCCGCCTCGGCGATCCCGACCACCGGCCCCGAGGCGAGCTCGCGGGCGGCGTCGAGGCCGGGGTCTCCGAAGCAGGCGATGACGTATCCGTCCGCCCCCGCCGCCTCGCCCGCCGCGATCTCCGCCAGCAGGCCGGGCACGGCGAGGGCCTCGTCGTAGTGGCTCTCGATCGACTCCGGGCCCATCGCCGGGTTCACCGCCGTGACGACGGTGGACGGCGCCGCGACCGCCCGGGCGCATCGGCCGATGTTCTCGGTCATGGCCCGGGCGGTGTTGGGGTTGATCACCCGGAGGTCGACGCGGGTCATCAACCGACCAGGGTCGTGCCGTCCGACACCCGGTCGGTGTCACGGTCGAGACCGCCGATCCTCGGCGACATCCGCTCCAGCACGGTGAACGCCACGAACCCGAGCCCGCAGCCGACGAACCAGCTGTAGTCGGCGATCCAGGTCACGTCGATCGTGGTGAGCTCCAGGTCGAGCAGCATCTTCGGCACGAGCACCGACACGATCGCGGGGACCCCGCTGAGCACCGTCGCCCAGACCGCGTTCGGGTTGTAGCCGCCCTGGAAGAAGTAGCGGCCGGTCGGTTCGAGGGTGAACATGTCGTCCACCCAGATCCGCTGGCGGCTCACGATGTAGTAGCCGGAGATCAGGATCCCGAACAGCGGCCCGATCAGGGCGCCGAGGATGCCGAGCGTGTAGTGGATGGCGTCGGGGTTGCTGTACCAGTTCCACGGCGTGAGCAGCACGGAGCCGACCGCCGCGATCATGCCGCCGGTCCGCCAGCTGATCTTCTGCGGGTTCACGTTGGAGAAGTCGAACGCCGGGGAGATGAAGTTCGCGACGATGTTGATGCCGATCGTCGCGATGACGAAGGTGAGCCCGCCCAGCAGGATCGCGAACGGTGTGTCGATGCGCTCGACCGTGTGGATGGGGTCGGTGATGAGCTCGCCGAACACGGGCACGGTCGCCGACGCGGTGATCACCGTGAGCAGCGAGAAGAACAGGAAGTTGATCGGCAGCCCGAGGAAGTTGCCCTTCTTCACCGCCGCGAACGACTTCCCGTACCGGGAGAAGTCACCGAAGTTCAGCATCGGCCCCGAGAAGTACGAGACGACGAGGGCGATCGCGCTGAGCATGACCGGGATGGACGCGCCGAAGTCGAGGTTCTCGCCCTCGGAGAGGTCGAGGCTGATGTTCTCCCAGCCCGCCTGGCTGACCAGGTAGACGGCGAGCACGACCATGACGACGTAGACGGCGGGTCCCGCCCAGTCGATGAACCGCCTGATCGCCTCCATGCCCTTCCAGAACACGGCCGCCTGTGCCACCCAGAGGATGGCGTAGCAGATGTAGCCGAGCGCGGACAGGCCGAGGAAGCCGCCCTCGTTCAGCGACGCCGACGCGGGCCAGAACTTGAGGAAGATGATGATGAGCGACTGGGAGGCGAGGTAGGTCTGCACCCCGTACCAGGCGATCGCGATGAGCCCGCGGATGATGGCGGGGATGTTCGCGCCGCGCACCCCGAAGATCGCCCGGTTGATGACCGGGTACGGCACACCGGTGACCTGGCTCGGCTTGGCGACCAGGTTGCAGAACACGTTCACGATGACGATGCCCACGATCAGGGCGAGGAGGACCTGCCAGCTCGCCAGCCCGAGGGCGAACAGGCTGCCCGCGGTGACGTAGCCGCCGACGCTGTGCACGTCGGACATCCAGAAGGCGAAGATGTTGTACGAGGACCATCTCTGCTCGCGGAGCGGGGCGAGGTCCTCGTTCGCGAGCCGGGGGTCGTAGTGGGGTTTGACGAGGCCGTCGCCGACGGGCATGCCCGCGGCCTCGACGACGTCGTGTAGTTTCGGCTGGGACGGTGCGCTGTGTTCGGTCATGTCGGCTTCCGTGGGGGGTACGGTGCGGGAGCCCGGTGTGTCCCGCGCGCGGGTGTGCCAGGGCGGAAGGTGCTCGGGATTGACGCAGCTGCCCCCGCAGGGGCTGTGGCGTGGGCTGTTAAGTGGTCACTTAACAGCTGCCGTCAATGTATGCCTTGACACCCGACCCCTAATTTCGGCCGCGTAAAGGCCTTGTGACAATTGGCGTGGAGGCCGTGACAGCCATGACCCCGGAACCCGGCGCGGAGATCGAGGCGATCACGAACGAGCACCTCGGCCGCAGGCTCCGCGAGCTGCGGCTCCGGTCGGGGATGTCGCTGCGTGCCCTGGCGCGCGAGCTCGGCATCTCGCCCAGCGCCGTCTCCCAGATCGAGCTCGGTACGATGCGGCCGTCCGTCAGCAGGCTCATCGCCTTCGTCTCCGCGATCGGCGTGCCCCTCGCGGCCGTGTTCGACACCGCGGAGGCGGCCGACGCCGACCCGGCGGGGCCGAGCGCGCCCCTCGGGTTCGCCATCCGGCGCTCGTGGGAGGTCGCCCCCATCCGGCTCAGCGGCGGCATCACCTTCCGCAGGCTCTCGCCCGCCCCCTCACCCGACGTCGAGTTCTTCGAGTCGACCTATCCGCCGAACTCGATCTCCAACGCGCACGGCCACTTCCTCAAGCACGAGGGCTACGAGGTCGGGACCGTGACCAGGGGCGAGCTCACCATCGACTTCGAGTCCGAGGTCGTCACCCTCGCCGAGGGCGACTCCATCACCTTCCCGTGCAGCCGCCCCCACATCATCGGCAACCGCTCGGAGACCGTCACCGCCGTCGCGACCTGGCTCATCGTCCATCACTGACGGTCGGAGTCTCCTTACGGCGATAGGAGAGGACCACGCCCGTCGTGTAGAGGGTCACCCCCAGCAGGACCATGAACACGATCGTGGGCCACTGCAGCCACGGCGGCAGGTGGAGGGCGAGAAACCACGAGCGCGTCGGGCTCTCCGACACCTTGAGATAGCCGGCCAGCAGTCCCTGCGGGAACAGCGGGATCGCACCGAACGTGAAGCAGAGCCCGATGATGATCTGTTCGTGGCGCGGCAGGGACTCGAAGGGGCGTCGCCCGCCCGTACCCGGTTTCGGGGCGGGCCTGCGGCCGGTGCGCATCGTGTCGAGCAGTTCGGGGCCCCGCTCCAGCAGCCGCCGCTCGGCGAGCAGCCCGAACCCCCAGTAGCACAGAGCCCCCGTCAGGACGCCGACGGCCACGCCCGCCCAGCCGAGGAACCCGGCCGCGATCGCCGCGGGAACGGCGGTGAGGGCCGTCAGCGCCAGCACCGCGTACACCATGCCGGTGACCGCGCCGTCCTCCTCCGTGGAGCGCAGCGGGTTGCCGCCGCGCCGGTGCGGGTCGGTGCCCGGGATGAGCCCGTACACCGAGACCAGGGGGACCAGTCCGGCGCCGCCGCCCAGCAGGGCGAGGAGGACGGCGAGCAGCGTGGGCCACGGCCCGCCGGTGACCGCGGCGAGGGAGACCGTCAGCGCGACGGCGACGGGCGCGACGGTGAGCAGCCACGCGTGCTGTCGCCCGCGCACATCGCTCGCGCCGGGCGTCATGAGCGTGAGCCACAGCGCGGTGCCGTCGGTGCCGTAGAGGTTCGCCGACATCGCCGCGGCCATCACGACGAACAGCGGGCCCGCCCAGGGCAGCATCCCCGTCCAGCCCATCAGCAGCGGGGCCGCGGCGAAGGACACACCGTAGGCGAAGGCGAAGGTCAGCTGGTGCGTACGCACCAGGTCACGCGACCAGGTGCGCAACTCCTTGGCGAGTACGGCGCCCGAAGCGGTGGTGGCCCGGATCGGCCGGCGCCCCCTCGTCGCCGCCCTGGACGCACCGGCCCTGCGGGTGAGCAGCGCCGCCCACGCGGCCAGCAGCAGGACGACGAGCAACGCCATCCCGCCCAGGGCTGCCAAGACCCGCACCCATTCGGCGGACGCGGCGGCCTCCACCGCGACCGTCCCCCAGCCGGAGGGCAGGTAGCGGGTCACCGTCGTCACCACCGGCGGAATGCCGTTCGTCTCGCCGAGCGCCACGAAGACGACCCAGATCTGGCCGAGGAAGGCCAGGATCAGGCCGTTGGTCAGGCCGGCGCCGATCGCCCCCACCCGGGAGCGCAGGGCCAGGCCGAGCAGGGCGACCGCGACCCGGGAGAGCAGGACGAACATCGCGAGCTGGAGCAGCAGCGCGGGGACCGAGACGAGCGCGGCCGCGACGCCCTGGCGTACGCCGAAGACGGTGAGCCCGGTCAGGGCGAGCAGGCTGATCGCGGGCGCCACCCCGACGAAGGCCGCCAGGAGCAGCCCCGAGGCCAGACGGCGCGGTCGCAGGCCGAGCAGCGTGAAGTACTCCGGGCGGAGCGTCTCGTCACCACCGCCGGCGAAGACGGGGCCGAAGATCCAGCCCAGCATCCAGACCGCGTAGACGGCCGGGAGCAGCTCAGGAAGGGAGAGGGCCACGAAGATCGTGCCGGCCGCGAGGACCAGGCCGACCACCGCGCCCATCGCGACGAAGCCGGCCCGCTGCCCGGTCATCGAATGACGGAGCACGGCCACCTTCATGTCGACCATGGTCAGCTCGACAGCCATGTCAGCTCCTTCACCCCGCCGTCGGCGGTGCCGACCAGGCCGACGAAGGTGTCTTCGAGGGAGCCCGTTCCGCGGACCTCGTGCAGGGAACCCGCGGCGGCCACCCTGCCCTTGTCGATCACCGCGACGTGGTCGCAGAGCTGCTCCACCAGGGCCATGACGTGACTGGAGAGCACGATGGACCCGCCACCGGCCACGAAGCCGCGCAGAATCGTCTTGATCGTCGCGGCGGACACCGGGTCCACGGCCTCGAAGGGCTCGTCGAGCACGAGCAGCCTCGGCGCGTGCAGCAGGGCGGTCGCCAGGCCGATCTTCTTGCGCATCCCGGTGGAGTACTCGATGACGAGCGTCTTCTCCGCCTCGTCGAGCTCCAGCACCGACAGCAGTTCCTCGGCGCGCTGGTCGACGACCTCGCGCGGCAGCCCGCGGAGCAGCCCGAGATAGGTCAGCACCTCCCGCCCGGTGAGCCGTTCGGGCATGGCCATTCCGTCCGGCAGTACGCCGACCAGCGTCTTGGCCGTGGCCGGGTCGGACCAGACGTCGGCGCCGAAGATCCGCGCGTGGCCCTCGTCGGGGCGGAGCAGGCCGACGGCCATGGACAGGGTGGTGGTCTTGCCGGCGCCGTTCTGGCCGACGAGCCCGTAGAAGGAGCCCTGGGGGATGTTCAGATCCACGTGGTCGACGGCGACCTTCTCGCCGAAGGTCTTGCACAGACCGTGGATCTCAAGTGCTGCGGGCATGGGGGTACTCCGGATCGCGGGGGGAAAAGTCGGTCGTTCGCACGCGAAGTGGCCGGGACAGAGATCAACAAATATGGGCGTTTGAGAACTTACCCACTAGATCCAGTTCGCCGCCATACAGTGCGCGGTCACTCTCGCGGACCGATCCCCTGCCCCCGTGTCGACGGCGTCTTCGGCCGCTTCGTCGACGGCTTCCGCCATCGGTGACGGCCTTGGCGGTTCCGGTCCAGGGCCGGGGCGCCGATGTCCGGCGTCCGCCGACCACGCGTGAACCCGCCGCCCTTCGGCGGAAGGACGGCGGGCCGCGGTGGCTCAGGCGGATGTCTTCGTCATCGTCAGGATCGGGCGAACGACTCGGGTGGAGGCCTTCGCGGTCGTCGCGGTCGAACGACTCCGGCGGCGCCCTCGTAGGCGTCGGAGACGAACGACCCGGGCCGGTGTCTCCGTCATCGTCATGGCCGGGCGAACGGCCGGACGACTCGGGCGGACGTCTGCGCGATCATCACGGCCGGACGGCTCAGGCGTAGACGGACCCGAGCCACTCACCCCAGGTCCGCTCGGCGTCGGCCTGGTCGATTTCGGTGAAGAGGTGGTGGCCGGTCATGATGACGCCGTCGCCCCCGACGAACCGCAGCAGCGCGTCGTCGGTGCGTACGCCCAGGAAGCTGGGGGCGAGCACCGTGTCGACCACCCCGTCGACGCCCTGGCCCGCGACCGTGAGGTGCACCTTGTCGCCCTCCCTGACCTGCTCGGACAGGCCGACTGCGTGGGTGAGACCGGCCCAGACCAGGTCCTGGTCGGGCTGCTGCGGGCCGAACGCGGTGACCGGCACGGCGGTGCGGCCGCGGAAGTGCTCCAGATACTGGGCGAGGGTACGCAGGTAGAGCGGGTTGCCCTTGCGGAGCGCGTCGTACTCCGCCTCCCAGTCGCCGGTCAGGACCCCGCTGTGCACGAACCGCAGCACGGCGCCACCGCCGTCACGGCCCTCGACGAGATATTCGAACGCCATGAACCCGCCGTCCTCGTCGGGCTCCGAGCGGTAGGCGAACCGGTGCGGCGGCTCCCAGGCGGTGACCGTGGAGTCACCGCTCACCCCGGGCATCGTCATCGACACCGTGCCCCCCTCGCGGGGCTCGATCTCGTTCTTGCCCATGAACCACGCGTCGACGCCGGGGCCTGTCGCGATCGCCTCCCAGACCTGCTCGGGGGTCGCCTGGAGGTCGACATCGTGGGTGAGGCGGAATTCGTGCGACATATCAGGACTCCTTGATGTCGTTGGTGTCGTTGCCCCGCCTCGCTCCTCGACGAATTTCACGAGGCCGTGGCACTGGAGGGTCTTCAGCTCTGCCGGGACGCCCCGGTGACCGCCGCGCGACCGGTCGCCGGGTGCCGCTCGACCAGCGCCTCCGGCGGCCGCACCCGGATCGGATCGAGCGCCGCCTCGGCGACGCCGACCTCTTCGGCCGCCCCGCCTTCGAACATGTTCTCTACAATATCGACCGACGACTCACACCGTCAATACAAAAAAAGTTGTCGGTATCAGGCGATTGTCCGAAAATGAAAACGATTCTTTACATGACCTTGAAAGTGACTGTATGTTGTCAATCAATCACTCTACGAACTCAACGAATGTAGGTGAGCACCATGCCGGAAAACGGCACAGAGCGCCCCCCCGACCCCCGGGTGGCGTTCGTGGACGCGGAGGCGGCCCAGACGGGCGAGACGAGCGAGCGGCCCGGGACGGCCGACCGCGCCGCCGTCGCCGCGAAGACCGATGACCATCTGCCTCCCCTCGCCGATCAGCCGATCGACGACAAACCTCTCGCCGCGCGATTCACCGAACCGGAAGAGGAGGAGTAGAGATGCAGCTGCACTTCCGCAACCGCTACACCTCCAAGGTGTGGGTCGCGATCATGTTCTACAGCCCCGTCGGCTGCCGCGACTACGGCCAGTGGGGCACCCGGGGCTGGTGGGCCATCGACCCGGGCGGTGAGGCGTTCGTCCTCAACACCGACAACCGCTACGCCGCCTTCTACGCCGAAGCCGCCAACGGAGCCGTCTGGACCGGTCCCTACGGCCCGATGTACGTCTACCAGAACGCCTTCGACTCCTGCATCAACATCGGCAGCACCGCCGCGAGGCGCGTCGGCACCCGACTCGTCGACATGAACGGCTATTCGAGCTACTACGTGAATCTCACCGCCTGACGCGCTCCCCTCACCTGACGCGCCGCCCGGCCCCGCGCCACAGTGAGAGCGGACGCGGATGAGCGCCTCCTGAGAGACGGATACCGAAATTCCCTTCTCAGGGTCCGTCCCCCCTACGCACAGGAGGCGCTCGATCCCAGCCAGACGACCCGCGTCAAGATCCGGGCTCAGGTGTCGAGCATCCCGGCTCCGAGGACTCAGCGACGCGGGGTGAGCAGGAAACGGTCCTTCGCATTGAGTTCCACGGCGGCGCGGCTGTAGAGCAACGGGAAATACTCCCCCTTCTGCCAGGGTTCCGCCAGGTCGCGATAGTGCGGGCTGCGAGGGTCACCCGACTGGCCGGGAGCGTTGATCGCCTGCGACCTGTCCCAGTCGCCGACGTCGAGCACCATCTTGAACGTGGGGCCCGACAGGGGAGCGTAACTGCCCGGCAGATAGTTCGACGCCTCCACGGTGTTCCAGGAGCCACCGCGTGGGAAGGGGCCCACGTCCTTGCCCGTCGGATGCCCGAACGTGAGCCGCTGGATGTCGCCCCACTTCCAGGTGGCGGGATCGGGGCCGAGCCGACCGACCAGTTCGTCGTAGGCCGCCGCGAGCGAGGTCTTGAGAATGCGGTCCCGCACCGCCGTTCCCCCGGCGCCGAACCACCGGTCAGGGTTGTCCATCGCGTCGAAGAGCAGCAGCGGGTCGTGGATGAAGATCTGCCTCGCCACGTTCTCCGGCAGGACCTCGCGGGCGAACGCCGGTTCCAGGTGGCCACTGAACCACGTCTCGAACAGGGCGGCCCGCCCCGAGTCCGCGCTCGTGACCGCGTCGTAGGTGCGCAGCAGTTCGAGCGCCCGCACCGTCGACGGCTGGTCGCTCGTGATGCCCGCGAGCAGCCGCACCAGCCTGCGGGCCGGGATGGAGACCTTGTCGCTCTGCAGCGCCGCCGAGTCGGCGGGCGAGGTGCGCGACCGGGAGGAGAGCACCTCGACGATGCGCTCGTGCCGGTACGGGGAGGCCCACGAGTCGAACCCGACCTTCAACGGGTGGTCCTTGGGCATGTTGAACTCGTTGGCGGAGGCGACGATCCCCTTGACCGGGTTGTAGGAACGCGGCAGGCGGGCGCCGTCGTGGAAACCGGCCCAGTCGTAACGGCCGTCCCCCGGCACGGGCAGCAGGCCGTCGTACCCGACCCTGTTCGGTGCCAGACCGCCCGGAACCCACCCGATGTTGCCCGCGACGTCGGCGTAGATCTGGTTCTCCGGCGGCCCGCCCCAGGTGCGCATCGCCGTCGCGAACTCGTTCCAGTTACGCGCCCGCATGTACTTCATGCTGCCGAAGTAGGGCGTCGTGCCCGGTTGCAGCCAGGTCGTACGCAGCGCGTAGGCGAGATTCCGCTCCCGATCCACCTTGATCACCGGACCGTGGCGGGTGAACGAGAGCTCGGTGCGCCGGGCCCGCTCACCTGCGACCGGCACGTTCTCCGTGACGGTCCTGAAGCGTTCCCACCCCTTGCCGTACCGGTAGCGTCCCGGGTCGCCGGGGTCGAGCTGATAGACGTAGAGATCCTCCTGGTCGACGCCGAAGATGGTGAGCCCGAACGCCACGGTCCCGTTGTGCCCGATGGAGATGCCGGGCAGGGCGGGCTCCCCCGCCCCGATCACGTCGAGGCCGGGTGCCGACAGGTGGGTGATGTAGCGCAGCGCGGGCGCCTTCATCACCCGGTGCGGGTCGCTGGCCAGGATCGGACGACCCGTCGTGCTACGCGCCGGCGCGACGGCCCAGGCGTTGCTGCCCTCGGAGAGGACGGGCCCCGGCGGCTCGGGGACCGCGCGGACCTGGCCGTTCTGGAAGACGACGCTCTGGGTGGCGAGCTGGTAGGTGCCGAGCACGTCCGGAGGAATCGCGCACGGGTCGAGCCCGTCGGGCACCACGGTCTTCCACTCGGGCTCAAGCTTGCGCATGAGCGGGTCGACACCGATGCCGCCCGCGCAGACCGCGCGGGCGCGGTCGACCTCGGAGGTCAGATTGATCGCCAGGCTGTGGCTACGGATCCGCACGACGTCCTCGGGAGACCATCGCGCGGGCGCGTACCCCAGCTCGCGAAACTCCTGCGGCATCGCCTCCGGGGTGCGCTTCAGCCAGTCGACGTAGGCGTTGATCCCCTCGGCGAACCGGGTGGCCGCCTTCTTCGCGTCGGGACCGTAGCTCTGCCACTCCTTCTCCATGTCCCCTCGGTAGAGGAACAGCCTGGCCGCCTGGTCCTGCTTGAGGTAGGCGGGGCCGAGCACCTCGGACAGAAGCCCGAGGCCGCGACGGCGCCACAGGTCGATCTGGAACAGGCGATCACGGGCCGCGTTGAACCCCTGCGCGAGGTACAGGTCGGCGGTGTTCTCCGCGTAGATGTGCGGCACGCCCCACCGGTCCACCAGCATCCGCACCGGCCGCTCCAGCCCGGCGACCGAGAAGACCGAGTCCGCGCCCGTCACCCCTTTCGCGCCCGCCGGTCCCGCCCGGCCCGCCGGACTCTCCGCCCCCGTCGGCCCCTCCGCGCCCGCCGCCTGCGGTAACAGGCCGGCGCCGAGGGCACCGCAGACGGCCAGCAACGAGGCCGTCCTCCTCCATCGCCGCATGTCGCTCCTCTCGTCGGCCGGCAGCACGAGACATGCCGGCGATGTGGGGCTCGCCCAGGCCGCACATCGAGCGCGGACGCGCGTTCCCGCGTCCCATCGCCCCCGCGAAGGATCACGACGCCGTCATCACAGCCGCGGCTCCCCAGCCCCCGTCACCGCAACTGTGGCGCGCCCTCAGTGCCCCGTCAGCCCTTGTTCGCCCCCTTAGAGCCCCTTCAAGAGAGCTCTTTCGCGAGGAAGCGCCGTCCACGAGGAAGCGCCGTCCACGAGGACAGTCCCGTCGCCAGAACGTGCCCTGTCAAGGCAAGCGCCATCAGGGCCGCCGTACGCCGACAGCCGGGGGCCGTCCGCCATCTGTGGACTCTGCCGGGACCGCCCGCTATCCGCGGGCTCAGTCGGGACCGCCTAACCGCAGGCTCCGTTGTAACCGCCTGCTACCCGCACCGCCCGCCCTACCTGTGAACTCCGTCGGGACCGCCCGCCCGCTCACGCACTCCTTAAAGACCGCCCGCTCGCTCACGCGCTCCTGAGGAGCCCGTCTACCCGCGGGCTCCGTCCCCGGCCACTGTGACCGCCTCGGTGAAGTGCCGATACCTGGTCAGCTCCTCTTCCACGGGCTCCAGCACCAGCTCGCGGCCGACCCGGTCGACGCTCGACCGCAGTGCCTTCGCCGCCTTGCGTGCTCTGCGCCGTCCGCCGAACCAGGCGGCCACCCGGGAGAGCAGCGCGATCAGCAGGCCGAGCAGCACGCCCCCGACCAGCAGCGTGGTGGGCCAGGGCAGTTCCCCTGCGGTCGGCAGGTAGAGCTGTGGGAGCCGGAGATAGTCGATGGCGACCAGGGCGAGCAGCCAGATCCCTCCGGCGACCACCGTCGCGAGCGCCAGCCACTGCGCCAGCCCGGCCAGCCGCCACCACAGGGGGCGCTTGGAGACTCCGAGCGAGGTGGTGGCCACCGCCCGGTCCAGGCTGTCCTCCAGCTCGTCCCCGCGTGACCTCGCCGCCTGCCGTACGGCGGCGGCCCACGGCGCGGGAAGCCCGGCGGAGGCGGCCCCCGCGGCCTCGCGAATCGCGGTGTCCATCCGGGAACGCTGGACGACGGTCGCGACGGGGATGGACGTCCTCCCGACGACGCCCTGCGGCTCTCCCGCACCCCCGGCGGACCTGCTCGCGGTGTCCAGGCGGAGGCGGCGAAGCGGATCGGGCCGCAGGCGGCGGACCCATCGGGTGGGCGGCCATCCGGTGGCGGCGACCGAACGGTGCCGGTGGGACTTGGCCACGGCCTCGACGACGGCCGGCACCCCTGCGGCCTGCGACAGCGCGTCCCTCAACGGCCTCGCCAGGCCGTCAGGCCCGCCCGCGACGCCCGGAGGGGTCTCGCCGGGGGAGACGCCGGACGCCCGGACGAGCGCGTCGGCCGCCATGCCCGCGTCGGCGGCGAGGCGGGCGGACCAGGACCGCCGGTCGGCGACCCGGGAGGTGAGCAGCGAGCGCAGCTCGGGGATGCCCGCCCCGGTACGGGTGGACACCCCGACCACCGGGACACCGGTCAGGCCGTCCTCGTCGAGGAGCCTCCGGAGGTCCTTCAGGCAGCGCTCGGCGGCGGCCGGTGAGAGCCGGTCGATCTGGTTCAGGACGACGACCATCACCCCCCGGTGCCTGGCCAGCGGCCGGAGGTAGCGGTCGTGGACGGCCGCGTCGGCGTACTTCTGCGGGTCGAGTACCCACACCAGCAGGTCGACCAGCTCGACGAGCCTGTCGACCTCCAGCCGGTGCGACGGCTCGATCGAGTCGTGGTCGGGCAGGTCGAGCAGGATCAGCCCGGCGGCAGCCTCGTCCATCCTCGCCACCTGCCCCGAGCCGTCCGACGGCCGGTCGGCGGAGGGCGAAGAAGCACCGGATGCGTCGAGGAGCTCGTGGCGGCGGGGGATCTCCAGCCAGTCGAGCAGCGGCCCCGCCCCGGCGCCCTCCCAGAGGGCGGCCTGGGCGGTCGAGGTGGTCGGGCGGGTGACGCCGACCGTGGCGAGCGAGGTGCCGGACAGCAGGTTGAACAGGGAGGACTTGCCGCTGCCGGTGGCACCGGCCAGCGCGACCGCGGTGTGGTCGACCGACAGGCTCGCCCGTACCCCGGCACGGGAGATCACCGAACGGGCCGCGCTCACCGCCTCCGCGTCCAGCCTCCCGTCGGCCAGATCGGCGGCGCGCGCCAGCGCCGTCAACCGGTCGTCCAGCGAGACCGCCTTCTCCCTTCGCAGCAGCTTCACGCCTGGCCCGCCTCTCCCCTACCGGTGCTTCGCGGGACACCGCCGGACGCGCGCGGAACGTCGCCGGACGCGTTCGGAGCATCGCCGGGCGCGCGAGGGGCGTCGCCGGGCGCGCAAGGAACCTCGCCGCGCCTACCGGACGCGTGTGGGGCGTCGTCAGGCGCGTGCGGGACGTCGCCGTGGACGCGGGGGACCTCGCCGGGCGCGCGGGGGAGACCGCCGGACGCGTGCGGGAGTGCGTCGGACGGTCTGCGTGATTCCTCCACGGTCCTCGGGACGGAGCCGGCGGGCAGGGCGGCGCGGCGGTCCGCGACGGGGAGCTCGCGCAGGTGCTCGCGTACGGCGTCGGAGGCGGCACGCAGGGCGGGGGCGGTGCCCTCGGGAGGCTGGGCGGCGTCCAGCAGGTCGGTGAAGCGGTCGGCGTCCTCGCTGAGGAGGATCGCGACGCGGGCGCGCAGGTCGGTGCGGGCTTTGACGGTGAGGTCACGGACGGCCTGGTCACCGAAGACGGCCTCCAGAACCTTCTGGCTGAGCACGCCGGTGCCTCCGGCGATGCCGACCTCGATACCGGTCAGGCCGCCGGTCGAGGCGAACACCGCGATCATCAGCAGCAGCCCGGCCCCGTTGAGCCCGAAGGAGGTGATGCGGGCGGTCGTGCGCTTGTCCGCCCCCTCCTCGCGGACCAGGTCGAGCACGTACGACTGCCAGCCCCGCACGGCCTCCTCCGTCTTCGCGGGCAGGTCGGCGGAGGCCCGGCCGAGACGTCCGGCCACGGCGACCCCCTCGCGTTCGAGGAGTGCCCGCCCCGAGGGGTGCGACGACCAGGATTCCAGAAGGCGCTCGGCGGCGCCGTCGGCCGAGGCCCTGATCAGTGCCTCCACGCCGCTCTCCAGCGCCGTCCGCAGCTCGCTCTCCGGCGCGGGCCGCCCGGTGACGAAGGCGACCACCCGGTCTCTGAACCTGCCGACCCGGCTCTCCAGGGAGCGCATCAGGTCGCCGGTACCGACGAAGTCCTGCCAGCGGGCCAGAACCTCGCCGCGCAGCAGCGACCCGTCCCGCATGCCCTCGTCGAAGGAGGCGAGGCCCACCGCGTAGGCGGCGTCCGCCATCGAGCGGAGCTCCTCGGCCTCGGTGTGCTGACGGTCGACCGCGGCCGCGAGCGCGGGCACCCGGGTGGAGAGGCTCTCCAGCGCGCCGGACAGGGTCTGGCGTACGACCTCGGCGCGGGAACGGGAGTCGGCGGCGATGGTGGTGAGCCAGTCGGCGATCGGCTGGACCGCCTGGCGCGGCAGGCGGGCGTTCTCGTCGGGCAGTGTCAGCTCGGGCACCTCGAAAAGGCGCGTTCCGCCCAGGCCGTTCGCCTCGAGCAGCCGGTTCAGGTCCTTGCGCACCACGCCCATCGCCTCGGGGGGAACCCTGGACAGGACGACGGCGAGTGCCGTGCTGCGTTCCCTGGCCGAGCGCAGGAAGCCCCAGGGAACCTCGTCCGCGTACCGGGCGGCGGTCGTGGTGAACAGCCACAGGTCGGCGGCGGCGAGCAGTTGGGCGGCCAGTTCGCGGTTCGCGGCGACGATCGAGTCGATGTCGGGGGCGTCGAGCAGGGCGAGGCCGGGCGGGACGGTGGCGGCGGTGACGATCCGGAGCGTGCCGGGCTCGCCCCTGCCGCTCCCGGTGACGCGCGGCAGGCCGGGCAGGACGTTCTGGGCGGTGAACCACTCGCGGTCGACGGGGCTGGTGACGAGGGTGGGTGCCATCGTCGTGGGCCGCAGCACCCCCGGCTCGGAGACGTCCTCGGCGACCAGGGAGTTCACCAGCGTGGACTTCCCCGCCCCGGTGGATCCGCCGACGACGGCGAGCAGCGGAGCGTCGATCGCGCTCAGCCGGGGGATCAGGTAGTCGTCGAGCTGGCCGGTCAGCTCGCGCAGCGCCCGGCGGTCGGCCTCCACGTCGCCGATCGCGAGGGGGAACAGCTCGCGGTCGAGGTGCCGCCGCAGCTCCCGCAGCGTCTCCAGAAGACCGTCGTTGTCACCCATACGGTCGATCCTGCCCTGCCGAGGCCCCTCTAGACGTGTTTGGCCCCACCGCTGGACCGGGTTACGGGGGCGAACTCGGTAAAGCGGTGGGGCCCAGCCCTCGGATCTCACCCGGGGGTCATGCCGAGCTCGTCTCCCCCGCAGCTGGAGGCGAGCTCTAACCCGTTCGGATGCTTCCGAGGTGATCGGGGGTCGTGCAATGCCTATTTGAACACACAAACCTCAGAAACGGGTCATGTAGAGCTGAATATCAGCTGAAAATTCAATCACTGTGGGGCGGTCGCAGCACATAGCCGACCCCGCGAAGGGTGTGGATGAGCCGGGGCTCGGCCGTGTCGACCTTCCGGCGCAGGTAGGAGACGTAGGACTCGACGACCCCCGCGTCACCGCCGAAGTCGTAGTTCCAGACGTGGTCGAGGATCTGCGCCTTGGACAGCACCCTGCCGGTGTTGACCATGAAGTAGTGCAGGAGCTTGAACTCGGTCGGCGACAGCCGCACCGGGATGCCGGAGCGCCAGACCTGGTGCGCCTCCTCGTCCAGCTCCAGATCGCCGACCTGGAGGCGTACCGGCAGGTCGAGATCCCCCCTGGTACGGCGGAGCACGGCCCGGATACGGGCCAGGACCTCCTCCAGGCTGAAAGGCTTGGTCACGTAGTCGTCGGCCAGCCGCAGCCCCGCCACCTTGTCGTCGGTGCCGTCCCGCGCGGTCAGGAAGAGCACCGGCATCTGCCCGCTCATCTCCCGCAGCCGTCCCGCCACGGCGAAACCATCCATGTCGGGCAGCATCACGTCCAGCACGACCAGGTCGGGACGGATGCGCTCGGCGAAGTGCACGGCCTCCCTGCCGTCCACCGCGGTCACCACCTCGAACCCCGACAGGCGCAGGCTGGCCGAGAGCAACTCCCTGATGTTCGGTTCGTCGTCCACGACCAGCAATCGGGCTTCCACTCTGTCCAGCACACTCCGAGACTCGCCCACCTCTCTGGAACGCAGCTCAGCCGGGGCTGAACGTTTCCTGAGAGACCTCTCAGCACCTTTCCCGGAGAAACGCGGCCGTCACGACCGGGTTCACCGACGCCCGGCGCCCTCGTTGATGTCGGTCGCGGTCACCGAGCCGTCATCGGCCGGTGTCCCCCGCACGACGACCGTGCCTCCGGGCTTGAGGTCGGTGACCTTCCCTTCCTTCGTGACGCGTACGGACGTCTCGTCGGTGGTGTTCACGGTCACGACCGAGCCGTCGACCGTCTGGACATAGACCTTGCCACCCTCGACCCGCTGCACCGTACCGACGGTCATGCCGCCCCGGCCACCGCCCTGACCCCCTTGGCCGCCCTGACCCCCTTGGCGACCCTGGCCCTCTTGGCGACCCTGGCCCTCTTGGCGACCCTGGCCGCCACCGAAACCACCGGGGCCACCGGCGCCGCCGGGGCCCGCCTGCCGCATCACCGCCTCGGCGATACCGGACGGGCCGCCCATCGCCTTCTGCGCCTGGATGCCCACGATCACCCCCGCCACGAGCACCACCCCGGCGCCCAGCACGAGGGTGAGCGTCGACAGGCGGCGCCGCGGCCGGGCCGCCAGCTCACCGTCCAGGTCTCCCCGGAACGGGGAACTCTCCAGATCCCTGCCCGCCGGGACCGTCTCGTCGGCGTTGCCGCCCATGTGTCTCCTTCCTAAGCCGCGTGAGCCGTGCGGGTCATTCGTGACGCAGGGCCTCGATGGGCCGTAGCCTGGCGGCCCGGTTCGCCGGGTAGCCGCCGAAGAACAGTCCGATGCCCACGGAGACGCCGAGGGCGAGCGCGATCGAGGACGGTACGAGCACCGGTGAGATGCCCGCGATCGTGAAACGGGTGCCGACGAACGCGACAGCGACGCCCGACAGACCGCCCACCAGGCTCAACACCGTCGCCTCCAGCAGGAACTGGCCGAGAATGGCGCTCCTGGGCGCGCCGATGGCCTTCCTGATGCCGATCTCCCTCGTCCGTTCCGTCACGGTGACGAGCATGATGTTGGTGATGCCGATGCCGCCCACCAGCAGGGAGATGGCGGCGACCGCGCCGAGCAGGGCGGTGAAGATCCCGATGGTCGAACCGATCGTCTCCTGCAGGGTGGCCTGGTTGAGGATCCGGTAGTCCGCGACGCCCGCCGGGGTGATGCCGTGCCGCTGGTCGAGCACGGCGGTCACCTCGGCCTGCGCGGAGTCGGTCGTGTCGGCGCCGGTCGCCTGCACGATGATCGAGCCGAGCGCGCCGAAGCCGGTCAGGCTCTGCTGCATGGCGGGCAGCGGCACGACGGCCACGTCGTCGGCGTCCTGCATGCCCGACGAGCCCGACTCCTTGAGCACCCCGACCACCGTGAACGGCACCCCGGAGACGCCGACCTGCCTGCCGACCGGGTCGGCGGCGCCGAACAGCTCCTCGGCCACGGTCCGCCCGATGACCATGATCTTCCTCGCGGCGAGCACGTCGTCGTTGACGAAGTAGGTGCCGCTTTCCACGGGCCTGTTCGTGGCCTCGAAGTAACTGGGGTAGGTGCCCACGAGCTGCGCGATCGTGTGACTCGCGCCCTCGTGGACGGCGGTGGCCGCGTTCGCGGTCACCACGGGCGACACGCTCCGCACCGAGGGAACCCGATCGCGGTCGGTGAGCGCCCTCGCGTCCTCCAGGGTGAGCGGCCTGGCCTGGGTACGCGGTCCGTCGTTCTGGCCCCCGGCCACCCGGCTCCCACCGCCTCCCCCTCCCCCGAAGGCACCGCCACCACCGCCACCGGCGAAGGACGCCGAGACGGTGAGGGTGTTGGCGCCGAGCCGCTGGATGGACTGCTGGATGCTCTGCGAGGCCCCCTCGCCGAAGGCGACCAGCAGGATCACGGCCGCCACCCCGATGAGGATGCCGAGGGTGGTGAGGAAGCTGCGCAGCTTGTTGGCGGCCAGTCCCCGGAGTGCGAACCTCAGGATTTCGAGCCGGCTCACGCGGTGACCTCCGGCACGCGGGGCGGGGGGCCGTCGACGGGGGCCTGACGGCGGTCCTCGACGACGCGGCCGTCCACCAGGCGGATGACCCGCTTGGCGTGGGCGGCCACGTCGTCCTCGTGGGTGATGATCACGATCGTCCTGCCCGCCACGCTCAGGCGGTCGAAGATGCCCAGTACGTCCCCGGTGGAGGCGGTGTCGAGGTTGCCCGTCGGTTCGTCGGCGAGCAGGAGGGCGGGCGCGGTGACCAGCGCCCTCGCCACGGCCACCCGCTGCTGCTGGCCGCCGGACAGCTCGTTCGGCTCGTGGCCGACCCGGTCGGACAGGCCCACCTGCTCCAGGGCCGCCAGGGCGCGGGCCCGCCGGTCGGCGGCGCCGACCCCGCCGTACGCCATGGGCAGCTCGACGTTGGCGAGCGCGCTCATCCGGGGAATGAGGTTGAACGACTGGAAGACGAATCCGATCTTCCGGTTGCGGAGTACCGCGAGCCTGCGCTCGTCCAGCGAGCCGACGTCGGTGCCGTCGATGCGGTAGTCGCCGGAGGTCGGCACGTCCAGGCAGCCCAGGATGTTCATGAGCGTCGACTTGCCGGAGCCCGAGGCGCCCATGATCGCCACGTAGTCGCCTCGGTCGACGCCGAGCGACACCCCGCGCAACGCCCGGACCTCGGCGTCTCCCCTGCCGTACACCTTGGTGATGTCCGTGAGGGACAGGACGGGAACGGTCATCGGCCGATACCTCCCCCGCCACCGCCGTTGCGGCCCCCGCCACCGCCGAGGCCGGGGAAGCCGCCGCCCTGCCGGGTGGTCTCCGTGGCCGTCGGGCGGACCACCTGGTCGCCTTCCGCGAGCCCCGATCTGATCTCGGTGAGTGTGTCGCCCTTGATCCCGGTCTCCACCTGCACGGGCACCTGTCGGCCGTCCCGCAGTACGGTCACCGTGCTTCGCCCGCCCGTCGTGGAGATCACCGTGGAGGAGACGGCGAGCACGTCCTCCGCGCGCTCGACGACGATCCCGACCGTGGCCGTCTGGCCGAGCCTCACCTCCTTCGGCACCTCGGTGAAGGAGATCGTCACCGGGTATCTGACCACGTTGTTGCCGATGGTCGCGGTCGGCTGGATCTGGGTGACCTTCCCCGAGGCGGTGACGCCGCTGAGCGCGTCGAACCCGACGGAGGCCGCCTGGCCGACCTTGAGCCTGGTGACGTCGGTCTCGGTGAAGGTGCCGACGAGTTCGAGTCTGCGGGTGTCGGCGAGGTCGATGAACCCGCCCGAGGCGTTCGCCGCCCCGTCCGCGTTCGCGGAGGCCCCGGAACCGGCCGCGGTGGTCCCGGTGGTCCCGGTGGTCACGGCCCTGGAGGCGCCGCCCGAGGATCCGCCGACCGTGCCGTTGACGGCGGTGACCGTACCGGCGAACGGCGCCTTGATGACGGTGCCGTCCACCGCGCGCTTCGCGGCCCGGTAGGTGTTCCTCGCCGTGACGTACTGGGCGTAGGTTTCGGCGGTCGAGGTGTCGTCGTCCGCGGTGTCGAGAGCGGCGGCGGCCGCGTCCAGGCTCTCCTGCGCCGACTCGTCGTCCAGCCTGGCGAGGATCTGTCCCGCGGTGACCTTGTCCCCGGCCTTGACGTAGATCTTCTCGACGGTGCCGTTCGTCCCGAAGGACAGCGATCGCGCACGGGCACTGGACACGGTCCCCGACGCGGATACGGAGGCGGAGACCGTGGCCCTGGTCACCGGAACGGTCCGCACCGCGACGTCCGCGGACGAGGTCTCACCGCCGAGAGAGGAGTAGGCGATCACCACTCCGCCCAGCAACAGGACCCCCAGGGTCCCGTTCACGATCAGCGCTCCGCGCTTGGTCGACAGCTTCACAGCGCCTGACCCTGGCGCACCAGGCTTGGACCCACCCCGGCGAAGGCTGAAGATTTCCTGCGGACTTCGTCGTACCTCCGGTGATGCACAGCAAACCTTCAGGGACCTGTGAGCATGCTGTGAATCAGACGGTCCAGGATGTCCGCCATGAGACCGACCCATCTCCCGAAGCGCCTGCGCGCGGGAGGACTCGCCCTGGCCGCCCTCGTCCTGGTGGGTGCGGGAGCGCTCGTCGCGCTGGACGGCGGCTCCGACGAGGCCCCCCGGACAGAGCCGGTGTCCGCCAGGCGCGGGACGGTGACCGCCGCGGTGTCGGCCGCGGGCAGCACCGTGGACGACGGCACCCGCGAGCTGGCCTTCGGCGGATCGGGGACGGTCACGAAGGTCTACGTCAAGGCCGGGGACAGGGTCGGCAGGGGGGACGTACTCGCCAGGATCGGTTCCGAGCCCGCACGCGAGCGCCATACCGCCGCGAAGGCGCGGCTCGCGGCGGCCGAGGAGGCACTGGAGACGGCGGGAAGCACGCCGGAGAGCACGGGCACGCCCGGGACCGGGACCGGGCAGCAGAGCGGAGAGCAGGACGGGGAGCGGGCGACGGACCCGACCCGAGGCCGGACAGGGGCCGAGCGGTCGGGTGACCAGACGACGGATCAGGCAGGGACCGAACGGTCGGGGGGCCATACGGGAACCGACCGCTCGGATGCTCGGGCGGAGGCCGACCGGCCGGGTGGTCAAACCGGTTCCGACCGGCCGGGTCCCGCCACACGGACCGGCTGCGAACCCACGGCGACGCGATCCCCTGGAGCGGGCGCCACCGCCACCCCTTCCGTCCCCGCCGAGGCCCCGGAGCCCGTACGCACGATCTCGCCGCCCCCGGCACCCGCGCCGACCGAATCGGCGCGGACCGTACAGATCGCTCCCGCGGGCGGGATCGTCCCCGCCGGATACCGCCTCACGACGGCACCCGCCCTCACCCCCACCCCCGTGCCCGTACGGGACTCCATGTCCATACCGGCGCGATCCTCGGCCGCGACGCCCGCGCCCACCTCGACCGCGACACCGACGGCGACGGCGCGTCCGGATGACGGCTCTCCCTGGCCCGCCCCGACGGTCACCGTCACCGTGACGGCCGCCCCGACGGTGACCGTGACGGCCACCGCCACGGTCACCGTGACCGCGAGGCCCGAAGGGAACGGGCCGTCCATGATTCCCACCGGCCCCTCGGCCGGTCCCGGCGAGCACCCCGGACCGACGGCGAGCCCCACCCGCCCCACCGGCACGGCCGTACCGACCGTCAGGCCCACCGCCACCGCGTGCCCCACCCCGAAGCCGAGCACGAGCACGGGAACGGGAACGGGGGCCGACCGGGGCACGTCTCCGAACAGGGACACCGGACAGAGCACCCGGCAGGGTCCTCAGCAGAGTGGCGGAACCGGGCGGGGGGCGCTCACCGTGGAGCAGGCCGAGGCTCGTGTGAAGGAGGCGCGGGCGGAGCTGACCGACGCCACGAAGGAACTCGCGGGCGTGCGGATCGTCGCCCCCGTCGACGGCACCGTCATGTCCGTCGCCGGAGCGGTCGGCGACCGCGTGGGCACCGGCACCTTCCTCACCCTCGGGAACCTGGACGAACTCCAGGTGGAGGCGCTGTTCACCGAGTCGGACATCGGCAGCCTGAAGCCGGGACAGCAGGCGGCGATCACCCTCGCCACGCGACAGGGAGAGAAGTACCCGGGCAGCGTGACAGCCATCGCCCCCACCCCGACCACGAGCGACCGGCTGGTGCGGTACGGCGTCACGATCGCGTTCGACGCCCCTCCGCCGAACCTCCTCGTGGGCCAGACCGCCTCGGTCACCGTGACCGTCGCCGAGTCCGCGGAGACGCTCTACGTCCCCGCACAGGCCGTACGGACCAGAGACGGGGTCTCCAGGGTCACCGTGCGGGGCGGCGCAGAGCGGGTCGTGGAGACAGGGGTCCGCAGCGACCGCTACGTCGAGATCACCTCCGGGCTGTCCGAGAACGACCAGGTGATACTGCCCGGCGCGGCCGAGGGGGAGTTCCCCGACAGCAGCTGGCCGGAGGCCGACGCCTCCCGGTAGAGGCCGACCAGAGCTGTCAGACATCGACAGGACTCCGGAAACTTCCCGCGGCCACCGGCCACCCCAGGACCGGCTCGGAGCTGTCAGACATCGACAAGGGGGTCGTTCGGCAGGGCAGGTCGTACCCGGCAGGACGCCGGCCACCCCACCCGTACGACCGGGCCAGAAGCCGACGGCGTCGTACCGGAGGGAGATCAGTCGGATTCCGAGGCGAGGGGGAGGACCACCCGGAACGTCGCCCCCTTGCCCGGCTCGGACTCCACGGCGACGCGGCCGCCGTGGGCCTCGACCATCGCGGCCACGATGGCGAGGCCGAGACCGCTCCCGCCGTCCTCGGGAGCGCGCCGCCCCCGGGCGGAGTCGGCGCGGTAGAACCGTTCGAAGACGCGCTCGCGCTGCTCGGTGGTGAGGCCCGGCCCCTCGTCCGCGACCTCGATGACGGCCATGTCGCCGTCGCCGGAGCCGTCGCTGGAGAGGAGCACCCGTACGGGGGTGCCCTCGGGGGTGTGGGTGAGCGCGTTGGTCATGAGGTTGCCCACGACCTGGCGGAGCCGTACCTCGTCGCCGGAGACGATGAGCGCGGAGCCGTCCACCGAGAGCGTGACATCGCGCTCCGGGGCGAGGATGCGGGCGTCGTGGACGGCGTCGGCGGCGATGGCGAGCAGGTCGACCGGGCGCATGACCATCGGTCGCTGCTGGTCGAGCCTGGCCAGCATGAGCAGGTCGTCGACGAGCAGGCCCATCCTGACCGCCTCGGACTCGACCCTGCGCATCAGCGGCGCGGCGTCGATGCCGGGCGCCTGCCGGTAGAACTCGGCGAAGCCCCTGATGGAGGTGAGCGGCGTGCGGAGTTCGTGCGAGGCGTCCGCGACGAACCGGCGCATGCGCTCCTCCGAGCTGCGGGCCGAGGACTCCGACTCGGAACGGGCACGGAAGGCCGCCTCGATCTGGGCGAGCATGCCGTTCAGCGACCGGCCGAGGCGGCCCACCTCGGTGCGCGGGTCGGCGTCGGGGACGCGGCGGCCCAGGTCTCCAGCGGCGATCGCCTCGGCGGTGCGCTCGATCTCCTCCAGCGGGCGCAGGCTCCTGCGGATGATCACTACACCGGCTCCGGCGAGCATCAGCACCAGGCCGCCTCCGCCGAGCAGTTCCACCAGCGCGAGCTGGCCGACGATCTGCCGTACCTCGCTCATGTCCACGGCCACGATGAGGCTCTCACCGGTGTCCAGCGAGGTCACCCGAACCCGCCAGTCACCGTTCTCGAACAGCTCGCCGACCCGGCCGTGGGAGATGTCCGGCCCCGGCTTGCCCTCCACGTCGATGCCGCTGAGCAGGACGAGAGTCCTGTTGTTCCTGTCGCGGAGCTCCAGCCTGGCGTCGGAGGGCATCAACTTGCCCCCCAGCGCGATGATGCCCCGGTTGT
Source organism: Streptosporangium sp. NPDC000509 (assembly GCF_042898365.1). Classification (NCBI taxonomy): domain Bacteria; kingdom Bacillati; phylum Actinomycetota; class Actinomycetes; order Streptosporangiales; family Streptosporangiaceae; genus Streptosporangium; species Streptosporangium sp. NPDC000509. Next base: position 66,944 of record NZ_JBIAYX010000028.1, on the reverse strand, counting down.
TCATGCGGCGCAGCGCGGAGTCGGTGGTGATGTCGATCTGGCTGTCGACGCGGTCGATCAGGTAGCCGCGCATGATCGAGACGCTGCCGACGCCGATGAGGGCGAGCGCGACCGTGAGCAGGAGCAGGATGACGCCGATCAGCTTCACCCGCAGCGGGGTCGCGTTGAGCATCACGGGGCCGGTGGCAGGCGCAGCACGTATCCGACACCGCGCAGGGTGTGGATCAGCCTCGGGTCGACATTGTCGATCTTGCGGCGGAGCACGGAGACGTAGGACTCCACGATCCCGACGTCACCCCTGAAGTCGTAGTCCCATACGTGGTCGAGGATCTGGACCTTGGACAGCACCCGCCCCGCGTTCGCCATGAAGTAGCGCAGCAGCTTGAACTCCGTCGGCGACAGCGCCACCGCCCGGCCCTTGCGCCACACCTCGTGGCTCTCCTCGTCGAGCTCGATGTCGGCGAAGGTGAGCCGGGGCGGCCTGGGGCTGAGCTCGCCGGAGTTGGTACGGCGCAGCACGGCCCGGATGCGGGCCACGACCTCCTCCAGGCTGAACGGCTTGGTCACGTAGTCGTCCCCGCCCATGGTCAGCCCTCGGATCTTGTCCTCGGTGGCGTCACGCGCGGTGAGGAAGACCACGGGAGTGTCGCTGCCGCCGCCGCGCAGGCGCCGTACGACGTCGAAGCCGTCCATGTCGGGGAGCATCACGTCGAGGACGATGAGGTCGGGCCGGTGCCGCTGGACGGCGGCGACGGCCTCCGTGCCGTTACCCGCCGTGTTGACGCCGAACCCGGCGAACCGCAGGCTCGCGGCCAGGAGTTCGAGAATGTTGGGCTCGTCCTCGACGATCAGCAGACGTGCCTCGGGTGAGTCGGTCACTGGTCTATTTTCACCGGCCCACATGAGAAAGCAGTTAACTGGTCAAGACAGAGGCTAACCCCACAATATGCCTGGCTATCGCCAAACTCGATGTGGCCGCCGGTGAGGGGGCGTTGCGCACGAGGGCGACGCGGCCGTGTACGTCGATCGCGAAGTCGTCCAGCATGCCGCCCTGCCTGTCCACAGCCTGTGCGCGGACGCCTCCCGAGGTCCTCACCAGGTCGGCGGCGGTGAGGGCCGGGACGTAACGGCGCGCGGCCCTCAGAAACGATCCTTTACCCATCGAACCGGCCACCTCCCGCACCCCGGTCCTCCAGTGCCTCGCCGCCAGCCGCCGGGTGCCCCGCCAGGCGAGGGTCCGGCCCAGGTCGGCGAGGTCGACGTTTCGCCAGGAGTAGCCTTCCAGCGCCAGCGCCATGACCGCGTTGGGGCCGACCAGCACCTCGCCGTCGATCCTGCGGGTCAGGTGCACGCCGAGGAACGGGTACCGGGGGTCGGGAACCGGATAGATGAGCCCGCGGACCAGGTCTTTCGCCTCCCCGGCCAGCGCGTAGTACTCGCCGCGGAAGGGGACGATCCGCACGTCGCCGGGGACCCCCGCCATCCGCGCGACAGTGTCGGTGCCGAGCCCGGCGCAGACGATCACCCGGTCGAAGTCCAGCGTCCGCTCCCCCGCCAGGACGCTCACCCCGCTCGCGGTCTCCCGTACGGCACGCACCGGATGGGAGAGCAGCACCGAGCCGCCGCTCTCCTCCACGTCCAGGGCGAGGCGCCGGGCGACGGCGGGGAAGTCGGCGATCGCGGTGTGCGGGGAGTGCACGGCGCCCACGCCGACGGCGTGCGGCTCGATCTCGCGCAGGGCGAGCGCGTCGAGTTCGGCGATGCCGGGAACCCCGTTCGCGCGGGCCCGCTCGGCGATGCTCCGCAGTTCGGGGCGCTCGGAGCCGGTGGAGGCGACGACGAGCTTGCCGACCTCGTCGTACGGGATGCGGTGCTCGGCGCAGTACTGCCGAAGCAGCGCGACGCCCTCCCTGCAGAGCCTGGCCTTGAGCGAGCCGGGACGGTAGTAGATCCCGGCGTGGACGACTCCGCTGTTGTGCCCGGTCTGGTGGGCCCCGACGCGGTCCTCCTTGTCGAGGACGGTCACGGTGGCCCCGTGGGTCAGCGCCGTCTCCCTGGCCACGGCCAGCCCGACGATTCCCGCGCCGACGATCCCGACCTTCATCGCCGGTTCCTCCCTTCTCCTTACGGGTCCCCACGGATTTCCCTCGGGGTCCCCTGCGGAGCGATCATGCGGTGATCCGAGGTGGTCTGAGTGATCTGGGCAGCCCGAGCGATCTGGGTGATCTGGGTGATCGCGTCCGTTGGGACGAAAGACGCGTCATCGCGTGACACTACCCGCCAGCCTCCCGACCTTGTCGACGGTGAGATGTCCTTCCTGGGCCAGCCAGCGCAGCGAGTCGGCGACGGTCTCCTGGACCGGCCGCAGGCTCACGCCGAGCGCCTCCAGGGTCGGGGTGTCGTACGTGCGGACCATCGTGACCATCATCTCGACGGCGTCCCTGGTCAGCGGGTAGTCGATCTCCTTGATCAGCTTCATCACGTCACCCACGGCCGCCGCGCCGCGCAGCACCGAGCGGTGGATACGGAACCTCCTGCAGCGGTTCCCCGTCACCTCGTCGCAGACGTCGGCGAGCTGCGCCCAGGTGAGGTAGTGCCCGCCCAGCATGAACCGGCGCGGCCCCCGCCCCGGTTCGAGGCAGCGGGCGAGCACGACGGCCAGATCCCGTACGTCGACGATGTTGGCGCCGCCCGCGGTGATCGGCCAGCCCTGTTCCAGCCCGGCGCGCAGGCCCTCCACCATCGCGTCCAGCGAGGGCTGGTACGGCCCCACGACCCCGGCCGGATAGACGATCGTGATCGGCATCCCCTGGTCCTGGAGCCTCCTCGCGTAGCGTTCGGCGGAGATCTTGCTCCTGCCGTACTCGTTCCTCGGCGTGGAGAGCGGGCTCTCGGTCGTGATGACCGGTCCGGCCGGGGGCACGAAGACGCCAATGGTGGAAATATGCACGATCGGGTCGAGACCGAGTTCCACGGCCTGTCCAAGGACGTTCTTCGCCCCGGTCACATTCGTACCGCCCAGATCTCCGGCCTGGCCGATGATCCCGATTTCCGCGGCGGCGTGAATGACCGCGTCGCACCGTTCGAGCCCGTCCCGCACGGCCGCCGCGTCGCGGATATCGGCCGTGTGCAGGGGGACCTCCTCCGTCACCCCGACGGCGGCGAGCACCTCGCGTGTTTTCCGGGGATCGCGTATGAGAAGAAGCGGTTCATGCCCGTCGGCGAGGAGCGCGGCGACCGCATGCGAGCCGACGAAACCTGACGCTCCGGTCACCAAAACGCGCATGCCTGAAAGTTATCGGCAACCATCACCGCAGGAGAAGGGATAACCGGCCTGGTTCTTAACCGTCATTGCCAATGCGGGAAACAAGTCCAGGCCGGTCAAGGAATACGCGAATATGTCGGGGCAATAAATCGTTATGCGGTCATTCATTTTCGCCACGAGATCACGACCCGCACCACCTCCCGAGCCGTGAGATCACATCTCGTGCCGCCTCCCGGGGGCGGCACGAGACCACGAGCCCACCGATTTCCGAGGTCGGCGTGAGATCCCCGGACCGGCTCCTGGGGGGAAGGGCGGCCGGCGGGTTCCCACAGCCGTTACGCACATGTCTCCCGACCGTCGCCCACCCCGGTGGCACGGAGGGGTATACCTTGATCAGGCCGGATGGCGGCCCGAACCGACCGCGTCACCGGGTGGAGATACGAGGCGATGAGCAGAGAACTCTCCATCGACGTCGATCGCCAAGACCACGCGGACTGCGCCGTGATCACGGTCGTGGGTGACATCGACCACAACTCCAGCGAGTTGCTCAGGGAGACGATCGAACGACTGGTCGTCGGCCACCGACCGCGGATCGTCATCGACGCGGAAGGCATCACCTTCTGCGACTCCACCGGGCTGCGGGTGCTCCTGAGCGGTGCGCGGGTGGCCTCGGAGGCGGGCGGGTGGCTGCGTCTCGCCGGAATCTCGGACGTCCTCAGCCGCCTCCTGCGGATGACCGACCTCTCCACCTGGTTTCCCGTCGATCCCGATGTGACGACCGCCCTCGACCGCGCCGCCCGCAGCGACACCCAGTCCCCCGGCTGAGTGAGCCTCCGAGGTCCCTCAGCGGGTCTTGCGGGCGATCAGGGTGATGGTGCCGATCGCGCCCGTCGCGATGACCAGCCAGAGGAGCACGGCCAGGACCGGCACCCCGGCCTCCGCGCCGTCGCCCGCTGTTTTCGTGTCCTCACCGGTCCTCGCCCCGGCGACCGGGGTGGGCACCGGCTCGTCGGGGGTGTCGGAGGTCGGTGTGGGGGCCGCCTGGCGTAGGGCGGAGGCGGGTTCGGAGGCGCCGAGGGCCGCCGAGGGCAGCGGCACCCGGTAGACCGGGCTGCGGCTTCCCTCGCTGCCGGTCAGCAGGTATCTGCCGTCGCGGGTGTAGGTGATCGACTCGGCCTGTTGCAATTCCGGCATCGTCACCCGGGCGATCTGCTCTCCCGGGGCGCGGTAGACCGTGGCCGAGAAGTAGGTGCGGATCACGAAGCTCGATCCGTCGGGTGCGTAGGCGGCGTCGGTGGCCATGATGGGCGCGGGCCCGACCTTGCGGAGGATGTTGACCCTGTCGGTGCGCAACCGCTTCGGTGCCTGGTAGACGGCACCGGCGAACTGCTTGGTCACGATGTAGAGGCGGCCGGTGTGGGGGTGCACCATGATTCCCTCGGCGTTGCGCCCGCCGTCCTCGTACCGGAACCGGTAGCGCACCGCGGGGACGACGGCGTCCCTCATCACGGCGGGTTCCGCCACCTTGTATACGGAAATATCAGGCCATGCCCCTTCCAGGTTGTCGCCGATATCGGCGAACCAGAGCACCCCCTGACCGGTCCGCGGGTCGGTGGACGCCGCCATGCCCTCCCAGTCGCGGGACTCCGCCCCTCGCAGGGTGAAGGTCGCGCGGGTCCGCCCGTCGGGGCCGACCGCGTAGAACACCGGGCCCGCGGAGCTGTCGTTGTGGGTGTAGTAGATGTCCTTACCGGTCGGCGAGACCGCCAGCCCGCTCGACTCGGTGATCCGGCTGTCCTTGAAACGGAAGAGGATCCGCGCCCCGTCGTCCGCCCCCGCCTCCCGTTCGTCGCCGGCCCGCGCGCCCTCCCCGCCCTCGGCCTCCCGCGCATCCGCCCGTACGCCGTCCCCCGCGTCCGCCCGTACGCCCTCACCGTCGCCGGCCCGCGCGCCCTGGCCCGCGAGGACCGTGGCCACGGTCAAGCAGGCCACCGCGAACACGCGAACCGCGACTTCCCCCCGCTTACTCAGCATTCAGCCATCATGCCCCGGCCGTGCGTACGGGCGGCACAGACGTGGCGGGTCCGATCGGCGCCGATTTCTCGCGGAATCCACTCGCCTGGAGTGCACTCCAGGTACCTAGGGTGGACACATGGACTATACGCAGCTTGGCCGTACCGGCCTGAAGGTCAGCCGCCTCTGCCTGGGCACGATGAACTTCGGCCCCCTGACCACGGAGGACGACTCCTTCGCGATCATGGACCACGCCCACGAGCTGGGGATCAACTTTTTCGACACGGCCAACGTCTACGGCTGGAAGAAGGGCGAGGGCGTCACCGAGCAGATCATCGGCCGCTGGTTCGCGAAGGGTGGCGGGCGCCGCGAGAAGACGGTGATCGCCACGAAGCTCTACGGCTCGATGGGCGACTGGCCCAACGAGGGCCAGCTGTCCGCGCTCAACATCCGCCGTGCCGCCGACGCGTCGCTGAAGCGGATGCAGACCGACTACATCGACCTCTACCAGGCGCACCACGTCGACCGGAACACCTCGTTCGACGAGTTCTGGGAGGCGATGGACATCCTCAAGCAGCAGGGCAAGATCCTGTACGTGGGGTCGTCCAACTTCGCGGGCTGGCACATCACCAAGGCCCAGGAGAGCGCGCGACGTCGCAACAGCCTCGGCCTGGTCTCCGAGCAGTCCCACTACAACCTGATCGTCCGTGAGCCCGAGCTTGAGGTGATCCCGGCGTCCGAGGACTACGGGGTGGGCCTGATCCCGTGGAGCCCGCTCGCGGGCGGCCTGCTCGGCGGCATCCTGCGGAAGATCGACAAGGGACGTTCGGCCTCGGAGCAGATCACCAAGCAGCTGGACAAGCACCGCGACAAGATCGAGCGCTACGAGGAGTTCTGCGACGAGCTGGGCGAGGACCCGGCGAACGTCGGCCTGGCGTGGCTGCTCCACCAGAAGGTCGTCACCGCGCCGATCATCGGGCCGCGCACACTCGACCAGCTCGACGGCACCACCAGGGCGCTGGAGATCGTTCTGGACGAGAAGGCCCTCGCCCGCCTGGACGAGATCTTCCCCGGCTTCAAGACGGCGCCCGAGCACTACGCCTGGTAGCGCCGGGAGGCTAGGACACCAGGGCGCCGATCACCACGAGGAGCACGAGCAGTGCGAGCACCGTGGGCAGCAGCCAGCGACGGGGACGATCCACGCCCTGGAGCCTAGCTCTGCCCACGGGGTGCGCGCGCCCCGGGCGCCGTTCCTCGACCGTCTCGTGGCGGTCCCCGGCCCCGCAGCGGGTCCGGCCCTCGCGTTCGACGGCGAGAACGGACTCGTCACGCACCGGTGGCGGCGGGGATTCCACGAACGGCCGCACGCGACCTCCTGCCGATCACCCTCGTCAGCATTATGGCCACACCGCAGCCGATCAGGGTGAGCGCACCGCCCACCATGACCCCCGCGCGCGGGCCGCCCAGCTCGGAGATCCAGCCGAGCAGCGGCGCGCCGATCGGGGCTCCGCCGGTGAACACGAGCACGTAGATCCCCATCACCCGTCCGCGCATCTCCGGCGAGGTGGCGAGCTGCACGCTGGCGTTGGCCGCGGTGTTCACCGAGATCAACGCGATGCCCGCGGGCACGAGGGAGACCAGGTACAGCGGGTACCAGGGGGCCAGGCCACTCGCGATCTGGAACAGGCCGAACGCGACCGCGCCACCGACCAGCAGCCTCCGGCTGGGCCGTACCCGCCGTGCCGCCATGAGCGCACCCGCGAGAGCACCGACCGCGAACATGCTGGAGGCGAGCCCGAACGAGGCCGCGCCCGCCCCGAAGACCTCACGCGCCATGAGCGCGATCGACATCGAGAACGACTGCGTGAACAGCGAGACGAAGGCGACCAGCAGTATCGGCATGAGCAGCTCGGGCCGCGCCATCACGTACCGCAGGCCCTCGCGGAGCTGCCCCTTCGCCCTCGGCACCGGTTCGGGGGTGGTCAGCTCGGAGGTGCGCATGAGCAGCAGACCGGCGAGCACGCCCGCGAAGGACAGGGCGTTGATCAGGAAGATCGGGCCGGTGCCGCCGAACGCGTAGATCAGGACACCCGCGACGGCCGGGCCGACCACGCGGGCCAGGTTGAAGCTCGACGCGTTCAGCGCGATCGCGTTGGACAGGTCCTTGCGGCCGACCATCTCCACGACGAACGACTGCCGGGTCGGCACCTCGACGCAGGCGATGAGGCCGAGCAGGAACGCCATCGCGAACACCTGCCAGACCTGGGCCGAGCCGGTCACGACGAGCACGCCCATGGTGAGCGCCAGCAGGCCCATGAACGACTGGGCGACGATCAGCAGCAGCCGCTTGGAGTAGCGGTCGGCGAGCATGCCGCCCCACAGGCCGAAGAGCAGCAACGGCAGGAACTGCAGCATGACGGTCACGCCCAGCGCGAAGGCGCTGCCGTTGGTCAGGTCGAGCACGAGCAGGTCCTGCGCGGTGCGCTGCATCCACGAGCCGACGTTGGAGACCACGCCTCCGGCCGCGAACAGCCGGTAGTTGTAGACGCGCAGGGAGCGGAACATCCCGCCCCGCGTCTCGGGCACGGGCTGGGCCGTCCCGCTCTCCGTGGCCTGCAACTCGCTCGCGGCGGCGGCCCGCGCGGCCCGCCGCCGCCTCATCCTCGCCCTCAGCCCGATCTTCTTGCGTGGGCTCCCGCCCGGCTCACCCGCCGGATTCGCGCCGGTTTCCCCGCTCGACTCTCCAGCCGAACTCGCGCCGGACTCCCGGCCCGGCGCGTCGTCCCGCTCCCCCTGTGACCCCTGCGACCGCGTTCCCGCCTCGCCCCCGGGCACGGCGGAGACCCCGGCGCCGTGTGGGATCCGGGTGTCATGTGGAACCCGGGCGTCGTGTGGGACCCCGGGTTGCTCGGGTTCTTCCGGTTCGGCTAGATCCGGCTGAGCTTCTCCAGTATCGGAGCCGCCTGCCGGAGCGTCGCCCTCTCCTCGGGTGTCAGCTCCTTCAGCCGCTGTGTCAACCACGCCTCCTTGAGGCGCCGCTCCTCCCTCAGCAGCGTTGAGCCCTGCTCTGTCACGCTCACGGTCACCTGGCGCCGATCGGTCGGGTGCGGTGTGCGTGACACCAGCTCCCGCTCGGCCAGCACGGCGATCACGCGTGTCATCGAGGGCGGCTGCACCTTCTCCAACTCGGCCAATTCGCCGGGGGTTATCGCGGAATGCCGTTCTACGGCGGCGAGCGTCGCGAGCTGGGTGGGCGTCAACGAGTGCACCGCGGCCTGCCTGCGCAGGCGTCTGTTCAGTCGTGCCAGCGACACGCGCAGAGCCGAAGCGAGACCGGCGTCGCTGCGCAGGCTCGCGACGTGGTCCTTCCTGGGGTGGTTCATTAGCGTAAGTCATTACCTTTGCTAACTATATACGGATGCACGTGATTCCCTCCAGAGGGTTTTCTTCGTGGCGCGGGGCCGTACAGCGTGCCAGACGGACGGGAGATCGCCAACCCGCCCGGAGCACCCGGGGTTCCTCGCCGGGAACCCCGGGGAGAGCTCGACACCCAGTGGAAACGCCGGCGGGTCCGGCCGTACTCCCCCTGCGGAAGCCGAGGTCCTTCGAAGGAGCGACCTCTCACACCAGGATCTCACCGCCCGCCTCGCCCCTCGAAGCCGCCGTCGCGCATCCCGAAAAGCCGGCCGGGGCACCCACTTCGCCTTCTACGCGCCGACGAGGTGCCGGAGCAGCGCTCCGGCGACCAGTTCCGGGTGCCGACCACCACCCCCATCCGGAGGCCCTCGCCACCGTCGTCCTCGCCGTCACCCGCGGCCTGCTCCTGGACGAACGGGCGACCGGTGAGAGCGAACGCGCGAGCGAGGCGTACGACGAGTTCATCCGGCTCCTGACCCGCGACCGGTCCGAGTTCTCCGCGGCCGTACCCGGCTCCTGACGCCGTCCCGGCCCGCAGGTCCCGCCCCGTCCTCACGCGGCGCCGGATCTCATGGAATTCTCAGTTCGGGATGAGGGAGGTCTCAGACGGTCGGCCGACCATCGGTCCGGTAAGTGCCATGCCCTTCATCGGACAAGGAGTCACATGAACCGCACCAAGCGCATGATCATAATCGCCGGTGCCGGCACCGCTCTCGCCGCCGGGCTGACCGTCCCCGTGGCGGCCTGGGCGACCAGCCCCACCCCCGCGCCGTCGTCCTCCTCCTCGGAGAGCCCCGGCACCGCCACCGACGGCCCGCGCGGCCCGCGCGGCGGTCACGGTGGTCACGGTGGTCACGGTGGTCTCCATGGCCCCGGCCACCACGAGGAGATGGCCGCCAAGCTCGCCGAGATCCTCGGGGTCGACAAGGACAAGGTCACCACGGCCCTGGAGGAGATCAGAAAGGAAGGCGGTCCCGGTCGGCCTCCCAAGGCCCCCGAGCAGGGCGAGGCGGAGAAGGTCGCCCCGCAGGACGAGCCGAACGCCCCGCAGGATGAGCCGAAGAAGGCCGCCCCTCGGGAACGACTGGCCGAGGCCCTGGCCGGCAAGCTCGGGATCAGCGCGGACAAGGTCGTCGCAGCGCTGGAAACGCTCGACCAGCAACACCGCGCCGAAGCCGAGACGGCCTTCGCCGAACGGCTGAAGGAGGCCGTCACCGCCGGCACGCTCACCCAGGCCGAATCCGACGCCGTCCTCAAGGCGTACCGCGCTGGCCTGATCCCCGCCGGCCCCCGGGGACGCTGAGCACAACCGCACGGGAGCACGTACGGCCGTCACGGTGATCGCCTTCCAAGGCCCACCGTGACGGCCGTACCTCGTTCCCAGGAGTTCGGCGCGGCGTACGAGAACACGTGAACGCCCTCACGAGCGAGGGCCGAGTCAGTGAATCCATATGTGGTTACCACCTAAATTGTATGCTTGGAAGCACACAATTTAGGAGGCAGCGATGCTGAAACCGTCTCGCCTGCTTGCTCGCGACTCCGAGTGGTCCATGCTCACCGAGTTCGTCACGCACCCCGATCCCCACCTGCGGCTGGGGGTCCTGTCAGGACGGCGACGAGTCGGTAAGAGCTACCTCCTTCGCGCGCTGGCCAACGCGATGGACGGTCTCTATGTCTCCGCTGTCGCCGAAGAGGGCAGGATGACCGCGCGGCGGCGATTCGCCGATGATCTCGCGCGATACGCGGGAGTGAGCTCCGACCTCTTCCGCGAAGATGCCGATTGGGAGTCTCTCCTCGATTCGGCGATCTCTCTGACCACGCGACGACGCGGCGCACCAGGATTACTGGTCATCGATGAGTTGCCCTACTGGATGACACACTCTCCCGAGATTCCCGGCCTGCTCCAACTGCTCTACGACCGTTCACAAACCGGACACGGCCACGAGGGCGGGCGAGTGATCGTCTGCGGATCGGCCATGTCCGTGATGAACGATCTCCTGTCCGGTACGAAGGCACTGCGCGGTCGGGCGGCCGTCGACATGCGTCTCCAGGCGTTCGATCTCAGTACCACCGCACGACACTGGGGCATCGACGATCCGGCGACCGCCCTGCGACTGCACGCCACGCTCGGCGGATCCCCCGGCTACCGCAACCTGACCTCGTCGCCTTCGCCTCAGACCCCGCAGGAGTTCGACAGCTGGATCCCGGCGACCGTCCTCAATCCCGGTCAGGCGCTCTTCTCCCGCAGCGAGGCGGAATACCTGCTGCGGGAGGACCCACGGTTCACCGGGAGCTCGCTCCATTACTCGATCATCAACGCGGTCGCCACCGGTGCCACCAGTCCGACGAAGATCGGCGGACTGGTGGAGCGCGATCGCGCATCCCTGAGCCGCCCGCTTGAAATGCTGACGAGTTCGGGCTATCTCGACTACTCGACCGATCCACTCTGGGATCGCCGCCCGGTGATCACCGTGGTGGATCCCATCATTCGCTTCCACAACCTGATCACCATTCCGAAACGGGACCTGGTCGAGACGGGCGGCTCCGCCCAGGCATGGCGCGAATCTCAGCCCACCTTCATCTCCCGCGTCCTGGGCCCTCATTTCGAGGAATGCTCACGCGAGTGGCTCCGCCGCCACGCGAATCCCTCCCTCCGCGCGGGAACGAGCACGGTCGCCTCGACAGTGGTCAACGATCAGGGCGGGCGCGCCAAACACGAGATCGACGTCATCGCCCTGGACCGTAGATCCGGTCGCGCCACGATAGGACTTATCGGGGAAGCGAAGGCCACCCTCGTCAGGCGAGGCCCCGCAGATCTGGAACGGCTCGACCTGCTGAAAGAGGTCCTCCGAGGCCAGGGGCATGACGTCACCTCCACCCGGCTGGCAATCTTCTCGCTGGAAGGCTTTCACCCCGACCTCGTGACGATCGCACGCCGCCGTGGCGACGTCCTCCTCGTGGATCTGCCCTCCCTCTTCGGAAAAACGGAACCCACTGTCCTGCCGTCGTGATCTGAGGGCCGGGAAAGCACAGGTCTCGGACCGCGAAAGGCGCTCCGGGCATGCCGGTGGCCGCGCGCAGTCCGCCGCCGGTGTACGGGAACGCGGAAGGCCGTCAGGGTGACCACCTTCTTGGATCACCGTGACGGCCTTCCGCGCGTCGCTCAGCCGAGGCCGAGCATGGTCTTGATCGGGCCGAGTGCGAAGTAGACGACGAACAGGCCCGCGACCGTCCACATCAGCGGGTGGACCTCACGGGTCTTGCCCTTGATGGCCTTGATCAGCACGAAGGTGACGAAGCCCGCGCCGATGCCGTTCGCGATCGAGTACGTGAACGGCATCAGGACGATGGTGAGGAACGCCGGGATCGAGATCTCGTAGTCGGTGAAGTCGATCTCGCGGATGGCGGTCATCATCAGGAAGCCGACCACGACCAGGGCGGGAGCCGCGGCCTCGTAGGGGACGACGGCGACGAGCGGCGAGACGAAGATGGCCAGCAGGAACAACACGCCGGTGACGACGCTGGCGAGGCCGGTGCGTGCGCCCTCGCCGACACCCGCGGCCGACTCGATGTAGGTGGTGTTGGAGGAGACGGAGGCCGCGCCTCCGGCCGCCGCGCCGATCGAGTCGACGAGGAGGATCTCGCGGGTCCTGGGCAGGGTGCCGTCCTCCTTGATCAGCCCGGCCTGCCCGCCGACGCCCACGATCGTGCCCATGGTGTCGAAGAAGTCGGTGATGAGGAGGGTGAAGATGAGCAGCAGGGCGAGGACGACCGAGACCGAGCCGAAGGCGCCGAGCGGGTCGAACTCCCTGAAGAGCACCAGCGGGTTGTTGAAGCCGAAGATCTGCTCGGGCAGCTGGGGGACGACGAGCTGCCAGCCCGCCGGGTTCGGCTGCTGGCCGGGCGTCACCGAGGCCCCGACGTTGGTGACGGCCTCGACGATCACCGCGAGGACGGTGGTGGCGATGATGCCGATCAGGATGGCGCCCTTGGTCTGACGCGCCACCAGCAGCACGATCAGCAGCAGGCCGACCACGAAGACCAGGATCGGCCAGCTGGTCAGCGAGCCCCCGATGCCGAGTTCCAGCGGCGGCCCGGCGGCCACGCGGCGGACGAAGCCGGCGTCCACGAAACCGATCAGCGCGATGAACAGGCCGATGCCGACGCTGATCGCCGTCTTCAGCTGGGGCGGGATGGCGTTGAACACCGCGGTACGGAACCCGGTCAGCACCAGGAGCCCGATGATCACGCCCTCCAGGAACACCAGGCCCATCGCCGACTCCCAGGACATCTGCGAGGCGATGCCGTAGGTGACGAAGGCGTTCAGGCCGAGGCCCGCGGCCATCGCGAAGGGGACCCTGCCGACGATCCCCATCAGGATGCTGAGCAGTCCGGCCACCAGGGCGGTGCCCGCCGCGACGAGCGGGACGTTGGGCGCGCTCCCGTCTCCGATGAACTGGCCTTCGACGTCCGGGACGGTGGCGATGATCAAGGGGTTGAGCACGACGATGTAGGCCATCGTGAAGAACGTGGCGAACCCACCGCGCACCTCCCTGCCCACGGACGAGCCACGGTCGGAGATGAAGAAGAAGCGGTCAATTTTACTTAATTCAGGATTTTTAACATCGCTCACTCGCGCAGAGTGACAGCGAGCTTTCCTTCTCGGAAGGCCCGGCCGTCGATGGTGATGGTTTCGAGATGGATTCGCGCCTTCACGTGACCCGTTTTGCGAATAGTGAGAGGTCGTCACCTAGTCTGGAGCGCGTGAACCAGCCACGACCTCCGGATCTGCAGCCGTTGAAGACCAACGACACGCTCACGATCCTCACGGGTACCGGCCTGTGGGCCGTCGCCTTGGTCGTCCTTCTCGTCGCGCAGCCGGGCCCCGAGCACCGCTGGTGGATCTGGACCTGTGTCTCGGGCATCTGCGGCGGCCTTTTCGGCCTCTGGTACGTACGCCGCCGCAACCGCCGCCCACTGCCCGAGGCCGAAGGGCCGATCGAGCCGACCACCACGATCACGTGATCCTGGGCCGCGCCCGGGGGCATCACGTCCACGATCCCGTTGACGTGCCCCCGAGCGCCCAGGTGATCGTCTAGGTCGAGGCGGTCCAGCTGTCCAGGTCGGCCTCGGCGAGCAGCAGCGGCACCGCCGCCGGGTCGCGCAGCAGCGCCGCCACCGCGAGCCGGTCGCCCCACTGGCCGGACGCCCAGGCGAGCCCGCGCGCCAGCCCCTCCACACCCGAGGCGTGCACCGTGCCCTCGAAGAACCTCCAGGCCGCCGGGACACCGTCCACCAGCAGCCTCTCGTGCTCCACGTAGCCGCTGGGCGCGGTCGGCAGCAGCGACCGTACGGCGGGCGGGACGTCGCGCTTCTCGCCGGAGGACGTCACCTCACCCGCGGCCTCCTCACCGGCGAGCGGCAGGTCGAGCAGCTCCGACAGCGCCTCGGCCAGGTCGAACGGGGCCAGGATCAGCGGCCGGCCCGCGACGAGCGGCAGCAGGTCCGGCGCCTCGACCACGACCGGCTCACCCGCCGCCTCTGCGTCGCCCCCGGAGTCGGCGCCGACGGACAGCACGCGGCCGTCCTCGGCGTCGACGGCGACGATCGCGTCACCGAGGACGGCGCGTACGGCGCGCGGGGGCCCGACACGGGCGGGGTCGACGCCGGCGAGCGCCACCCACAGGGAACGGAGCTGGGCGCGGTCGACCTCCACGGAGGGGTCGCCCAGCAGGTCGAGCAGCTCGTCGGGACCACCGTGGGAGGCGAGCAGGTCGGCCAGCGTGCTCCGGACCCCGATCATCGCCAGCGCGGCCTCGTCGACGACGGCGGGGGCGTCCCCGTACAGGCCGAACAGCAGCGGGTCGCCCGCGGGGAGCCGCAGCTCCGTGGGGCGCCTGCCGGCGAGTACCGGGTGCGTGGAGAGCCACCAGGCGGTGTAGGAGGGCACCTCCACGACCTCCCCCGCCACCAGGACCCGCAGCGGGTGCAGGACCGAACGGAGCGGCGGGCGCGACAGCAGGGCGAGGGCGGCGGGCCAGTCGGCGACGTACTCCAGGTCGCGTACGGCGGAGAACTCCCTCGCGACCGGCGGTACGGCCGTGTCGGGCAACAGGTCGAGGACGACCTCCAGCCACTCGTCCTCGCGGTCCAGGTCGTGGTCGCACTCGTCGGGATCGATCATGACGTCGGAGTCGTTGACCACGGCGAAGCCGTCGAGCACCCCCGCCGCCGCGAGCACCCGGGGGCCGTACCGCTCCACCAGCTCCGGTGCGGCCGTGCCGAAGTGCGTCTCGCGGTCGAGCAGCCCGGCGAGCGCCCCGTCGGCGAGGAGCAGCTCGCCCGCCGGGTACAGCTCGCCGTCGGCGCCGCGCAGCGCCAGCTCGGACAGCCAGGGGGCGTCGCCCGCGGTCAGCCCGGCGGCGTCGACCAGCGCGAGCACCGCCTTGGCCACCGGTTCGGAGTCGGGGCTGTCCAGCGACTCCGAGACGGCGGAGCGGGTCAGCGGGTCCTCCAGGACGGTACGGGGCGTGGCCTCGCCCGCGCCGAGCCTGAGCAGGAGGGGATGGGCCGCGTCCGGGTGCACGACGCGCAACCCGAGCGGTGCGAGGACCGCCGGGTCCAGCCTGGAACCGTCGGTGAGCAGCAGCGTGCCGCGCGGCCCCCTGACCAGGCGGCCGTCGGCCAGCGGCACCGGCAGCGCGCCGAGGGCCTCGGGGTCGTCGGCGGGCAGCACCTCGTACAGCGACCGCCACCAGGCCGGGTCCCTGTCCTTGACGGCGTCGCCGGAGAGCATGTCCACGATGTCGGAGAGCTGCACCCGGTTCACGCCGAGTGCGGTGATCGCCGGATGCCGGGACGGCCATCCCGCGGGCAGCAGTCCGGGGATCATGGGGGCGACCCTCTCCAGCAGCTCGGCCGGGGCCGCGACGACGGACGCCTGCCGCCCGGAGACGACCGGCTCCGCACCGGCGGAGGCACCGGCGGAGAGCGCGTCCGGGGAGGCGTCGCCCGCCGCGCCGGGACCGGCTCCGGCGTCGAGGGGACCGGCGTCGGCGGGACCGTCGGCGGGGTCGGGGAGCAGGAGCGAGGCGCCGGAACCGCCCGGCCTGCCCGACGAGGCCGGGTCGGCGGGCGGTGAGAGCGCGGGAAGCAGCGGGGCGTCGGGGAGCCTGCGCAGGATCGCCCGGCGGATGCGGGCGTCCAGCTCACCCTTGCCCATCATGCCCGGGACGAGGTCGAGGAGCCGGGGAGTGCGAGGCAGCCCGGCGAGCAGTTCCAGGTAGGTGTCGGCGGCACGCTCGACCAGGAAGTCGGTGAGCGGACCCGGCGCGACATGCCGCCGGTCGGTGGCCATCGGGAACGAGGCGATCAGCAACGCGGGCAGATCCAGCGGCTCGTCGCTCGGCGTGGGCGCGTGCACCACGGGCGGTACCAGCGCGGGCAGCGGCCGGGGCTCCCCGCCCGCCCCGACGAGCCCGGAGGACCCGGGCCTGACAGAGCCGCCCTCGACAGAACCGGTCCCGGCGGCCTCGGACCCGGCGGCGGGCACGGGAGCGGTGACGGGCACCGCCCAGCGGACCAGCCAGTGCGGCCGGGAGCGCTCCTCCGTCGGGCGGTCGGCGAAGAGCTCGGCCACCTGCTCGGGAGTGAACCGCCCGGAGTCCGAGACGACCTTCCAGCCCTCGGAGGTGACGGTCCGCGTCTCGCCGTCCACGTCGATCTCGATCGACTCCAGGGCGGGCAGGCCGAGCAGCAGAGCGGGGCTGGTCTCCCGCAGCATCGCCCGTACGGCCTCCTCGGCCGCCTCGTCACGAAGCGGCAGCCGCACGAGCGTGTCGAACCCCGCGGGGATCTCCACCGGGCCCGCGGGGAAGGGGAGACGCAGCAGCGGTACGTGCCCGCCGCGCTCGGCGAGCTCCTTGGCCAGCTCGGGCTCCGCGGCCACCAGGGCGGCGGTCTGGTCACGGGACCAGCGGACGACCCCGGAGCCGAGCGAGCCGATCACCGGCTCGTCGCAGACCGACACCACGGCCGCGAACCCGACGCCGAACCGGCCGGCGGCGTGGGCGTCGTCGCGCTTGGCGGAGACACGCAGCGTGGACAGACCCTCGATCCCGGACCTGTCGACGGGGGCGCCGACGTTGGCGGCCGACAGCACGCCCTCGCGCAGCGAGAGGCGGAGCCGTCCGGGCACCCCGGCGCGGAGCGCGGCGTCCGCGGCGTTCTGGGCGAGCTCGACGATCAGCCGGTCGCGGTAGCCGCCGAGTGCGAAGTCCTCCTCCGCGTTGGCGTCCTCACGGAAACGGGCGGGCGAGGCCGTCCAGGCGGCCAGGACGGCGGAGCGCAGTCGTTCGGTGCCGAAAATGTCAGTCAAGACGATGCTTCCAAAGGTCGAAGCCCCGCGCGACCAGGTGCCCCGGCCGCGACGGCCAGGACGACCAGTACGGCCAGGACGCCACGGAAGCGGCTCCCGGCCGCGACGGCCGGGTGTGCCGCGGGGGCGGGCGGCGGGGCGGGATGGACCCGGTGGTGCCCCGGGTTGGGAGCGGCCCGGCGACGCCGGGTCAGGAGTGACCGAGCGGCTCGGAGGCGGTGTCGTCCACCGATCCGGCCAGGTCTGGTTCCGAGACGTGCTCGGCGGTGTCGTAGGAGAGGTCGTCGAGGATCGGCGAGGTCGGCTCGACCTGGTGCGGCAGCACGGCGGCCTCGGAGTGGGCGCCGCAACCATGGTCGGCGGCGACGACCCGCCCGTCGTCGGGGGCGTACTCGTTCGCGCAGACCCCGAAGCCGGTGCGCAGCGCACCCGCGAGCGGCCAGTAGAAGCCGCAGGTGGAGCACTGGGCGGGCGCGGCGTGCGCGAGCGGGGTGTGCGGCCCCGACTCGCCGGAGTGCCAGCGCCGCACGGCGCGGTCGCGGCCGATCGGGGAGAGCACCCTGGCCCGGCCGAGACCGTACTCGAAGATCATCTGACGGTCGGAGTCGTCGTCGGTCTCGGTGAAACCGGGCGCGAGCCTGTCGTCGTCGTCGGAGGTGGGCAGCAGGTCGCCCACGCCGAGATCGCCGGGACGCAGCCTCTCGCTCCACGGCACCCACTGCGGCGGCATCAGGGCCCCCGAGCCGGGCAGGAGCACGACCTCGCTCACCGTCACGTTGCGCGCCCGCGAGGCGCGGGCGACCGTGACGGCCCAGCGCCAGCCCCGGTAGGCGCGGTCGAGACAGGCGAAGTAATGGGTGACGACGCGGTCGCCCTCACCCTCGACCCCGAGGTGCTCGCCCACCTCTCCGGGCCTGACATTCTCCTCGACCGCGGCTCTGGCCAGGTCGACGGCCGCGACGCACGCCTGGTCAAGGACCACGGCGCGGGATCGAGTCCGACTCATGAGTCGCCTCCCGTCAGCCTCGCAGCACGACGGCTGCCGTCCCTACCGGCTGGCTCGCTCACTGCGCTCACAGTTCATTCTCGCCCATGCCTGGAGCGAACGGCACCGTGGACATCTAATCACCCGGGAAGTGATCCGGCGCCCCGGAGACCCGCCGTCATGGCGAGCCCGGGTGAGGTGGCGGACTCCGATCGCCCCGGGAGTGATCTGACGCCCCTGGATCCCCACGAGCAGACAGACCTGCGGATCCTCTCCGATCATCCCAGGAGTGACCTGACGCACCCCGGAAGAGAACCCGGCCAGGCCGGTGGAGCCCGATCCCCCGGAGTGACCCGCCCCCCTGAGAGCGCCCCGGTCGAGGCGGTGGCTTTAATCGCCCGGGGAGTGACCAGGCGCACCGGACAACTCACCCGCCCTTCGGGTATGACTGGATACGTGGCAGCTGGGTGGGAACGGGCGCGGAAGACGGTGGGCGATGCCTCCCGGTGGGTCGGCGAGGCCGCCTCCGCCGCGGGCAGGACCGCCGCGCGCGCGGGCCGCGGCACCGGCCGGGTGACGGCGAAGGCGGGCAGGGGGGCGGTCAGCGGCACCCAGCGGGCGGGCAGGGCCGCGCGGCGGCTGACCCACGCGCAGGGCGCGGGCCGTACCGGGCTGGGCCAGTTGATCGAGTTGACCGCCGCGCACAGCGTGGGCGACGCCCTGGTCACCGCGGCCCTGGCCGGGACGCTCTTCAAGCTCCCGGTGAACGAGGCACGCGGCCAGGTCGCCCTCTACCTGCTGATCACGATGATCCCGTTCGTGGTGGTCGCGCCGTTCGTCGGCCCGGTCCTCGACCGGTTCCGCTCCGGGCGGCGTTTCGTGATGGCCGGGACCCTCTTCGGCCGCGGGCTGCTCTGCTTCGCGATGGCGGCGGCGATCGTCCCCGGCGACGTGTTCACGATCTTCCCCGCGGCGCTCGCCGTGCTGGTGCTGTCGAAGGCGTACAACGTCTCCCGCGCGGCGATCATGCCGAGCGTGCTGCCCGCCGACATCGCACTCGTCACGGCGAACGCGAGGGTCGCCCTGTTCGCACTGGTCGCGGCGGGCGTCGCGGTGCCGATCGGCGCGGGCGCCAGCGCCTGGCTGGGCGCCGAGTGGGTGCTGCGCGGGGCGACAATGCTCTTCCTGTTCCAGGGCGTGCTCGCCGTACGGCTCCCGCGCCACATCGACTCCCCCGATCTGGACGAACTGGACGACGAGGGCGAGGAGCGGCCACCCCGCTGGCGCACGATGCTGAACGTGGGTCCCGTGGTGACCGAGGCGATGCACGCCAACGTCGCCATCCGCCTCTACTCCGGGTTTCTGCTCTTCTACCTGCTGTTCCTCGTCCAGGACAAGAACCTGCCCGGCCTGCCGCCGGTGGTCGCCATCGGCGTGCTGGGAGCGGCCGCCGGGATCGGCGGGCTGGCGGGCACGGCCGTGGCCTCGTGGGTGCGCAACCACTCCCCGCAGGTCATCGTGCTCGGAACGCTCGCCCTGACGACCGCGATCACGATACTGGCGGCCGTCGTCTTCCAGTTGTGGAGCGCGGTGGCGGTCGCGCTCGCGGCCGCGTTCGCCCAGGGCCTGGGCAAGCTCGCGCTGGACGCGATCGTGCAACGGGAGATCGGCGAGGAGGTGCGCTCGTCCACGTTCGGGGTGGTGGAGGCCTTCCTCCAGATCGCGTGGGTGCTGGGCGGCCTGGTCGGGCTCTGGCTCTCGCTGTTCGCGAGCGGGACGGCGGGACTGGCCGTGATGTCCGTGGTGCTGGCGGGTTCGCTCGGCTGGCTGCTGGTACGCCGCCGAGGACGGGTCAAGGAGGTGGACGCCAGGGTCGAGGCCGCGAGAGGTCCGCGCCACTCCCCGTCAGGGCCGCACCCCACGGCGAACGGAGAGCGGCCCTCATCGGACGGCACGCCGGAGGAGCGGGTCGGGTCGCGGCCCGCCGGGACGACCACCGCGGTCGTACACCACGGGGATCCACCGACGGAGAAGCGGACCAGACCGCTCACCAACCCGCACGGCTGAGCCGCGAGGGTCTTCCGGCGGGTTCGAATCAGTCGTCGAGGTCGTCGGCGACGGCTCGGAGCACGGCGGCGATCTTCTTCGCGTGCGCGGCCTCCGGCTGCTTGCCCCTCTGGTACGACATGGAGACCGTGTCCAGGAGCTTGATCAGATCCTCCACGATGACGACCATCTCGTCGGGCTTCTTGCGCTTGCCCTTGGGCTTGGCGGTCTTGGCGAGTGTGGGGGGCTGATCGATCACTCGGACCGAGAGCGCCTGCTGGCCGCGGCGCCCCTCGGCCACACCGAATTCGACCTTCTGTCCGGGCTTGAGGGAATCCACGCCGGACGGCAGCGCGGAAGAATGCACGAAGACCTCACCGCCGTCGTCGCGGGTGAGGAAGCCGAATCCCTTGTCGGCGTCGTACCACTTGACCTTGCCACTCGGCACAGGGGTGACCTCGTTCAGACTGTCGTGAAAAGGAATGGATGTAGGTTATGCCCCGCAGGCGCCGGGAGCGACCGCGTATTGAGACCCGAATTACACGAGGACGGGAGTTCGCCAGTCGTCGAACCATTCGACGAACTCGGTCAGGTCGCCCAAGATCACATCGGCTCCGTGATCACGCAGTTCTCCCGCCGGATAGACACCTGTCGCCACCGCCACGCTGACGACTCCCCCCGCTCGTGCCGCGTCGATGTCCGCGACATGATCCCCAACATATGCGGCGGCGCCGAAAGCCGCGAGGGCCGGACCCTTGGCCGCCCCGAAAACCGATCCGGCGACCTCGTCCACCTCCAGCCCGAGGAACTCGACCGTCCTCGCCGCGTCGCGGGCGTTCTTGCCCGTGACCACGGCGACCCTGCCTCCCGCCCGCCGTACGGCCTCGACGGCCTCGCGCGCGCCGGGCATGAGGGTGGTGACCGGGACGGCGATCGACGGATACAGCTCCCGGTAGACGTCGGCGGCGGCGGGGACCTCCTCGACGGGCATCCAGTTGGCCAGTTCCCACTCCAGCGGCGGCCCCAGTCTGCCCAGCACGGTGACGGTGTCGATGAAGATGCCGGTACGCAGCGCCACCTCCTCGTAAACGGCGGCGATGCCCGCACGCGTGTCGGCGAGCGTCAGATCGAGGTCGAATCCCACAGAGTTCACCAGGTCACTCACCGCTCCTTGTCCGCTCCGCAAAGAGATTCACGGAGAATCCCTCAAAGAATGCCAAATCCCCCCAAACATTGCTAATCCAGAGCGTTGTCCGTGACGCATCCCGCCGCGGAAGCCTTCACGAAAAGATTCGCCTGTCCGGAAGACGCGCCGACGCCTCCCCATCGGTTCTCCGGTGTTCGCGGAGACCGTGGGCGAGCCCTCGGGACCGCGTGGAGCGCGACCGCTTCTCCACCTCTCTGATGTGCCTCGCCCTCGGCCCGCCGCCCCGGCGGATGGTCAGGACCATCCGCCGACAGACCCGGCGGCCGACGCGCCACCGGACGGTCACCCCGCGAGAACGGCGGCCGTGACCACCCCGTGCGAGGCCGGAAGCCGTGAGGACTCCGATGGCGTCACCCGGGTCGGCGGGCTCCCCTTCCCACCGGCATCGGAGGATTGAGCAGGCGGTAGGCGAGCCAGAAGACGGCCCACGCCGTACCCAGCATGAACATGAGCCCGCTGATGGTGAAGAACTCGTCCACCACCGTGCCGAGGTCGTTCCTGGCCCGTACGAGGGCGACCAGGGCACCGCCGAAGGTGTAGCTCACGAGCGGAGCGGCCAGTCCCAGCGCCTTGTCGGAGGTGTGCCAGTTCTCGCAGGCGACCACGACGAGAGCCGCGACGGCCCAGACCAGCACCGGGATCGTGAAGATCGCGATCGGGGCGAACGGAAAGGGGATCAGCAGACCGGCCAGGGCGAGCAGGACCATGCCGGCCGTCTCGCGCCGATGGCTCAGCAGGATCGTCCGGGTGTCCTGGGTGCCCGGGACGACGTCCTCCCTGGAACGGACCGGACGCCGTCGGCGCAGCCAGTCGGGACGGTTGCGCGCCCGCCTCCTGGCCAGCCGCTCCTCGGCCTCCCGCATGCCCCTGGCCACCCCGGGCGGAAGCTCCGGACGGCCCTCCGCGTCTCCCCGGACACGCGTCTCTTTTCGGGTGTCTTCCTGAGGTCCCGTGTCGTTCTGAGATTCCGTGTCTTCCTGAGCCTTCGTGTCTTCCTGGGGCCCCTGGGCTCCTTGGGGTACCGGTTCCCCTCGCGACGCCTCCGAGCGCTCTCCCTCCCGCTGCTCTCCCCGGACTTCCCCGTCTTCCTGCTCTTCCCCCGACTCCTGTGGCGCGTCCGGTGTCGACCGCCGTGCCGCCAGCGGCGGGAAAGGATCCCGCACGGCTGGGATCTCCTCGGTCGGCGGGTCGTTCTCCACCGCGTCCTCCCACTCGTCGACCCGATCCGGCTCGGGCCGCCCCCGCGTGGGCCGGTCCGACTCGGGCCGGTCCGACTCGGGGCGATCCGGCTCCGGGTAATCCGACACAGGAGCGGCCGATTCAGGACGGTCCGCCTGGGAGTAATCCGAAGCGAGACGGTCCGAGGCGAGACGGTCCGGCTCGGGGTGATCCGACGAGGGATGGTCCGACACGAGGCGATCCGGCTCACGGCGCTCCGAAACGGGGCGATCCGACTGAGGTTCACCGGCATCGGGATGAGCCCCCATCACGGCGTACGGATGCCCTCGCACGGGTCGGCGGGGAGACGGGGAGGCCGGGGGATCCCCGGAAACGGGCTCCTTCGATGTGGGAGCGGATCCCTCAGGGGAGGTGGGAACGGAGCTCTGGGGAACGTCCCCCTCCGAAGGCCCTTCGGGAACGGCCCTTTTCGAGGGATCCTTGGGCGCCGCACCCTCCGGGGTGGGGGCCGGGTCATCGGGGGTGGGGGCGGCGAGAGGCACGAGTGCCACGGAAGGGATGGGGGTGACACCACCGACGCCCGTGGCGGGATCAGCGCGGTCGGGGCGATCAATGCGGTCAGCACGGCCTGGACGGTCAGCACCGTCAGGACGGTCGAAGCGATCGGCACGGTCAGGATGTGCGGTGTCGAAGCGATCGACATGATCAGCACGGTCAGTACGTGCGGTGTCGGGACGATCGACATGATCAGAACGGGCGGCGTCGGGGAGCCCGGCGGCCCCCTCCCCCCGCGGCCTGGGGACCGCACCGGAGTCCTCACGCCGGGATCTCCACAGATCCCGCAAGCCCCGCAAACTCGGAAAGCCCTCCTCGGAGACCCGTGGCTCGGGACGCCCCGGTGAAGTCTCCGGGGATGGGGACGGTACCTCCCCACTCAGACGGCGCAGCTCGCGCTGGACCAGTGCGGCGGGGTCGCCGAACCGGGCCAGGATCCTCTCCACGGCGGCCGGGTCGTCCGTCCCCGCGCGCTCGGCGTCGATCCGCCTGCGCAACACCGCCATGAAGTCGATCCGCTGTCTGGGCCTCATCACACCGTGCGCCGCGTCGGCCGCCTTGCTGACGTAGTCCAGGACGAGCTGGTCCGCACGCTCGATCACACTGACCATCCTCTCTCGGCATCGCCTCGCTCGTGAGCTTCTTCCCTTATTCGCTGCCCTTCACGTGATCTGTTCGCCGCCCTTCGCATGATCGTTTTCCCTCTTCGATCGATCACGGAATTCCCCCAGGCCGCGCGATGTCGGTCAAGCCTCCTACCATTGGCGGAATGAGCACGGAGTTCACCGAGTGGTTGCGCGGCCGGAGCGATGACCGGCTGCGGGCTCTCGTCTCCGTACGTCCCGAGCTCATCACCCCCGTGCCCGCCCATCTGGAAGGGCTCGCCGGACGGGCGAGCAGCCCGTCGGCGGTGGGCAGGGCGCTCGACAGGCTCGACCGGTTCACGCTCGCGGTCGTGGAGACGCTGGCCGTGCTTCCCGGCCCGATCGCCTACAGGTCGCTGCGCGCCCAGATGGCCCGTTCCCTTGCGGGGACGGCCGATCCGCAGTTCCAGAGCGCCCTCAAGGAGACGGTCGAGCGGCTGCGCACCATGGCCCTCGTCTACGGTCCCGACCGCGCCCTGGCTCCGGCGCCCGGGGTGCGGGAGGTGCTCGACGCTCCCGCGGGGCTCGGTCCGCCCGCCGTGGAGGCGTTCAGGCATCATCCCGCCGAGCGGCTGGCCGAGCTGGTCCAGGACGTCGCGGGCGAGGGCGGCGAGACGGGGAGCGCGACCAAGGAGACGCTCGCCGCGCTGCTCGGCGACACGGAAATCGTCGGACGGCTGATCGAGGAGGTCTCGCCGCAGGCGCGGTCCGCGCTCAACGAGCTGGTCTGGGGTCCGGCCAGCGGCCGGGTGCCCAACGCCCGCCGTGAGGTGCGAGCCGCCACCGCCCGGTCGCCGATCGACCAGCTCCTGTCCCGGGCACTGCTCGCCGCCACCGGCGAGGAGACCGTGGTGCTGCCCCGCGAGGTCGCCCTGTTCCTGCGCGGGGGTCGCGTCCACCGGGACCTGTCCCCTCTCCCTCCCGCCGCGGAGGGCACCGAGCGCGACCGCGGGCTCGCCGACCGCACGGCGGCCGGGCAGGCGTTCACCTTCACCCGCGCGGTGGAGGAGTTGTGCGAGCGCTGGAGTGTCGACCCGCCCGGCGTGCTCCGCAGCGGTGGCCTGGCCGTGCGCGACCTCAAGCGGACGGCGGGCCTGCTCGACCTGCCCGAGTGGGTGACGGGGCTGATCGTCGAGGTGTCGTACGCGGCGGGGCTGATCGCGGCGAGCGGCACGGTCGACGGCGACTGGATGCCCACCCCGGGCTACGACGGCTGGAGGGTGAAGGCCACCGAGGACCGCTGGGTGGTGCTGGCCTCGGCCTGGCTCACCATGGACCGGGTGCCGGGGATCATCGGCGAGCGCGACGAGCGCGACCGGCTGCTCAACGCCCTTCATCCCGACCTGCGCCGTCCGGCCGCCGCGGAGGTCCGCGCCACGACCCTGGGCGTGCTCGCCTCGACGCCGGGGGTGGCGCCCACCCTCGACGCGGTACGCGAGCGCCTGGCCTGGGAGCAGCCCCGCCGTCGCGGTGGCTACCGCGACCAGCTGGTGGAGTTCACGCTGCGCGAGGCCGAGCAGATCGGCGTCACCGGGCTCGGGGCGCTCGCGGGCCACGGTCGTGCCCTGCTCCCCGACTCCTCCGGCGGCTCCTGCACCCCGGCCGGCTCCGCCGGCGGCCGCGCGATGCCCGCCGCCCACCTGCTGCTCCCGCTGCTGCCCGAGCCGCTCGACCACGTCCTCCTCCAGGCGGACCTGACCGCCGTCGCCCCGGGGCCGCTCACCGGCGACCTGAGGCGGTGGCTCGCGCTGACGGCCGAGGTGGAGTCGACCGGCGGCGCGACGGTCTACCGCTTCGACGAGCGCTCGATCCGGCGGGCACTGGACGCGGGTCAGGGCGCCGACGAGCTGCTGGCCATGCTGGAGCGCCACTCGACCACGCCCGTGCCGCAGCCGCTCAGTTACCTGGTCACCGACGTGGCCAGGCGCCACGGCCGGATGCGCGTCGGATCGGCGAGCGCGTACGTGCGGTGCGACGACTCCTCCCTGCTCGACGAGGTGATGGCCGACAAGCGGGCGATCCCGCTGCGGCTGCGGCGGCTCGCCCCCACGGTGATCGCCTCCAAGTCCTCCCGTCCGACGCTCGTCGACGCGCTGCGCGCGATGGGGTACGCACCGGCGGCGGAGTCGCTCGACGGTGACGTGATCATCGCCCAGATCGACGTCCGCAGGACCGAGGGCACGTCGGCGGGTCGTTCCCCGGTCACGTTCAACGGCCACGAGGCCGACGTGGTGGCCGCCGCGGTGCGCGCGGTGCGCGCGGGTGACGCCGCGCTCCAGGCCCGTCGTGCCCCGGTCGCCGTCCCCGGCGGCGAGGTGCCGCGCTCCCCCGCCACCGCCACGATCACCGCCCTGCGCGAGGCCATCCGGCAGGGGTCGCAGGTCTGGATCGGCTACCTCGACTCCCAGGGCAACGCCACCAGCCGGATCCTCGAACCCGCCCGGATGGAGGGCGGTTATCTCACCGCCTACGACGAGACGCGAGCGGCGGTGCACCGCTTCGCCCTGCACCGCATCACCGGCATAGCCGACATCGTCTGAGATGCCTCCCGCCGACAGCACGAGGGGCGGAAAGGCCGCGCCGGCCCGGCGTGCCGTAAGAGGCCAGGAGGTAGTCTCGGGTGCGGGACGGGCCCGCCGCGAACTCGGCCGGCGGTCGGCGTTCGGCGGTCCGATGATCCGGCGACGGCGCGTCGTTCGCCGCGCCGCTCACCGGGGTGCGAGGGTCCCTTTCCGGGTCCCTTTTCCGGCCCCCTCCGGGCTCCGATCACCGGGACGCGACCGAGTCCATCCGCCCATGGCCCACGACCTACGCCCCATATCGTGTCAGTTGACGTTCTGAGCTCCACAGAAGCGAGAGATCCCCATTGAGCAGCGGTCACTCAGAAGGCCCCAGCACCAACCCGGACGACTGGAAGAGCCCCTACACCACAGGCCCCGGCCAGACTCCGGGCCACGAGCGGCAGCCGTACGGCTACGAGCAGACCCGGCAGGATCACCAGCCCGGCTACGCCCAGCCCGATTACGCCCAGCCGGATTACGCCCAGCCTGACTACGGTCAGCCCGGCTACAACCAGGTCCCGGCCTACGGCGAGCCCTCCGGTTACACCGACCCCGGATACGGACAGGGCTACGGACAGGGCTACGGCGAGCAGCCTTACGGGCAGAGCTACGGACAGGGGTACGGAGGTTACGGATCCCCGCCGCCTCGCAACGTCGAAGGTGTCAGGACGCACGGGATCGTCGCCCTGGTCATCAGCATCACCCTCGCGCTGAGCTGCTTCGTGAGCCCCGGCGGCATCGTCGGCACCATCCTGTCGGGCATCGCGCTGGGCAAGGTCGACGCCGATCCGCAGGGCGCGAGAAACCTGCTCAAGTGGACCTGGATCAGCGTCGGCGTCAACATCGCGCTGCTCGCCCTGGGCATGACCTTCTTCATCGTCGCCGGCGTCAACGGCGCCTTCGACTCCTGAGCGGGCCGGGGCCGTACGCGACGAGCCGGTGGGCGTTCACCGGTGCGACCATGAGCCGACCCGCCGTAGCCTGTGGTAACCGAGGGAGAGGGCCGCTGTGACTGACGGACCATTGATCGTCCAATCGGACAAGACCCTGCTCCTTGAAGTCGATCACGAGCGGGCCGGGGAGTGCCGCAAGGCGATCGCGCCGTTCGCGGAGCTGGAGCGCGCCCCCGAGCACGTGCACACCTACCGGATCACCCCCCTGGCGCTGTGGAACGCGCGGGCCGCCGGGCACGACGCCGAGCAGGTGATCGACGCGCTGATCGCGCACAGCCGCTACCCCGTGCCGCACGCGCTGCTGGTCGACGTCGCCGAGACGATGTCGCGCTACGGCAGGCTCCGCCTGGAAAAACACCCCGTCCACGGCCTCACCCTGACCAGCACCGACAAGGCCGTGCTGGAGGAGGTCCTGCGCGCCAAGAAGATCCAGCCGCTGCTGGGCGAGCGCCTGGGCGACGACGGCGTGGTGGTGCACCCGAGCGAGCGCGGCAACATCAAGCAGCACCTGCTCAAGCTGGGCTGGCCCGCCGAGGACCTGGCCGGATACGTCGACGGCGAGCACCACCCGATCGTGCTCACCGAGGAGGGCTGGGAGCTGCGCACCTACCAGCGGGAGGCCGCCGAGGCGTTCTGGCACGGCGGCTCCGGCGTGGTCGTGCTTCCCTGCGGGGCGGGCAAGACGATCGTGGGCGCGGCGGCGATGGCCCAGGCGAAGGCGACGACGCTGATCCTGGTGACCAACACGGTCTCCGCGCACCAGTGGAAGCAGGAGCTGCTCAGGCGGACCTCGCTGACCGAGGACGAGATCGGCGAGTACACCGGCACGAAGAAGGAGATCAGGCCCGTCACCATCGCCACGTACCAGGTGATGACGACCCGCAGGCAGGGCGTCTACCGGCACCTGGAGCTCTTCGACGCCCGTGACTGGGGTCTGGTCGTCTACGACGAGGTGCACCTGCTGCCCGCGCCGATCTTCCGGATGACCGCCGACCTGCAGGCGAGGCGGCGGGTGGGCCTGACCGCGACGCTCGTGCGCGAGGACGGCAGGGAGGGCGACGTGTTCTCCCTGATCGGCCCCAAACGGTACGACGCGCCGTGGAAGGAGATGGAGAACCAGGGCTGGATCGCCCCGGCCGACTGTGTCGAGGTGCGGGTGACGCTCACCGACGAGGAGCGGCTGGCCTACGCGATGGCCGAGTCCGAGGAGCGCTACCGGTTCTGCGCGACCACGCCGTCCAAGACGCGGGTGACCGAGGCGCTGGTCCGGCGGCACCCGGACGACCAGGTCCTGGTCATCGGGCAGTACATCGACCAGCTCGACGAGCTCGGCGAGCACCTGAACGCACCGGTGATCAAGGGAGAGACGAAGGTCAAGGAGCGGGAGCGCCTCTTCCAGGCGTTCCGCGACAGGGAGATCCAGGTCCTCGTCGTCTCCAAGGTCGCCAACTTCTCCATCGACCTGCCGGAGGCGGCGGTGGCCATCCAGGTGTCGGGCACCTTCGGGTCCCGGCAGGAGGAGGCTCAGCGGCTGGGCCGGGTGTTGCGGCCGAAGGCGGGCGGGGGCGGGGCGCGCTTCTACTCGGTGGTGAGCCGGGACACCGTGGACCAGGATTTCGCCGCCCATCGGCAGCGGTTCCTCGCCGAGCAGGGGTACGCGTATCAGATCATCGACGCGGACGACGTGCTCGCCGGAGATTGACCCCACATGGCGAACACGTCGTCAATTTGTGTCAGGTCCACGAAATCCCGCGGGCTTTCGACAAACAAACCACCCCCTCGCTAGGCCTCAAGGCCACTGGCGACATACCCCCATGATCTGCGGGAGTCACCAGGTTCGCCTCGCTTTTTCGCCATTTCCACGGAGAATTACAGAGAGTGTCAGGGCGATTACGGAACGATCGGATCGCCGACGAAGAGAACGCTCTCTTCGATCATCGGACGCCCACCTCAGCGACCGTTGGAACGGTAAAACGATTTTTGTCTCCGCGCGCCACCGGCGCCGGAGCAGCGCCCGCCGTGTTTTGTCACCGCGTGTCCCCGGCGCCCGCGCGGCATCCGCCGTATCCTCGTTCACCGTTAATCCTTTTGAGACTCCGCGGGGCCGTCGCTAAGCTGGTCGATTCGCTGCCCGATGACCACCACCTCCGTTTATCGAATGGGAGGCGCTTCAGCGTGCCCGCACATCAATTGGCCCCCGACATAACCGACGACTCCGCCCGGATCCTCGCCGCCGAACGCGAGCATCTGGCCGTCTCCAGAGCGGCGCTGCGCGCGATGCGCGAGCACGCCCGGTCCCTCTCCTCCGACGCCGCCGGAGACTGGGTCTCCCAGCAGATCCTGCAGGCGCTGCTCGACCAGCGCGTCGAGGCGCTCGCCGACCACTCCGGCACGCCCCTGTTCTTCGGCCGCCTCGACCGCGAGGCCGGAGACGACCTTCCCAGCACGGTCTACGTCGGGCGCAGGCACGTCCACGACGACAGCAGCCGTCCCCTGGTCATCGACTGGCGGGCACCGGTCTCGCGAGCCTTCTACCAGGCGAGCCCGTCCGACCCGATGCGCGTCGCCCTGCGCCGCAGGTTCGGCTACCGGGGCGGCGACCTGACCGCGTACGAGGACGAGCACCTCGACCAGGGCGGCGCCGCCCTCGCCCAGAGCAGGATCCTCACCGAGGAGATCGAGCGCCCCCGCTCGGGGCCGATGCGCGACATCGTCGCGACGATCCAGCCCGACCAGGACGAGATCGTCCGCTCGGACCTGGGGCGGACGGTGTGCGTGCAGGGCGCCCCCGGCACGGGGAAGACCGCGGTGGGCCTGCACCGGGCCGCCTACCTGCTCTTCACCCACCGTGAGCGGCTCGCCAGGTCGGGCGTGATGATCGTCGGCCCGAACCGGGCGTTCCTCTCCTACATCTCCTCCGTCCTGCCCGCCCTGGGCGAGGTCAAGGTCGACCAGACCACGGTCTCCGGGATCCTCGGCGACCACTCCGCCCCCGAGGACCCCGCCGTCGGCACCGTCAAGGGCGACGCGAGGATCGTCCCCGTGCTCCGACGCGCCCTGTGGGCGCACGTCGTCAAGCCCACCGAGGGCGTGCTGTTCACCAAGGGGATCAACCGCTACCGGGTGGCCGACCACGAGGTCCGCGAGATCGTCGCCTCACTGCGCGGCACCGTCCGCTACGGCCCGGGGCGCGCCACGCTCGCCCAGCGCCTCGCCCACCTGGTGCTCGTCCGGATGGAGCAGCGCGGTGAGTCTCCCGACGACCGGGTGCAGGACGCGGTGGCCAGGTCCAAGCCGGTCAGGGCGCTCGTGGACGCGGTCTGGCCCAAGCTGACCCCGCAGCAGGTGCTCCACCGGCTGTTCAGCGACCCCGCCTTCCTCGCCGCCGCCGCCAAGGACGACCTCACGGCCTCCGAGCAGTCGCTGCTGCTCTGGGCGAAGCCCTCCAAGTCCTTCCGCTCGGCGAAGTGGTCGGCGGCCGACGGCGCGCTGATGGACGAACTGGCCGACATGATCGAGCGGACCGTCCCGCTGGGCCACCTGGTGGTGGACGAGGCCCAGGACCTGTCGGCGATGCAGTTGCGCGCCCTCGGCAGGCGCTGCCGCACCGGCTCGGCCACCGTGCTGGGCGACCTCGCGCAGGGCACCACGCCCTGGTCCGCCCGCTCCTGGACCGAGGTCCTCACCCATCTCGGCTTCGAGGACGGGGCGGTCACGGAGCTCACCCTCGGCTTTCGTGTGCCGCGCGAGGTCCTCGACTACGCGGCCAGGCTGCTGCCCTCCGTCGCCCCGGACCTGGCCGCCCCCCGGTCACTGCGTCCCGGCGCGGGCTCCCTGTCGGTGCGGCCGGCCTCCGACCTCGCCGCGGCGCTGGCCCGTGCCGCCGAGGAGGCGCTCGCCCGCGAGGGCTCGATCGGCGTCATCGTCCCCGACGCCCTGGTGGGCGCCGCGTCCGAGGCCCTCTCTCACCTGGATCATCGGATGCTGAGCCCCGACACGGTCGAGGATCACCGTCTCCTGGTCGTCCCGGCGTCCCTGGCCAAGGGCCTGGAGTACGACCACGTGATCGTGGCCGAGCCCGCCGAGATCGTCGAGGCGGAACCTCGAGGGCTGGCTCGGCTGTACGTCGTCCTGACCCGGGCCGTCACCTCACTCACCGTCCTGCACACCGGGGAGCTTCCCTCCCAGCTCGCCGGGTGACGTTGTCTGACCGGTCGGCGCCAGGCGGTACGAACCGCTCCTCGGCCGGGGCACCCGGTTCGCCGCTCTGATCCCGAAAGGACTCTTGCCGACCGGGATGACACCGACGACCTTTCTGGTCCTGGTGCTGATCACCGACACGCTGTCCGCCTCCAGGTCGGTCACATAGAGCCAGGTGCCGTCCGGGGAGATCGTGATCCCGAAATGAGCCCCCTCGACCGGGATCGTGTCGACGACCCTGTTGGTCTTGGCGTCGATCACCGCCACGCTCTCCGGGATCAGCAGGGTCACGTAGACAAGGGCGCTGTCGGCGGAGACCACGATCCTGGAAGGAGGGCCACCGACGGGGATCGTGGCGACGACCTTGTTGGTCCTGGTGCTGATCACCGACACGGTGTCGGAGCCCTGGTTGGCCACGTAGACGTAGAGGCCATTGGGGGCGAACCTGATTCCGAACGGGTTCTCGCCGACCGGGACGGTGGCGATGACCCTGTTGGTCACCGTGCTGATCACCGACACGGTGTCGGAACCCTGGTTGGCCACGTAGACACGGCGGTAGGGAATGGCGGTGATCCTGAACGGGTTCTCGCCGACCCGGACGGTGGCGATGACCCTGTTGGTCACCGTGCTGATCACCGACACGGTGTTCTTTAGCACATCGGTCACGTAGACACGGGTGCCGCCGTAGGAGACGTCGATCCCGATGGGGCTGCCGCTGACGGGGATGGTCGCGGTGACCTCCCTGGTCGTCGCGTCGATCACCGACACGGTGTTCGACTGCGAGTTGGCCACGTAGACATGCGCGTTGTCGGGAGCGACCGCCACCCCGACGGGGTTGTCGCCGACGGGGATGCTCGCGGTGACCTTGTTGGTCGTCGCGTCGATCACCGACACGGTGTTCGACTGCGAGTTGGCCACGTAGACGACGTTGTTCGGCGGCGTGTCCGCCGCGTCCGCGGCCGTCGGCGCCACTGGACCGGCCGCGATGGCCAGCGCCGCCACGACGGGAAGAAGACGCGACCGCCACCCGCCCTCGGGGGTTTTCCAGTGGTGGTGATACATCGTCATCCTCCGCCGCGCCGTCAAGAAACCCGTTGTCGCAACAAACACTTCGTTCTATGACCACACGGCATCGCGTTCAGGAAACGACGCACCGGCTCGCACTATCGTTTCACCCACCTTTGTCCACTCATTGCCTGGCGGCACCGAAGCCGGCCGGACGGCATGGAGGTGATCGGGCCCTTTCGGCCCCACCCGGCCTTGCGAGCCCCCTCCTCACCCGCGTCTCCGCACACCGGCCGCCGGATCAGGCTCCCTTCCGGTGGCGCCCCCCAGGGCGGCTCTCTCAAGGAGGTACGGCGACCGATGGCCGGCATCACCTCGGGAAAATACGCCAAAGAGGCGACCCCGAAGTTTCGGGGTCGCCTCTTTGACTGAAAGCGGTTGGACTCAGAAGTCCATGTCGCCGCCGCCGGGCATGGCGGGAGCGGCCGCGGCCTTCTCGGGCTTCTCGGCGATGACGGCCTCGGTGGTGAGGAACAGCGCCGCGATGGACGCCGCGTTCTGCAGCGCGGAACGCGTCACCTTGGCCGGGTCGATGATGCCCGTCTCGAACAGGTTGACGTACTCGCCGGTGGCGGCGTTGAGGCCCTCGCCCGCGGGAAGGTTGCGCACCTTCTCCACGACGACTCCGCCCTCAAGGCCGGCGTTCACCGCGATCTGCTTCAGCGGCTCCTCCAGAGCCTTCTTCACGATCGCGGCACCGGTGGCCTCGTCGCCGGAGAGCTCCAGCTTGTCGAACGCCTTCGCGCCGGCCTGCAGCAGCGCCACGCCACCGCCGGGGACGATGCCCTCCTCGACGGCCGCCTTCGCGTTGCGAACGGCGTCCTCGATGCGGTGCTTGCGCTCCTTGAGCTCGACCTCGGTCGCGGCACCGGCCTTGATGACGGCCACGCCGCCGGCCAGCTTGGCCAGACGCTCCTGGAGCTTCTCGCGGTCGTAGTCGGAGTCGGTGTTGTCGATCTCGGCGCGGATCTGGTTGACCCGGCCGGCGATCTGCTCGGCGTCACCGGCACCGTCGACGATGGTGGTCTCGTCCTTGGTGACGATGACCTGGCGGGCGCGGCCGAGCTGGTCCAGGGTGGTGGACTCCAGCTTCAGGCCGAGGTCCTCGCTGATGACCTGGGCACCGGTCAGGATGCCGATGTCGCCCAGCATCGCCTTGCGACGGTCACCGAAACCGGGTGCCTTGACCGCGACCGAGCGGAACAGGCCACGGATCTTGTTCACGACCAGGGTGGCCAGGGCCTCGCCCTCGACGTCCTCGGCGATGATCAGCAGCGGCTTGCCGGCCTGCACGACCTTGTCGAGAACCGGGAGCAGGTCCTTGTTGGCGGACACCTTGGAGTTGACGACGAGGATGTACGGGTCGTCGAGGACGGCCTCCATACGCTCCGGGTCGGTGACGAAGTACATCGAGGTGAGGCCCTTGTCGAAGCGCATGCCCTCGGTGAGCTCAAGCTCGAGACCGAAGGTGTTGCTCTCCTCGACGGTGATGACGCCTTCCTTGCCGACCTTGTCCATCGCCTCGGCGATCATCTCGCCGATCTGCGGGTCGCCCGCGGAGATGGACGCCGTGGAGGCGATCTGCGCCTTCGTCTCCACGTCCTTGGCGAGCTTGGACAGCTCCTCCGACACGCGCTCGACGGCGGCCTCGATGCCCTTCTTCAGGGACATCGGGTTCGCGCCGGCGGCGACGTTGCGAAGACCCTCGCGTACGAGAGCCTGGGCGAGCACGGTGGCGGTGGTGGTGCCGTCACCCGCGACGTCGTCGGTCTTCTTCGCGACCTCCTTGACGAGCTCGGCCCCGATCTTCTCCCACGGGTCTTCGAGCTCGATCTCCTTGGCGATGGAGACACCATCGTTGGTGATGGTGGGGGCGCCCCACTTCTTCTCCAGCACGACGTTACGGCCCTTGGGGCCGAGGGTCACCTTGACGGCGTCCGCGAGCTGGTTCATGCCACGCTCGAGACCGCGCCGGGCGTCCTCGTTAAACGCGATCATCTTGGCTGCCATACGGCTAACCTCCCAGAGAAAGGGTGGCTTACACCGGACCGAGCCGACGCCCGCGACGGCATGTGGGCCCACGACTCCGTTCGGCGGGCCCCATCGCCTCGATCCAGGATTGGCACTCTCTATGCGTGAGTGCCAAGAATCTGTTTAGCACTCTACCCCGACGAGTGCAAGCCGCGCCCCGTTGACCTGGGCCGCGCGTGGGACGATCTTCAGCTTCACGTCACGTCCGCGAAGATCCCGCGTCACGTCGGCGTACGCGATACGTCATCATCGGCGTCATTGGGGCCTTTGGGGGCACTGTCGGGCACTGGCGGGCACTGGCGTCATTGCCGTTGTTGGCGCATGCCCGAACGACACGAACGCCCGGCTCGCCGGATGAGGGCGAGCCGGGCCTGGGCGGTGGGGGTTCAGCGGACCGCGACACCTCGGGACCCGCCGGATCCTCCCTGCGAATTCATGAAACGGCCGCGTCAGACCGCCCGGACGGATTCCGCCTGGGGACCCTTCTGCCCCTGGGTGATCTCGAACTCGACCCGCTGCCCCTGCTCCAGGGCGCGGTAGCCATCCATCATGATCGCGGAGTAATGGACGAACACATCCTTACCACCGTCTACCGCGATGAAGCCGTAGCCCTTGTCCGCGTTGAACCATTTGACGGTGCCCTGCGCCACTTGCGACTCCTCTTACTGGTCTTAAAGGACGACGCCCATTCCTCTCGCGAAGTCCCCAATCTCCGGGGCGGACTTCGCCACGTCGATCGTTCCGACCATACCTGTGGGAAGCGGTCGGGCAACAGAGTCAAGCACCAAACTACCTCTTTACGAGAGCTTTTATCACGAGGAGAAAGTTTCATCATCACTACTAGTTAGTCAGGGGTTACATTATTCGTGCACGCGACAAATATGAGCTTCTGTCATAAAACACGGCACCCGCCCGGCCGGAGCCGGGCGGGTGCCGTGGATTCGCGGGTTCCCCTGGGGATGACGCGGTGCGACGCGAGGCGGTCAGGGCCGCGTCAGGACGGAGGAGTCAGCCTCCGGCCACCGCCGGGATGATGGAGATCTGAACACCGGAGGGCGTCGCCGTGTCGAGGTTGTCGGCGAAACGGACATCCTCATCCCCCACGTAGACATTGACAAAACGTCGGATCTTTCCCGATTCATCGAGAATCCGGGCACCGATCCCCGGGAAGTCCGCGTCGAGCTTCTGAAGAACATCGCGCAGGGTCTCGCCTTCTCCGTTCACCTCGGCGGCACCATCGGTGCAAGTCCGGAGAATCGTCGGAATCCGCACAGAAACGCTCATAATTCAGTACCTTTCACGATTTCTAGGCGATAGCCGCACGGAATGCGTCAAGAGAGGGTCGAATCACTGCGGTCGGGCGCGCCTCCGCGGCCACCGCGTCCAGGGTCTTGAGACCGTCGCCGGTGTTGAGGACCACGGTCTCGGCGTCGGGGTCGAGCGTGCCCGAGGCGACCAGCTTGCGCAGCACCCCGACGACGACGCCTCCCGCCGTCTCGGCGAAGATGCCCTCGGTCCTCGCCAGCAGCCGGATCGAGTCGACGATCTCGGCGTCGGTGACGTCCTCGACCGCGCCGCCGGTGCGGCGGGCGATGTCCAGGACGTACGGCCCGTCGGCCGGGTTGCCGATCGCGAGCGACTTGGCGATCGTGTCCGGCTTGACCGGCCGGATCACGTCATGACCCGCCTTGTAGGCGGCCGAGACCGGGGAGCACCCCTCGGCCTGGGCGGCGAAGATCTTGTACGGCCTGTCCTCGACCAGGCCGAGCGCGATCAGCTCCTTGAAGCCCTTGTCGATCTTCGTGAGCTGCGAGCCGGAGGCGACCGGGATGACGATCTGGTCGGGAAGACGCCAGCCGAGCTGCTCGGCGATCTCGTAGGCGAGCGTCTTGGACCCCTCCGCGTAGTACGGCCGGAGGTTGACGTTGACGAAGCCCCACTGGTCGCCCAGCTCGTCGCCGATGAGCTCGGAGCAGAAGCGGTTCACGTCGTCGTAGGTGCCCTCGATGCCGATGAGCCTGCCGCCGTACACGGAGGCCATGACAATCTTGGCCTGCTCCAGGTCGGAGGGGATGAACACGCAGGCGTCCAGCCCGGCCCGCGCGGCGGCGGCGGTCACGGCGCCGGCGAGGTTGCCCGTGGAGGAGCAGGAGAGGGTGTGGAAACCGAAGTTGCGTGCCGCCTCGACGGCGATGGCCACCACGCGGTCCTTGAAGGAGTGGGTGGGGTTGCCGGAGTCGTCCTTCACGTGCAGCGAGCGGATGCCCAGCTCGCGGGCGAGGTTGCCGGCGTTGACGAGCTTGGTCCAGCCGGGCGCCATGTTGGGCTTGGCGGCCACGTCCTCGGGGACGGGCAGCAGCGAGCGGTAGCGCCAGATGTTGGTCGGCCCCTCGGCGATCCGCTCCCGGGTCACACGCCCGAAGTCGTACGCGATCTCAAGGGGCCCGAAACACTCGCTACACGCGAAGCTGGGGCCGAGGTCGTAGCGGGCACCGCACTCCCGGCAGGACAGCGCCACGGCGGGGCCGAAGCGCCGGTCGCGCGCGCCGTCGGCACGAGCGGAGGAGGTGGTGTTCTCAGTGGTTGCGAGCGCCATGAAGCGAGGCCTTTCCCTCATCTTCGTCTGGACCACCCTGGTCACAGACCGGAATTGGCACCTGTCCCGGTCGACCTCGTTCAGATCACGGGTCGTGAACCGGGATGGTTGCCGGGGCTTCGCAGGGCCGGTCCCTCCACCCCTCTGGATGAGCAGATATTCAGTTGGAAACCTGACGCGCAGGTCTTGAGCACTCTACCTCGCCCCACCGTCCTCCTGACTTCGTGTCTCACTGTGCGAGATACGGCGTGTTATCCAGCGGACAACCGGAACCGGGCCGCCGACCGCGAGACACGCGGCGGGCACCACGCACAAGCGGGTGAGGCCCCCGCCAGGCGGGGGCCTCACCCCTTCGGGTCAGCGCCGGACACGGCCCGCCGAAGGTGCCTGGGAACGAGTCACGGCACCCTGAATCCGAGGGTGTAGGAGCCGGAGCCGGCTGCGGCGACCACCCGATATCGGTAGTAGCCTGCCGTGCCGGTGTAGGAGATTTTCTCGTTGGCGCCTGGGCCGTCAGAGGTGGCGACGGCCGCCCAGCTCCTGCCGTCCCACTTCTGCAGATACAGGTCGAAGTCGCTGCCTTCAGCGGTCAGACAGGCGGAGTGGACGCCCCCCGTGGTTGACCTGTAGTAACGGCCCTTGGGCTGGTAGGCGGTCGCGCCGTTGGCGAGGGTGCCGGTGTAGGTGTTCGGGAAGCCGGTGCAGGTGCCCAAGACCGGCGGTGGCTGATTGCCCGCGACGGTCCTCAAGGTCAGGCCGTAGGCGGTGAGGATCGGGCCGACCGGCTGGAAGTAGGTGGTGCCCCCCTGGTCGCAGTCGCCGGAGCCGCCGGAAGTGACACCCTGGGCCTGGTCGATGGAGATGAAGGAGCCGCCCGAGTCCCCTGGCTCGGCGCAGACGCTGGTGCGGGTCACCCCGGAGACGGTGCCCTGGGGATAGGTGACGCTGGCGCCGCGCTGCTGGATGAGGCCGCAGTGCCAGCCGGTGGTGGAGCCGGACCGGCAGACCGAGGCCCCCTCGATGGCGGGCGTGGCTCCGGCGACGGACACGACGCCGCCCTGGCCGTTGTCCACCGACGGGGTGGGGGTCCAGTCGGCGTTGACCATGACCCAGGAGTAGTCGTTGCCGGGAAAGGTCGACGCCTGGAAGACACCCTGGGGGGCTCGGTTGAAGCCGGTGGTGGTGTCGCCGGCCTTTCCACAGTGGCCCGCGCTGACGAAGCCCGGTTGGGTGCCCTTGAGCACGGGGAAGCCGATCGAGCAGCGGCTGGTGGAACCGATGTAGTAGGCGTTGCCGCCCACCAGGTCGTACAGGGGCAGAGGAGCCTCGGCGGTGGGCACCACCTGCACCGCGTCCTCGTCCACGTCACTGTCCAGGACGACGCCCTCGGCCGCCTCGGGGTTCAGGGAGAGGACGAGTACTTTGTTCCTTTTCACGTCGACATAACGCACACTCGCCACGTGCCGCGAGAAATCCGGGGAGAGGTCGAGCTTCGTCTTGATCTCGTTGAGCTCCGCCAGCGACCTGGGGACGACCTGGGCCTCGGAGCCCGCCGCGAGGATCGAGGGGACATCGGTGCCACTGGTGGTGGCCGTTATCAGAGTGTCCGCGGTGGTTCCCCGAAGCCAGACGCCGCCGAAACGGGGACCGAGTCTTTCGGCCATCCGCAACGCGATCGGGGTGAGGCGGGCCTCGTTGAGCAGGCGTTCGCGAGCCTCGGCCGGGGTCAGCCGGAGGTCGCGCTCAAGCGCCTTCAGCATGCCGGGCGGCGGTTTCAGCGCGGCCGAAACGATCGGTACGGCCGCGTCGGCGGACGGGATGGCGCGCGTGGCCGGGGCACCCGCCACCTGACGCTCGGCTCCGGCCGGTACGGCGGCCAGGGCGAGCGCGGTCGCGGTCAGGGCGCATGATGCGATGAGGACGTGTCTGCGGGACATGTGGGTTCTCCTCGACCTTTGCCTGTGAAGCGCGAGGGGAGATCACCGCATGTCACCCATTGATCACGTGACGCGGGCAACGCCACTTTAGATCAGACAAGGCCGCCGAAGCCGCGTACCACGCGGAAGGTGTTCGCGAACGGTTCCCACCGGCCCCGGCCCTTCCAGAACCGGACTCCCCTCCCAAACCGGGCGTCCGAGATCAGACCCGGGCCGGACGGACTCCATTGCCCGGTTCGGTGTCGATCCTCACGACCCGCGTGTCCGGCACCGGATAACGATGCCGGACGTCGACTGGCCGTAATCGGGCAAAGAGGTCAGGGCAGTCGGGACGAAGCAGCCCGGGGGTCGAGACCGGGATCAGAAGCCGTAGGCGTCGCCCAGGGCTCCCTGGACGTATTTGCGCGCCTGGTGGATGCGCGACTTCGCGGTGCCCAGCGGGATCCGGAGCTGCTCGGCCACCTCGTTGTAGTCGAGCTGGCAGATGTCACGCAGCACCAGCGCCTGGGCGAGCTCCGGCTTCTCGGCCTCCAGCGCCTCCATCGCGTCGAGCAGGTCCAGCCGGGACCCGGCGATCACGCTCACCCGGGCGACGTCCGGCTTCTGCAGCGGCAGCTCGTCCGAACTCTGCTCGGCGGCGCGGCGCTTCAGCGAGCGATAGGTGGTCCTCGCGCAGTTGGCGGTCACGATGTGCAGCCAGGTGCTGAACCGGGCACGCCCCTCGAAACGGCCGATGTTGCGCGCCACCGCGAGCAGGGTGTCCTGGCAGGCCTCCTCGGCGTCCTGCCTGAAGGGA
The DNA here is from genome assembly GCF_042898365.1 of Streptosporangium sp. NPDC000509. NCBI lineage: Bacteria > Bacillati > Actinomycetota > Actinomycetes > Streptosporangiales > Streptosporangiaceae > Streptosporangium > Streptosporangium sp. NPDC000509. Next base: position 27,117 of record NZ_JBIAYX010000028.1, on the reverse strand, counting down.
AGGATCCGGCCGCAGTGCCTGAGCACGGCGGGCTCGATCCGCCTCAGCAGCTCACCGAGCGCGCGGTGGTCGCCCTGGGCGGCCGATCGGGCCAGGTCCTCGGTCGTCTCGTCCAGCGCCATCACGGGCCCCCATCAGCGGTCACGGTCGCTGGACATCCTATGGTCCGGCCCTCGGACGGCGCCCCTCCCCTCCTCCCTGCCAAAGCCCTCCCCTTCTTGCCGCCAAAAAGGTGATACGTCGAGCCTCATCACTTCACCTGCCGACAAGAGCTGACACAATTCGTTGAACACCGTTCTTTCGATGACCCGAAGGGCGAGGACACCCCGCTGCGGTGCCGGTTAACCTTCGAAAACAGGCGTGTCCCCAGCCAGTGAAGGGATCTCATGAGCGCGATCCTGGTGGCCTCCAATCGCGGCCCCGTCTCCTTCACCCTCTCCGAGGACGGCTCACTGTCCATGCGCAGAGGGGGTGGCGGCCTGGTCTCCGGCCTGTCGGAGGTCGCGAGGGACGTCAACGCCCTGTGGGTCTGCGCGGCGCTGTCCGACGGCGACCGAAGCGCCGTGCGGCTCGCGCCCGGTGGCCGGCTCGACCAGGCGGGCTACGACACCGGGACGGTGCGGATGCTCGACATCCCCCCGGCGACCTTCCACCGCGCCTACAACGCGGTCGCCAACTCCACCCTGTGGTTCGTCCACCACCTCCTCTACGACACCCCCAACCGGCCGCACTTCGACGCCAGGTTCCGCAGGGAGTGGGAGTCGTACCAGGCCTACAACGAGGCGTTCGCGATGGCGCTGGCCGAGGAGGCCCCGCACGGGGCGCGGGTGATGGTGCAGGACTACCACCTGAGTCTCGCCCCGGCGATGCTCAGGGGGGAGCGCCCCGACCTGCGGGTGGCGCACTTCTCGCACACGCCGTGGGCCCCGCCGGAATACTTCAGCCTGCTCCCCGACGACGTGGCGACCGAGCTCCTCGAAGGCATCCTCGGCGCCGACCACGCGGGCTTCCTCACCGACCGCTGGGGCGGGGCGTTCATGGACTGCTGCGAGGCGGTGCTCGGGGCGCGGGTCGACCGCGGGGAGCGTACGGTCACGCACGCGGGCAGGACCACCAGGATCGGCACCCACAGCCTGGGCGTGGACGGCAAGGCGTTGTGGACCCGCGCCTCCGAGCCCGACGTGGAGTCGCACATGGCCGCGCTCCGCGACCAGGTGGGCGACCGCAGGCTGATCGTGCGGATCGACAGGACGGAGCTGTCGAAGAACATCGTGCGGGGCCTGCTCGCCTACAAGCAGTTCCTCGCCACCTACCCGGAGTGGCACGGCCGGGTCACCCACCTCGCCTTCGCCTACCCCTCCCGGCACGACCTGCCCGAATACCGCGAGTACACCGCGGCGGTGCAGCGCTGCGCCAAGGAGATCGAGGACGAGTACGGCACCGAGGACTGGGATCCGCTCATCCTCAACGTCAACGACGACTACCCGCGCTCGCTCGCCGCCTACCGGCTGGCGGACGTGCTGCTGGTGAACCCGATCCGCGACGGCATGAACCTGGTGGCGAAGGAGGGGCCGGTCCTGTCTCCGCACAGCGCGCTGGTGCTGTCGCGGGAGGCGGGTGCCGCCGCCGAGCTGGGCGAGCACGCGCTCACGGTCAATCCCTACGACGTCTCGGCCACGGCCGCCGCGCTGCACGAGGGCCTGACGATGCCTTCGGCCGAGCGTTCCAGGAGAGGTGTCCTGCTCGCCGCCGCGGCGACCGCGCTCCCCCCGCACCGGTGGTTCGCCGAGCAGCTCGACGCCCTCGGGTGACGATCAAAATCGTTGGGCGGTTTTAACCCCACATGAGATAATTTTGGCGGCTATTTCACTTTTTTGGTGCACGGGAGACCAAGTTGACCGCGACCGCGCACGTCCGGCTGATCCGCGACCGCGCGACCTGGCTGATCTACCTCCAGTTCGGCGTCTTCGCCACCTACCTGTACGGCCTCAGCTCCGCGCTCCCGCTGCTCCGCCTCGACCAGGGCGTCTCCCAGGCGGTCGCCGGGCTGCACGGGACCGCGATGGCCGCCGGCGGCATCGTCACCGGTCTCGTCCTGCCCTGGGTGGTGGGAAGGATCGGGCGGCAGGCCGCCATCTGGACGGGGATGGCCGGGATAAGCTCCGGCACGCTCATGGTCGCGGCGGCCCCCACCGTGCTGCCGGTCACCCTTCTCGGGTACGGCGTCGCCGGCGCGCTGTCCGCGCTCGTCCTGTTCCCGGGCATGGCCGCGCTCGACGATCGGCACGGTCCCGCGGGTCCGGCGGCGATCAGCGAGGCCAACGCCGTCTGCGTGATCGTCGGCATCGGGGTCCCCTTCGTGGTCAGCGCCGCCGCGCAGAGCGCCCTCGGCTGGCGGGCCGCGCTGCTGGTGACCTCCGTGCTGGCCGCGCTGCTCGCGCTGGCCATGGGTCGCGTACGGATCCCCGAACCGGAGAAGACCGTCGGCGGTGCCGCCACGGACGGCGGTGCCCGCTTCGGCTGGCGGTTCTATCTCGCCGCGACCGTGCTGTTCTGCTGCGTCGCGATGGAGTTCTGTTTCAACCTGTGGGCGGCCAAGCTGTTCTCCGACCAGACGGGACTGCCCGCGGCGGTGGCCGCGACCGCGGTCGCGGCGTTCACCGCCGGGATGGCGGCCGGGCGGATCGCCGGGGCGTGGCTCGCCCTGCGCATCCCGCCGACCGCGCTGTTCCTCGGCGCCCTCCTGGTCGCGGCCGTCGGGTGGGCGATCTTCTGGCTGAGCACGGACCCGGTCTTCTCCTACGCGGGTCTCGCCGTCTCCGGGCTGGGGGTGGCGCTGCACTTCCCGATGGCACTGTCGCGGCTGCTCGCCACCTCCGGCGGGCGGCGGGACCGCGCGTCGGCGATGGCCGCGATCTTCTCCGGGCTCGCGGTGGGAACCGGGCCGTTCCTGCTGGGCGCGCTGGCCGACGGGTTCGGCACCCAGCTGGCGTTCCTCATGGTCCCCGCCCTGATCGGGCTCGCCGTCGCGGGACTGCTCGTCACCGCGGGCGAACGTTCCCTGAGGAGCGTGGGCGAACCGGCCTGAACGGGCGTTCCGAACGTCCCCGGTCGTTTCCCTGCGGGGTATGTCCGAACGGGTGCCGTCGGGCGTTCGCGGGAGTGGCTGCGAGCGTGTCGGAGAGAGCGCCGCCGAGCGGTCCCGCAGGGATCGGCCACGTGTTCGAGGACCCCCGGGGGCCGTGTCCGCCCTACGCCTCGCGCTCGACGGCGTCGGCGATCGAGGTGAGAAGCTCCAGGACCCCCGGGGGGCCGTCCACCACGATGTCGGCCTCGACCTCAATCTCCGGCGATCCGCTGAACACCGTCACGCCCGGCAGACCCGAGGCCCGCACGGCCGCGAACGCCGCGAGATCTCCCAGGTCGTCCCCCGCGAACAGCACCGACCGAGCGGCCCGCTCGCTCAGGAAGGCGCTCAGCGCCACCCCCTTGTCCGTCCCCGGCGGGCGCAGCTCCAGCACGAACTTGCCCGGCTCCACCGTGAGCCCCGCCTCCGCCGCCAGCGCGGCGACCGGCTCGCGCAGCGCGTCGAGCGTCGCCCACGGATCGGCCGCCTGCCGGGTGTGCACGGCCACCGACCGCTCCTTGTCCTCGATCCTCACCCCTTCGACCCCCGCGACGAGCGAGACGAGCCCGCCTTTGGCCAGGTCGAGACCCGGGTGCACGGGCGGGGCGGCGAGCGCGCCCGCCTCCCAGCGTTCGAGGCCGTAGTGCCCGAGCACGACCAGCCCGGGGACCCCGGCCAGGGAGCCGTACTCGACGGCCGTGGCGGCGGGGCGGCCGGTCACGATCACCACGGCGCCGACCAGGCGGCCGAGCCTGCCCAGCACCTCGGCCCCGCCGGGGTGGATCCTCGCCGCCGCGGGATCGGGGACGATCGGGGACAGCGTGCCGTCGAAGTCGAGCCCGATCACCGCCCCCGCCGGGTCGGCGACGATCGCCTTCAGCCCTTCGGACGTGTTCGTCGTCATATCCGCCTCGCCCTGTCGAGTGTGGTCACCGTCATCCTCGTCCCAGCCCGACGAGTCCCATCGAGCCCCCGTCGAACTCTCGCCGAACTCTCGCCGAACCCCCGTCCGACATGGCCCGGCCGAACCTCGCCCGGTCCTCTTCGAATCCCCTCAAGCGTGTTCGGGCGTCATGCTCGCCCGGCCCTCACCGCCTTCGAGGTCTCGCCCGTCCTGTCGGCCCGGCTCTCGCGATCGCCCGCCGCGACCGGTCGTACCCGGAGATCAGGGTCGCAAGCCCATTTTTCGGGCGGAACGGTCGCGACGGCGGGTCTCGCGGAGCCGGCGCAGGCGCTTGACCAGCATCGGATCGTGGGCGAGCGCCGCCGGGAGGTCGATGAGCTCGCTGAGCAACTGGTAGTAGCGCGTCACGGAGATGTCGAAGACCTCGCGGACCGCCTGCTCCTTGGCGCCCGCGTAACGCCACCACTGGCGCTCGAAGGCGAGCAACTCGCGCTCCCTGTCGGTGAGAGCCCTCTGCGCGGGCTCCGGAGCGGCGCCGTCACCGGAACTCGGCGCGGTGTCCATTGCTTCCTCCTCCGTCGGGGGGCACGCGGCGGTCACACCGCGCACGCGCGGCCCGAAGTCAGGATAGTCCGGAATTTCGCGCTGTTCATGACGGATGTGGCGACGTACAGTCACCTGATGTGACCTCTGTCATCAGCCTTCTCAGCGACTACGGACTGGAAGACGGCTACATCGCCGCATGTCACGGCGTGATCGCCGGAATCTCTCCCGAGTCGCGGATCATCGATGTGTGCCATCTGGTCCCCTCGGGGGACGTACGCCGCGGTGCGGCGATCCTGGCCCAGACGATCGCCTATCTTCCCTCCGGCGTGCACGTCGCCGTGGTGGATCCCGGCGGCGGCGGCTCACGCAGAGCCGTGGCGGTCGAGGCCGGCGAGCATGTGTTCCTGGGCCCGGACAACGGGCTCCTGTCGTGGGCGATCCACGCCAGCGGGGGCGCGCGTGCCGCCTACGAGTTGTCCAACACGGACCTCTTCCTGAAACCGGTCTCGCCGACCTTCCACGGGCGCGACCTCTTCGCCCCCGTCGCGGCGCACCTGGCGATCGGGCGCCACCCGTCCGAGCTGGGACAGGAGATCCCGCTGGAGCGGCTGGTCTCGCTGCCCGCGCCCACCTCCGTGCTGCAGGAGGACTGTGTCGAGGGGGAGGTGCTCTCGATCGACCGGCACGGCAACGCCCAGCTCTCGATCGGCTCCGGCGACCTGGCGACGCTGGGCGTCGCGCTGGGAGAGACGCTGGTGGTCTGGCTGGGCAGGCGGCGGCTCTCGGTGCCGTTCAAGGAAAGCTTCGCCTCCGTGCCACCCGGGGAGATCGTGGCCTTCACCGACTCGGCCGGGCTGATCGCGCTCGCGGTCAACTCGGGCGATGCCTCCCAGCGGCTCGGCCTGCCGCCCGGAGCCCACGTACGCCTCTCTCCCTGCCCATGAAAGGCACAGAAAAAGCGACTTAGGGAGAAGTATCCCGACGCGTTATGCCGTTTACCTAATTATCGTTGTAGCCGAAGGATCGTTTCAGCTGTAAATGCACATGCCGGAATTCTGATGACGTGTCCACATTCCCCCGGACAATGGCACCCTTTCGTTCTTCCGCTCCCCCCGGCCCGGCCTCCGACCTCGGCGGTGTCGAGGCTCACCGCCCCCGCCGCCCGCGAGCACCCCGCCCCCACCGGATATACGAGCTGACCTGGCAGTTAAGGAATCCACAGGGGTACGGCAGAGCGGGCGCGCCCGGATCGAAACAGCGATCGGCAATTATTCGTTCAGCCACGGATCCGCGATCATTACCACAAGCTGACCATTCTTGACCCTCCAGAAAGCATGTCGCTGGATAGTCTCACTCCCGTTACTTTGAGTAGCCGCGTGCAGACGGTCCTTTCAAAAGGCCTCATACACTGCCGCGACGATTTCCTTCCAGGGGGAACCACAATGATTCGTCGTCTTCTCATCACCTCCGCGTGCGTCGGCGTCGCCGTCCTCGCGCCGGCCGTGGCCGCCTCCGCGTCCACGTCCTCCACCAGCTCCGCGACCAAGGTCACCGCCGCCTCGGTCGTCAAGGCCGCCGCCAAGGCCAAGGCCGCCAAGAAGGCCGCCGACTGCTGCGGCGCCGGCGTCGGCGTCGTCAGCGCGGCTCCCGCCTTCATCCCGACGAGCACCGTCACGTACGGCACCACCGTCATCCCCACCGCCGTGACCACCGGCTGCGGCGGTGTCCTCTCCAGCGGCGTCTACGGCGCCGGTGTGTACGGCGGCGGCGTCTATGGCGCCGGTGTGTACGGCGCCGGATGCTACGGCGGCGGCGTCTACGGCGGCGGCGTGTACGGCGGCGGCATCTACGGTGGTGGCGTCTACGGGGGCGGCGTGTACGGCGGCGGCATCGGCGGCGGCCTCATCGGCGGTGGCCTCATCGGCCGTGGCGGCAACACCATCGGCGGCGGCGGCAACATCATCAGCAGCGGCAGCGGTGTCGGCCACGGCGTCGGCATCGGCGGCCTTGTCGGCATCGGCGGCGTCGGCGTCGACATCCTCTAGCAGGACGGACGTCCCTGCAGCGGATGTCCTGCGGTAAAGGCGTCTCGCGGTAAAGACGTTCTACGGTAAAGCGGGCAGGGCGTGGCCTCCACAATTCCATGTGGGGGTCGCGCCCTGTCGTCGTTCCCGGGGTCCGCTCGCGAAATCCCCGCTTCGGCCCCTCGCCGTTCCCGGCCCGCTCGCGAAACCCCGCCCTACCGCCCTCGCGACTCCACGCGGGGATCGCACCGTTCCCCACCCCGCCCGCGAGACCGCTCCGCCGGTCCTTCGCCGTCCTCCCGGGGCCCCCGGTCTCCGCGACGCCCTCCTAGGCGTGGATCACGTCGTGGGTCTCGGCGAAGTGGCACGCACTCGCGTGTGCGGTGCCCGGCCTGACCCGCAGCGGCGGCTCCTCGACGGCACAGATCTCCTGGGCCTTCCAGCAGCGCGTACGGAACCGGCACCCCGACGGCGGACTGGCGGGAGACGGCGGGTCGCCCTGGAGGATGATCCGCTCACGGCGCTCGCGTCCCTCGGGGTCGGGCACGGGAACGGCCGACAGCAGCGCCTGGGTGTAGGGGTGCGCGGGCCGGTCGTAGATCTCGGTGTCCTTCCCGATCTCCACCATCTTGCCCAGGTACATCACCCCCACCCGGTCGGAGATGTGCCGGACCACCGACAGGTCGTGGGCGATGAAGACGTACGCGAGGCCGAACTCGTCCTGCAGCCGCTCCAGCAGGTTCACGACCTGCGCCTGGATCGACACGTCGAGCGCGGAGACCGGCTCGTCGCAGACGATGATCTCCGGCTGGAGCGCGAGCCCGCGGGCGATCCCGATGCGCTGACGCTGACCGCCGGAGAACTGGTGCGGGTATCGGTTGATGTGGTCGGGGTTGAGACCCACCACCTCAAGGAGCTCCTGGACCCTGCGGCGCCGGTCGCCCTTGGGTGCGACCTCACCGTGGATCTCGAACGGCTCGCCGATGATGTCGCCCACGGTCATCCGGGGGTTCAGCGAGGTGTACGGGTCCTGCATCACCATCTGGATGTTGCGGCGGGCCCGCTTGAGCTCGCCGCCCCTCGCGTCGGCGATCTCCCGGCCGTTGATCCTCACCGAGCCCGAGGTCGGCCGCTCCAGCGCCATCAGGAGCTTGGCCAGCGTGGACTTGCCGCACCCCGACTCGCCCACGATGCCGAGCGTCTCCCCCCTGCGCAGGTCGAAGGAGACCCCGTCGACGGCCCTGATCGCGCCGACCTGCCTGCGCAGGACGATGCCCTGGGTGAGCGGGAAGTGCTTGACCAGGTCGCGAACCTCAAGGATCGGCTCACCCGTGACTGCCATCGAGGACCTCCCTCCAGTAGTGACACGCGCTGGCGCGCGTCGGGCCGATCTCGTACAGCGGGGGCGCGTCGACGACGCAGTCGTCCTGACGGTACGGGCACCGGGGGTGGAAGGCGCAGCCCGTGGGCATGTCGAGCAGGTTCGGCGGCATGCCCTTGATGGCGTACAGCTCCTGACCCTTCTGGTCGACCCGGGGGATCGAGTCGAGCAGGCCCTTGGCGTACGGGTGGGCGGGCCTGCGGTAGATGTCGTGCACGAGGGCGTTCTCCACGATCCGCCCGCCGTACATGACCGCGATCTTGTCGGCGACGTCGGCCACCACGCCGAGGTCGTGGGTGATCAGAATCAGGCCCATGTCGCTCTCGCGCCGCAGCTCGCCGAGGAGTTCCATGATCTGGGCCTGCACCGTCACGTCGAGGGCGGTGGTCGGCTCGTCGGCGATCAGCACCTCGGGGTCGAGCGCGATCGACATCGCGATCATGATGCGCTGGCGCATTCCCCCGGAGAACTGGTGCGGGTAGTCGTGCACCCGCTGCCTGGCGGCGGGGATGCGGACCCGGTCCATCAGCTCGATCGCCTTCTTGGTGGCGTCGCGCCTGGAGGCGCCCCGGTGCACCCGGAACATCTCCCCGATCTGGTCGCCGACGGTGAACACCGGGTTCAGCGCGGAGAGCGCGTCCTGGAAGATCATCGCGATCCGGCGGCCGCGCACCTGGGCACGGGCCTCCTCCGACAGGCCGAGCAGGTTCGTGCCCCGGAAGCGGATCTCGCCCCGGGTGACGCGGGCCGGTGGGGAGTCGAGGATGCCCATGATGGCCTGCGCGGTCACCGACTTGCCCGAGCCGGACTCGCCGAGCACGGCGAGCGTCTCCCCGGGGTTCAGCGAGTAGCCGACCCCGTTGACCGCCTTGACCACGCCCTGCCTGGTCACGAACTCCACGTGCAGGTCGTCGACGACGAGCAGCGGCTCGCCGCCCGGCGTCTCTCTGGAGGGCACCACCTGTGTCGAGGTCTTCTTCACGGCTCCCCCTTACCGCAGCTTCGGGTCGAGGGCGTCGCGGACCGCGTCGCCCAGCATGATGAAGGCGAGCACCGTCAGGCTCAGGAACAGCGCCGGGAAGAGCAGCGCCCACGGAGCCTCCAGGAAGCGCTCCCTCGCGTCGGAGATCATGAGTCCCCACGAGATGTCCGGCGAGCGCAGGCCCACGCCGAGGAAGGACAGACCTGCTTCGGCGGCGATGAAGTAGCCCAGGTTGATCGTGGCGACCACGATCACCGAGGCGATCGCGTTCGGCAGGATGTGCCGGAACATGATCCGCGACGCGGAGGCGCCGAGCGCCCTCGCCGCGAGCACGTAGTCCTGGCTCTTGGCGGTGATCACCGCCGCCCTCATGATCCGGTACGTCATCGGCCAGGTCAGCACGGCGAGCGCGAGCATGACGGTCCACACGTTGCCCGTGCGGAACACCGCCAGGATGAGCAGGGCGCCCAGGATCGACGGGATCGCGAAGAAGATCTCGGTGATCCGTGAGAGCAGGGTGTCCAGCGCGCCGCCGGTGAACCCGGCGAACAGGCCGAGCAGGCCGCCCACCAGCGCGGTGACGATCGTGGTGGCCAGGCCGACCACGATCGAGTTGCGGGCGCCGTAGACGGTGCGGGCGTAGATGTCGCAGCCCAGGTTGTCCGTGCCGAACCAGTGGGCCTCGCTCATGCCCAGCCGGGCGTCGCCAAGTTGGCAACTCCTGGCGTCGAACGGGTTCACCGAGGTGAACAGCGAGGGGAACGCCGCCATCACGACCAGGACGGCGATGAGGATGGACGCTCCGATGAAGAGCGGGCGGCGGCGCAGGTCGTACCAGGCGTCGCCCCACAGGCTCGCGGCCTTGGGCGCCTTCGCGCCTCTGGCGCCCCTGCGCGGTTTGCCGTGCTTGGGGCCCCCGGTCTTCCCTCCGGCCGGGACAAGGGTGTCACTCATAGCGGATCCTCGGGTCGAGCACGGCGTAGAGCAGGTCGACGACCAGGTTGGCCAGGATGTAGATCAGCACCAGGACCGTCACGATGCCGACGACCACGGGCTGCTCGCGCAGATATACGGAGCTGAACAGCTGCTGGCCGATCCCCGGCAGGTTGAAGATCGTCTCGGTGATCACCGCGCCGCCCATCAGCACGCCGAGATCGGCGCCCAGGTAGGTGACGAGCGGGATCAGCGCGTTGCGCAGCGCGTGCCGCCCGACGATCCGCTTCCGGGGCAGGCCCTTCGCGACCGCGGTGCGGATGTAGTCGGCGCGCAGGATCTCCACCAGGCTGTTCCTCGCGAGCCGGGTGAGGTAGGCGATCGACGTCCCCGCGAGCACGAAGCCGGGCAGCAGGTAGCTGCGCCAGCCCTCCGTCACGCCCGCGACGGGGAAGAGGTCGATCCCCGCCTGCTTGAGCTTCACCCCCAGCAGCAGCTGGAGCACGAAGCCGGTGACGAGGGTGGGGATGGAGATCAGCACCAGGGTGGAGGCGAGGATCATCGAGTCGCCGGCCCTGCCCTGGCGCAGCGCCGCGTACAGGCCGAGCCCCACGCCGATGACGGCCTCCATCACCAGGGCGGTCGCCGCCAGGTTGATGGTCACCTGGAACTTGCCGGCCATGATCTCGCCGACTCCGACACCGGCGAAGGTGGTGCCGAAGTCACCGCCGAACAGGCCGGTGATGTAGTACCAGTACTGCACCAGGAACGGATCGTTCAGGTGATACTGCTCGCGCAGGATGGCGACGATGTTGGGGTCTATGCGCTTCTCGCCGGCCAGCGCCGCGATGGGGTCGCCGGGCAGCGCGAAGACGATGGCGTAGATGAGCAGGGTGGCGCCCAGCAGCACCGGTATCGACTGGATCAGGCGCCTGAGGATGTAACGGCCCATTCGTGTCTCCCGTAGGTGCCCGGGACGATCTCGCTGACCGGCGGGTCGCGCGGTGCCGCGAGATCGTTCCGGGCGGCCGGTGGGGCCGGGCTCCCGCCCGGCCCCTCAGCCGTTCGTCAGCCGGTCTTCTCGACCTCGGCCCACTCGATCTGGTTGAGAAGGTTGATCTTGACGCCCTTGACATGCTGGGAGAACGCGGCGTTGGTCCGGTAGAAGTACACCGGAATGTAGGGAAGTTCCTTGATCAGGATGTCGTCGGCCTGCTGGTAGAACTTCAGGCCCTCCTCCTGCGTCGAGGCGGTGTCACCCTTGGACAGAAGCTCGTCGAACTCCTTGTTCGACCAGCCGGCGTAGTTGGAGCCAGTCTTGATCGCGACGGTGGAGAAGATCGGGGTCAGGTAGTTCTCCGCCGACGGGTAGTCGATCGCCCAGCCCATCCGGAACATGCCGCCGTAGGTCTTCTTGTCGAGCTCGTCGAGGATCGAGGCGAACTTCTCGAAGGGCTTCACCGTCACCTCGATGCCCAGGTTGGCGCGGAGGCTGTTCGCGACGGCCTCGATCCACTCCTTGTGCGGGCCGTCGGTGTTGTAGCCCAGCTCCAGCGTCTTGGGACCGTTGTTCTCCGCGTACTGCGCCTTGGCCTTGTCGGGGTCGTAGCCGCAGGCCGCGCAGGCGCCGGCGCGATAGCCGTCGAGGAGGGGGTTGATGAAGTCGTCGGCCGGGGCGCGCGTGCCGGAGAAGACCTTCTCCGCGATGGTCTTGCGGTCGATGGCCATGGAGATGGCCTCGCGGACCTTCACGTTCGCGTACGTCTTGTTGTACTGCATCGGGAAGCCGATGTAGCCGACGCCGGCGTCCGCCTCGTCCATGTAGCGCTCGCCGAGCTCGGACTTCGCCCTCGCGATCGCCGACGGGGGCAGCGAGTCGTGGATGTCGAGGTTGCCCGCGGCCAGGTCGTTGAACGCGGTCTCCGGGCTCGTGTAGAGCTTGAACTGGAGCTTGGCGAACTTCGGCTTCGTCCCGGCGAAGGCGTCGTACCGGGTGAGGTCGATCGTCTGGTCGGTGCCCTTGTTGTAGGGCTTGTCGATCTGGAAGTAGCCCTGGCCGATCGGCTTCCTGGCGTACTCCTCGGTGATCTTACCGTCGGGGCCGAAGGCCGCCTTGGGCAGCGGGTAGAACGCCGTGTAGCCCAGCATCGTCTTGAACTGCGAGAACGGCTTGCCGAGAGTGACGGTGAAGGTGTTCTCGTCGACGACCTTGAGGCCCTTCATCTCCTTGGTGGAGACGGTCTGGCCCTCGCCGGGGTTCAGGTCGGCCCAGCCGTCGACCCGGCTGAAGAAGCCGTTGGCGCCCTGGACGTTGTCCTGGTTGGCGGCGTAGTTCCACGCGTCGACGTAGTTCTGCGCGATCAGCTTCTCGCCGTTGTGCCAGGTGTAGCCCGGCTTGAGCTTGATCGTCCACACCGTGTTGTCCGGCGACTCGATCGACTCGGCGACCTCGTCCACGACCTGCTTGTTCTCGTCGTAGCCGACCAGCGGGGCGAAGATGGCGGCGAGGACCTCGGAACCTTCGGACTCGGTGGTGTCACCGGGATAGAAGAGCTTCTGCGGCTCACCGAGCTCCATCCGCACGGGCTGGTCGGCCCCTGCCGCCCCACCGTCCGGGGACGTCGAACCACCACACGCGGTCAGCGCGAGGGCGAGCAACGCGGCGCCGGCGGTGAACCGGGCACTCTTGGTAACACGCATTGCGGTAAATCCTCCCTTTGCAGGCTTGCGTCGACACTGAATTCCGTGACCCCGAGCACCGCGAAGGAGGATCTTGTGGTCCCTGCTTCCCGCTGCCGCTGTCCGGGTGCTGACGCCACACCGATCGCTCGCGACTATCCTCTACCGCTCCACACCGACTTATATCTGTGATGTTGCAGTTCGGTTACGCATTGACTGACTCACTGTCATATGTCTGTCAACTCAACGAGACCGAGACCTCGGATGTCCATGAAAACGACATCCAGGCACACGTAGGACGTGAACGGTCACGCCAAAATACCCTCGCGCCGACACTGATCGCATCCGTTGCCCTCCCATGACCCTGACCTGGGCCTGCGCTGACCCGACCGCGAAGGGCCTGGTGTCCCGCGGAAGAACCGCACAATTGCCCTGGAACCTGTTGCCCGGAGATCCCGTCCAATGTGTGCGGCGAACCCCCGCCGCAGGCACTTCATCCACTCGCATCCAATAGAGTCCTTGCCATGAGCCAGCCGGAATCCGCGATCGCGGACGCCCAGGCGGGCGGCCCGAGTAACGGCACCTCCGCCCAGGGGCAGGAGCCGCTGGCCAAGCTCGCCGCGCGCCACGGTCTTCGGCGTGCCATCGCACGCCCGAGTCTGCCCGTATACCTGCGCCAACTGTGGGAACGACGCCACTTCATCACGACGTACGCCACGTCGCGCAACGTCTCGAAGTACAGCAACTCGGCCCTGGGTCAGCTGTGGCAGGTCCTCACCCCGTTGCTGAACGCCGCCATCTACTTCCTGATGTTCGGCCTGATCCTCGGCGCGAGCAAGGGCATCGAGAACTACCCGGCCTTCCTCATCACCGGGATGTTCGTCTTCACCTACACCCAGCGCTCGGTGAGCAGCGGCGCCAAGGCGATCTCCGGCAACCTGTCGCTGATCCGGGCCCTGCACTTCCCGCGCGCCTCGCTCCCGCTCGCCTACACGATCCAGGAGTTCCAGCAGCTGCTCATCTCCATGGGCGTGCTGTTCGGGCTGGTGCTGATCACCGGCGAGGAGATCACCCTGCTGTGGCTGCTCATCCCGGTCGCCCTGGCCCTGCAGACCATGTTCAACGTCGGCGCGAGCCTGGTGCTCGCCAGGGTCGGCTCCACCGCCCGCGACCTGAACCAGCTGCTCCCCTTCATCATGCGCACCTGGCTCTACGCCTCCGGGGTCTTCTTCTCCATCGAGGACAAGGTCGTGGGCCCCAACGGCGCCGGCCTCCCCCAGTGGGTCGCCGACGTCATGTACTTCAACCCCGCCGCCGCGTACATCGAGCTCATGCGGGACCTGCTCATGCAGACCCACGACCCCCGTCCCTACATCTGGGCGGTCTGCGTATTCTGGGCGGTGTTCGCTCTGCTCGGCGGCTTCTGGTACTTCTGGCGAGCCGAGGAGAAGTACGGCCGTGGCTGAGTTGACCGAGGAGCTGTCCCGAGTGAAGGCCGAGGAGCCCGCCGTGCCGAGCACGGACGTCAGGGTGCATCCCAACCCGGAACCCGCCCCCGCCCCTGCCCCCGAGGGCGCCCCCACGGTCATCGTGGACGACCTGCACATCATCTACCGGGTGTACGGCGCGGCGAGCGACGTGGAGAAGGGCAACGCCGTCAACGCCCTCATGCGCCTCGTCAAGCGCCAGGGACGGCCGCAGATGAAGGAGGTGCACGCCGTGCGCGGCGTCTCCTTCGTGGCCCGCCACGGCGACGCCATCGGCATCGTCGGCCGTAACGGCTCCGGCAAGTCCACGTTGCTGCGCGCCATCGCCGGGCTCCTGCCCCCGCACTCCGGCGCCGTCTACACCGACGGCCAGCCCTCCCTGCTCGGCGTCAACGCCGCGCTGATGCGCGAGCTCACCGGCGAGCGCAACATCGTGCTCGGCTGCTACGCGATGGGCATGAACCCCAAGCAGGTCAAGGAGAAGTATGACGACATCGTCGACTTCTCCGGCATCGGGGAGTTCGTGCAGTTCCCCATGTCGACCTACTCCTCGGGCATGGGCGCCAGGCTCCGCTTCGCCATCGCCTCGGCGAAGTCCCACGACGTGCTGCTCATCGACGAGGCCCTCGCCACCGGTGACCGCGAGTTCCGGCGCAAGAGCCAGGACCGCATCAAGAAGATGCGCGACGAGGCCGGCACCGTCTTCCTCGTCGCCCACAACCTCGACGTGATCGAGGAGACCTGCAACCGGGTCCTCTGGCTGCACAAGGGCAAGATCAAGATGGACGGCGACCCGAAGACGGTCCTCGCCGCCTACAACAAGGTCTGATCACACCCGCGACAGGAGACCGATCACGCGGCTGATCGGACGAGTCCGAGCCACGAGCTCGACCGGCGGCCTTCGATGCCACCGGTCCGATCGGCGATCACGCGCCCTTCGACCGCGGTCTCCGATCAGGCGGTCTTCGATCACAGGGGCGTTGATCGCTACGCGGTCCGCGGGCAGGGCAGGATGAGAAGCGACCGACAAGACGCTTCCATCGGAGGTGAATCGTGTCCACGCGGCCACCGATTCCATATGACTTCCTGCCCCAGGTCCCCGCGCTGACCGTCGAGAGCGACGACGTCCGCGACGGCGAGCGCATGGCGGAGACCCACGTGTTCAACGACTGGGGCTCCACCGGCCAGAACGTCTCTCCTCACCTGCGCTGGTCCGGCGCTCCCGAGGGCACCCTCAGCTACGCCGTGACGTGCTTCGACCCCGACGCGCCCACCGGCAGCGGGTTCTGGCACTGGCTGCTGTTCGACATCCCGGCCGACGTGACCGAGCTGCCCGCCGGCGCGGGTGCCGGTGACGGCGGCGTGGGCGTGCACGGGCGCAACGACTACAGCCACAACGCCTACGGCGGCGCCGCACCGCCGCCCGGCGACCCGCACCGCTACATCTTCGCGGTGCACGCCCTCGACGTGGAGAAGCTCGGTGTCGGCGCCGACGCCCCGCCCGCCGTGGTCGGTTTCAACATCACCGCCCACACCCTGGCCCGCGGATACGTGACGCCCGAATACCAGAACTAGCGATACGGCGCGCTCCCGGGCGGGACACGAGGGGCAATGAACTGACAGCGTGTTCGGTGTTCCGGTATGATTCGAACGTTGTTTCGATCCAAGGAAGCCGTCATGGAGTGGGGGCGCGCGATGCGAGAGCTGTCCACCGCGATCGACCACCTGTCCGTCGAGGACCCATCAGAGATTCCGCGTCTCCAGCTGACCGAGCAGCTCATCGAGCTGCACTGGCAGATGGCCAGACTCCAGGCCGAGATCGCCCGTCGCACCTCCGTGCGAGGCCCGGGACGCTGAGGCGACGGGGAGCCGGGTCGGTGCCCACCGATCCGGCTCCCCGTCGTCTCATGGGCCTTCGTCTCATGGGCCTTCGACTCATGACCCTTCGCCGATGCCGACCAAGCCCCGCGAAGCCACCACGGAGCCCACCAGGAGGCAGGTGGACGGCGGTTCGCCGAGAGGAAGGCCCGCGGAGAGCGGGTCAGGCCGAGAGCCGCTGGGGGGTGGCGGTGGCGAGCTCGAAGGGGAAGCGGTCGGCGAAGGCCGGGCGCAGGTCGGTGAGCCACACCGCGTTCGGGTCGTACCTCGCGAAGAAGGGGCGCCCGACCAGCTCGGGATCGCGCGCCTGGATGAGGTGGAGCACGAAGACCTTCTGCCCGGCGACCTCGGCGACGCCGTCCAGGCAGACCTTGCCCGGCGTGGCGGACATCGACGGGCCCCGTACGGTGCGGCACAGCCCGGAAACGCTCGCGTAGGCGTCCCTGAAGATCTCGTAAGCCCTCGCGAGCGGCACCGCGAAGTAGTCCTGCGGTCCGGTGTCGCGCTCGACGAACATGTAGTACGGGACCATGCCCATGGTGAGCTGCCTGCGCCACATGGACGCCCAGGTCTCGGGAGTGTCGTTGATCGACCGGATCAGCGGCGCCTGCGTCCTGACGACCGCGCCGGTGGCGGTGATCCTCGCGACGGCAGCCTCGACGATCGGGAGTTCCAGCTCCCTGGGGTGCGAGAAGTGCGCCATGAAGGCGAGGTTCTTGCCCGCCTCGACCACGGAGGCGAACAGGCGGAGCGTGTCGTCGCTGTCGGGGTCGGAGACGAACCGCTGCGGCCAGTAGGCCAGTGACTTGGTCCCGATCCTGATGGATTCGAGCTGCTCGACGTCGAGTAACGGCTCCAGATAGCGGCGGAGCACCGGCTCACCCATGATCATGGGATCCCCGCCGGTGAACAGCACGCTGGTCACCTCGGGGTGGTCCTTGAGATAGCGGAGGAGGGCGTCGACGTCGTCGGAGGCGAACTTCAGGTCGGGCTCCCCGATGAACTGGGCCCACCGGAAGCAGTAGGTGCAGTAGGCGTGGCACGTCTGCCCCTGCTTGGGGAAGAAGAGCACCGTCTCAGGGTATTTGTGCTGCATGCCGGGCACCGCCTCCCCGGCGACGCGCGGGACGTTGAGGTCGAGCTGTCCGGCGGGGTGCGGGTTGAGCCCCGCCCTCACCCTGTTCGCGGCCGCCTGGATCTCCGCGTTCCCCGCCCCGGCCTCCAGGAGACCCGCCAGCGTGGTGACATCCGCCTCGGGCAGCATGTCCTCCTGGGGGAAGACCAGCCGATAGATGGGATCCTCGGGGATGGCGGACCAGTCGATGAGCTGATCCACCACGTAGGCGTTGGTCCGGAAGGGCAGCACCGTGGCCACCGCTCTGATCCGGAGCCGCTCGGCGTCGCCCAGACCGCCTCTGCGCAGCAGGTCGTCGAGATGTTTCACGGTGTAGGCACGGAACCCACGCTTGGCACCTTCGTTCAAGATCACCAGTCCTTTGCCGAGATTTTTGTCGCTGTCGCTGTAAACCCTGCCAGCCTTTCGCGCGTCATGGGCACGTTACATACACGACGTAAACCGACCTACGGTCGGTTCCATATCTCGGCAATTTCTTCTGTCCACGATGGATATCGCGATATATCTTGAATAGCCGTACACTCGCAGTCATGACGTCCTACGACCCCGTTCTGCGCGCCTCGGACGCCGACCGCGACCATGCGGCCGCGGTGCTGAGCGAGGCATTCGCCGCCGGCCGCCTGACCAGCGTCGAACACGCCGACCGCCTGGAAGCCACCTACGCCGCCGTCACGATGGACGACCTCGCCCCCCTCACCCGCGACCTGCCCGACGCCGCCGCTCCCACCCGCGTGGCCACCGTCGAGCGGCAGGAGGTCGCCGCCGTCTTCAGCAAGGTCGTGCGCGGCGGACGCTGGATCGCCGGGCGGCACACCGCGCTGAGCGCCACCTTCGGCGCGCTGATCGTCGACCTGTCCGAGGCGGTTCTCCCCGGCAGGGAGATCACCCTTGAGGTCAACTCCTACTGCGGCAAGCTGATCGTCAGGGTCCCCCGCAACGCCCACGTCATCGACGAGGTCGACGCCCTGTTCGCCAAACGCGCCGTCTCCGGTGGCACGGGCGACGGAGACGGACCGGTCATCAGGGTCGTCGGCCGGGCCGCCTTCGGCAAGATCATCGTCTCGCGGGAGAGAAGCGACTGGAATCTCCCCGGCACTCCCTGATCGACCCGACGGACCGATCAGGTCCTGGGCCCGCCTACGATGCGGACAAACCATCCCGCACGAGGTGACCGCTTGCCTGAGACCCCTGCTCCCGGCGTCATGCCCATCGCCCTGGACGCGATGGGCGGCGACAACGCCCCTGACGAGATCGTGGCGGGAGCCGTGCGGGCGGTACGAGAGCACGGGATCTCCATCGTGCTCGTCGGCGCTCCCCGCCCTCTCGCCGAGGCGCTCTCCCAGCACGACGCGACCACCGAGATCCCGATCGTCCGGGCCGAGGAGGCCCTCGCCATGGACGAGGGCGCCCTCGCCAGCCTGCGCCGCCCGCGCTCCAGCATCGCCGTCGCCTGCCACCTCGTACGGCGAGGCGACGCCTGCGCCGTGGTCTCCGCGGGCTCCACCGCCGGGATCGTGGCGACGGGAAAGCTCCGGCTACGCGGCCAGCCGGGGGTGCTCAGACCCGCCATCGCCGTCGCCCTGCCGACCAGGCCCACCCCGACCGTCCTGCTGGACGCCGGGGCGAACGCCGAGGTCAAGCCGGAGATGCTGGTGCAGTTCGCCCACCTCGGCGCCGCCTACGCGGAAACCGCCCTGGGCATCGAGAGCCCCAGGGTCGGCCTGCTCACCATCGGCAGCGAGCCGGAGAAGGGCAACAAGCTCGTCAAGCGAGCCCACGAACTGCTGTCGGCGGCCCCCGGCCTCGACTTCGCGGGCAACATCGAGGGGCACGACCTGCTCACCGGCACCGTGAACGTCATCGTCACCGACGGCTTCACCGGCAACGTGGCGCTCAAGACCATGGAGGGCAGCGTCCGCTACGCCTTCTCGGAGCTCCGCGAGACGATCAACGAGAGCCGGACGGCCAGGGTGGGCGGCCTGTTGCAGAGGAGGCGCATCAGGGAGCTCTACCGGCGGCTCGACCCCGAGGTCCACGGCGGGGCCGTGCTTCTCGGTTTGAACGGCACCGTGGTCATCGCGCACGGCGCCTCGCAGGCGAAGGGAGTGAGCGCGGCCTGCGTGCTCGCGGCCACGCTGGCCCAGGAGGGCGTGGTCAACCGCATCGGTGAGCGCCTCGCCTCGGCCCCCCGCCCGCACCGCCTGTGGGGACACCCACGCGTGATTCCGTCTCCGGTGACCCCCACCCACGGCACCGTCTCCGGTGACCCCCAGACATGACACCACCTCCGGTGACACCCGCGCACGAGCCGCCTACCTGGGGTGATATTTCCGATACATCTGCACACACCTTCCACCGAATTTTCCGGCCCCGCGTACCCTGAGTCCCAGTCGATCGGGCGGGGGGGACTGCGTGGAGCAGGTGGCGGAGCGGGGACTGACCTCGGCCGAGGTCGCCGAGCGGGTGGCCGCGGGGCAGGTCAACGACGTCAGGCGCCGGTCGAGCAGGTCCGTCTCGGCGATCCTCAGATCCAATGTCCTCACCCTTTTCAACGGGGTGATCGGGGCACTCTGGGTGCTGATCATGATCTTCGGAGAGTGGCAGGACGGCCTCTTCGGACTGGTGATCGTGGCCAACGCGGGCATCGGCATCATCCAGGAGCTCCGCGCCAAACGCACCCTCGACCGGCTCGCCATCGTCAACGAGTCCCCGGTCAAGGTCCGCAGGGACGGCGTCGACACCGACATCCCGCCCCAGCGGGTCGTACTCGGCGACCTCGTCCTGCTCCGCCCCGGCGACCAGGTGCTCGTCGACGGCGAGGTGGTGGACGCCGACGGGCTGGAGGTCGACGAGTCACTGCTGACCGGCGAGGCCGACCCGGTGCACAAGCGTCCCGGTGACCCCGGTGACCCCGATGCCCCCGGCGACGAGGTCCTCTCCGGCAGTTTCGTGGTCGCCGGGAGAGGCGCCTACGTCGCGACCAGAGTCGGCCGCGACGCCTACGCGGCCAGACTCGCCGAGGAGGCCAGCGCGTTCAGCCTCTCCCACTCGGAGCTGCGCGAAGGCGTGACGCGATTCATCAAGTACGTCACCTGGCTCGTCATCCCGATCGGCGCCCTGCTCACCTGGAGTCAGGTCAGCAGGCAGACGAGTGTCGGCGAGGCCGTCACCGGCACGGTCGCGGGTATCGTCACCATGATCCCCGAGGGTCTGGTCCTGATGACCAGTATCGCCTTCGCCGTCGGCGTGATCCGGCTGGGCAGGCGCCGCTGCCTGGTCCAGGAACTGCCCGCGATCGAGATCCTGGCCCGGGTCGACACGCTCTGCCTCGACAAGACCGGCACCCTCACCTCGGGCGGGATGGAACTCGACGAGATCCGCCCGCTCCGCGACGACCTGCCCGTGCACGAGGCACTCGCCGCGCTGGCCAACATCGATCCTCACCCCAACCCCACCGCCCTCGCCGTCCAGGCCCGATACCCCGACTCCCCCGGCTGGACCGTTCTCACCAAGGTCCCCTTCTCCTCGGCCCGCAAGTGGAGCGGAGCCGAGTTCGACGGCCACGGCGGCTGGGTCCTGGGCGCTCCCGACGTCCTCCTGCCGCCCGGCAGCCCGGCGTACGAGGAGGCGGGGGCGCTCGCCGCCACCGGCCTGCGGGTGCTCGCCCTGTGCCGGGTCGCCTCGCTGCGCGACCCCGACGACCTCGGCGCCGTCGAGGCCGCGGCCGTCGTCGTGCTCAAGCAGCGGATCCGCCCCGACGCGGCCGAGACCCTCGCCTACTTCGCCGAACAGCGCGTCACCCTCAAGGTCATCTCCGGCGACAACCCCGAGTCGGTGTCGGCGATCGTCACCTCTCTGGGCATTCCCGGTGGGGAGCGCGCGGTGGACGCCCGCACCCTGCCGGACGACGACCCCGAGAAGCTCGCCGAGATCATGGAGACCCACACCGTCTTCGGCAGGGTCAGCCCGCACCAGAAGCGGCTGTTCGTCGGCGCGCTCCAGTCGCGCGGGCACACGGTCGCGATGACCGGCGACGGCGTGAACGACGTGCTCGCGCTCAAGGACGCCGACCTCGGCGTGGCGATGGGCTCCGGCAGCGGCGCCACCCGGGCGGTCGCCCAGATCGTGCTGATGGACGACGGCTTCGCCGGTCTCCCCTCCGTGGTGGGCGAGGGCCGCCGGGTACTGGCCAACATCGAGCGGGTCTCCGGGCTCTTCCTGACCAAGACCTTCTACGCGATCGTGCTCTCCCTGCTCACCGGGGTCATCGGGCTCGCGTTCCCGTTCGCTCCCCGGCACTCCACGCTCATCAACGCGCTGACGATCGGCATCCCCGCCTTCTTCCTCGCGCTCGCACCGAGCAACGAGCGCGCCAGAAGCGGCTTCGTACCCCGTGTCCTGCGCCTGGCGGTCCCCGCCGGGATCGTCTGCGCCACCGCCGTCTACCTGTCGTACTGGATCGCCCAGAGCGGGTCCTCCACCCTGGAGGAGAGCCGCACCTCGGCGGTGATCACGCTGTTCGTGGCCGCCTGGTGGGTGCTGGCCCTGGTCGCCCGCCCGTACGTGTGGTGGCGGGTCGCGCTCGTCGCCTCCATGGCCGGAATGTTCGCCCTCGCCCTCGCCATCCCGTTCGTCCGCGAGTTCTTCGCGCTCACCGTCGCGAGCCCCGCCGCCGGTCTCACCGCAGCCGGACTCGGCGTCGCCGCCGGGGCCGTGCTGACGGGCGTCTTCATGATCACGCGATCCCGTCGAAGCGCGCCGATCCAGGGTGATATCCAATCTGTTCAGGACCGGCCAGCCGATACCCTTGGGACATGACCGACCCGCAGCTCGCACTGACCGAGCGCGTCCAGCAGGCACTGGCCGCCGCCTTCGGTGCGGAATACTCCGAAGCAGACCCGCTGATCCGCCCCTCGCAGTTCGCCGACTACCAGGCGAACGTGGCGATGAGCCTGAGCAAGCGACTGCGAAGGGCCCCGCGGGAGGTCGCCCAGGAGATCGCCGAGCACCTCACCGGCCGGGCGGGAGACGCCCAGGACGACCCGTTCCCCGGCAGCGTCGAGGTGAGCGGCCCCGGCTTCCTCAACCTCACCCTCTCCGACGAATGGATCGCGGCGCGGGCCTCGGAGATCCTCGCCGACCCTCGCGTCGGCGTGGGTCTGTCCGGCTCTCCGCAGACCATCGTGATCGACTACTCCGCGCCCAACGCGGCCAAGGAGATGCACGTCGGCCACCTGCGCACGACGATCGTGGGTGACGCGCTCGCCCGGGTCCACGAGCACCTGGGCAACAAGGTCATCCGGCAGAACCACCTCGGCGACTGGGGCACGCCGTTCGGCATGCTCATCGAGCACCTCCTCGACATCGGCGAGGAGGCCGCCGTCGCCCAGCTGGAGGCCGGAGAGGGCAACGCCTACTACCAGGCGGCCCGCCTGAAGTTCGACACCGACCCCGAGTTCAACGCGCGCGCCCGCGCGCGGGTCGTCACCCTGCAGGCCGAGGAGCCCGAGACGATGCGCCTGTGGCGCATCTTCATGGACGCCACGCTCCGTTACTTCAACAAGGTCTACGTCCAGCTCGGGGTGACGCTGACCGACGACGACATCGCCGGCGAGAGCATGTACAAGCACGTGCTCGCCCAGGTCTGCGACGAGTTGCAGGAGCGCGGCGTCGCCGTCCTCAGCGACGGCGCGCTCTGTGTCTTCCCGCCCGGTTACACCGGCCGCGAGGGCCAGCCGCTGCCCCTGATGATCCGCAAGAGCGACGGCGGGTACGGCTACGGCACCACCGACATGGCCACGATCCGCTACCGGGTCCAGGACCTCAAGGCCGACCGCATCCTCTACGTGATCGGCGCGACCCAGTCGCTGCACATGTCGCTGGTGTTCGACTCGGCCAGGATGGCGGGCTGGCTGCCCGACCACGTCAGGGCCGAGCACATCCAGATCGGCAGCGTGCTGGGCTCCGACGGCAAGATGTTCAAGACCAGGAGCGGCAAGTCCATCAAGCTCATGGAGCTGCTCGACGAGGCCGAGACCAGGGCCGCCGAGGTGCTCAGGGACAGCGACTACACCGACGCCGAGCGCACGAGGATCGCGCACGACGTCGGCATGGGCGCGGTCAAGTACGCCGACCTGTCGGTCAGCCACGACAGCGAGTACGTCTTCGACTTCGACCGGATGCTCGCCCTCACCGGCAACACCGGCCCCTACCTGCAGTACGCCCAGGCCCGCATCCGCTCGATCTTCCGCAAGGGTGGGGTGGACCCTGCCGAGACGACCGGCCCCATCGTGCTCGGCCACCCTGCCGAGCGCGCCCTGGCGCTGCAACTCCTCGGGTTCGGTTCGGTCGTCGAGGAGATGGCGGAGAACTCGGCACCGCACAAGATGGCCTCCTACCTCTTCGACACCGCGAGCGCCTTCACCACGTTCTTCGAGAACTGCCCGGTGCTGAAGGACGACGTCGAGCCCGCCGTCCGCACCTCACGGCTCGCCCTGTGCGCGCTGACCCTGAAGGTCTTGGAGACCGGCCTGAGCCTTCTTGGCGTCCCGGTGCCCGAGCGCATGTAACCTGTCCACCAGATGATCGTCTTTATTGAGAAAGTGAAGGCGATCATCTGGCAAAGTCATGTTCGGCGCGCCTCCCTGCGGGGATGTCCGAAGCGCAATACGCTGGCGCGGTCATCGGTCACAACTTCGAGGAGCTCTCTGCCTTGAGCACGGACCTGACCGCGAACCTGGGCACGGACACCGCGAACCCCGGCAGCGACCTCACCGCGGACCTGAGCACGGACACCGCGCCCCTCGGCACCGGGTTGAGAACGGGTTCAAGCATCGACTCGCTCCTCACCGATCTGGCCACCGGCATCGTGCCCATCGGGATGCCGGTGGACTTCGACGCCGCCTCCGATCACTGGCTCACCCCGGCCGTCGAAGCGCTCGTGCTGATCACGCGTGGCGAGGAGTCGCTCGAACCCCTCGCCCGCGCCGCGCAACGCGACGAGCAGCGGACCGCCCTTTTCCTCTGCCTCGCGCTCGCCGTAGCCGGCCAGGGCGACCGCATCCACGCCTCATGGCTCGGCACCGCCTTCGGGGAACTCTCCCTGGAGCGCCCGGTGACCCACGGCCAGCGGGCGCTCTGGCTCGCCGCCGCCCGGGGGGCGTACGGCCCGGCGGGCAAGATCTTCGTGCTCCGCAAGCTCGACGCGATGACCGCCTCCCCCGTTTCCGAGCCCGACCGGTGGCTGCGCGCGCTCATCCCCGACGAGCCCTCCGCGGCCGTGTCACCGGCTCTGGCCGATTTCGAGGAGCTCGCCAGGCTTCCCGAGCTGGCCGACCCCGTACACGCCGCCGCCCGGCTCACCCACCTGCTCGACCGCTGCACCGAGATCACCTCGGCCCGCGAAAGCAGGGGAGGCGATGGCGGCGTCGTCGCCGAGAAGACGAGTTCCGTGAGCGGTCCCACGAGCGGCTCCGCGGCCCGGCCTGATGGTGACACCGCCGACGAGGCATCCGGCCGGGCGGGGGGAGCGAACCGTGACCTGGGTGATCTCGTGTTCATCACCGCCGCGCAGACGGACCGTTCGGGCGAGGCGGCCGTCGTGTGGAGCCAGGACGAGCCGCTGACCGTGCTCCGCCGGCTGGCCGGTGCGGGCGGCCCCGAACGGCCGATGAAATCGCTCACCGACCATCTGCTCGGCGACCTGCGCCCCGGCTCCCACCCCTATCTGGCCGCGATCGCGCTGCACGTGGCCGCGCCCATCGTGCGGGCGGCGGGTGAGAGCCTCGCCGAGGCCACCCGCGCCGAGGCCCCCGAGTCGGTCACCATACCGATCCTCGGCCACCGTGTGACGCTCAGGCCCGAGGGCCCGGATCCCGAGTCGCTGGGTGCCGCCGAGGAGCGGATCACCACCGAGGGCGCTCCGACCCGCGGCCGCCCCTGGGCCGCCTACGCGCTGCTCGCCCTCGCCCCGGTGATCCTGGTGGTCGCGCTCGTCCTCCCCGTCCTCCCTCTCGCGCCGCTCGCACTCCTGCCGGCCGCCGGAGGCGCCTACAGGCTGTGGCGTAGGCGGCAGCGTGAGCGAGCCGACGCGGAATACGTCGTCACGCGGCTCTCCGAGCTCAGAGAACTCGCCCAGGGCGCGGTGTGGGCACTGCATGAGTACGCCCACGAGTCGGAGGGCCGGATCAAGACGGCGACCTCGGACCTGGCCGAACTCATCCGCCTGCTCCGCAGGGGACCCCGAGCGGGCTGACCGCCCGCGATATGCGGGCGGCAGCCTCGATGTCAGCCGTTGGTGATCTCCACCTCGGCGGGAGCCAGCAGGAAGACCTTCTCCGCGATCCGCTCGATGCGCCCCTCGCAGCCGTATGCCAGCCCGGCGACGAAGTCGACCATGCGGGTGGCCTCGGCGGTGCTCATCCCGCTCACGTCCATGATGACGGTCTGACCTTCGCGGAAGTGCTGCCCGATGACCGGTGCGTCGTTGTACTTCATCGGTGTCAGCATCACGATCCGCGAGGGCTCGTTCATCGCACGCCAGCGTTTGGCCGCGCGCTCCGAGGCAGACTGCCAGTCTTCCTCTTCGCCCTCGATCTCGTCCCCGTAGTCGTAGGACTCGTCATAGTGCTCGGCCCCGCTCAGGCCAAGGTAGCTCGCCACCTTGCGCACTGCCCCCATCGGCTCGTCCTTTCGCCAGGACCACGCCGTGTCCGGCCTGTCCCTACACCTTGGACGGTAACCGACGACATGAAGTTCGCCACGCGACACGCCCAGTGCTTATTTCCATTTTGTACGACTACCGCACTGGTCTGATCTCCGACTTTGCCCGATCTCCTGGCCCAACTTCAACCGATATCTCCAGCGCCGCTAGCATCGCGTCATGCTCATCTACACGGTCGATTCGTTTACCGATGAATTTTTCAAGGGTAACCCCGCGGGGGTCTGCATACTCAGCGATCCGGTTCCTGACGCCTGGATGCAGTCCGTAGCGGCGGAGATGAGACACTCCGAGACAGCCTTCCTGCTTGGAGCCGAGGACGGCGGACCGTACCGGCTCCGGTGGTTCACGCCGGTGACCGAGGTCGCCCTGTGTGGGCATGCGACCCTGGCCGTGGCGCATGTGCTGTATTCCACGGGAACGGTCCCAGAAACCCTCGAATTCTCAACGAAGAGCGGAATCCTGTCCGTGACCAGGGATAAATCCGGTTTAATCCACATGGATTTCCCGGCAAAGGTACTCCAAGCGACACCTCCTCCAGAGGGACTGATCGATGCGCTGGGACTTAAACCTGTTTGGACAGGAAAAAATGTTTGGGATTACCTCGTCGAGGTCGAGTCCGAGGAGGCCGTGCTCGCCACCGCCCCTGACTTCCGGGCCCTGGAGGCCGTCGACGCGCGTGGAGTCATCGTGACGGCTCGGGCCTCGCGTCCGGGCGCCGACTACGTGTCCCGGTTCTTCGCTCCCAGGGCCGGGGTTCCCGAGGACCCGGTGACGGGGTCCGCCCACTGCGCCCTCGCGCCGTACTGGTCGGCCAAGCTCGGTTCCGACAGTCTGGTGGGGGCCCAGTTGTCAGAGCGTGGAGGTGTGGTCCGCACGACCGTACGAGGAGACCGGGTCGAACTCGCGGGAAACGCGGTGACCGTTCTTTCCGGCGAACTCCACGTCTAGGGACGTGCATCGAAGGTTTCGCCGCGCCCAGGCCGGCCCGGTGACCATCCCCCCGTGAGCGCCGTGGGAACGTTGGGAACATGACGTCCGTGAAGCGAAAACGGCTTCTCCATGGTTCACGGAGGCCCGGGAGCTCCCCCGGAGCCCTTGCCTCTGCCGGCCTGGAACGTGGAGGCTCGGGAGCCCCGGCCTTCGACGTCTGGAGGTTCGGAACACCGCTTGAGCGCCGCTGGACCGCCCTCGGGACCCCGCTGGGCATCGCTTGAAAAAGGCCCCGGAAAGCACGAAAGGGCCCCCACCAAACGGCGGGAGCCCTCTCATGAAAGATTGTCCGGCGGTGACCTACTCTCCCACACCGTCCCCGGTGCAGT
>NZ_JBIAYX010000027.1:0-118838 GCF_042898365.1 Streptosporangium sp. NPDC000509 | reverse complement strand
ACCTCCGGTGTCGCTCCGGCTCCGTCGTTCGACGACGGGTTGAACGTCCAGCGCGTGCTGGCCGCGGTCGAACGCAGCGCCGACGACCAGAGCCGCCTTACATCTGTGGAGGGAATATGAGCAGGCCCATCACATTGTTCACCGGCCAGTGGGCCGACCTGCCGTTCGAGGAGGTCTGCCGTCTCGCCTCGGGCTGGGGATACGACGGCTTGGAGATCGCCTGCTGGGGCGACCACTTCGAGGTCGACAAAGCCCTCAGCGACGACGACTACATCCCCCGTAAGCAGGAGATGCTCGCCAAGCACAACCTGAGCGTCTACACCATCTCCAACCACCTCGTCGGCCAGGCCGTCTGCGACAGCCCCATCGACGCTCGCCACCAGGGCATCCTGCCCGCCCGCATCTGGGGCAACGGCGATCCCGAGCAGGTCCGCCGCAACGCGGCCGAGGAGATCAAGAACACCGCCCGCGCCGCCGCCAAGCTCGGCGTCGACACCGTGGTCGGCTTCACCGGCTCCTCCATCTGGCACACCGTGGCCATGTTCCCCCCGGTCCCGCCCCAGATGATCGAAGACGGCTACGCCGACTTCGCCGACCGCTGGAACCCCATCCTCGACGTCTTCGACGAGGTCGGCGTCCGCTTCGCCCACGAGGTCCACCCCAGCGAGATCGCCTACGACTACCACACCACCGTGCGCACCCTGGAGGCCATCGGCCACCGCCCCGCGTTCGGCCTCAACTGGGACCCCTCCCACATGGTCTGGCAGGAGATCGACCCGGTCGCCTTCATCCTGGACTTCGCCGACCGCATCTACCACGTCGACTGCAAGGACGCCAAGGTCCGTACCGGCGACGGCCGCCGCGGCCGGCTCGCCTCCCACCTGCCCTGGGCGGACCTGCGTCGCGGCTGGGACTTCGTCTCCACCGGACGCGGCGACGTGCCCTGGGAGGACTGCTTCCGAGCCCTCAACGCGATCGGCTACAACGGGCCGATCTCCATCGAGTGGGAGGACGCGGGGATGGACCGTCTGGACGGCGCCCCCGACGCCCTGGAGATCATCCGCAAGCTGAACTCCATCACCCCGCCCTCCACCGCCTTCGACGCCGCTTTCTCCTCCGACTGAGTCGGTCGGCCCCAGGTCTCGGGACCGAGAGCCTGGGGCCTTCCGGCCGGGAGGATCCTCCGGCCGAGGGCTTGGCAACGGGAAGCCCCGGCCGGAACTCTGAGGAACAGGAATCGGACAGGAGCTCGGGCCGTAATTCTCGGCCCGGGTCCTCGGCCGATGTCTCTGACAGGAATTCCTGACTTAATTTCATGAGTTGTTTTCATGAGTTGAGCTGGTCTGACGGAAACACATGGCCCTGAGGCATATATCCGTAATATCCGCATAACGTACGATTCCTTGCACAGGCGGGTCGGACCGTCAGGTCCGGCCCGTCGCGGGGTCGTCTCCTTCGTTCTAACGACCACGTAGTACCCGCCGATGACATCCCCTCCGACCGCCCGGCCGCGACGGATGCCACCGGCGCCGCCCGGCCCCGGCCGGGCGGATGAAAACCGTCATCCCCCAGGAGTCGACTCACCACAGGAGGCCAGATGCGTACGGGAGTGTGGCTGGTAGGAGCACGAGGCTCCGTCGCCGTCACGAGCGTCATCGGAGCGCTGGCGGTACGCGCCGGTCTCGCCCAGCCGACGGGCTGCGTCACGGAGCTCCCCCAGTTCCGAGGCGCAGGACTGCCAGGGCTGGGAGACCTGGTGTTCGGCGGGCACGACATCGCACCGATCCCGCTGGAGAAGAAGGCGGCCGCGCTGGCCGGAGCCGGGATCGTACCGGCCAGGCTGCTCGAACCCCTGCGCGACGAGCTCGCCAGGGTCGAGGAGAACCTGAGGCAGGTGCCGGCCGCCGAGAACCAGGCCGCGACCGCGGAGCTGATCGGCGCCGACATCACCGAGTTCCGGCTGCGGCACGGTCTGGAACGGGTCGTCGTCGTCAACGTCTCGACCACCGAGCCCGCCCCCGAGCCGCGTCCGGCCCACGCCGACCTGGAGCTGCTGGAGTCCGAGCTGGCGGCCTCCAGGGACCTGCTGCCGCCCAGCGCCCTGATGGCGTACGCCGCCTTCCGCGCGGGCTGCCCCTACCTGGACTTCACCCCCTCGACGGGCGCCAGGCTGCCCGCCCTGGACCGGCTCGCCGACCTGATGGGGCTGCCGTACGGGGGCCACGACGGCAAGACCGGCGAGACGCTCGTCAAGTCGGTGCTCGCCCCGATGTTCGCCCAGCGCAACCTCCGGGTTCGCACCTGGTCGGGGATGAACCTCCTCGGCGGGGGAGACGGCGCCAACCTCGCCGACCCCGCGGCCAACGCCGCCAAGGCCGCCAGCAAGCAGCGGGTGCTGGGCGAGACGCTCGGCTACACCCCGCAGGGCGAGACCCGCATCGAGTACGTGGAGGACATCGGCGACTTCAAGACCGCCTGGGACCTGGTCACCTTCGAGGGGTTCCTGGGCACGTCCATGCGCATGGAGTTCAGCTGGCACGGCTGCGACTCCGCCCTCGCCGCGCCGCTGATTCTGGACCTGGCGAGGCTCACGGCGGCGGCGCACCGCCTTGGCCGCACCGGGCCGCTGGGCGAGCTGGCCTTCTTCTTCAAGGACCCGCTCGGCGAGGCGCCGCACGCGCTGGCCGACCAGTGGCGGGTGTTGCTCGCGTTCGCCGACACCCTCGGCGAAGGAGAGCGGGTCTGATGCCGTCGCCGCGCGACCTCGCGGAGCTCGTACGCGCCCCCGCCGCCCTCTCCGTCCCCGGTGACGTCGTCGCGGGAGCCGCCGCCGGCCAGGTGCTGGGCGGCAGGACCCTCGGACTGGCGTGCTCCTCGGTCTGCCTGTACTGGGCGGGAATGGCCGCCAACGACTGGGCCGACCGTCACCTGGACGCGGAGGAACGCCCGGAGCGGCCGATCCCCTCGGGCCGCGTGTCGCCGGGCGCCGCGCTCGGCGTGGCCGCGGGGCTCACCGCCGCGGGCCTGGCGGCGGCCGGGCTCTCCGGTGGACGCCGAGCCCTGGCGGTCGCCGTCCCGCTCGCCGCCGCCGTATGGTCGTACGACCTGGTGGCCAAGAACACGGCGGCGGGACCGCTGGTGATGGCGCTCTGCCGAGGCCTCGACGTGCTGCTGGGTGCCACCCCGGGACGGAGCGTCGCCGACGCGCTGCCCTCGGCGCTCACCGTCGCCGCCCACACCTACCTGCTCACCGCGCTGTCGCGCGCCGAGGTGTCCGGCTCGGACCGGAGCCTGCCCGCGGCGACCCTGGCCGGCACCGTCGCGCTCGCCGTGGCCACCGCCCTGGGACGCGGCGACGCCTCGCCCCCTCCGCAGAGCGCGCGTGCGGCGCGGGTGGTGCGGGCCGTGCAGGCGGGACTGACCGGCTGGTACGCCGCCAGGTTCGGCATGTCCCAGGCTCAGGCGGTCGCCGAGCCCTCGGCCTCCCGGTTGCGGGCCGCCGTCGGCACCGGCATCGTCGCGCTGCCCGCCCTGCAGGGCGCGCTCGTCGCCCGCAGCGGCGCCACCCGTGAGGGGATCGCGGTCGCGGCGGCCGTCCCGCTCGGCCGGGCCCTCGCCAGGAAGGTCTCTCCCACATGAGCCCCGATGGCACCGAGACGAGCGCCGAGACGGGCACCGAGACGGGCACTGTGACGAGCGCCGAGACGAGCGCCGGGCTGAGGTTCGGCTACGGCACCAACGGGTTCGCCAACCACCGGCTGGACGACGCGCTGCGGGTCATCGCGGACCTCGGCTACCAGGGGGTCGCCCTCACGCTCGACCACGACCACCTGGACCCCTACGAGGAAGGGCTGGCCCGCAGGGTCGCGGCCGCGGCCGACCTGCTGCGCGATCTCGGCCTCGGCGTGGTCGTCGAGACCGGCGCCCGCTACCTGCTGGACCCCTGGCACAAGCACGCCCCCACGCTGCTGCACGACGAGCGCGAGAAGCGCCTGGACTTCCTGAACCGGGCGGTCGCGATAGGCGCCGACCTGGGAGCCGAGGCGGTGTCGTTCTGGGCGGGTGTGCGCCCGGAGACGGTCGACGAGGCCACGGCCTGGGCCAGGCTCGTCGACGGCTGCGCCCGGCTCGCCGAGACGGCCTCCGCCGCCGGGGTGCCGCTGGGCTTCGAGCCCGAGCCCGGCATGCTCGTCGAGACGATCGCCGGATGGCGCAAGCTGCACGCCGAACTCGGCGAACCGCCGGGGTTCGGCATCACGCTGGACATCGGCCACTGCCGCTGCCTCGAACCGGATCCGGTCCCCGACTGTGTCACGGCCGTCGCCGCCCACCTGGTCAACGTGCAGATCGACGACATGCGCCGAGGGGTGCACGAGCACCTGGAGTTCGGCGAGGGGGAGATCGACTTCCCGCCCGTGCTGCGCGCCCTCGCCGGCTGCGGCTACCGGGGCCTGGTCGCGGTCGAGCTGCCCCGCCACTCGCACGCCGCCCCCCAGGTGGCCGCCCGATCCCTGAGCTTCCTGCGCACCGCCGCCGAAGGGACGAACGCATGACCTCCGAACCCAGTAACCAGACGGACAGCCTGCTGGCGGCGCTCGGCCAGGACTGGCTCGCCGACGCGCGCGCGAGCGTCGCCGCCAAACCGGGAAGTGTCACCCGGCACTTCGCCGCCGCGGGCCGTCGCGCCGGACGGGCACCGTTGCCGGACGCGCCCGGCTGGAGTGCCGACGAGGCGGCGAGGGCCGTCCTGCTCGCCGCGCTCCCAGCGGAGGAGGTGGCCGGGCAGGCCGCCGACCTCTACCGGTACGGCGACGCCGACGAGAAGCGCGCCGTCCTCAAGGCCCTGCCGATGCTGCCCGTCGGCGCGGAGGCGGTACCACTGCTGCTCGACGCGATCCGCACCAACGACACCCGCCTCGTGGCCGCCGCACTCGGCCCGTACGCCCGCCACCTCGACCAGACCATGTGGCGGCAGGCGGTACTCAAGTGCGTGTTCATGGGTGTGCCGCTCGCCGCCGTGGACCGGCTGGAGGAGCGGGCCGACGCCGAGCTGGCCGGGATGCTGGCCGCGTTCGCCGAGGAACGCACCGCCGCCGGACGCGACGTCCCCGCGGACGCGACCGCACTGCTCGACCGTCTGACCAGCGAGAAGGAGGCATGATGCGGATCTTCGACCCGCACATCCACATGACGTCACGCACCACCGACGACTACGCCAGAATGGCCGCCGCCGGGGTGCTCGCCATCGTGGAGCCCGCCTTCTGGCTGGGCCAGCCCCGTACCAACCCCGGCTCGTTCACCGACTACTTCGACTCGCTGATCGGCTGGGAGCCGTACCGCGCGGGGCAGTTCGGCATCGCGCACCACGCCACCATCGCGCTGAACCCCAAGGAGGCGGGGGACCCGCGCTGCCGGCCCGTGCTCGACCTGCTCCCGCGCTACCTGGAGAAGGACCGGGTCGTCGCGGTCGGCGAGATCGGCTACGACTCGATGACCCCCGAGGAGGACGACGCCTTCGAACGGCAGCTCGCGATGGCCGTCGACCACGAGCTGCCCGCCCTCGTGCACACCCCGCACCGCGACAAGGCCGCCGGCACCCGGCGTACCCTCGACGTCGTCGCCGCCTCGGGCATCGAGCCCGGACGGGTCGCCGTCGACCACCTCAACGAGGTCACCGCGGGAATCGTGCACGACTCGGGCTGCTGGATGGGCTTCTCCATCTACCCTGAGACCAAGATGTCGCCGCCCCGCATGGTGGAGATCCTGCGCGAGCACGGCCTGGAGCGGGTGCTGGTCAACTCCGCCGCCGACTGGGGCGTGTCCGACCCGCTGCTCACCCTGGAGACCGGAAGGGCGATGCTGGAGGCCGGGTTCAGCGAGGACGACGTCGACCGGGTGCTCTGGCGCAACCCCGTGGAGTTCTACGGCCAGTCGGGACGCCTGGACCTTTCCGAGGTCGCCGGGGCACGGGAGGCGACCTTCGAGGGCAGCTCCATCAAGCGCGGAGGGTCTTGATGCGGCTGCTTCACCCCGGTGGGCGGGCGTTGCACCTGAGTTACTGCACCAACGTGCACCCGGCGGAGGACCTCGGCGGCATCGTCGGGCAGCTCGACACCTACGCGGTGCCGATCCGTGCCCGCCTCGGCGCCGACGTGCTCGGGCTCGGGCTCTGGCTGGCCGCGCCCGTCGCCGCCGCGCTCGCCGCCGACCCCGGGCTGCTGGCCGGGTTCCGCCGTGAGCTGGACGCGCGGGGACTGGAGGTCGTGACGCTCAACGGCTTCCCCTACCGCTCGTTCCAGGACCCGGTGGTCAAGCATGCGGTCTACCACCCCGACTGGACCACTCCAGAACGGCTCACCTACACCCTCGACCTGGCACGCGTCCTGGCCGCCCTCCTGCCGGACGACGCCGCGAGGGGGTCGATCTCCACGCTCCCGCTCGCCTGGCGCGACCCGTGGGACGAGGACATGTCCCGCCTCGCCACGCGCAGGCTCGACGAGCTCGCCACCGGGCTCGCCGCCGTCGAGTCCGCCACCGGCCGTGTCATCCGGGTGGCGTTCGAACCCGAGCCCGGCTGCGTGGTGGAGACCACCGACCAGGCCGTACGCGCGCTGTCCGGTGTCGACACCGACCGGCTCGGCATCTGCCTGGACCTCGCCCACCTGGCGTGCGCCTGGGAGCGGCCCGCCGACGCGCTGCGCCGGTACGCCGAGGCCGGACTGCCCGTCGTCAAGGTCCAGGTCTCCGCGGCACTGGAGAGCGACGACCCGGAGACCCTGCGCGAGTACGTCGAGCCGCGCTTCCTGCACCAGACCCGCAACGCGGCCGGCGACGAGGCCGACGACCTCGACGAGGCGTTCGAGCGGAAGCTGCCAGGACCGTGGCGGGTCCACTACCACGTGCCCCTGCACGTCGCGCCGCAGGCACCGCTCGGCACCACCGTGCCGGTGCTCCGTGAGGCCCTCGCGGAGCTGGTCGGCGGTCCCGAGCCGCTCTGCGACCACTTCGACGTGGAAACCTACACCTGGGGGGTACTGCCGCCCGCGCTGCGCCCGCAGACCCCCGACCGGCTCGCCGCGGGCATCGCCGACGAGCTTGACTTCGCCCGCGCCGCGATGCGCGATCTGGGAGTGAAAGCATGACATCGTTGCTCGTCCTCGACGTGGTGGGACTGACCCCGAGGCTGCTGGCGCACATGCCGAGGCTGCGCGCCGTCGCCGACGGCGGCTTCCAGGCCGAACTCGGCACCGTACTTCCCGCCGTCACCTGCTCGGCCCAGTCGACCTTCCTCACCGGCGTCGCGCCCACCGAGCACGGCGTCGTCGGCAACGGCTGGTACTTCCGCGAGCTCGGCGAGGTGTTCCTGTGGCGCCAGCACAACGCGCTGGTCGGCGGGGACAAGCTGTGGCACGCCGCCCGCCGCGAGCGGCCGGGCTTCACCGTGGCCAACGTGTGCTGGTGGTACGCGATGGGCGCCGACGTCGACTGGACGGTCACCCCCCGGCCCATCTACCGTGCCGACGGGCGCAAGGACCCCGACTGCTACACCTACCCGCCGGGCCTGCACGAGGAGCTCACCGGCAAGCTGGGCACCTTCCCGCTGTTCACCTACTGGGGGCCGGGCGCGGGGATCGCCTCCTCCACCTGGATCTGCCGCGCCACCGAGCAGATCATGAAGGACCACAACCCCGACCTGACCCTGGCGTACGTGCCGCACCTGGACTACGACCTGCAGAGGTTCGGCCCGTCCGACCCGCGCTCGGCCGCCGCCGCCTCCGAGCTCGACACCGTGCTCGCTCCTCTGCTGGACGCCGCCGCCGCGCGCGGGACCACCGTGGTGGCACTGTCGGAGTACGGCATCACCGACGTCTCCCGCCCGGTCGACATCAACCGGATGCTGCGGACCGAGGGCCTGCTCGAGGTCTACACCCAGGACGGCATGGAGTATCTCGACCCCTGGACCTCCCGGGCGTTCGCCGTCGCCGACCACCAGGTGGCCCACGTCTACGTGGCCGACCCCGCCGACATCCCGGCCGTGGCCAAGCTCTGCGCGGGCCTGCCCGGAGTCGCCGAGGTGCTCGACGAGGAGGGCAAGGCGAGGAACGGGCTGGCGCACCCCCGGGCGGGGGAGCTCGTCCTCGTCTCCGAGCCCGACGCGTGGTTCACCTACTACTACTGGCTCGACGACACCCGCGCCCCCGACTTCGCCAACCTGGTCGAGATCCACCGCAAGCCCGGTTACGACCCGGCGGAGCTGTTCTTCGATCCCGCGGATCCCGGAGCCGCCAAGCGCCGCGCCGCCATGGCGCTGCTGCGCAAGAAGACCGGCATGCGCTACACGATGAACGTCGTCGGCCTCGACGCGGGCGCCCGTGCCATCCGAGGCTCGCACGGTCGTCTGCCCGACAACCCCCTCGACGGCCCGGTGCTGCTCTGCTCGGATCCGTCCGTGGCCAGCGACCGGATCGCCGCCACCGAGGTCAAGGACCTGCTGCTCCAGCTCTCCCTGCGCTGAGCGGCACCTAGACGGCGCCGCCCGCCTGTGCCTTACACCCCCCGGGCGGGCGGCGCTTTCCACTTTCCCGTCTTTCCCGTCAGCTCTCGGGACGGCGGTCACGGCGGGTGCGGAGCTTGTGGCGGTTGCCGCAGCGGTCCATCGAGCACCAGCGTCGCGCCCCCGGACGGGAGGTGTCGAGAAACAGCAGCGGGCAGCGCTCGCCGTCGCACACCCTGATCCGGTCGAGGGCCGGCCCGCCGAACACCTCGACGGCGTCACGGGCCGCGGCGGAGAGGAACTGCGTCCCGGTGACGGGCAGGGCCCAGGAACGCTTCAGGCCGGGGCCGATGACCGGGATGGGCGGCGGCGCCGCGGCGGCCTCGTTCAGCGTGGCGAGGTCGGCCTCCGCGAAGGCGCGCGAACCCGAGGCGGCGGTCGCGGCGAGCCGCTGGAGGGCGGCGCGCAGGCGGAGGACCGCGGCGAGGTCGTCGGCGGAGACCTGGACGAGGTCGCCGAGACCCGCCCTGGAGAGCGGTATCCAGGCGGCGAGGTCGTCGGGTGTGTGCAACCGCTCCCACTTCGCGAGCCCGCCCTCGCCTCCGGTGACGAGAAGCTCCAGGCACAGCGTGCCGGCGTCGAACCTGAAGCGCTGCCCGCCGAGGGAGCCGAGCTCCATCACGTTTGCCAGGTTCATGGGTCGAGTGTAACACTGACACCGGTTAAACAGGTGTCAGTGGGAGGGAGTGCGGCGATGAGCCCCGAGCGTGAGCAGGCCGAACGTGGGTCGATCGAGCGTGAGCTGATCGAACTGTCCGAGCGGGCCTGGGAGGCGAACAGGAACGGCGACGCGGAGTTCTACGACCGCCTCCTCACCGAGGCGCCGCTGAGCGTGTCGCAGTGGGGGATCGTCGACGACCGGGAGGCGATCCTGAAGGGGTTCGCCGAGAACCGCAACCCGTACACGCGTACGGATCTGAGCGACCACCGGGTGATCGTCCTGGGTGACGGCAGCGCGACGCACACCGTCACCGTGGAGATCGACGTGCTCGTCGGCGGCACGGAAAAGCAGACCATGAGGGTCTTCGCCACCACCGCGCTGACCCGCCGCGACGGCGAGTGGCGGGCCGCCCTGTTCCAGATCAGCCCGGCCCCCACCGGCTGAGACCCGTTCCTGTCCGGAGATGCCGACGAGCGGCGTCTTCGTGTGGGGCGCGGTCCACGCGGAGACGCCGCTCGGAGGCGGTCAGCCGACGCCGCAGTCCCTTCCGTCGAGGCTGAAGCGCACGGGGGTGGGCGCGGGACCGCTGTGGGAGGCGACGAATCCGACCTGTGCCGCCGAGCCCGCGGGGATGACCCTGTTCCAGTTCTCGCTCGTGGCGGTGAGCCGCGAGCCGGTCTGGGTCCAGCC
The DNA here is from genome assembly GCF_042898365.1 of Streptosporangium sp. NPDC000509. Classification (NCBI taxonomy): domain Bacteria; kingdom Bacillati; phylum Actinomycetota; class Actinomycetes; order Streptosporangiales; family Streptosporangiaceae; genus Streptosporangium; species Streptosporangium sp. NPDC000509. The sequence goes on along the minus strand of NZ_JBIAYX010000027.1, from coordinate 108,933 downwards.
CGCGGACCAGCCGGAGACGAGGCGTACGGCCGATGTCGGGTAGTCGATCGTCAGCCTCCAGCCGTCGAAGGCGGTCGTGCCGACGTTGCGCACGGTGATCTGCGCGCTCAGCCCGGAACCCCACGTCGTCGCGTGGTACGACACCGTGCACGACGGAGGCAACGGGCTGGGGGTGGGGGTGGGGAGACCGCCCCTGGCGAGGGCCGACAGCGGATCCGACGGAACGCTGAGGTTGCCGGCCGCGTCCCTGGCGACCACGACGTAGGTGTAGCGCTCCCCGATGACCAGGCCGGATTCGCCGGAGCTCTGGTACGAGGGATGGGTGGTCGTGCCGACCTTGACGTATCCCGTCGCGGTCTCGCGGTAGACGTCGTACGCCGTCACCGCCACGTTGTCGCTCGACGGCTGCCAGCAGAACGCGACGCCCCGGTAGTCCCACGGACAGGGTTCGTTCAGGCCGGTCGGCTTGGACGGGGGCACGCGGTCGCCCGGCGGGGGGCTCGGCGAGGCGCTCGGCGTCATGCCGACCGTCGCGGACACCGTGATCAGAGCGGAGGGCGGGCTGATGTTTCCCGCCGAGTCCCTGGCCACGACGTACATCGTGTACGAGCGGTTCAGTTCGCCCGAGAAGCCGCCGACCGTGCCGGTCGTGGTGGCGACGAGGACGAAGCCGTCGACCCCCAGGCGGTACAGGTCGTAGCCGGCGATCCCCGTGTCGTCCGTCGAGGGATTCCAGCAGATGGAGGCGTAACCGGTCGAGGTGGGGATGCCCGGAACCGGGCAGGGCCGCGTTCCGGTGGGACGTGTCGGTGGCGTGGTGTCGTCGGCCGCCCCTGCCGGGACGGCGAAATGAGGGGCGTTTCTCGCCGGGGCGGCGGCCAGCGCCGTCTCTCCGGCTGGGCCGATCGTCGGTGCCGCGATGAGTAAGGCCAGGGTGAGAAGTCCGAGGGTGAGGAGGACCGCCCCCAGGGATCGCCTGCCGGATTGCATGATGCCCCTATCGGATCGCGTCGGCGTGTGACCCCCCGCAGGGATTGTGAACCACTTCCGGCATCCCGTAAAGCGGGCCGGTCCGGTGCGCCTCGGTCTTCGGCCCGGTCTGTCGGACGAACCGAGGTGAGGGTATGGGGGACGAGGGCGGCTAGTGGGCCGTCACACAACCTTGCTGGGGAAACCAGACCTGAAGAGAACCGGTCACCCGGCTGCGATACCCGGTCAACGTTCGGAGACAGGCCACTAGCGGCGGTTATCCGTCGTTCGTGGCCCCTGCCGGCCGTTCCGGCGAGTGTCGGCGGCGGTTTTGTCGGTGGGCTGTCGTAGCGTCGGTGCCCACGACCGTGGCGGGTGTGTCGCGAGCGGAGTCGACTCCGAGCCCGGCCGGACGATCGGGAGTGTGGCGCGGTGCCGGCACGGGTCGGCGCCGGGATCGGAAAGGAGCCCCGGTGAGTGGTGTACGAGTGCTGGTCGGCACGCGCAAGGGCGCGTTCATCCTGACGTCGGACGGCGGACGCGAGCGGTGGGACATCAGCGGCCCCCACTTCGGGGGCTGGGAGATCTACCACCTCACGGGATCCCCCGCCGACCCGTCCCGCCTCTACATGTCGCAGTCCGGCGGCTGGTTCGGGCAGCTGATCCAGCGGTCCGACGACGGCGGCGCGACCTGGGAGCCGGTCGGTAATCACTTCCGGTACGAAGGCGTCCTCGGCACCCACCAGTGGTACGACGGCACGCCGCACCCGTGGGAGTTCGCCCGGGTCTGGCACCTGGAGCCGTCGCTCACCGACCCGGACACGGTGTACGCGGGTGTCGAGGACGCCGCCCTGTTCCGCTCGGCCGACGGCGGGCAGAGCTGGCAGGAGCTGCCCGGGTTGCGCGAGCATCGCTCGGGGCCATCCTGGCAGCCGGGTGCCGGTGGGATGTGCCTGCACACGGTCGTCGCGGACCCGCGCGATCCCGGGCGCATCACCGTGGCGATCTCGGCGGCGGGCGTGTTCAGGACCGACGACGCCGGCAAGAGCTGGCAGCCGAAGAACCGGGGGCTGAGCTCGGAGGGCATCCCCGACCAGGACGCCGAGGTCGGCCACTGCGTCCACCACATCGCGATGCACCCTTCGCGTCCTGACGTGCTCTTCATGCAGAAGCACTGGGACGTGATGCGCAGCGACGACGCCGGTGAGTCGTGGCACGAGATCAGCGGCGACCTGCCCAGCGACTTCGGGTTCCCGATCGCCGTCCACGCGCACGAGCCGGACACCGTCTACGTCGTCCCGATCAAGAGCGACTCGGAGCACTACCCGCCCGAGGGAAGGCTGCGCGTCTACCGCAGCCGGACGGGCGGAAACGAGTGGGAGCCGCTCACCAGGGGCCTGCCGCAGAGCCACTGCTACGTCAACGTGCTGCGGGACGCGATGGCCGTCGACTCGCTGGACTCGTGCGGCGTCTACTTCGGCACCACCGGCGGGCAGGTGTACGCCTCGGCCGACTCCGGCGACAACTGGATGCCCATCGCCAGGGACCTGCCGGCCGTGCTGTCCGTCGAAGTCCAGACGCTGCCATGATCCGCGTCGTGCTCCCGGCGCATCTGCGCAACCTCGCGAGCACCGGAGGCGAGGTGGAGCTCCATGTTCAGGGGCAGGTGACGCAGCGTTCGGTCCTCGACGCGCTGGAGGCCCGCTACCCGATGTTGCGCGGGACGATCCGCGACCACGTCACGCAGCGGCGCCGCCCCTTCGTGCGGTTCTTCGCCTGCGAGCTGGACCTGTCCCACGAGCCGCCGGACACCCCGCTGCCCGAGCCGGTCGCGACGGGCGCCGAGCCGTTCATGGTCGTGGGGGCGATGGCGGGCGGGTAGGCGCGGGGGGAGGGGAGCGGTCCGCCTCCCTGCGGTCGCGGTGTATCGGGGGTGACCGCACGGAGGGGACGCTCGGCTCGACGTGCCGGAGGCCGAGGGACCCTCTGGTCCGGGGCAGGGGGACGCGGTCGTCCGGAGGTGGCCCGGGGCTCGCGTAGGGAAGGCGTCAAGTCTTGGCACCGGGGCGTATGGAACCCGTCAAGACGCGCAGGAAGCGCGGAAAACGGCGGTTTCCTTGCGTATGCCTCACCCGTCGGGTGATGGCGGACAAACCCCGGATGCGAGGAGTGGGGATGGCTGACGTCATCTTCGTCGCCCTGACGATCGCGGTCTTCGCGATCCTCGGGCTGGCCGTCAGAGCGGTGGAACGATTGTGAGCGCCGTCAACGCCGTGGGTCTGGTCGTGGTCGCCGCCCTGGTGGTCTTCATGGTCGCGGCCCTGCTCTTCCCGGAGCGCTTCTGATGAGGGAGCGCTCCTGATGTCCTCGACCACGGCGGGGATCTGGTTCATCGGATCCCTTGTCGCCGCCCTCGCGCTCGTCCACCGGCCGCTGGGCGACCACATGTACCGCGTCTACACCGGTACGAGACATCTCGCCGCCGAACGCGTGATCTACCGGCTCGTCGGTGTCCGGCCGGACGTCGAGCAGAGGTGGGGCGTCTACGCCCGAGCCCTGCTGGCGTTCTCGGTGACATCCGTCCTGTTCCTCTACGGTCTGCAGCGGCTGCAGGACAGGTTGTTCCTGTCGCTGGGGCTCGCCCCGGTGCCCGACCACGTCGCCTGGAACACCGCCGTCAGCTTCGTCACCAACACCAACTGGCAGGCCTACCCGGGTGAGTCGACGATGGGCTACCTGGTGCAGATGTCCGGCCTGGCGGTGCAGAACTTCGTGTCCGCCTCGGTGGGCATGGCGGTGGCGATCGCGCTGGTTCGCGGCTTCGCCCGCAGGAGGACCGAGGAGCTCGGCAACTTCTGGGTGGACCTGGTCCGCGGCGTCGTCCGCGTCCTGCTGCCGCTCGCCCTCGTCGGCGCGGTCGTGCTGCTGGCGGGTGGCCTGATCCAGAACTTCACCTCCCCACATGAGGTGACCACCCTGACCGGCGGCACCCAGACGATCACCGGTGGTCCGGTGGCCGGTCAGGAGATCATCAAGGAGCTGGGCAACAACGGCGGCGGGTTCTACAACACGAACTCGGCCCACCCGTTCGAGAACGCCACCGCCTGGACCAACTGGTTCGAGATCTTCGTGATCCTGCTGATCCCGTTCGCGCTGCCCCGCACGTTCGGCCGCATGGTCGGCGACCCCCGGCAGGGCCACGCGATCGTCGCGATCATGGGGACGCTCGCGCTGGCGAGCGTCGCGCTGCTGACCACGCTGGAGACCGCCCACGGCGGCACGGTCCCGCAGGCGGTGGGCGCGGCGATGGAGGGCAAGGAGGTGCGCTTCGGCGTGCCCGACTCCGCGACCTTCGCCGCGGCCACCACGCTCACCTCCACCGGAGCGGTCAACTCCTCCCACGACTCGTTCACCGCGCTCGGCGGCATGCTCACGATGTTCAACATGATGCTCGGCGAGGTCGCCCCCGGCGGCGCGGGCGCGGGCCTGTACGGCATGCTCGTCCTCGCGGTGATCACAGTCTTCGTGGCCGGCCTCATGGTCGGCCGCACCCCCGAATACCTGGGCAAGAGGATCGGCTCCCGCGAGATCAAGTTCGCCGCGATGTACTTCCTGGTCACGCCGCTGCTCGTGCTGACCGGCACGGCGCTGGCGATGGGCTCGGCCGAGCGGCGGGCGAGCATGCTCAACGGCGGCCCGCACGGTTTCTCCGAGGTGCTGTACGCCTTCACCAGCGCTTCCAACAACAACGGCTCCGCCTTCGGCGGCCTCAGCGCCAACACGCCGTGGTACGACGTCGCCCTCGGCCTGTGCATGGCCTTCGGCCGCTTCCTGCCGATCGTCTTCGTTCTCGCCCTGGCCGGATCCCTGGCGGGGCAGGCGCCGGTGCCCGTCTCCGCGGGCACGCTGCCCACGCACCGCCCGCAGTTCGTCGGCATGGCCGTCGGCGTGACGGTGATCCTCGTCGCGCTGACCTTCCTGCCGGCCCTGGCGCTCGGCCCGCTCGCGGAGGGAATACAGTGACGCCCCGGACGCTCGAAGTGCGGGGCCCCGCCCCCGCACCAGGGGAGGGAAAGGTGGGCGGCGGCCTCCTCGATCCCCGGCAACTGCTCACCTCGCTTCCCGAGGCGGTCAGGAAGCTCAACCCGGCCACGCTCTGGCGCAACCCGGTGATGCTGATCGTCGAGGCCGGCGCGGCCTTCACCACGGTGCTCGCCGTGCTCACCCCGTCGTTCTTCGCCTGGGCCACCGTGGTCTGGCTCTGGCTCACGGTGATCTTCGCCAACCTGGCCGAGGCGGTCGCCGAGGGGCGCGGCAAGGCCCAGGCGGCCACGCTGCGCGCCGCCAAGCGCGACACCACGGCGCGGCGGCTGCGCGGACGCGACTCCACCGGCTGGGACGTCGTCGGAGCCTCCGAACTGCTGCGGGGTGATTTCGTCGTCGTGGAGGCGGGGGAGATCATCCCCGGTGACGGCGACGTGGTCGACGGCATCGCCTCGGTGGACGAGTCGGCCATCACCGGTGAGTCCGCCCCGGTCATCCGCGAGTCCGGCGGCGACAGGTCGGCGGTGACCGGCGGCACGAAGGTGTTGAGCGACCGGATCGTCGTCCAGATCACCCAGCGGCCCGGTGAGAGCTTCATCGACCGGATGATTGCCCTGGTCGAGGGCGCCGACAGGCAGAAGACGCCCAACGAGATCGCCCTCAACATCCTGCTCGCGGCCCTGACGATCATCTTCCTGGTCGCGACCGCGACCATGCAGCCGTTGGCGATCTACGCCAAGGCCCAGAATCCTGGCGTACCTGACTCACTCGCCCTCACCGGGGACGGTGTCACCGGTGTCGTGCTGGTCGCGCTGCTGGTGTGCCTCATCCCGACCACCATCGGGGCGCTGCTCTCGGCGATCGGCATCGCCGGCATGGACCGGCTCGTCCAGCGCAACGTTCTCGCGATGAGCGGCCGCGCGGTCGAGGCCGCGGGAGACGTCAACACCCTGCTGCTGGACAAGACCGGCACCATCACGCTGGGCAACCGGCAGGCGTCGGAGTTCCTCACCGCCCCCGGGGTCTCCGCCGACGAGCTGGCCGCGGCCGCGCAGCTGGCCAGTCTCGCCGACGAGACCCCCGAGGGCCGTTCCATCGTGGTCTACGCCAAGCAGGCGTACGGCCTGAGGGAGCGCGGGCCGGGAGAGCTGGCGGGTGCGGAGTGGATCGGGTTCACCGCGCAGACCCGGATGAGCGGGGTCGACCTCGACCGCCGCCGGATCCGCAAGGGTTCCGCCACCGCCGTCATGAAATGGGTACGCGAGCACGGCGGCCATCCCACCGACGAGGTCGGCGGCATCGTCGACGCGGTCTCCGGCTCCGGCGGTACCCCGCTGGTCGTCGGGGAGGTCACGGGGGAGGCCGGGGGCACCGGGAACGTCGGGGGCACCGGGAACGCAGTGAGCAGGGCACGGGTCCTGGGGGTCGTCCACCTCAAGGACGTCGTCAAGCAGGGCATGCGCGAACGCTTCGACGAGATGCGCAGGATGGGCATCCGCACCGTCATGATCACGGGCGACAACCCGCTGACGGCGAGGGCCATCGCCGGCGAGGCGGGCGTGGACGACTTCCTCGCCGAGGCCACGCCCGAGGACAAGCTCGCCCTGATCAGATCGGAGCAGGAGGGCGGCAGGCTGGTCGCGATGACCGGAGACGGCACCAACGACGCGCCCGCGCTCGCTCAGGCCGACGTCGGGGTGGCGATGAACACCGGCACGTCGGCCGCGAAGGAGGCCGGCAACATGGTCGATCTCGACTCCAACCCGACCAAGCTCATCGAGATCGTCGAGATCGGCAAGCAGCTGCTCATCACCCGCGGCGCGCTGACGACCTTCTCGATCGCGAACGACGTCGCCAAGTACTTCGCGATCATTCCCGCGATGTTCGCGGCGGTCTACCCGGGCCTGGACGCGCTGAACGTCATGCGCCTGTCCAGTCCGCAGTCGGCGATCCTGTCCGCGGTCGTCTTCAACGCGGTCGTCATCGTGGCGCTGATACCGCTCGCCCTGCGCGGTGTGCGCTACCGCCCCTCCAGCGCGTCGAGGCTGCTCAGCCGCAACCTCTACGTCTACGGTCTGGGTGGGATCGTCGTGCCCTTCGTCGGCATCAAGTTGATAGATCTGATCGTCCAGTTTCTTCCGGGGATGTCTTAAATGGAGCGCCTGCCCAGCTGGATCCTCCGGCATCTCGCCGCGCTCCGCGCGCTGCTCGTCCTCACCCTCGTCACCGGGGCCGTCTACCCGCTCGTGGTCACCGGCATCGCTCAGACGGTGTTCCACGCCGGCGCCAACGGCTCCCTCGTCCAGAAGGACGGAAAGGACGTGGGAAGCGCGATCGTCGGCCAGAGCTTCACCGGCGCCGACGGCAGACCGGCCGGCCGCTACTTCCAGAGCAGGCCGTCGGTGGCCGGTGCCGGCTACGACATGCTCTCCACCGCCGCGAGCAACCTCGGGCCCGAGGATGTCGTGGACGTCCTGCCCGTCCCCGGGACGAACGGCGGGGAGGGCAGGCGGAGCCTGCTCACCCAGGTCTGCGCCCGCTCCAGGGCCGTCGGGGAGCTGGAGGGGGTCAGTGGCGCCCGGCCGTACTGCGCGCCCGACGGGGTGGGCGCCGTGCTGAAGGTCTTTCCCGTCGCGGGCATCCCCTCCCGGGTCGTGAGCGTGAACCAGGCATGTCCCGCGAGCCCGTTCGTCGCCGAGTATCGTGGTGTGAGGGTCGAGTGCGGCAGGCCGGGCGAGGACTACGCGGCCGGGCGCACCGTCCCGGTCCGCGGCACGGCGAGGGCCGTGGTGCCCGCCGACGCGGTCACCGCCAGTGGTTCCGGCCTCGACCCGCACATCTCCGTCGCGTACGCCGACCTTCAGGCACCCCGGGTGGCCAGGGAGCGCGGCCTGCCCGTGGAGACGGTGAGGGGGCTGATCATGGAGAACACCACCGGCCGTCCTCTCGGCTTCATGGGCGAACCGGCGGTGAACGTCCTCGAACTCAACCTGGCCCTCGACCGATGAGCAGGGGGCGAGGGCGGCTGCGTGTCTATCTCGGGGCGGCCCCGGGTGTCGGCAAGACGTACATGATGCTCTGCGAGGGGCACCGCCGCCTCGCGAGGGGCACCGACGTCGTCGTGGGCCTCGTCGAGACCCATGACCGTCCCCGCACCGCCGAGCTGCTCGACGGCCTGGAGGCGATCCCGCGCAAGAGCATGGTCCACCGCGACAGCGTGTTCACCGAGCTCGACGTGGACGCCGTCATCGCCAGGAGGCCCAGGGTGGCCCTGATCGACGAGCTGGCCCACACCAACGTGCCGGGCTCGCGCAACGCCAAACGCTGGCAGGACATCGAGGAGATCCTGGAGGCGGGCATCGACGTCATCTCCACCGTCAACATCCAGCATCTGGAGTCGCTCAACGACGTGGTCAAGGAGATCACCGGGGTGGCCCAGCGCGAGACGGTGCCCGACGAGGTGGTGCGCCGCGCCGACCAGGTGGAGCTGGTGGACATGGACCCGGAGGCGCTGCGGCGGCGGATGGCGCACGGCAACGTGTACGCCCCGGAGAAGGTCGACGCGGCACTGTCGAACTACTTCAGGGCCGGCAACCTGACCGCGTTGCGTGAGCTGGCGCTGCTGTGGGTGGCGGACAAGGTCGACGAGCAGCTCGACCGCTACCGCGCCGATCACGGCATCGCGGGCACCTGGGAGGCGCGCGAGCGCGTCGTGGTCGCGCTGACCGGTGGCCCGGAGGGCGACGCGCTGATACGGCGGGCCGCCAGGGTCGCGGGCAGGGGCCAGGGGGCCGACCTGCTGGCCGTGCACGTCACACGCTCCGACGGCCTGGCCGGAGCCGACCCCGCGAGCACGGCCCGTCAGCGCACCCTGGTGGAGGACCTGGGCGGCACCTACCACCAGGTCGTCGGCGACGACGTACCGACCGCACTGCTGGACTTCGCGCGCGGCGTGAACGCCACCCAGCTGGTGCTGGGGGCGTCCCGGCGTGGCCGGTTCGCCCAGATTCTCTCGCGGGGGGTCGGGGTGACCACGACCGCGCGCTCCGGGTCCATCGACGTTCATATGATCACTCACGACGAGGTGAAAAGGACACGTGCCCGCGCTCCGTCACGGGCCGCGCTGACCCGCACCCGCCGGGTGGCGGGCTGGCTCCTCGCGGTTCTCGGGCTGCCGCTCCTGACACTGGCGCTGCAGCCCTTCCGCGGCGCCGTGAACCTGCCGAGCGACATACTCCTCTTCCTGCTCATGGTGGTCGTGGTCGCCCTGGTCGGCGGCATGTGGCCGGCCGTCACCGCCGCCGTGCTCGGCTTCCTGCTGCTCAACTACTTCTTCACCGCGCCCGTCGATCGCCTCGCCGTCGCAGCCCCGGAGAACCTGTTCGCGCTGAGCGTCTACGTCCTGGTGGCCGTCATGGTGAGCGCGGTCGTGGACGTCGCCGCCCGCCGTACCCGGGATGCGGCCCGCGCCCGCGCCGAGGCGGAGGTCCTCTCCACCCTGGCCGGGCACGTGCTCCGCGGCGAGCACGCGCTCGCCTCGCTGCTCGCCCGCCTGAGGGAGACCTTCGCGCTGGCCTCGGTCACCATGCTGGAACGCGTCGGCGAGCAGGGACCCGACGACCAGTCCGACCCCGAGGCGTGGCGGATCGTGGCCACCGCCGGTGACGCGCCCTGCACCTGCCCGGGAGTCGCGGACACCGACGTCGTCGTCGACGAACGGCTCGTCCTGGCCATCCGGGGCAGGCTGCTGGAGGCGTCCGACCGGCGGCTGCTGGAGGCGTTCGCCGCAGAGGCGGGGGTGGCGCTGCGGCAGGACCGGCTGGCGCGGGAGGCGGAGCGGGTCAGGCCGCTCGCCGAGGCCGACAGGATGCGCACCGCGCTGCTCGCCGCGGTCAGCCACGACCTGCGCACCCCGCTCGCCTCGGCGAAGGCCGCCGTGGAGAGCCTGCGCAACACCGGCGTCGACTGGTCCGCCGAGGACAGGCGGGAGTTGCTCGCCACGGCGGACGAATCCCTGGTCAAGCTGGACCGCCTGGTCACCAACCTGCTTGACATGAGCCGCCTGCAGGCGGGAGTGCTCGGGCTGGCACTGGAGCCGACCGCGTTCGAGGACGTCGTGCCACGCGCCGTCGACGACCTCGGCCCGCTGTCCCAGCGGATCGAGGTGGACCTCTCCGACGATCTGCCCGAGGTCGTCGCCGACCAGGTGCTGCTGGAACGAATCCTGGTCAATCTCATGTCCAACGCCGTCCGCCACAGTCCCGAGGGCCGAAACGTCCTCGTCACGGCCGGCGAGTACGGCGACCACGTGGAGCTCCGCGTCGTCGACCGGGGTGCGGGCATCCCGCGTGACGCCTACGACCGGGTCTTCATGCCCTTCCAGCGGCTCGGGGACCGCGACAACCACACCGGCGTCGGCCTGGGGCTCGCGCTCTCCCGAGGGCTCGCCGAGGCGATGGCCGGCACCCTGCTGCCTGAGGAGACACCGGGCGGCGGTCTCACCATGATCCTGACACTTCCGGTTTCCTCCCCCTCGCGACCCCACCCCCCGGAGGAACGACGGTGACCCGTGTCCCACCGCGGTGGAACGAGGCTCGAGGGCTGTTTTCCGGCGTCTCCGCGTACTGGGCCGATAGGACTCGCACCCGAACTCCCCGCCGCGACCCGGTGACAGCCGGTAGGGGTCTGCGTGGAAGGCTGTCAATCATGACTGTTCTGGACATTCCAACGGTGAAACTGGTCAACGGCGCGGACATCCCGCAGGTCGGCCTGGGAACCTGGCCCATGTCGGACGCGGAGGCGGAGAGCGCGGTCGCCGCCGCCGTCGAGATGGGCTACCGGCTGGTGGACACCGCCCACGCTTACTACAACGAGACCGGGGTGGGGCGTGGGCTGCGGGCCTCCGGCGTGCCGAGGGAGGAGCTGTTCGTCACCACCAAGCTGCACGACGAGTGGCACGGATACGACGCCGCGCAGGAGGCCTACCAGGCCAGCCTGGACCGGCTCGGCCTCGACTACGCCGACCTCTACCTGATCCACTGGCCGCGGCCGCGCAAGGATCGCTATGTAGAGGCATGGAAAGGCATGGTCAAGCTGCTGAGGGACGGCCGCGTGCGGGCGATCGGCGTGTCGAACTTCAAACCGGCCCACATCGAGCGGCTGCTGGCCGAGACCGGCGTGGTGCCCGACGTGAACCAGATCCAGCTCAACCCGTTCCTCACCCGTGACGAGCCCCGGGCCTACAACGCCGAGCACGGGATCGTCACCCAGTCCTGGAGTCCCATCGGGCGAGGGGGCGACCTGCTGGAGCATCCGGTCGTCACGGCCGTCGCCGAGCGGCACGGCAGGACCCCCGCCCAGATCGTGCTGCGCTGGCACATCGAACTCGGGCTGATCACCGTGCCGAAGTCGTCCAGTGCCGAGCGGATAAGGGGCAACGCCGACATCTTCGACTTCGCCCTCACCTCGGAGGAGGTCGCCGAGCTGTCCTCCCTCGACCGAGGTGAGGCCGCCGCGATCGACTCGGACGCGGCCGATGGCTGACCTCGTCGGACTTCGGCGAACCTCACCGCCGCGCTGACCCCTCGCCCGCAGGTCAGGCGTCGCCGCCCCTGGTGGCCCGGTCTCGCACAGCCGCGAGAATATTTCACGGTTAACCTATAGAGATAGTAGATTTAACCGAGACCAGTCCACGCGAGGCCGAAGGCAGAGGCGCACTGTCGGGGGGACTTTCGGATGCACGTCACGGCTCGGAGCGACTACGCCATAAGAGCGATGCTGGTCATCGCGCTGAGCGATCCCGACCCGGTCAAGTCGGAGACGATGGCCCAGGCGCAGGAGATCCCGGCGAGTTTCCTGCGCGGCATTCTGACCGACCTGCGCCGCGCCGATCTCGTCTTCGCCCAGCGGGGTCACGAGGGCGGCTTCACGCTCGCCCGGCCGCCCGTCGACATCTCGGTCGGAGACGTCCTGCGCGCGGTCGGCGGCGAACTGACCTCGGTGAGGGGAGTGCCGGCCGGTGACGTGGCCTACTTCGGAGAGGCGGTGCGACTGCGCACCGTGTGGCTGAACATCGAAACCTCGATAAGCGCCATCGTCGACACCGTCAGCCTGGCGGCCCTCCTGACGCCGGCGACCCGGACCGGCAGGCGGCGCAGGGTCTGACCTCGTGTGTGGGACGAAGATTCCCATCCCTTGAGACGTCTTGCTTGAAACGTGACTTGACGTCGCCTTGGCCTTCATTCACCATAATTCCTATCAACAGAGTGGGAAAAATAGGAAGGGGGGCGTTGTGCGTGCGCTCATCCTCTTGGGCCTAGTCGGCTTCGCGGCGCAGCTCGTCGACGGAAGCCTCGGCATGGCCTACGGTGTCACCTCGACGACTCTGCTCCTGGCCATCGGTACCAACCCCGCCGCCGCCTCGGCCACCGTCCACCTCGCCGAGATCGGCACCACCCTCGCCTCAGGCATCTCCCACTGGCGCTTCAACAACATCGACTGGAAAGTCGTCGCCAAGATCGGTGTTCCCGGCGCGATCGGCGCGTTCGTGGGAGCGACCTTCCTGTCCGGCCTCTCCACCGAGGTCGCGGCCCCGATCATGTCGATCATCCTGCTCACGCTGGGTGTCTACGTCCTGATCCGCTTCACGGCCTTCGGTCTCCCGCGCGGCAACCTGGGCAAGCCGCTCCGCAAGCGCTTCCTCGCCCCCCTCGGTCTGGTCGCCGGATTCGTCGACGCCACCGGTGGTGGCGGCTGGGGGCCGGTCGGCACCCCGGCGATCCTCGCCAGCGGCCGCCTGGCGCCGCGCAAGGTGATCGGTTCCATCGACGCCAGCGAGTTCCTGGTCGCCATCGCCGCCAGCGTCGGCTTCTTCGTCGGTATCGGCTCCGAGAACATCGACTTCTCCTGGGTCGCCGTCCTGCTGATCGGCGGCGTCATCGCGGCTCCCATCGCCGCCTGGCTCGTCCGTCACATCCCGCCGCGCATCCTGGGCTCCGCCGTCGGCGGCATCATCGTCCTGACCAACATCAGGACCCTGCTGCGCAGCGACTGGATCGACGCCTCCGGCGGCGTCCAGACCGCCGCCTACATCACCATCGCCGTCCTGTGGGCCGCCGCCATCGCTTACTCGGTCCGTGAGTACCGCCGCGACCGCGACAACGAGACGGTCGAGGCGATCGAGGAGGAGGAGAAGCGCCGCGCCGCGGAGCAGGAGACCGCGGGCACCGCGAGCTGACCCCGGCGGCGTCCTCCGGCGCACCGCACGCGTGAAGGCCCCTCTCGCACGAAGCGAGAGGGGCCTTCACGCGTTTGCGCCCGCCCGGTCCTCGTCCTGAGTCGCGCGACGGTCAGGACTCCGAGAGGGGCGGGACGGCCGGTCGGTTCGTGGTACGCGTCCCCGGGATGCCGCCCGCCTTCACGGGCTCTTGGACATGGGCAGGCAGGGCGGCGTCTGGAACACCACGCCGTCCAGGAAGTTGCCGGCTGTCGGGGTGCCCCCTGCGGCCGACACCGACTCGAAGGCGAATCGTGTGGTGGTCTGTCCGGGAGGGACGACGTACGTCCCGGTGTACTGGCGCCAGGCGGTGTTGTCGTCGGAGATGTCCGGGGAGGAGGCCCCGGTGGGGACCTGGGCCACGGTCGCGCCCGGTGCGCCGATGAGCACCCGCATCACGTCGGTACCGAGACGGCCCCGGTGATAGAGCGACCAGGTCATCGGTGTTCCCGGAACGGTGGGCAGGTCCTGATAGAGGGTGGAGACCTGGTTGGCGTTGAGCTCGGCGAACTGCCGGCCCTCGGCGGCCGGGATCCCGCTCGCGCCGCCGGGCCAGAACTCCAGCTTGTTGTCGGTGGCGGTGGTGCGCCAGCCGACGGCAGGGTCGACGGAGGCGTCGGAGATGGACCAGTCGACCGTGGCCACGGGCGGTGCCTCGAAGCCGCCGTTGACCAGGTTGACCGGTGTGTAGGCACAGGTCACCGTGACCGTGACCGTGGCGGTGCTGGTTCCGCAGGCGGTGGTGATGGTGTAGGTGAAGGTGTCGGTGCCACCGAGGTTCGCCGCGGGTGTGTAGACCACGGTGCCACCGGAGATCGTCGCGGTGCCGTTGGCGGGCTGGGTGACGCCGCTGATCGTCGGTGAGGTCGCGGTGTCGTTGGCCAGGACGGGAACGCTGACGGCCGTGCCCTGGCCGGTGGTGGCGGTGTCGTCGGTGGCCCTGGTGGGTGAGATGGACTGCCCGGTGGCGATCTGGATCGGGGGGGCGGGTGTGTTGTTCCCGAGCTGGCCCGGCGCGGCGATGACGCTGCTGATCCCGGTCGGCCGGATGGTCATCGCTCCCCCCGCGGTGCCCTGCCTCACCTGGAAGGTGATCACCTTCGCGGGCGGGTCGGTCTTGGTCCCCGAGGAGGCGATCGTCAGGGTGGTGCCACTGATGGTGCCCGCCCCCGACTGGCCGATGACGTCGGCGTAAGCGAGCAGCGACGACAGGTCCCAGGTGGTGGTGTAGCGGCTGACCAGCAGCGGCCACTGGGCCGTGCGGTGCGTCAGCGTGAGGGTGAAGGTGCCGCCCGGTGCGATCTGTCCGCCCCACAGGGGCGGGGAGGTGACGACCGGGACCGACCCGCTGCCCAGCCTCATGCCGAGCGCGTTCTTCCAGTAGTAGTCCACGGGGTAGGTCGCCTGCCCCTGCCGGACGCACGGCGCGGCGGCTCGTTTGACGTCCTGGCGCGCGGTGGCGGTGGCGTGCGCACCGGTGTCGGCCGTCGCGGGTGTCCCCGGTACGGCCAGCAGTGCCAGCAGGGCGCAGGCCAACGCGGTGAGCGCGGATCTGGATCGTTGTGACACCAACGTCGAACTCCCGTTCTGTCGTGAGGGATGTCCTCGTAGATCAACTTCACAGCGCACACTACTCTCTGTGGTCGATCCACCGCGTTAGGTGTTCACGTGGCTTCCGTGTCGCGTCCGGCGTACGGCGTCGGTACCGCGGACCGGACCGTACCCCGGGCCGGAACGGCTACAGCGGGTGGGCCGGGGCGTCCGCCGGCGGACGCCCCGGAGGGCCGAAGTGCTCCGACACGCGCTCGGCGGGGTAGGCGCCGTTCTCGGTCACGATTCTCGTCACCAGGTGCGGCGGGGTGGCGTCGAAGGCGGGATAGTGGCCGGTCACGCCCTCGCCCGCGGTGCGCGTCCCCAGAACGTGCAGGACCTCGTCGCCGTTCCGCCGTTCGATGACGACGTCGCCGATACCCGGTGCCCGCGGATCGGGTGCCGGGATCACCACGTAGTACGGGACGTCGAAGGCGCGGGCGGCGAGCGCCACTCCGAGGGTGCCGACCTTGTTCACCACGTGCCCGTCCATCGTCACCCGGTCCGCCGCGGTCAGCGCCACGTCGGCGAGCCCGTCGGACAGTACCGAGGCGACCATCCCGTCGGTGATGAGGGTGGGCCGGTAGCCCATCTCCACGAGTGTCGGCGCGGTCAGCCGTGCCCCCTGCAGGTAGGGCCGGGTCTCGGTGCAGATGAACTCCAGTCGCTTGCCCGCCTCCTGAGCGGCCTCGACGGTGGCTATCAGGTAGGCGTCCGCCCAGCAGTGGGTGAGGACGCGGGCGCCGTCGTCGAGCAGCGCGGCCGCGTGCCTGCCCATGGCCGCGCTGCTCGACAGGTAGGCCGCGTCGTGCTCGGACGCCGCCCGGGTCACGGCCTCCACCAGCTCGTCCCCGCAGGCCTGCGGCAGTGGCCCGTTCACCGTGGCGGCGAGGACGGCCTCCACGGCGTCGCGGATGTGGTTGTTCGTGGGCCGGGTCGCGATCAGCCGGTCGCCCGCCTCGCGCAGCCGCACCGCGGCCCGGCCCGGCGGCTCGCCCCGCGCCTCGCGGGCGGCCAGTGTCATCCCGGCGGTCGCCGCGAACGAGGGGCCGGTGCTCTGGGTGACCATCCGCTCGATGGCCACCGCGACGTCCTCGCTGGTGGCACAGCGCACCCAGCGGTGCTCGAAGGGATAGACCCGGCGGTCGAGGATCTCCACGGCGTCCTCGGTGATCCGGACGGAGTCCGCGAGGACAGGGCGCCTTCGGGTCGTGCTCATGAGACCTCCAGCGGGGGATCAGGCGGTCTGCCGCCATTCTGCTCGCCACACCGGACGCCGCTCGGCGTCACCGCCACCACCGCGACCCGGTTGCGCCTCGCGCTTATGCCCTTTTTGGGAGGCTGTGTACCCACGGAGGGCGGGTCGTTCCCGGACAACCCGCCGCTTTGAAGGAACGAAGAGCCCGAGCGGACCCGGAGACGAGGTCAGAGGGACACCGAGTCGACCGGAAGTGGATTCGGCGGAAGCCGGAGACGGGTCAGGCGAGCTTCTCGCCGATCTCGGCGATCTGGGCGCGCTGCTCGGTGACCATCTTCTCCGCCAGGAGGGTGGTGGGCCGGTGCCTGCCCAGCGCGATCGCGACCTGGGCCATCTGGACACCGCTGTTGAGGTGCTTGCCCAGCACGCTCAGCCACAGCTTGTCGAAGGCGGCGCCGGACCGTTTCCTCAGGGAGGCGATCTGGGTGGCCGACAGCATGCCCGGCATGTCGTGCGCGGAGTGGTCGCCCTCCGCCGGTACCTCGACCTCCCACGACCGCAGCCAGCCGGACATCAGGTCGATGTCGGCCGCCTCTTTTTTCTTGATCTTCGCGGCGAGGTCGTTCACGTACGGGTTCTCGCTCCGGCCGGTCACCAGGTCGGCGAGCTGGATCGTCTGCCGGTGGTGGGGAATCATCTCCTGGGAGAAACGGACGTCCGCGTCGGCCCGATCGCCGGCGAGTCCCACCGCTTGGACGGGGGGTTCGGCGGTCATGGCCGCTGACGAGCACCCGGCGGCCAGCATGGCGGAGACCAGCAAGGAGGCGGTCAGAGACCGTCGCTTGCGCGACCGCCGGGTGCTCATCGAAATCACTGCCCCTTTCCTGCGGGTGGGAAGGATCATTCGTGCCGTTCCGCCCTGAGATACGCGGGTCCCCTTCCCACGGTTCAGGGTTCGCCGGAAATCGTGTGCCCGGAATTCCGGACGCCGGTTCTGCGGGCGGGGCACGGAATTCCGGGATCGGGGAGCGAGGGAGGGCGGTTCGGGAGTGTGAGCCCTCCCCGCCGCCGGTGGATCAGCCGGGGGCGTCGCGGTGGTCGGAGACGCTGTCGAGCCAGGCGCGGTGCAGGTCGGCGTAGCGGCCCGCCCGCTCGACGAGCTCGCCGGGCGGACCGTCCTCGGTGATCCTGCCGCCCTCCATCACCAGCACCCGGTCGGCGATCTCGACGGTCGACAGGCGGTGCGCGATGATCAGGGCCGTCCGGTCCGCCAGGATCGTCCGCATCGCCCGCTGCACCAGCCGCTCGCCGGCGACGTCCAGGCTGGACGTCGCCTCGTCGAGGATCAGCACCGCCGGGTCGGCGAGGAACGCCCTGGCGAACGCCACCAGCTGCCGCTGCCCGGCCGACAGCCGGCCGCCGTGCTTGCCGACCTGGGTGTCGTACCCGTCGGGGAGCGCGGAGACGAACGTGTCGGCGCCGATCGAGCGGGCCGCCGCCACGATGTCCGCCATGCTCGCGCCGGGTCGGCCGAACCTGATGTTGTCCGCCACCGACCCGCTGAACAGGAAGTTCTCCTGGGTGACCAGGACCACCGCGGCGTGCCGCGTCTGCTCGCCGAGGTCGCGCAGGTCGACCCCGTCCAGCAGCACCCGCCCCGCGACGGGGTCGTAGAACCTGGAGGCCAGCTTCGCCAGCGTGGTCTTGCCCGCCCCCGTGGTGCCGACGAGCGCCACGGTCTGCCCGGCGGGGACCACCAGATCCAGCCGGGGCAGCACGGGGGTGCCGTCCAGGTAGGAGAACTCCACGCCCTGGAACTCGATCCTCCCGCATGGCCGCTCCAGCGCCACCGGGTCAGCGGGCTCGGCCACCATGGGGTGCTCCTGCAGCACGCCGGAGAGCTTCTCCAGCCCCGCACCGGCCGACTGGAACGTGTTATAGAACTGCGAGATCTCCTGCATCGGCTCGTAGAACTGGCGCAGGTAGAGCAGGAAGGCGGCCAGCACTCCCACCGTGACCTCGCCCTGGATCGCGAGCGTGCCCCCGTAGAGCAGGACGGCCGCGATCGTCACGTTCCCGATGAGCTTGACGCCCGGAGAGAAGATCGCGACCAGGTGCATGCTGCGCCGGTTGGCGTCGCGGTAGTCGGCGTTCAGCTGGGAGAAGATCGCCTGGTTGCGCGGCTCCCCGCGGAACGCCTGGACCGCGCGCATGCCGGCCATCGACTCCACGAAGTGGACGATCACCAGCGCCACGGTCTCCCGCGTCCTGCGGTAGACGATGCTCGACTGCCGCCGGAACCAGCCGGTGAACAGCATCAGGACCGGCAGCGGCAGCAGCGCGACCACGCCGAGGTGGACGTCCAGGACGAGCAGCAGGACCGCCGTGCCGACCAGTGTCAGCACGGCGGTGACGAGGTCGTCGAAACCCGACTGCAGCATCTCGGAGATGGCGTCGATGTCGGAGGTGAGCCGGGAGACGACCCGGCCCGAGGTGTAGTCCT
Organism: Streptosporangium sp. NPDC000509; assembly: GCF_042898365.1. Classification (NCBI taxonomy): domain Bacteria; kingdom Bacillati; phylum Actinomycetota; class Actinomycetes; order Streptosporangiales; family Streptosporangiaceae; genus Streptosporangium; species Streptosporangium sp. NPDC000509. The sequence continues at coordinate 90,354 of NZ_JBIAYX010000027.1, read as the reverse complement.
CGTGAAACGAGAGCGACAGCCTCTGGAAGTGGACGAACACCCGCCGCCGCAGTTCCAGCAGGATGCTCTGGCCGATGTGCCCGGCCATCCTGAGGAATATCCGCCGGGTCACCAGCTGGACGGCCGCCGCCGCCAGGATCGCCACGACGACCGTCACCAGCGTTCGCGGCCCCGCGCCCGCCAGCATCGGCGGGATGCCCGCGTCGATGCCCACCTTGACCAGGTAGGGGATGGAGAGCGAGGCGGCGTTGCAGGTCACGATGATGACGACGAGCAGGACGAGCCTCCTGCGGTACGGGCGCAGCAGGTCGCCCAGCAGCCGCCTGGACCTGTCACGCAGCAGGAACGACACCTGCGCCGACAGCTCCTCCTGGTTCTCGGCCGCGACGCCCCGCCACTCCCGGGACCCGTTCGCGTTCTCGGCACCGGAAGGCTTGGCCGAGGGATGGGTGGAGGGTTCGGTCACGCTCACAGCCGCGCCTCCTCGGTGTCCGGGGCGGCCGACAGCAGCGCGCGGTACTCGGGCACGCTCGCCATGAGTTCGTGGTGCTCGCCGACGTGCGCGATCGTGCCGTCGAGCAGCAGGGCCACCCTGTCGGCGAGGAGTACGGTGGAGGCCCGGTGGGCGACGACGATCCCGGTCGCCTCGCGCAGCACGTGCCGGAGCGCCTCCTCCACCAGGGCCTCGGTCTCGACGTCGAGGGCCGACAGCGTGTCGTCCAGCACGAGAATCCTGGGACGGCTGAGCACCGCGCGTGCCAGTGCGAGCCGCTGGCGCTGGCCGCCGGACAGGGACATGCCCTGCTCGCCGATCCTGGTCTCCAGCCCCCACGGCAGTGCGTGGACGAACCCGGCCTGGGCGATCCGCAGCGCCTGCTCGATCTCCTCCTCACTCGCGTCGTGCCGTCCCAGCGTGAGGTTCTCCCTGACGCTCATCGAGAACAGCGTCGGTTCCTCGAAGGCGGTGGCGACCATCGAGCGCAGTGTGGGCAGCGGCAGGTCGCGGACGTCGACCCCGTCGATCGTGACCCGGCCGGTGCCGACGTCGTGCAGCCGTGGCACCAGGGAGGTCAGCGTGGTCTTGCCCGACCCCGTCGCGCCCACGACCGCGAGCGTCTCTCCCGGACGCACCTCCAGCCAGACGTCGTGGAGCACGGGTTTCCCGTCACCGGGGAAGGTGAACCCCGCTCCCTCGAAGCGCAGGTGTCCTCGGGGCCGTTCGATCACGGCGGTGCCTCCGACGATCTCCGGTTCGGTGTCGAGCACCTCCATCACCCGGTCCGCCGCGGTCATCGCCTCCTGGCCCATCGTGAGGATGAAGCCGAGCGCGGAGACGGGCCAGACCAGTTGCAGCATCAGGGTGGCGAAGGCCACCAGCGTGCCCAGCGTCAGCGTGCCGGAGCCGACCGCCAGGGCACCGAGCAGCAGCACGAGCGCGAGGGTGATGTTCGGGATCACCTCAAGGAAGGTGAAGAACCTGGCCGACAGGCGGACCTTCTCCATCGAGGTCCCGTAGACCTTCAACGCCCCTTTCTCGAAGATTCCGGAGACGTACGGGCCGCGGCCGAACGCCTTGATCGTGCGGATGCCGGCCGCGGACTCCTCGACGACCGTGGCGAGGTCGCCCTGCTCGTCCTGGACCCGCCGGGAGATGGTGATGTACTCGCGTTCGAAGCGCAGGGTGGTGACCATGATCGGCACCGCCGAGGCGACGACCAGCAGCCCGAGCGGCCAGTACATGTGGAGCAGCAGCCCGGTCACCGTCGCGATCTGGACGGTGGTGAGGACGAGGAAGAGCAGGCCGAAGCCGAGGAAACGCCGGATCGTCGACAGGTCGGTCGTCACCCGGGAGAGCAGCTGGCCCGACTGCCAGGAGGAATGGAACCCCATCGGCAGCCGCTGGAGGTGGCGGTAGATGTCGTCGCGGAGGCTGGTCTCCAGGCCGAGGACGGCGGCGGCCAGCAGCCACCGCCTCAGGAAGACGAGCAGTGCCTCGATCGCGCCCAGCGCGCAGGCGAGCAGTGCGAGGGGTGGCACGGCCCCCGCCTCGCCGCGGGCGACGGGACCGTCGATGATCTCTCTGCCGATCAGCGGGATGGCGATGCCGATCGCGACCGCGGTGAGGGACAGCACCCAGATGGCGACAAGGCGGCCGACGTACGGGCGGAGGTAGGACTTCAGTCGCCACAGGGAGCCCGCCCCGGCGCGGCGCGAGGGGAGGGGGCGCGAAGTCAGGGATGCCGGGTTGGTGGCGGAGGCATGGGTGTTGTCGGTATTGTCGGTGTTGTTGGTACTGGCTGAGGTGTTTCCGGTGTCAGGGGGCATCGGCAGGCGGCACGCTCCTCACGGTGTTCTGACCAGGTGAGAGCCGTCCGGGGCAGGGCAGGCCGGAGCGCCATCCCTCCCAACCGGTCTCCCGTACCACCGCTCCAGGTGGTGCCCCGTCGGATCACCGCCACCCGCGTGACGCGGGCGACCATCCAGTTTCCGCACCCGGCAGCGGCGTCGGCAACTGATTTGACGGTCGGCATGGTGTAACCACCGGGCCAGAATGCCCATTGACCGCGAACCCCCTCCTCGGAGTGAACGGGCGGGTCCGACAGCCTTTTCGGTGCGCGAGGCAGCGTCACCGCGCCAAAATAGGGGGCTAAAATTCCCGGTGGTCTCGAGCGCGAGGAGGCGGCCCCCGATGGACCTGAAGACGCTGCACGACGTTTCCGGGCTGAGCGACCCCATCGAGCGCGCGCGGGTTCTGAGCCGCCTCATGGCCGAAGAGCAGGGACTCATCGCGGAGGCGGCGAAGATGCGCCGTCAGGCGATCGCCGAGGCCCGTGACTCCGGGATGAGCCTGGAGGAGATAGCGGCGCGCCTGGGCGTGTCCCCCGGCCGCATCTCCCAGATGAGGAAGGGGCCGGCGGCGCGGGTCCCCGAGGAGCCCACGGTCCGTGAGCCGAAGGTCGTGGTGCGGCGGGCGCTGCCCACCGACCCCGCCGATCGAGGCTCGGCGTCCCTGTTCCTCGCCGAGGCGGAAAGGCAGGGCGTCACGCCCGACCGCAGAATGCTCTACGTGGGACCGGAACCGGCCGGTGAACACGTGGCCGCGCGCCTGCGCGTCGAACCCGGTGCCGAGGTGATCGCCCGCAGGAAGATGATGACGGCCGACGGGATCCCGGTGCGCGTCGCCACCAGCTACTTCCGGACGGACCTGTTCGGGGGCACCCGCCTCGCCGAGCCGGGGTTCGTGAAGCCGTCACTGCAGGCGGCACTGATCGCCCTCGGCCACACCTTCGGCCGCGCCGAGGAGAGCCTGACGGCCCGCCCGCCGACCTCCTTCGAGTACGAGACCCTGGAGCTCGAACCGGGGGAGTGGGTCGTCCACATCCTTCGCACCGGCTACTCCGACGAGGACGTCCCCGTCCACGTCCTGGAGACCGTCTGCGCCGCGAGCAGGCACGTCTTCCCGATCGGCCAGGTCTCCGGGCACGACGAGTTCTGACCGGCCCCGCCGGGTTTCCCGCACACACCCGCGCACCCGAAAGGCGGAGGCGAGACGGACCCGCCCGCCGTGCTCGCGACGCCGCCTCCACGACCGAGTGACGCTTCGTCCTGAAGAGGAAAAAAAGGGGAGGCCACAGCGGGCTGGGCGACTGTATGGTCTGTGACATGACCTGGCGACATTGATCCTGAACGATCGGTCGGTCCGGCGCGAGCTGCCGTGGACCTCCGGAGATGCCGAGCATCCCGAAGTCCGCCAGCCCTCGCGAGAAGGACCTCATGACCACTTCTTCTTTTCTCCGTGCGCCCGAAGGACGTGCGAAGCGCCTCGCCGCGACGCTCTACGTCTACGCCTTCCTTGATGAGTTCGTCCTGTTCTACCCGTTCTACGCGTTGCTGTTCGTCGACACGGGTCTGTCGACCGCCGAGATCTCCTCGCTCCTGGCGATCTGGTCGGTCACCTCCGTCGTGCTGGAGGTCCCCTCGGGGGTGTGGGCCGACGCCGTCTCGCGGCGCGCGCTGCTCGCCCTGGCACCGTTGCTCGCCGCGGCCGGTTTCCTCCTGTGGGTCGCGGCCCCCTCCTACTGGGTGTTCGCCGCGGGCTTCGTGCTGTGGGGCGCCTCGGGAGCGCTGCAGTCGGGCGCGCTGGAGGCTCTGGTCTACACCGAACTCGACCGTCTGGGCGCGACCGGCCGTTACGCCGCGGTCATCGGCCGTGCCCGCGCGATCGGCACGGGCGCCGTCATGCTGTCCATGGCCGTGGCCGCCCCGGTGTTCGCCGTCGGCGGCTACCCGCTGGTCGCCGCGGGCAGTGTCCTGGCGTGCGTACTCGCCGCGGTGGCCGCGCTCGCCTTTCCCGAGCGTCGCGTACGCCCCGGGGAGGAACGCGAGGAGGCCGGCGGGGAGGAGACACCGGCCGGTGGCTACGCCGCGATCCTGCGCGAGGGGCTGCGGGCGGCGCGCGCCGACCGGCCGACGCGCCGGGCGCTGCTGCTGGTACCGGCGGTGACGGCCCTGTGGGGTTCGCTGGAGGAGTACACCCCGCTGCTCGCGGTCGGCACCGGCGTCACCACGCACGTCGTGCCGCTCCTGGTGCTTCTGGTCTCCGTGGGTGTCGCGGCCGGTGGCGTGCTCGCGGCGGCCGGACGGAGCTTCACCGACCGGGAGTTCGCCGCGCTTCTCGCGTTCGGGGCGCTCGCGCTCGGCGCGGGCGCGTTCAGCGGCGTCGCGGTGGGGTTCGTCGCCCTCGCGGTGGCCTTTTGCGTCTTCCAGATGGCGACCGTGCTGGCCGACGTGCGGCTTCAGGAGAGCATCACGGGCCCGGCACGCGCCACCGTGACCTCGCTGGCCGGGCTGGGTACGGAACTGGGCGCCGTCCTCGCCTACGGCGCGTACGCCGCGGCCTCGGCGCTCGTCGGCCATGCCGCGATCTTCACCGCCGCCGCGGTGCCGTACGCCGTCCTCGCCCTGCTCCTGTTCCTCGGCGGGTCTCGTTCGAGGAGGGCCGCGACCACCCGGTCCCCGCTCGGCGGTCCATGAGGATCGCCGCTCCTGGCGGATCGGCCGGGAGCGGCGTCCATGGGGCGGGCCGCTCCTGCAGGACCGGCGATCCTCGCCGGAGAGGATCGCCGGTCCGCGCCGGTGCCGCTCGGTGCGGACGGACCCGTCGGACCCCGGCCTGGCGAGTCGGGCAAAGGTCAGCGCTTGGTGAAGCGGGGCAGGCCCAGTTCGGCGAAGACCGGACGATGATCGGTGTTCGGGAGGTGGTGGACGCCGAAGGTCCTGATCGCCATGCGTGAGTCGGCGAGCACGTGGTCGATCGTCACACCGGGGACGTTCCAGCCCTGCCGCGGCCAGGTGGGCGTCAGGCCGTGCCCGGTGACGTCGGCCACGTCGCGGTAACCGCTGTCGAGCAGATCGCGTACCGGCCGGTGGTCGAGGGTGGCGTTGAAGTCTCCGGCGAGCACCCGCAGCTCGCCGCCCGCCCTGGGCAGCGCCCGCAGTCCCTGCTCCCAGCACGGCACCCTGCCGCCGTACCGGGGCGCGCAGGGGTGGACCGAGACGACCTCGATCTCGTGGCCGCTCGGGTGTTTGATCACCCCTCGCGCCTGCCGGAACCCGCCCAGCGCGAGCAGCGGTCTCTCGGTGATGGGGTGCCTGGAGTAGATGCCCGAGCCCCCCACCCCGTCGACCGCGCGGTCCACGACGTGGGGCATGCGACGGCGCAGCCCGGCCGCCTCCAGACGGTCGCGCGCGGCCGGGGTGACCTCCTGGAGGGCGAGTACGTCGGGGCCGAGGGAGCCCACCAGCCTCATCAGGGCCTCGGTGTCGCCCGCGCCGACGGCGAGGTTCGCGGCGAGCACCCGGAGCCGACCTCCGTCGGCTGCGGGCTGGTCGTCGTCGCCGAAGTGGCGGGGGAGCACGATCGTCGCCAGCGTCGCGCTCGTGACCAGCGCGAGGACCGCGGCCGCCCAGCGGCGCAGGCCCAGGGCGAGGAGCAGCGGGATCACCGAGGCCGCCGCCACGTACGGCGTGAACGCCACCAGGGCGACCCACTGCCAGACCGGGGTCCAGCCGCCGGCCCTGAGTAACGCCCAGGCCGCGAAGGGCAGCACCGCCGGCCAGACCAGCAGGCTCACCCATCTCGATCTGATCATGCCCGGAGCGTAACGGTCCTCTGTGCAGTTTCGGTGGAGATTGAGGTCTTTACCGGCGCATATACCCGAAATCCGGAGATGCGCATGCTCCGCGGCAGTCCGATCAGGAGCCGCCGGTGAGGTCGTACGCCTGCGCGATGAGCTCGTAGGAGCGGATCCGGGCGGCGGAGTCGTGGACCATCGTGGTGATCATCAACTCGTCGGCCTCGGTGCGCTTGCGAAGATCCTCCAGCCCCTGCCGTACTCCGGCGGCGTCCCCCAGCACCAGCTTGGACAGATAGTCGTCGAGGAAGTCGCGCTCCATCGGGCTGTACGGGTGGTTCTCCGCCTCCTCGGGCGTGGGGATCGGCTGCGGGGCGCCGCGCCGCAGCCGCAGCATGGACAGCCCGCCGGAGCGGGCCAGGCGCAGTGCCTGCTCGGGGGCGTCGGCGGCGACCGCGGAGACGCCGATCATCGCGTACGGCCGGTCGAGGACGGCGGAGGGTTCGAAGGACGACCGGTACAGGTCCAGGGCGGGGATGGTGTTCTCGCCGCTGAAGTGGTGCGCGAACGCGAACGGCAGGCCGAGCCTCCCGGCGAGCCGCGCGCTGAAGCCGCTGGAACCGAGCAGCCAGATCGGCGGGCGGCCCGACTCGGGGGAGCGGGGCACCGCGACGACCCGCTCCAGGGGGTGGCCGTGCGGGAACGCGCCGTCCAGGAAGGCCGTCAGCTCGGCCAGCTGCTCGGGGAAGTCGTCGGCGTCCAGACCGTGCCGCCCGCGCAGGGCCCTCGCCGTGGCGGGGTCGGTGCCGGGGGCCCGGCCGAGCCCGAGGTCGATGCGGCCCGGGTGCAGCGCGTGCAGGGTGCCGAACTGCTCGGCGACGACGAGCGGGGCGTGGTTGGGCAGCATGACGCCACCGGACCCCAGCCGGATGCTCCTGGTCGCGGCGGCGAGATGGGCGATCAACACGGCGGGCGAGGAACTGGCCACGGACGGCATGCCGTGGTGCTCGGCCACCCAGATCCGGTGATAGCCCCACTCCTCCGCACGCCTGGCCAGCTCGGTGCTCGCTCGCAGGGTCTCGGTGGGTGTCACGCCGGAACCGACGGTCGCCAGCTCCAGGATCGACAGGGGCACCTCGGAAGAGCCGCGGGCCGTCCCGCGGATGTCGTCATCAGCCATGTAGGCGGCAACCGGGCGAGGCAGAGGTTTATTTCTGCCGGTCATCCGGCATCGCCGCCGGGTTCCGCCGGTCGGCTCGTCGTGGCGTCGCCATTGGGCGAGCTGTCCGGCTCCGCGGGTGGTTCGTCGTGGCCTGCCGTTGGGTGAGCTGTCGGGGCCCGCGGGTCGGTTCGTCGTGGCGTCGCCGTTGGGCGAGCCGCCGGGCACTGCCGACCGGTTCGTCTCATCGCACCGCGGGATCGCCTACCGCACTCGGGATGATCGTCCCTCGGGCAGGCCCAGCGGGACCGATCGTCCGGGGGCGGGGGAGACGAGCAGGTGGCCGAGACCGGCCTCGGAGAAGGCGGCGAAGACGTCCGCCCGGTTCTCGGTGAAGTGGGTCCAGCCCTCGACGTGGAGCGGCACGACCTGCCGGGCTTCCAGCAGGCGCGCGGCGGTCACCATCTCGGTGGCGTTCAGGGTGAGCCGGTCGTCGATCATGGGCGTGCGAACGGCGCCGCCGAACAGCAGGGCGACGTCGACGGCGGGAAACCGTCCGGCGATGAGCTCCACGCACTCCAGCGAGGCGTTGTCCCCGCTGACGTAGACGGTGGGCAGCCCGTCGCCGGTGAGCACGAAGCCGGTGACCTGACCGACGAAGGGCTCGCATCCCGGCGGGCCGTGCAGGGCGGGAACGGCGGTGACGCGGAGGCGGCCGACCTCGTGGTGCTGCCAGGGGCGCAGCGGGGTGACCCCGGTGCGCTCGGCGGCCTCGGGCGTGCTCAGGGTCAGCGGCGCCGCGGACATCACCTGACGGCCCAGTCTGTCCAGGTTGTCGGGATGCTGGTCGTGACTGAGCAGCACCAGGTCCACCCGGCCGACGTCGGCGGGGGAGAGAGCCGGGCCGACGGTCTTGGTGAGCGTGAGCGGCCCGACGGGGTGGTCACCCGGCGGATCGAAGGTCGGATCGGTGAGAATGCGCAGCCCGCCGAGCTCCAGCAGGGCCGTGGGGCCGCCGATCACGGTGATGGTGGTCGTCATGGCGGCTCCGTTCGTCGCGCGGCCGGGCATCGTCTTGATCACAGCCTCGATCACGCGGGCCGAACGGGACACGGGACACGGGCCGATCTCCGATCGAGCGTATCTCCCCGGGGACGGCCTTCCCAGTAGGAAAGGCCGCGAGGATCTCGCGTGTCCCGCACCCGCCGGTCATGGCCGCCGTCCGGCGACCATGACCTCCCACCTGCGCTCGCCGGTGCTCTCACGGGCTCACGTCGCGCTCGCGACCCCGCGGGACGGTCAGACGGGCAGGACCCGCAGGGCGGGGTAGCGAGGCGAGTTCAGGTACAGCTTGTCGGTGCCGTGCTCCTTCTCCAGCTCCAGGACGAACCGGTAGCGGTAGAGGCCCGGCCGGGCTTCGCTCATCACCGCCCCGGCCCAGTAGTAGTAGACGGCGGTGTACTGGTCGCGCATCCGGTCGGGGGCGCCGTAGACTTTGAGCTCGGTCATGATCCGGCGTTCGGCGACGTCGTCCTCGTCACCCTTCTCGATGTCGAGGAAGACCAAGTTGTTGATCTTCGGCATCGGCGGCCAGGTGCCGTTCGCGCGGCGGTGCATGTCGATGGGGCGGATGATCCAGTTGACCACCTGCCCCTGCTTGCAGATGGTCTCCAGGTGGTCGGTGCCCTGCCCGACCCCGCCGACGCTGTTGTCCATCATGTAGAGGCAGCCGTCCAGGGACTTCGTCGCGGCGGCCCTCTCCATGTCGACGAGGGTCACCACGTTCAGCTGGACGGAGTTGAGCTGGCCACGATCGGTGAAGTCGGTGGCCGCGTACGCCTGGCTCATCGGCCCTCCTTTTCCTCGGTGACGGGACCGGCCAGGGCCGGTCGGGCGGTGGCGGTGAACGGCGTGCTGACGGTGCCGAGCAGGAACGAGAGCCGGTACGGGACCGGTTCGGTGAGGTCCTGCTTCACCTCGGCGGTCCAGAACACGATGTCGGTGCCGGGATACACCTTCTGCGTGGGTTCGGCGACCCGCGGGTCGATCTCGATGCCGGCGAGGGAGACGTAGGTCTCGCACTCCAGCGGGATCACGTTCCACAGCAGGGTGTCGCCCTTGCGTACCCGGCTGTGCAGCGCGGGGGTGCCGAAACCGGTGGATCCCGCGGTCTTGTTGGTGTCGTAGATGTAGAGGTTGTCGTCGAGGTTCTCCGACGCCAGCGCGGCCACGGGGTCGACCACCGCGGTGATCGTCACGGGCCGGGTGGGCTTGGCGGTCCGGCTTTCCGGCTGCTTGTTCCTCGGGGGCATGTGGTTCCTCCGCTCGAAGGTGTTCCGACTCGGACGGGTCAGCCGGCGGCGGGGACGGGCGGCAGGGGGAGCACGCCCAGTCCGGCACCGGTGAACCCGTTGCGCTTCGGATCGTTGATGATCTTGAGGCTGGACTCGCAGGTCAGGTCCACGGACTCCCAGACCATCTCGCCGCCCCGCTCGACCAGCTCGTGCAGCTGGATGTGCATCGTGTACGGATAGACCCCGGGCCGGCTCGTGTCCACGGTCGCGGCCCAGTACCAGCCGTCGTAGATCATGTCGGGGGACCCGTACTGGGCCGGATACATGATCTTCTCGCTCACGGCCTGGCCGGTGATGTCGGTGATCACCGGGGCCGGGTAGTTGTAGGCGCCGGAGCCGCTGGTGGTCTTGCCGGTGACGTCCAGCAGCTTGGCGTCGGTGAGACCGCGCCCGCCACCGCGCTTTTCCGCGTGCTTGCCGACCCGCCGCTGCAGCCGCTTGAGATCGCCCTCGCTCACGCCACCCTCGGCGTTGAGCGAGGCGAGCTCGTTCAGCGTGCGCTGGTCATCGGCGCGTTCCTGTTCGGCGAGGTAGTTGCGCGGCACCGTCGGCGGGATCGAACCCAGCGCCGCGGGCAACCAGTTGAGCACCTGCTCGGTCGCCTGCGACCCGTCGAGGAAATGGGTGCCGGGCACGATCGTCACCAGCCGCTCGGTGCCCACCCCGGTCGAGCCGAACAGCTTCATGTTGTCGAACCAGTACGTGTTGCCGTCGAGCGACCGCGTCTTGAGCGCGTTCTCGACGTCGAAGAGCACGATGATCCCGTGTTGCTGGGCCATGAGACCGCCTTTCGCGAAACGTGGCTCACACGCGCAGCAGCGCGGGCGAGTCGATGGACAACACGCTGTTGGGTCCTTCGTGGAGCCTGACGGAGAGCCGGTAGCGGTACGGGACACCGGGTGTCATGTCGTAGGGCACGACGCCCTCCCACACGAGCAGGTCGTGGTTCTCGTATCCGTTGGAGCCCATGGCGTCGACCGCCGCCCCGGACACGACACCGGGTGCCGGAACGGCGGAGTGGCCCACCGGGTGCGGTGACGCGGCCTGGCCGGCCGCGGGCGCGGCCGGGGCACCGGACAGGAACTCGATGGCCTGGATCTCGACCGGCGTCTGCACGTCCACGTGGATGGGCGTCCACTGGACGATCTGCCCCGGGGCGACCACCGTGACGAGGTCGGGGGTCCCCTTGTGCCTGCTTCCCGCCGCGCTGTCGTCGATGAGCGAGATATTGCCGTTGTGCAGCGTCCGGTCGGACAACGCCCCGACGGCGTCGACCATCACGACGATGCTGATCCTGTCTTGCATCGATCCTCCCTTGTCGGATGTCATTGGGGTCTGCGGGTCGCCACGTGCTCAGCCCCGGTCCCTGACCAGCGGCGTCTTGCCGACGGTGGTCCGCTCGATCTGTGGTGAGGAGCGGGGCACGAACACCAGCCGGAACCCGTATCCGGTCTGCTCGATCGCCGCCGCGGTCGCCTCCCGGTCGTTGAAGAGCGACAGGGAGCTCGGCAGAGCCTGGGTGAACAGCTGCCGCGTCCCGCTCGGGCCGAGGGCGTGCTCGACGGCGGCGGCCGTCCCCTCGGCGTCGTCCACCGCGACCAGCAGGGTGAGGGTCCGGTCCTCGCGGTGGTTGTGGAACTGGACCTCGTGCGCGACCAGGTCCAGGTCGACACCGGTCGTCGAGCGCAGCCGCGCGCGCAGGGCCGCGTACGCGAGCGTCGCCGAGTACTGGCTGTCGTTGAGGTGCAGCACGTCGGCGGTGCGCCCGGCGAACTCGAACCGCTCGGTGCGCAGCCCAGGTCCGTCCAGGGCGGGGCGGCGGATCATCCGGTCGCCGAGCTTGAGTCGGAGCAGCGGCGTCTCGTCGGAGTGCAGCCGGGTGACGACCAGCTCACCCTCCTCGCCCTCGGCGACGGCACGACCCTGCTCGTCCACGATCTCCACCAGGTGCAGTCCCGGCACGGCGGAGAGCGCCGGCGAGGCGTGGTCGAGCTGGAGCCCGACGCACTCGGCCTGGGTCGCGGCGAAGTAGCTGAGGATCGACACGTTGGGGAAGAACGCCTGCAACTCGTCGCGCTTGCGCTGGGGCAGGGAGCCGCTGCCGTACATCGCGACCCGGAAGCTCGCCCTGGCCTGCGGGGACAGACCCGCGCCCAGCTCGGGCAGGAGCGCGATGCCCGCGGTGATGCCCATCAGCGCCTTGTGGCCAGGGTAGGAGAACATGTGCTCCAGCACCGGCGCGCTCACCGGACCCGCACCGATGTAGTTGACCTCGGGGACGTGGGACAGGACGCCGCCGACCATGGTCCCGCTGCTCCACATCTGGTAGTCGGCCAGCGTGGTGAACAGCCAGCGCGGCGCGGGACCGCGCAGATAGCGGCCGAGCTGGTAGGCGCCCATGAACGCCCCGGAGATGCGGTAGGTGTCGCGCAGCTCCCGCAGGGAGTACACGATCTCCAGGGGCATGCCGTCACCGGTGCCGCCGCTGGCCACCACCTCGAACCCGCCGCGGTCGAGCGGCACGACCATCCCGGCCCGCGCGCCCATGAACATGTCGCGCTGCACGGTCTTGTCCGAGAGGGGGATCCGCTCCCACTCGGACATGTCGGCGGGGGCGTCGCGGATCCCGAAGTAGTGCAGCCGCTCGCGCCACAGCGGGTTGAGCAGGGCGATGCCGACGAGCTGCTGAAGCCGGCGGAACACCAGCGCGTTCTGCAGGTCGAGCGGGGACTCGCAGTACGGGGCTCCGGTGAGCCGCCCGCACTCCTCCAGCTTCCCCGCGAACGACGGCAGCCGGATGACGTCGTCCACCGAGCGGGGCCGCAGCTCCTCCTCGGGGATCAGTCGTGCCGCCAGCTCCGCCGAGGTGGCGAGGTCCACATCCGTCATGGTCATGAATGGCTCCTGTTCCGCTGGTCGTCGCGGGTCGTGGCGCTCGCACGCAGCACCCGTTGCCCGATGTCCCTGATCTCGTCGATGAGCATGGTCAGGTGGCCCGCGTCGATCAGGTGGTTCATCACCACCACGCGCAGCGCCGCCACCTTGTCGATGTCGACCTTGGAGATGAAGAAGCGCCCGCCGCCCCGGATCCGGTTGCGGATCTCCAGTTGCAGCCGATGCGCGATCGCCGGTTCCAGGTCGTCCGGCAGGTATCGGAAGCACAGGATGTTGGACTCCGGCTCGTGCGCCACGGCGAAGTCCGGTTCGGCGGCGAGCATCCGGTGCGCCTGCCGGGTCACCTCGCACAGCCGGTCGATCCGCTGTGCGAACAGCGCCGGGCCGTAGACCGACCAGACCGTCCAGAGCGGCATGATCATCGGGCGTTTCGTGCACTCGAGGTTCTTGTCCGCGCTGTCGTAGGCGCTGTAGACGTCGGGCTCCTCGTCGAAGACGTAGCTGGCCCGCTGCCGGAACGCGCCGCGCGCCGCCGCGCCGTCGCGGTAGAAGAGCAGCGTGCACGGCGACGGCATGAACAGCATCTTGTGGGCGTCCCAGGTCAGGGAGTCGGCCTGCTCGATGCCGCGCAGCCGGTGCCTGTGCCGGTCCGACAGCAACAGGCTCGCCCCGTGTGCCCCGTCCACGTGGAGCCAGAGCCTGTGACGACGCGCCACGGCGGCGAGCTCCTCCAGCGGGTCGAAGGCGCCCACCGAGGTGGTCCCGGCCGAGGCCACCAGGCAGAACGGCCGCAGACCGCGCCGGTAGGCCTCGTCCAGCGCCGGACCGGCCAGCTCCGGGCGGATCCGCCCGGCCTGATCGACGGGGAGACGGATGATCTGTCCTTCTCCGATGCCGAGAACTCCTGCCGCCCGGGTCACGCTGTAGTGGGCCTCCTCACTGACCGCGATGGCCGGGGGACCGGGCAGGGCGCCCGCGCCGCGGGTCCAGATCTGCGGGAAGGCGCGGTTGCGGGCGGCGAGCAGCGCGGTCAGGTTGGCGAGGGAACCCCCCGAGGTCGTCACCATGGCGAACCGGTCACGGTCCCAGCCGATGAACCCGTTGAGCTCCTCGGCCATGAGCCGCTCGGCGACGCTGGGGAGCTGCCCGGCCTCGTAGAAGGAGGAGGGCTGGTTGACCACCGAGCCGACCAGGTCGATGAGGCTGGCCAGCGGCACCACGCCGGAGAACTGCCGTCCCATGTAGCCGGGTGAGTAGACGGGGATGCCGGTCCCCGTGTACAGGTCGACGATCTGGTTCACCCGCTCGGCGTCGAAGTCGGCGATGCGCCGCCGTTCCCGGGTCATCAGCTCGCGCGCGGCCTTCAGCAGCACCGCGGGATCGAGGAGGTCGAGTCCCCGGACCGACCGGTCGCCCAGATACGTCGTCAGACGGCCGACGATGTCCATGGCGCCGTCGTGGAAACGCTCGGGGTCGAAGGCCGCGGTGAGGCCCGGTGTGGCTGAACGAGAACCTTCACCGGTCGCCGGCTCGGGAGCCGTCGGCTCGGGAAAGGAACTCTGGACATCGGAAAGCGAACTCGTCATGGAGGGGCCTCCAAATGACTCGAGGTCGAGAACTCCCAAATGTTCGTGCCTGAATGGGAGCTCGGAGACGGTGAATCGAACTCCCGGCGATCACGTGAGAGTTCTCGCGGATAAACGCGTGGTCTTCGGTGATGCGTCGATCGAGAAAGAGGTCCTCGACGTCGGGGGACGCTAGGCGGCATTCGTGCCGTCACCGGCCGTTCCCGGTGTATGGAACGGTCCAATATCGGGGGGTGTCGATGAGTGATGGTGGAAGATGTTACGAGAATGCCTCGTCACCCTTGATCAAGTGGTTGAGGTCGGTCTGGCGATCAGGGGCTGGAGGAGGGTCGTCGTGGACGAGTCACGGCTAATTCGCCCTGAATTTCAATCGCCGTATATGTTGGCACGCCCTTCATGTAAGTGACCTAATCATTGTTCACGGCAGGGGCGCAAGACCTCGGATGCAGGTGGAGTGGCAGATTGCGGCCACGGTTAACGCGTGGGGTGATCGGTGTGAGGAGATGGTCGGCGAGTCTCGGTTATTTTACTTCTTATGGATTTTTTCTCATTAACTTTCATTAAAATCGGCATTCGGGACATTCGCCCGCGTGGGCCGTGCCGTGCCGTGCCGCGTCGTGTTGTGCCGTGCCGGGTGGGCTCGTGCCGTACGGTCCCGGGGCCGTCACCTCGACGCCCCGCCGCGCACCCGTGACCCGGCGGAAAGACGCGGCAGGCGGGCGCGGGGAAACCCGGGAGGCGTTTCACGAGCCGCGAAAGGAGGCGTGCGGGGTGTTCACGAGCCGCTCGCGGAGGCGTGCGCGGGTGCGGGGACCTGGAGGTCGTGGCCGAAGGAGCCGAGTCGTCGGGCGGTGGCGGTGAGCCGGGCGGTCAGCTCCGGGAGCCGGTCGTCACCCAGCCGTACCGCCGGGCCCTGGATGGCGAGTGCGGCCAGCACGTTGCCGTGGCCGTCGCGGACCGGGACGGCCACGGCCCGGACCCCGGCGACGCGCTCCTCGAAGTTGACGGCCGCACCCCGGGCGCGTACGCGGTCGAGTTCGGTCTCCAGGCCGGCCCGGGTGGTGATCGTGGTGTCGGTGTAGCGGGCGAAGGGCTCCTCCATGCCCACCCTCGGATCCCCGAAGGCGAGCAGGGCCTTGCCCATCGCGCACACGTGGATCGGGTTGCGCTGGCCGGGCTCCTGCTCGTAGCGGAGCGGCTGTCTTGAGGGGACCTGGAGCAGCACGGCCACCTCGTCGCCGATGCGCACCCCCAGGTTGACGGCCTCCCCGGTCAGGTCGCGCAGGGCCTCGAGTTCGGGGAGCATCGTGGTCGCGCCGAGGCGTTCCAGGGCGAGGCGGCCCAGCGTGGCGGTGGTGATCCCGAGGTGGTAGCGCTCGGTCACCGGATCCTGGCCGAGCATGCCCGCCGCGTGCAGGGCGCGGACGATGCGATGGGCGGTGCTGACCGGCAGGTGAAGCCGCTGCGCCACCTCGGTGGGGGAGAGCGTCGTCGACCGCTCGAACGCGCGCAGCACCGCGATGGCGCGTTCGATCGCCTGGGTGCCCCTGCGGGCGGCGTCTTCAAGCTTCGGCTTCATCGGGTCCACCGTTCCAGCTTAGGGCGGAGAGCTATTTCCTACACTCTTGACGGGTTTTTAGGGAATTACTACTATGTGGAATGAAGATCTTGCCATGTGGGATCTGGCTCGTTCCCCTGAGAGGACCCCCGTCATGCCTGTCCGTCGGCTTCTGCGACCACTGGCCCTGCTCATCTCGGTCGTTCTCGCGTTGACCGCCTGTGGCGGCGGCACCCAGTCGGTGGGCACCGCCTCCGGCGCGGAGGGAGGCACCCTCAAATGGGGCTGGAGCCTTCCCACAACGTGGGATCCCGTCACCTCCAGCGCCGGTAACGACGTCAACGCCCTGTCCCTCGTCTACAGCGCCGTCACCCGCCTGGACGACAGGGGCGACGCCGTCCCCGGCCTGGCCACCGCCTGGAAGTACACCGACGGCGGCAAGAGGGTCACCTTCACCCTCAGGGCCGGGCTGACCTTCTCCGACGGCTCCCCGCTCGACGCCGAGGCCGTACGCGAGAACCTCCTGCGCGGCCGGGACCAGAAGGACTCGCTCATCGCCTCCCAGCTGCGCGGGGTGAAGGACGTCGAGGTCGTCTCACCGACCGAGTTCGGGATCCTGCTCGACCGGCCCGACCACCAGATCCCCAACCTGCTCGCGGGAAAGACCGGGATGATCGTCAACCCCCGGGCCTTCGAGGCGGACGCCAAGGCCGTCAGCGCCAAGCCCGCGGGCGCGGGACCCTTCACCCTCACCCAGCTCGTTCCCGGCTCGCACGCCAACCTGGACCGCAACCCGTCCTACTACGACGTCGCGAACATCCACCTGGCCAAGTTCGAGCTGAAGACCGTCTCCGAGCCCGCCACCGTCGTCGCCGGACTCCAGTCCGGCCAGTTCGACGTCGCGATACTGCCCGCCGCCCAGATCGACGCGGCCAAGGCGGCCGGGCTGAAGGTCGACCTCATCCCCTCGCTCATGGTCCGGGTCCTGGACGTCAACAACAAGATCGCGCCGTTCGACAACCCCAAGGTCACCGAGGCGCTGAAGTACGCGGTCGACCGTGAGGCGCTGCTGGAGACCTCGGGATTCGGCGTCGGCGAGGTGAACACGCAGCCGTTCCCCAAGGGCCACCTCGGCCACAACCCCGAGCTGGAGAACCTCTACCCGCACGACCCCGCCAAGGCCAGGAAGCTGCTCGCCGAGGCGGGGTTCCCCGACGGCATCGACGTCCCGCTGACCACCGCCGACCCCGAGGGCCTGCCCGAGCAGGTCCAGGAGCAGCTCAAGGCCGCGGGCATCAGGACCACGATCAAACTCATCGCCCCGGCGCAGCACACCCAGCTCGTCTACGTCCAGCACAACGTGGCCCTCGCCCCCGACGCCTTCGTCGGCCGAGAGTCGCCGCTGCAGGCGCTCGGCGTCGTCTACGGGCCGGAGGGCCTGATGAACCCCGGCCGCAACACTCCCAAGGCGCTGCTGGAGCAGTTCGACAGGGTCCGCGTCACGCCGCCGGACGATCCCGGCTACGCCAAGACCGTCCAGGACGCGGTCGCCATCGGGGTCAGGGAACTGCCCAACGTCTGGCTGTTCTCCACACCGCGCATCTTCGCCCGCAGCCCCAGGGTCTCCGAGCTTCCCACCAACCTCGCGGTGCAGCGCTTCGACGGCGTACGGGTGACGAACCCGTGACCGCGCTGGGATCACGCGCCCCCGCGTCCGCGCGGGGAGCGGGGGAAGACGGGGAAACCGGGGGAGCCAGGAGGGGCGGAGGGGACGAAGAGGTCGGCCGGCCCGTCGTGACCGTGCCCTCGGCAAGACCCTCCCGGGTCCGCCGGAGCGCGGGGACCGCCCGGTGGCGCGCGGTGGCGCGCGGATCGGTCGCCCTGGTGGTCGTGGCGCTCGTCTCCACCTTCATCACCTACGGGCTGGGCGCGCTGGGCGACGCCAATCCGGCGGCGGCGGTGCTGGGAGAGACCGCGACCCCCGAGGACATCGCCAGGATGAGCCACGAGTTCGGGCTCGACCGCCCCTTCCTGGAGCAGTACGTCACCTGGCTGGGCAACGCGCTCACCGGAGACCTGGGCCGCTCCTGGTTCACCCAGCTCCCGGTCGCCGAGAGCATCGCGCAGCGCCTGCCCGTCGACCTGTCGATCACCGGCCTCGCGGTGCTCATCGCGGTCCTCACCGGGGGCGCGGCCGGCGTCGGCGCGGCGGTGAGCAACGGCGGCAGGTTCGACCGGATCGTGACCGCCGTCTGCGCGGTCGCCTCCACCCTGCCCGCGTTCGTCGTCGGCATCGGACTGATCGTGGTCTTCGCCGTGATCGTCCCGGTGTTCCCCTCGGGCGGGTACGTGCCGCTCACCCAGGATCCCGTCCAGTGGCTGAGGCTGATAACCCTCCCGGCGATCGCGCTCAGCCTCGACGCCGCCGCCGACCTCGCCAGGCAGCTCCGTACCGGCCTGGTGGCCGCCCTGCGGGAGAACTACGTGACCGGCGCGGTGGTCCGCGGGCTCCCGGCGGGACGGGTGCTGTTCCGGCACGCGTTGCGCAACGCCGCGGGCCCGGCGCTCACCGTACTCGGGATGCACATCCCACGCCTGATCGGCGGCGCGGTGGTGACCGAGGCGGTCTTCGCCCTGCCGGGTCTCGGCCAGCTCACCGGCGAGGCGGCGCTCAAGCACGACGTCCCGGTGATCCAGGGCGCGCTGCTCACCACCATCGCGCTGGTGCTCGTCTCCAACGTCACCGTCAACGCGGCCGTCGCCAGGCTGCGGGGTGTGCGATGAGCTCCTTCCGCAGGGCGTGGCGGCTGCCCTCCGTCAAGCTGTCCGTGACGATCCTCACCGTCGTGCTCCTCGTCGCGGTGTTCGGCGACCTGCTCGCCCCGCACGACCCGCTCGCGCAGAACCCCCGGCTGCGCCTGCTCGGGCCGTCGGGAGAGCACCTCCTCGGCACCGACTACCTCGGCCGCGACGTGCTCAGCCGGCTGCTCGCCGGGACCGGTCTCTCGATCGCCGCGGCGGCGGAGGCGGTCGCCATCGGGCTGCTCCTGGGGGCGATCCCCGGCCTCGCCTCGGTGTTCTTCGGCAAGGTCTTCGAGTGGACGACGATGCGGCTGGTGGACGCGCTGCTCACGCTGCCGTTCGTCATCTTCGCCATCGCCGTCGCCGGGATCCTCGGCAACGGCCCGCACCAGGCGATGGCCGCCATCGGACTGCTGCTCGCGCCGGTGTTCTACCGGGTCACCCGTACGGCGGCGCTGGGTTTCACCCGCGCACAGTACGTCGAGGCGGCCGAACTGCTCGGCGCGTCCCGCTCCCGGATCCTGCGCACCCACATCGCGGGCAAGGTGCTGCCGACGGTCGCGGTGACCGCGGCGGGGGCGTCCGCCGCGGCGCTGCTGGTGGTCTCCTCCCTCGCCTTCCTCGGCATCGGTGTCGAACCCCCCGCCCCCACCTGGGGCGGGATGCTCGCCAGCGACCTGGGCTACCTCCACCAGCGGCCACTCGCCCCGCTCGCGCCCGCCGTCGTGATCATGCTGACCGTCGGCGCGCTCAACGCCCTGGCCGACGCCGTACGCGACACGACCGGCCTGCACACCGACAGTCACCGTATCGACGAGAGCGAGGAAGTCCATGCCCGCTGAAGCGCTGTTGAGCGTGCGCGACCTGCGCGTGACCGTCTCCGGAGGCCGGGCCGAGGCCGTGCGCGGGGTTTCCTTCGAGGTCGCCCCCGGCGAGGCCGTCGGCCTGGTCGGTGAGTCGGGCAGCGGCAAGACCCTCACCTGCCGCGCGGTCCTCGGCGCCCTCGCCCCCGGCTGCTCGGTGAGCTCCGGCGAGATCGAGTTCGGCGGCCACGACCTGACGGGGGCGAGCCGTAGGCAGTGGCTCGGGATCCGCGGGAGCAGGATCGGCGCGGTCTTCCAGGACCCCGCCTCCTACCTGAACCCGTCCCTGCCGGTCGGCGACCAGCTCGCCGAGGTACTACGGGTCAAACTCGGCCTGCGGCGGCGCGCCGCCCGCGAGCGCGCCGTGGAACTGCTGGGCGCGATGGGCCTGCACGATCCGGCCCGGGTCCACGGCCAGTACCCGCACGAGCTGTCCGGCGGCATGCTCCAGCGGGTCCTCATCGCCGTCGCCGTCTCCTGCGATCCCGAACTGCTGATCGCCGACGAGGCCACCACCGCCCTCGACGTGACCGTCCAGGCCGAGGTGCTCGAACTCCTCGCCCGGCTGCGCGCCGAGCGCGGCCTGTCGATCGTCTGCGTCTCCCACGACCTGGCGGTCATCGCGGCGCTCTGCGACCGGATCGTCGTCTTCTACGGCGGCGAGATCGTCGAGTCGGGACCGGCGAGAGAGGTCCTGGACAGTCCGGCGCACCCCTACACCGAGGCTCTGCTGCGGGTCGCCTCGGCCGGAGACTGGGGCAGACGGACGCTGGAGGTCATCCCCGGCCAGCCGCCGCCCGCGGGCGCCTCGCTGCCGGGCTGCCGCTTCGCCGGCCGCTGCTCCTTCGCCGAGGAGGCATGCTCGGCGGCTCCCGTTCCCCTCACCGCCCACCCCGGTGGGCGCGAGGTCCGCTGCCTGCTGCGCCAGGAGCCGGCGGGGCGCGACGCGGTGGGCGTCGGCGCCGGAGCGCGGGGGAACGACCTGTGAGCGGCCCCGAGAACACCCCGGTGACCGGTTCCGGGTGGACTTCCGCGACCGCGACCGGTCCCGCGAGCACCTCCGCGACGGGCAGGGCGACCGCGGGCGGCTCAGCGGCCACCTCCCGCACCGGCCCGGCGGGGGCGCCGCTGCTGGCCGTGCGGGGCCTGAACGTGTCACTGGGCAGACCCGCCGTGCGGATCCTCAGCGAGGTCGACCTCACCGTCAGGGCCGGGGAGATCCTCGGGATCGTGGGGGAGACCGGCTCGGGCAAGACGACCCTGGCCAGGACCGTCGTCGGCCTGGTCGGCCCCGACTCAGGTTCGGTCGAGGTGGAGGGGGTCGAGATCTCCTCGCTGAGAGGCAGGGCGTTGCGGGCGCATCGCCGTACGGGAAAGGTGCGGTTCGTCTTCCAGGACCCGCTCCGCTCGCTCGATCCCGACCACAGCGTGGGAACCGTCGTCGGCGAAGGGCTGGCCGTGCGGCGCGTGCCCCCGGCCGAACGCGCGGCCAGGGTGCGGGCGGCACTGGAGCTGGTCGGCCTGGATCCCGCCCTCGCGGCCAGGACGCCCGGCCAGATCTCCGGCGGGCAGCGGCAGCGCGTCTCGATCGCCCGCGCGATCGTCGCGGAGCCGTCGCTGCTGATCTGCGACGAGCCGGTCAGCGCGCTGGACGCCTCCAACCGCAACCACATCCTGCGCCTCCTGGACGACCTGCGCGGCAGGCTCGGCGCCGGTGTCGTCGTCATCTCCCACGACCTCAGCTCCCTGGCGGGCGTCGCCGACCGGGTCGCGGTCCTCTACCGGGGCCGGATCGTCGAGGAGGGCCCGATCGGCGAGGTCTTCGACGACCCTCGCCACCCCTACACCGCGCTGCTCGTCGCCTCGGCCCCACGCGTGGCCGGTGCCGCCCGCCACAGCCTGGAGCGGCTGCGGGCGGCGCCCACAGGCGTGGCCGGTGCCGTCGGCGCCACCGGCGGCTGCGTCTTCGCCCACCGCTGCCCGTTCGCCACCGAGACCTGCGCGGTCGTTCCCGAACCGGTCGTCAGGGGCGGGCGCGCGGTCGCCTGCCACCACACCGGCACCTGGCCCGCACGGGCCGCCGCGTCGACGCCCGCCCTCGATCCCGTCCCGGTGGCCGTGACCGTTCCCGGCCGCGGCTCCGCCCTCGAAAGCCCTCTTTCCGAAAGCCTTGTTCCAGAAAGCCCTGCTCCCGGCTCCGTTTCCTTCCGCGGGTCCGCGGGCGGTCCCGGTCCCGCACCGAACCTCGCCTCCGCTCCCGTCCCCGATCCGGCCTCCGGTTCCGTTCCCCGCTTCGTCGCCCGCTAAGGAGTACACGCATGTCCATCGAGATTCTCGGCATGGTCGGTACGAAGGACTTCTCAGAGACCCACGGTTCCTTCGTCGACGGCCCGCCCATCGACGTTCCCTACCTGGCCACGTTCGCCCGCGCCCACGAGGCCGCCGGGTTCGACCGGGTGCTGATCGGCTACGGCTCGTCCTCGCCCGACGGGTTCGCCGTCGCAGCGTCGGTGCTGCACGCCACCGAGCGGCTGCGCGTGCTGATCGCGCACCGGCCCGGCTTCGTCGCCCCGACGGTGGTGGCGAGGAAGCTCGCCACTCTCGACCAGCTCACCGGGGGAGGCAGGGTCGCCATCCACCACATCACCGGCGGCGACGAGGCCGACCAGCGTCGCGACGGCGACTTCCTCGACCACGGTGGCCGCTACCGGCGTACCGGCGAGTTCATGTCCGTGCTGCGCCGTACGCTCACCTCGGCCGAGCCGTTCGATCACGAGGGTGAGTTCTACCGGTTCGAGGGCGCCTACAGCTCGGTCAGGGCCGACATTCCGCTCTACTTCGGCGGGGCCTCCCCGGCGGCCGTCCAGACCGGGGCCGAGCACGCCGACGTCTACATGCTGTGGGGCGAGCCGCTGGCCGAGACCGCCGAGCGGATCCGGCGCGTCAGGCAGGAGGCGGCCAGGCACGGCCGGGAGATCACCTTCAGCCTGTCCACCCGGCCGATCGTCGCCGCGACCGAGGCCGAGGCGTGGGAGCGGGCCGAGCGGATCAGGGCCGCGACCGCCGCGCGCGTCTCCGGCGGCGGACTCGGCTGGAGCAAGGGGAAGAGCGAGTCGACCTCCGTCGGGGCCGCCAGGCTCCAGGAGCAGGGCGCCGAGCGGGAGGTGCACGACGAGCGGCTCTGGTACGGCGTGACCAACCTGATCGGTCCCGGCGGCAACTCCACGGCCGTGGTCGGCACCGCCGAGCAGGTCGCCGAGGCGCTGCTGAAGTACCACGACCTCGGCGTCACGACCTTCCTCATCCGCGGCTTCGACCCGGTGGACGACGTCGTGCGCTGGGGCGACGAGCTGGTGCCGCTGCTGCGGCAGGGGGCCGAGCGGCGCGAACCCGTGGGCGTGGGCGCGTGAGCGCGACACGCGCGGCCAGGGGAGCCGGCCCCGAGCAGCCCGGGCGCGTCCGGCCGGGCAGGACCGGACACTCACGGCGAACCGATCATCAGGGACACGGCACAGGAGGTGGCACGATGAGCGCCGAAGCGGTCGGCGGCGGGCAGCCGCGCGATGTCTTCCTGTCCGCCTTCCGCAGGCACGCCGCCGGGGTCGCCGTCGTCACCGCCCCGGGTCCCGCCGGTTTCACCGCGACCTCGCTGACCTCGATGTCGCTCGATCCGCCGCTGCTGTCCTTCGGCATCTCGGTCGGCTCGTCGAGCTGGCCGGCGATCCGGGACACGGACGCGTTCGTCGTCCACATCCTCGCCGGAGACCAGCGGGACGTGGCGGAGCTGTTCGCCAGGAAGGGCGCCGACAGGTTCGCCGACCGGGATCGCTGGGAACCCCTCCCCGGAGGGGAACCCCTGCTGTACGGGGTGGCCGCGTGGCTGCTCTGCCGCACCCAGGAGCGGTTCATCGCGGGGGACCACCGGCTGGTCGTCGGCCGGGTCGTGGAGGGGCACACCGACCCCGCCCACCCTCCGCTGCTGTACCACGATGGAGGTTTCGGCGCGCTCGCGCCGCACCCTTCCGACCGAGCCAGGAGTGACTGATGCCGATCGTCCTTCCCGAAGACCCCTTCCACCGCCGCCTGCACCACATCGCGCCCGGTGGTCTCACCTCCGAGACCGCCCAGACCGGTGGCATGCGCCGCCGCGCGGCCATCAGCGGAGCCACGGTCGGCTCCAGCCGCCTGTGGATGGGGCAGACCCACGTGGCGCCCGCCACCGCGTCGGCGAACCACCACCACGGCGAGTCCGAGACCGCCATCTACGTCGTCAGCGGCAACCCCTCGTTCGTCTTCGCCGACATCGAGGGGGAGGAGCCCGTCGAGGTGCGCATCGACACCGAACCCGGCGACTACATCTTCGTGCCGCCCTTCGTCCCCCACCGGGAGGAGAATCCCGACCCCGACCTGGAGGCGATCGTGGTCATCGCTCGCAGCACCCAGGACGCCATCGTGGTCAACCTGGACGATCTCACCTGGACGGGACCGGTTCTGACCTCACGGTGACGGCGGCCCGCCGCGGGCCACCGTCACCAAGAGGTCAACGCGAGGTCAATGGGAAGTCACCGGGAGATCATCGCGAGGTCATCGCGTGCCCGCCGCCCGGAACGCCGGGCGGCTCCCAGGCCGAGCGTCCCGGCCGGTCGCTTTCCGCCCACCGGCGCACCTCCGCGTCGGTGGTCAAGAGATCACAGGTGTGTCCGGGGCGCCGCCGGGCGGTGTCCGGCCGGTCGTTCACCCGCCGGCCTCCCCGGCCGCCAGGCCGCCGGCCGCGTCCCCGGCCAGCCGGTCATCCGCCACGACCCCGGCGTACACCAGGGCGGGAGGTACGTTGCGCCAGATCGGCCCCAGGGTGTCGACGGTGGCGAACGTGCTGTTCATGAGGCCGCGGAAGTGCCTGGAGCGCTGGAACGGCATCACGGTCAGCGTCGTGATCGTGCTGAAGGCGCCGCCGGGGGCGAGACAGGTCGCGATCTCCTCCAGAACGCGTTTCTGCTGGGCCTCCTCGAACAGGGTCCAGGGGAGTGAGGAGACGATCGCGTCGGCGTGGGACAGGCCGGCCTCCCGAAGTATCTTGCCGAGGTCACCCGCGTCCCCGGAGATCACTTCCAGCCAGGGCCTGCTGCGCCGCAGATGGTGCACCATGCCCTCGTTGAGCTCTATGGCAAGCTGCCGTCCTCCCACGGGGAGGCGGTCGCGGATCGCGTCGCTGATCACTCCGCCGCCCGCGCCGAGTTCGACGACCGTGGCTCCGGGGGTTGTGGGAACGATCGAGGCCGCCAGGCGTGCGACGGCCTTCGAACTGGGAGCGATCGCCCCCAGCTGGTGGGGATTACGCATGATCGCACCGAGGAATGTGAACGTGTCACTACCGGCAGGACGATTTTGAGAGAGCATCGACAGCTTATTCCCCCTGTTGAGGGGGTTATGCCAGATAACGGGCTTCGATGATCGGGGTTCCACCACCGTACGGTCGCCGTACAGGTGCCGGTCCGCCGGGCGAAGGAAACGGGCGTTCCAGCGGTGGTGCGGTTCACCGTCGGTGACGGTCGCGACCCTCCTCTGCCCCGGGGAGGCGGGGCGAGGTACCGTCGTCTTATCGGATCCCGGTCATGAGGGGAGCCGCCATGCCAGACGATTCCGATCACGTGCTCGACTCCATCGACGGTGCCGTCGACGAATGGCTCGCCATGAGCGACGACTCGATGCGCTGGACACCGCCGGAGAAGGCGCGGCCGAAGCCCCAGCTCGGCCTGCCGGTGCCGCCGCTGCCGCAGGTGCTGGAAGACTTCATTCAGGAGGTCGGCGCCCGCCTCGGCCCACCCGCCCAGGCCGTGGTCGACGCGTTCCGTCCCCTGGGGGAGGGGGTGGTCGACGCGGTCTCCACGTTCCTCGACAGCCCGCCCGTACGGCAGCTTCTCGATCCGCCCGACCCGTCGGGCGATCGGCCGGAGGCGCTCGGAGTTCACGCGTTTCCCGACACGTTCGGGACGCCGCCGGGGGGCGCGTCCAGGCCGCCGCGTATGATCGAGTCACGGCTGGAAGAGGTCGAGCCGCCCGCGGGCCCGTCCGATCACGAGGATCCGCTCGGGCCGCCGGATCGGTCCGGGGCGTCTCCCGTGCGGGAGCGGCCGGACGCCGAGCTGTCAGGAGACGGGGATTCTCCGGCCGGGTCACCGCCGGCGTAGGTCCGGGGACTTACCGGTCGTCTCCGGTCATCGAGCCGGGCCGGCCAGGGCCGCAACCGCTCGCGCAGGGGGCCCTTCGGACAGGGGCCCTTGGAAGGGACCCCTTGGGCGAAGCCTCTTGAAGGAGGCCCCATTGGACGGGTTGGACGGACTCTCACCGCGGCCGGTCGCCGACGGTGCTTTGTTTGAAACTCCGGTGAGATCTTTCCGCGGAAACAGGTGAGTCTTCCCGCCGGAAGGGAAGCGGGTCTGTCCCGATCGCGGGGAGCGGGCGCACAGTTTCACTTTCGCCCAAAGTGTGCGGTGAAGTGCGAAACTCCCTTTTTCGGGCAAAGAACAAAAAACGCATTAACCGGCGTAGTTCAGGGGTGATGAGGCAATGGCGGGTCTGGCGGGGCCGATCGCGGTCGGCGTCGAAGAGGAGTTCCACGTTGTCGATGTCGACACCCGGCACCTGGTCCCACGGGCCGGTGTCCTGCTGGAACAGCTGCCGGCGGAACGCTTCACCCATGAGCTGCAGCGTTCCGTGGTCGAGGCCAACAGCAGACCCTTCATGCACCTGGAGGACCTCGGGCACGACCTGACCGCGCTACGCCGCACGGTGATCCAGGCGGCGGACGGACTCGGCCTGGGAATCGTGGCGGCGGGCAGCGTACCGATGGTGGATCTGGAGGCGCTGAAGATCTCCCCTGATCCCCGCTACGAGCAGATGCTCGCCGACTACCAGCTGCTCACCCGCGAGCAGCTGATCTGCGGGACGCAGTTCCACGCCGACGTCGAGGACCGCGACCTGGCCGTGGCCGTCGCCCATCGCCTCGCCCCGTGGCTGCCCCCGTTGCTCGCCCTCAGCTCCAGCTCGCCGTACTGGCTGGGGTCCGATACCGGGTATGCCAGCTACCGCCCGCTGCTGTGGCAGCGCTGGCCCACCGCCGGCCCCGTCCCCAGGTTCGAGTCGGCCGCCGAGTACGACCAGGTGGTGCGCGACCTCGTCGCCTCCGGAGTGATCACCGACCCCGGCATGATCTACTTCGACATCCGGCCCTCGGCGCACCTGCCCACCATCGAACTGCGGGTCTGCGACGCCTGCCCCCGAGTGGGCGACATCGTGCTGATCGCCGGACTGTTCAGGGCCCTGGTGGCGAGAGAGCTGGACGCGGCGCAGAACGGCCCCGAGCGCACGGTCCGCCTGGAGATGGTCCGCGCCGCGTCGTGGCGGGCCTCGCGCTCCGGGCTGGAGGGCGACCTCGTCGACCCGGTCGAAGGCACCCCGCGACCGGCCGCCGAGGTGATCCGGCGGATGGTGAACAGCCTGCGCCCGCAGCTGGAGCAGTACGGCGACTGGGAGCTCGTCACCTCCCTGGCCACGGAGTCACTCGCCAGGGGGAGTTCGGCGGCCCGCCAGCGGCAGGCGTACGCCCGCGGCGGCCAGCTGTCCGACGTGGTCGACCTCGTCATCGCCGAGACGCGATCGGAGGAGTGGGAGACCGCCTTCGGCGGGCCGACGCCGAGGATGCACACCAATCTCCTCGACGGCTACGAGGCCCCCGGCGACGAGGCGATCATCGAGGGCACGGTGCGCGAGTCCTACCAGCCGGTGCTGCGGGTCCTCGACCGCCTGGGCGTCGAGGGACTGCGCGAGCGGGAGGAGAGGCGCGACGCCTACCAGCGCGACAACGGCATGACCTTCCAGGTCGAGGGAGGCGGCGAGAGCCGGATCTACCCGTTCGACATGGTTCCCCGGCTCGTCCCGCCCGGCGAGTGGACGGGGATCCAGCGGGCGCTGCCGCAGCGGGTGCGCGCGCTGGAGGCGTTCCTGCACGACATCTACGAGGGACGCGAGATCATCAGGGACGGCACGATCCCCGCGTGGGTGGTCGACGAGTCCCCCGGCTACCGCAGGCCGGGCCGCAGGGTGCCGCAGGGCACCGTACGCTGCGCCGTGGCCGGACTGGACCTGGTCCGCGACAACGTCGGCCGCTGGGCGGTGCTCGAGGACAACCTCCGGGTGCCCTCCGGGCTCGGATACGCCGTGACCAACAGGCGGCTGATCAACGAGCTGATGCCGGAACTCGCCCCCGGCGAGGAGGTCGCCGACCCGAGCGCGGGCCTGCGGATCCTGTGGGAGGCACTGCTCGCGGCGGGCTCCGGTGACCCGTCGGCCCTCGCCGTCGTCTCGGCGGGACCCGAGGACTCCGCCTACTACGAGCACAGGATGCTCGCCGAGGAACTGGGAGTGGTCCTCGCCGTACCGGCCGACCTGTCCTTCAAGAACGGTCATCTGGAGATCGACGGGCGCAGGATCGAGGTGCTCTACCGCAGGATCGAGGAGAGCGCGCTGCTCGGCGGGCGCCTCGGGCTGGAGATCATGGACGCCGTCGAGCGTTCCGCGCTCGTCCTGGCCAACGCGCCGGGCAACGGCGTGGCCGACGACAAGTGCCTGTACCGGTACGTGCCGCGCATCATCGAGTACTACCTCGGCGAGCGACCCCTCATCGACAACGTCCCCACCTACCTGTGCCGCGACGCCGCGGACCGCGAGCAGGTGCTCGACCGGCTGGCCGAGCTGGTCGTCAAGCCGGTGGACGGGTTCGGCGGGCAGGGCGTGGTCGTCGGCCCCGACGCCTCCGCCGACGAGCTCGAACAGGTCAGGAAGACGATCCTCGCCTCCCCCGAGGGCTGGGTCGCCCAGGAGACGGTCCGGCTGTCGACGCACCCGACCTTCGACGGAGACCGGTTGAGCCCGCGCGTCGTCGACCTTCGGGCCTTCGTCTGCTTCGGCGAGACCGCGAAGGTGCCGCCGACCGCGCTGACCCGCGTCGCCCCGGCCGGCAGCATGATCGTCAACTCCTCCCAGGGGGGTGGTTCCAAGGACACCTGGCTGCCGAGTGGGGACGTCGAGGTGGGGCTTGAGCGATGAGCTCAGGCGCGAGCCCGAGGCGTGAGATGTGCGATCTGAGCGGTGAGTTCCGGCGTGAGCCGGTCACCGGGGGGTTTCGATGTGTGGTTTGAGCGGTGAGCTCCGGTTCGACGGCCGCCCGGCGGACGTCGCCGCAGTGGCCCGGATGAACGATGTGATGCACGACAGGGGCCCCGACGGGGCCGGCCTGTGGTCGCTGGGGCCGGTCGCCCTCGGCCACCGGCGTCTGAGGATCATCGATCTGTCGGACCGGGGTGCCCAGCCGATGGTGGACAGCGACCTCGGCCTGACGGGAGTCTTCAACGGATGCCTGTACAACTACCGTGAGTTACGGCGCGAGCTGGAGGGCCTGGGCTACCGCTTCTTCTCCACCTCCGACACCGAGGTGCTGGTGAAGTCCTTCCACCGCTGGGGGAGTGGCTGCGTCGACCGCTTCAGGGGCATGTTCGCCTTCGCGGTCGCCGAGCGCGACACCGGCAGGCTCACCCTCGGCAGAGACCGGCTGGGGATAAAACCGCTGTACGTCACCCAGGACGCGAGGCGACTGCGTTTCGCCTCGTCGCTGCCCGCGCTGCTCGCCGGGGGTGGGGTGGACACCGGCATCGACCGGGTCGCCCTGCACCACTACATGACGTTCCACTCGGTGGTGCCCGCCGAGCGCACCGTCCTCGCCGGGGTGCGCAAGCTCCCCCCGGCCACGGTGCGCACCGTCGAGCCCGACGGCACCGTCACCGACCACCTCTACTGGCAGCCGCCGCACACCCGCTCGGCCCTGCCCGAGTACGCCGGGCTCACCCCGGACGAGTGGTGCGAGGCCGTGCTCGACCAACTGCGGACGGCCGTACGCAGGCGCATGGTCGCGGACGTGCCCGTGGGCGTGCTGCTGTCGGGGGGCCTGGACTCCAGCCTGATCGTCGCGCTGCTGGCCGAGGAGGGGCAGGCGGGCCTCGCGACCTTCAGCATCGGCTTCCCGTCGGCGGGAGGGGAGCGTGGGGACGAGTTCGCCTACTCCGACCTGGTCGCCAGGGAGTTCGGCACCGATCACCAGCGCATCCTCATCGACGACACCCGCATGCTGCCCGCCCTGGAGCACGCGGTGCTCGCCATGAGCGAGCCGATGGTGAGCCACGACTGCGTCGCCTTCCACCTGCTGTCGGAGGAGGTCTCCAAGCACGTCAAGGTCGTCCAGTCAGGCCAGGGCGCCGACGAGGTGTTCGCCGGCTACAGCTGGTACCCGCCGCTCGCCGGCGTGTCGCGCGAGGACGCCGCCGCCGTCTACGAGAGGGAGTTCTTCGACCGCTCGCACGCGGCGCTGGCCGAGATCCTGTCCCCCGAGTACATGCTGGACGAGGACGTCAGCGGCGACTTCGTCCGCCGTCACCTCGCCAGGCCAGGCGCGGACACCGCGCTCGACGCGGCGCTGCGCCTGGACACGAACGTCATGCTCGTCGACGACCCGGTCAAGCGCGTGGACAACATGACCATGGCCTTCGGGCTTGAGGCCAGGACCCCGTTCCTCGACCACGAACTCGTCGAACTGGCGGCGGCCTGCCCGCCCGAGCTCAAGCTCGCCTCCGGCGGCAAGGGCATCTTGAAGGGTGCCGCGCGCAAACTGCTGCCCGCCGAGATCATCGACCGGCCCAAGGGGTACTTTCCGGTCCCGGCCATCAGGCACATCCACGGTCCGTATCTGGAACTCGTCAGGGAGGCGCTGACCGGCCCCGCCGCGAGGGCCCGCGGCCTGTTCGACCAGCCATATGTCGACAAGTTGCTGGCGGCTCCGGACGAACACCGCACTACCCTGGGTGCGAACGCGTTGTGGCAACTCGGACTCCTGGAGCTGTGGTTGCAGGCACAAGGAGTTTGATGACCGAAATTCTCGGCGCCCGTTCCCGCCCCTCGATGGGCACAGGCCTGACCGCCTGGAGCTGCCGGGCGCCCGCCCTGGCGCCCGACTTGAGCGCCGTCGCCTTCATCGGCGACCGGGAGGGCTCGCCGAGGGTCTGGATCCAGCCCCTCGGAAGAGACCTGGAGGCGTGGCCTCCGGGAGAGCTCGAGGATCTCCTGGATCTCCAGGAGGAGGACCGAGGCGCCTGGCCGATCGACACGGGGGCCGAGCCCGTCGCCGACGTGAGCTGGTCCCCCGACGCCCGGCGGCTCGCCGTCCTCGTCGTGCCCGGCGGCGGGGAGCACACGCAGGTCTGGACGGTGAGGGCCGACGGCGGCGACCTGCGCCCGCTGGCCGCGCCCGAGGGCGGGTCGGCGTCGTTCGTGCGCTGGACGGGCCAGGGGGAGGTCCTCCTCGTCGCGGAGGTCTCCTCCTCTGGCCGTACGGACGCGGTGCTGATCGACGCGGGCTCGGGAAGCCGGGAGGTGATCGCGGCGGGGGCGCTCATGCACCCGGCCGCGGTGAGCCGTGACCACCGGCGGATGCTGCTGCGGCGCGGCCCGCGCGGCGTGCGCCGGATGTACGTGGCCGATCTCCCGCCCCTCCCCGGCGACCCCACGGGCCACCCTCCCGCCCTCGCCGGCGACCCCGCGGGTCCCGGCGCTCTCGTGCCCGGCCTGTCCCATCCCGGGGATCTCGCCGCGGACCCGCCCGGTGACCTTTCTGCCGACCTTCCCGTCGGCGTTTACCTCGGCCTGGCCGCCGGAGATCTCTCCGACGCCTCGCCCGGCCCTCCCGCCGAACCTCCGGCCGGGATTCGCGTCGACCTTCCCGCGGGCCATCTCGAAGATGTCCCGCCCGGCCTGCCCGCGAGCCTTCCCGACGAGGCCGCCGGTGACCTGCCAGGCTACGGGGAGCTGCCGCTGCTGGCCGGGCTGACCGGCACCACCGACTACGGCATCCTCTCTCCCGACGGGAGCACCGCCTACCTGCTGTCCGATGTCGGCCGCGACCGGGCCGCGCTGGTCGCGGTGGGCGAGGACGGGGTGGGCGTCGTGCTGGCCGAGCGCTCGGACGCCGAGCTGGACCAGTTCGCGCTGAGCTCCGACGGCCACCGCGTGGTGCTGGTGTGGAACGAATCCGGCCGCTCGGGGCTGGAGGTGATCGAGCTGGACACCGGCCGGACGCGTCCGCTCCCGCCCCTGCCCGCCGAGGTGGTGTCCTCGATCAGGGTGTCCCTGGACGGCAGTCTCGCCGTCCTGGCGGCCGAAGGACCCGGCCACCCCTCCCACGTGCTGCTCTGCGACCTGGAGGTGGGCGGCTACCGGCGGATCGCGGGATCGGATCGGATTCCCGAGGCGGCCGGCGCGGAGCTGATGCGCTTCCAGGCGAGGGACGGCATGGAGCTGACCGGCTGGCTCTACCGGGTCCCGGACGCCCCCGGCCCCGCCCCCTTCGTCGTCTACCTGCACGGTGGCCCCGAGAGCCAGGAGAGGCCCACCTTCAACCCGCTGTTCCAGAACCTGATGGCCGCGGGGATCGGGGTGTTCGCGGCGAACATCCGAGGCTCGACGGGTTTCGGCAGGGCCTTCCGCAACGCCGACAACCACGCCCTCCGCTTCGACGCGATCAACGACGTCGCCGACTGCGCCCTGGAACTGGCGCGGGCGGGCATCGCCGACCCGGCCAAGATCGCCTGCATGGGCCGCTCCTACGGCGGCTATCTCACGCTGGCCGCCCTCGTCACCCACCCGCGCCTCTTCCGCGCCGGAGTCGACGTCTGCGGCATGGCCGACTTCGAGACCTTCTACGAGCGGACCGAGCCGTGGATCGCCGCGGCGGCGGTCAGCGAGTACGGCCACCCCGTCACCGACCGCGAGCTGCTGCGGGCCCTGTCACCCCTGCACTCCTTCGACCGGCTCACCGCTCCGCTGCTGGTCGTGCACGGTGCCCAGGACACCAACGTCCCCCTGTACGAGGCCGAGCAGGTGCTCCAGGCGGCGCGGGCCCGTCAGGTGCCCTGCGAGCTGCTGCTGTTCGAGGACGAAGGGCACGAGATCCGGCAGATCCCGAACCGGGTGACCTTCGTCAAGAACGTCGTCGAATGGCTCAGATGGCATCTCGCGGTCCCCGACCCGGAGTGAGGCCGGGGTACCCCGGCACCTGGAGATCCTGACCCGGTGCGCGGCCGGTCGCTGTGGCGCGGAAGGCCGCCGGCATTTGGCGGCCCCGACCCGAAGTGAGGTCCGGTGCCGGCCTTACCTGCGCGTGAGACCGGTCACCGTGACGCGGGGGGCGCCGCCTCCGTCTCGATCCGGCCGGTCCTTGTGGCGAGCACCTCCAGGGGGTTGGCGAGGAGCTCGGAGAAGGCGAGTTCGGCCGCGCCGACCAGGGTGGCGTCGTCCCCGAGAGCCGAGACGCGCAGCCGCACCCTCTCCCGGGAGATCACCAGTACGTTCGCCTCCACCCGCCTGTGCACCTGGGCCGCCGCGCCCGGGTAGACCTCGCGCAACATCCCGCCGAAGATCACCAAGCCGGGGTTGAAGAGGTTGATCAGGTTCGCCACCCCGATGCCGAGCCAGTCGCCGATCCGGAGCAGCGCCTCCGTGGCCGCGGGATCCCCTCGGTCGGCGGCCTCCACCACCGCCCGTACGCCCTCGCGGCCGGTGAGCTCGGAGGAGCGGCCGGCGGCGTCGATCAGGGCCTGCTCGCCGACCTCCGCCTCAAGACAGCCGCGCGAGCCGCACCCGCAGGGCCGCCCGTTGTACGGGTTCACCATCATGTGCCCGAGCTCGCAGCCGTACCCGCCGTCACCGTCGAGCAGCTTGCCGCCGACGATGATCCCGCCGCCCACGCCGACGTCCCCGTGCAGGTAGACCAGGTTCTGGAAGCCGACGCCCACCCCGCGTTCGAGCTCGGCCAGCGCGCCCAGGTGAGCCTCGTTGCCGACCGCCACCGGGAGCCCGAGTCCCAGCCTGAGACCGAGTTCGGTGCCGAAGGCCTGGTCCACCCAGCCCATGTTCGGCCCGAAACGCACCATCCCGTCACCGGGCCTGATCATGCCGCAGTAGGCGGCGCCGACCCCGACGCACACCGAGTCCGAGGGTGCCTCGCGGTCCATCTCGCGGGCGAAGGCGGCGAGGGTGCCGACCACGTCGTCGAGGTCGGCCCCGGCGCGGGGCCGGACCGCCTCCCTGCGGTCCAGGATCGTTCCGCCCAGCCCGACCCTGGCGGCGACCAGCCGGTCCACGCGCACGTCGAAGGCCATCACGTGGAACCGGCCGGACTCCGGGCGGACCACCAGCGACGGCCGGCCCGCCTTGCCGGTGTCCTTGGGGAGTTCCTCGCGGACCAGGCCCGCCGAGGCGAGGTCCCCGGTCAGCCCCATGATCGTGCTGCGGTTCAGGCCCATCCGGTCGGCCAGTGCCGTGCGGGAGAGCGGGCCGCCCAGGTGGACGTGCCGGAGCAGAACGCCAAGGTTGTGCCGGCGAATCTCCTCCTGGGAGCGACCGGCTTTCAGCATCGTGGGAATCCTGACGACTGAGGGCTTGCCAACGTGGTGCGCCACGACGGCGGGGCGGGGCCGCCACACCGACCTGTAGCACTGCGATAGATCCTGTCACACCGGGGGAACACCGGCCGATGGCCGCGGAAGCGTTTTCCTGTCCCACCCGGACGACGTCTCGGGCTCGCCGCTCGGAAGGTGCGGTGGCCTCGTGAGCACATATTATGAATCTACATTGTAAAGGTCGCGGCTGAACACATCCATGATCAGTGCAACGAAAAGCATCAACAGGGCGGGAATGACCGACACCTGGCGGTTACACGCTCGGGCAAGCGCGATTATCACTATCCATGTGTTCATTTGAACATGAGGCGTGTGTGCTTGGCAAGCGTGTGAGCCGCCCGGCCTCTCTCCCGTCGCTCCTGCGGGCAGGTGCACGGATGAGAGGTGAGGGGCGGGCCGAGGAGAAGGCCTCCGCTCGCACGCTCTGTCGCGACATGGAGGTTGTCGTCGACCGGGGGCCATGTCGTCAGGGATCCGCCGGGGCCTCTCCGGGCAGATCGAAGGGCCGGATAAGGTCCGTCTTTCACCGCATTTCTTTGTCTTTGCGGCCTGCTGCTGATAACGGATCGGTAAGACCGTACTGTCATGGGCCGCATACAGTGTGTGATTTCGCCAGGCTGGGAGGGCGATACGCGACAGCAGGAGGCGAGATGCACGGTGAGCACGATCGGACTCACAGCCACGGCCTCACGGTGAGACCGCGAGGACGCATGCCGTACGGCGATCCGCCGCCCCGGCAGCCGTCGTCGTCCGCAGGGCGGTCGCCCTCCGAACTCTCGCACGCTCCCGAAGCGCCGCGTGCCACCGGACTCTCGAAGCCCTCTGAGCCGTCGGATCTCCCTGAGCCGCCGGAGCCGGCCCAGCCTCCGCGCCCCGTGCGGCCTCCAGGGTCCCGGGCGCCCATAGGGCCGCCCTCTCCTCCTGAGCCGCCGGAGTGGCCGGAGTGGGAAGAGGCGATGGTGCCGCGCGGGCCCGCGCGGCACCGCAAGGACGAGTGGGACGGGGAGAGCGGTGGCCTCGTCCCCCGTTCGCCGGTCCGCGACTCCCGGTCATACCTCGACAGCAGGCCGTTCTCGATGCCCCCGCCTCCCGGTCCGTGGCGGCGGCCGTGGTCGCGTCTGTCGCGCGACCACCTCCTGAGGCCCGCGCTGATCGCGGGATTCCTCGCCGCGGCGGGGGTCGGTGTCTGGTCGTCGGGATGGTCCCCGTGGGACGGCGTTCCCACCGCGGGCACGTCGCCCGCGTCTTCCGGGGAGGGCGTTCTCCTGGGGCACGACATGGTGATCACCGCCTCGCGAGCCCCCGGAGTGGACGCGAAAACCCCGCCGGGGGCTCGCGAGGGCGACGAGGGAGGGGACGCGAAGGTCCCGAGAGGGAGAGCCTCCGAGGGAGGGGCGAGACCGGACACGAAGGGCCCGCGGGGTGGGGATCGCCGGGAAGGGAAGAGGCCGGGCCATGAGAGGGCCGGCGCGGCAGGCGGTGGGAATGGGAAGGTCTCCGCCCCCGCCCCGGTGGGGGTGCTCCCGGTGGACCGCGCCTCCTCCGCCAGGGACGCCAGAAACGAGTGGGTCGAGCGGGTGGAGCGGGCAGGAGCCGCCAAGAAGCCGGCCGAGCGGCACGCACGGCACCGCGAGGGCGATTCCGCGCGGGCCGCCGCCGGGGCGGAGACGGGGCGGGCGAAAGAAGGCGCGGGGCAGGAGAGCGGGCGCGGGGCCGCGTCGAAGGCCGGTGCGGGACGGGGGAACGCGAGCGGCGGGCGAGGGGACGGAAGCGCCGGGCGCCGAGCGGGGAACGCGAGGGACGCCGGGGAGACGGCGGGACGGTCGCGCTCCGGTGCGCGGGAGGACGGGGCACAGCCCCGGGCGGGCCGGACGGGGGCACCGGCCACCGGGTCGCCGCCGCCCTCGGCCTCCAGAAGCAGGCCGTCGCCCGGGGGCGGCATCAGCGCCGGCTACGCCTGCCGTCATCTGGCCTCCACGGACTGGCGCCACGCCTACTGCGTACAGGTATGGAACGACTACAGAAACAGAAAAGGCCTGCGTTGACCCGCTTTCCGCGGGTGACTTCGGTTGACGCGGAGTGATGATTAACCGCCGGGCCGGGTCGGACAAGAACGCTGACCCGCGACGATGCGGCACGCGAGGAAAACGGGCGTGAATATTTTTTCATCCTGAGCGCCGGGTGATCGTCACGTCGGTTCGCAGCCCCGATCTCATCGAAGGATCCGCCGCATAGAGGGGGGGAGGTTCGGGCGTTTCCGCGTTGGTGTGCCTGACCTGGGAAGCCTTGACAGGGGGTTTACAGGCAATTTCCGGCGTGTTAAAAATCTGTAACTCGTGCAGCGGGTCGCGAAAAACCAGATTGTTGGTTGTCGCGACATCGTTGGTTTTCACGGTTCCGTTCTCGGAGACGGCACCCTCCGAGAACGCGCGCACCACCGCACGAACCCGGTATCACCGCACCACCGCACGAACCCTGGTATCACCGGCAGCGCATGACAACGCCGCCGGCGGCATAAGCGCGGCGGCGCGCGCCTTGCCTGACTGTCCCCCCAAGTCAGGAAAGGACCCTC
Source organism: Streptosporangium sp. NPDC000509 (assembly GCF_042898365.1). Lineage (NCBI taxonomy): Bacteria > Bacillati > Actinomycetota > Actinomycetes > Streptosporangiales > Streptosporangiaceae > Streptosporangium > Streptosporangium sp. NPDC000509. The sequence continues at coordinate 53,870 of NZ_JBIAYX010000027.1, read as the reverse complement.
CATGTCCCCACGCCCTCGGCCGTGGGCCAGGCTGCTGACCGCAGTCCTGCTCATCACCACCGGCGTCGCGGCCACCGGATCGACGGCCCAGGCGGTCACCGGATCGGCCACCGGCGCGGCGGCCCGCGCGATGATCGACATCCCGGCCTCCGACTATCAGCAGGTCGCCCTGGCCAGGGGCTCCGGCTCGCTGGGCGAGGCGATGTCGCTGACGGTGCTGCCCGACAGGTCGGTCCTGCACACGGCGCGCGACGGCACGATCCGCCGTACGACCGCGGCCGGGAGCACCACCACGGCCGGCAAGCTCAACGTCTACACGCACGACGAGGAGGGGCTGCAGGGCATCGCGGCCGACCCCGCCTTCGCCACCAACCGCTACGTGTACGTGTACTACTCGCCCAGGCTGAGCACCCCGAACGGCGACGCGCCCACCACCGGCAGCGCGGCGACCTTCGACCAGTGGAAGGGGCACCTGAATCTCTCCAGGTTCACCCTCAAGTCCGACAACACCCTGGACATGGCGAGCGAGAAGGTCGTCCTGCAGGTGGCGAACGACCGCGGTCAGTGCTGCCACGTGGGCGGTGACATCGACTTCGACGCGGCGGGCAACCTGTACCTGACCACGGGCGACGACACCAACCCGTTCGAGTCGAACTCCTACGCCCCCATCGACGAGCGCACCGACCGCAACCCGCAGTTCGACGCCCAGCGCTCCTCGGCCAACACCAACGACCTGCGCGGCAAGGTGCTGCGCATCAAGCCGCAGGCCGACGGGACCTACACCATCCCCAGCGGAAACCTGTTCCCCCCGGGCACGGCCAAGACCCGTCCCGAGATCTACGCGATGGGCCTGCGCAACCCGTTCCGCATGTCGGTCGACAAGGCCACCGGCATCGTCTACCTGGGCGACTACGGGCCGGACGCCGGCAGCAGCAACTCCAGTCGCGGCCCGTCCGGCCAGGTGGAGTTCAACCGCATCACCGCCCCGGGCAACTACGGCTGGCCGTACTGCACCGGCACCAACACCACCGCCGAGACCTACAACGAGTACACCTTCCCGTCCGGCCCCTCCCAGGCGAAGTACAACTGCACCGGAGGCCCGACGAACAACTCGTTCCGCAACACCGGTCTGACCACCCTGCCCGCGGCCAAGCCCAGCTGGATCCGCTACGGCGGCGACGCCGGATCGCCGCCGGAGTTCGGCAGCGGCTCCGAGTCGCCGATGGGCGGCCCGGTCTACCGCTACGACGCGAACCTGAACTCAAGCGTCAAGTTCCCCCAGACGCTCAACGGACGGTTCTTCGCCGGTGAGTACGGCCGCCGCTGGATCAAGGCGATCGAGGTCACCTCCTCGGGGGCGCCCGGCGAGATCTCCGCCTTCCCGTGGACCGGCACCCAGGTCATGGACATGTCCTTCGGCCCCGACGGCGCCCTGTACGTGCTCGACTACGGCACCGGCTCGGGCAACCAGGCCCTCTACCGCATCGAGTACATCGGGGGCGGCAACCGCAGCCCGATCGCGAGGGCCGCCGCGAACAAGACCTCCGGGGCCGCGCCGCTCGCCGTCACCTTCTCCTCGGCCGGCAGCTCCGACCCCGAGGGCGGCGCGCTCACCTACTCGTGGAACTTCGGCAACGGGGCCACCTCCACCGCGGCCAACCCCACCTACACCTACACGACCAACGGCACCTACACCGCCACACTGACCGTGCGGGACCCCGGCGGGCTGACCGGCACCGCCAACGTCACCATCACGGTCGGCAACACCGCGCCCACGGTGAACTTCGCCCAGCCCGTCAACGGGCAGCTGTTCTCCTTCGGTGACACGGTGCCCTTCCAGGTCAACGTGAGCGACCCCGAGGACGGGACCATCGACTGCAGCAAGGTCACGGTCACCTACCTGCTCGGCCACGACAGCCACGCGCACCAGATCACCAGCAGGAACGGCTGCTCGGGAAGCATCGTGGTCCCCACCGACGGTGAGCACGACAGCGCCGCGAACATCTACGGCGTCTTCGTCGCCAGCTACACCGACAAGGCCGGCCTGACCACCGAGAGCACGCGCACCCTGCAGCCTCGCCACCGTCAGGCCGAGCACTTCGGCGCCCAGTCCGGCGTCCAGCTCGCCGACCACGCCACGGCCGAGGGCGGCAAGACCGCGGGGTTCATCGACAACGGCGACTGGATCTCCTTCACGCCGTACGCGCTCGGCAACGCGACCTCCATCACCGCCCGCGTCTCCTCCGGCGGTGCCGGCGGAACACTCGAGGTGAGGGCGGGATCGGCCACCGGCACGCTCCTGGGCACGGTCACCGTGCCGGTCACCGGCGGCTGGGACACCTTCAGGGACGTCTCGGCCAACCTGAGCAACGTTCCCTCGGGCACCACCACGCTGTTCCTCGTCTTCAAGGGCGCGACGGGCCAGGGCAACCTCTTCGACCTGGACGCCTTCACCCTGAACACCGGTAGCAGCGGTACCAGCACCACGGTGGAGGGGGAGGCCTACACCTCCAGCTCCGGCGTGCAGTCGGTCGCCCACGCCGGAGCCAGTGGTGGAAACACGATGGGCCACATCGAAAACGGCGACTGGGCCGGCTACAGCACGCTGAGCGCGTCCGGGGCGAAGACCTTCACCGCGCGCATCTCCTCGGCGGGTTCGGGCGGCACCATCCAGATCCGCGCCGGTTCGCAGACCGGGACGATCCTCGGCTCGGTGGCGGTACCGGTCACCGGCGGCTGGGAGACCTACCAGAACGTCACCACCACCCTCACCGGGACGGGCTCAGGGGCGATCTTCCTCACCTTCACCGGTGGCTCCGGCTCACTGTTCGACGTCGACACCATCACGATCACCAAGTGACGAATCCCCGGCGCGGCGCTTCGCCGCGCCGGGGATTCTAACGTACCCGAAAGGACAGCGATGCGTAGTCTCATCGCACGCGGGCTCGCGGTAGCCGCGGCGGCCCTCACGGCGGCAGCGACCGTGCTCGTCCCCGGCGCGGCCCAGGCCGCCGCCCCGTTCGACGTGCTGGTCTTCTCCAAGACGGCCGGATTCCGGCACGACTCCATCCCGACCGGCATCCAGACCATCAGGGATCTGGGTACGGCTAACGGCTTCACCGTCACCGCGACCGAGGACGCGGGAGCCTTCACCACGGCCAACCTGGCCACGTACGAGGCCGTGATCTTCCTCAGCACCACCGGTGACGTCCTCAACAACACCCAGCAGAGCGCGTTCGAGAGCTACATCAACGGCGGCGGCGGCTACCTCGGCATCCACGCGGCGGCCGACACCGAGTACGGCTGGGCCTACTACGGCCAGCTGGTGGGCGCCTGGTTCAGCAGCCACCCCGCGATCCAGCAGGCCACCGTGAGGACCGAGGACAACACGCACCCGGCCACCTCCCACCTCGGCGCCACCTGGAGCCGCAGCGACGAGTGGTACAACTACGGCACCAACCCCCGTTCCAACGTGCGCGTCCTGCAGAACCTCGACGAGGGCAGCTACAGCGGCGGCAGCATGGGCGGCGACCACCCCATCACCTGGTGCCGCACGCAGGGTTCGGGCCGCTCGTTCTACACGGGCCTGGGGCACACCATCCAGTCCTACGCGGAATCGGCCTTCCGCAGCCTGCTGCTCGGCGGCATCAGGTACGTGGCCGGGCAGGTGACGGCCGACTGCAGCCCGAGGACCTCCGGCACCAGCATCACGGTCGAGGGGGAGTCCTACACCTCCAACTTCGGCGTGCAGCCGGCGAACCACGGCACGGCGAGCGGCGGCAGGACGGTGGGCTACATCGAAAACGGTGACTGGGTCGGATACTCGTCGGTCAACGTCTCCGGGGCGAAGACCTTCAGCGCCCGCGTCTCCTCGGCCGGTGCCGGTGGCACCATCCGGGTGCGCGCGGGCTCGCAGACCGGGACGGTGCTCGGCACGGTGACCGTGCCGAACACCGGCAGCTGGGACACCTTCAGGACCGTCTCCACCACCCTCACCGCGACGGGTTCGGGGCCGCTGTTCCTCACCTTCAGCGGCGGCTCAGGTTCGCTGTTCGACGTCGACACCATCACGATCACCAAGTAGTGCCCGGCGGTCGGCGGGTGCCTCACACGACCGTGATCGGCTTGATCGGCTGCTCGCGGAAGTGGTCGCACCCGTCGGCCACGCCCGGCGGGACGTCGGGGCCGCGCTCCTCGCGGCACGCCGTCTCCGGCACCTCCCGCCCCGCGGGAGTGATCCCGCCGAGCGCGCTCCGCCGGTCGCGCTCGGCGGTGCCGCGCGCCACGTGACCGGCCGCCGCCGACCGTCGCGCCCCGCGGGAGCATGACACCGCGCCCGCCCCCGCGGGCGGACGCGGCGGGCACGGGGCCGTCTAGATGACGACGACGCCGGTCCAGAAGGCTTCGGCCTTCCGATAGACCTGGCACAACTCGGTGTCGAAGTACGGCGAGACGCCGGTGTCGTACCGGTTGTCGCCGTCGGTGTCGGAAACACTGATCGTGACGCCGTTGAGGTAGCCGGTACGGCTGTCGTCCGTGTAGCCGGTCAGCCACGAGGAACCGAGAGAACCCTCACCGGTGAACTGGGAGTCCACGCCGACGGGCCGGTCCATGGGGAGACCGGTGACGTTCATCGTGAGCGTCGGCCCGGTCGAGCGTTCGAGTGTCTCGCCCGTGTGGGGCCGGTCACCGTCGGGGTGGGGGCCGGCGGGGTATCCGAAGACGTCGGCCGCGGGCGCGAGCGGCTGGTTGAACAGGATTCCCTGGGCGCCGACGTTGTCGGCCAGCGACCCGACATTGGTCAGCACGTCCGGGGAAGGAGAGGCAACACCGCGGTACACGTTGACGAAGGCGAGGTCGCGGTCGTAGTCGCGGACGTCGTCGAAGTCCTGGTGAACGAAGCCGACCTTCCCGACGTACAGCCCGAACGGGGCGGTGCCCTCGGAGTAGGCCGGGACGAAGACCCAGTTGGCGAGCGTACCGGCTGGGGCCTCGGTGTCCAGCAGGCAGTGACCCGCCGTCGCGACGGCGTTCCGATACCTTGTGTGCACGACCGTGCCGGTGCACCAGTGCGGCTGGAGGTCGCTCCCGACGAAGAACACCTTGCCCGAGGTGGTGGGCATTCCCCCTTCCGGCGAGGCCGGTCCCTCCAGCGGCGGGATGGAGTACCGGGGGCCGTCCGGGACGATGTCCGTGCTCAGGCGTTCCCCGTCGGCCGCGGTCCGCACGGCGTACGGTGTGGCGTTCCTCAGGTTGGCGGCCCCGTCGGCGAACCAGAATCTCGCGACCTGCTGGGCCTCCGTCGTGGTGGGGGCCAGCCGGACCATCACCACGCTCGCGGCCTGCGCCGGTGTGACGACGGTGGAACCCAGCACGCTCAGACCGACACCCAATGCGATCAGTGCACGTCTCAAGCTTGATCTCCGATCCAGTCATGGGCGTCTTCGCGCCCTGTAGGTGTGGAGAACCGGCCGGTCGGCCCGGCCGGTGAACAGCAAGATCGTAACTTTGACCGCGACCTGTTTCCAGAAGTTTTAGATCACATGTTCGATACGGGGAGGGGGGTGGGTCGTCGTCGCACGGCTTCGGAAACTCCGACCACGGCCCCGGCGCGCCGGCCGGGATCAGCGTGTGGCTGAGCGCGGCCGAGGACACCCCCTGACGACCGTCCTCGCTCGCTCGGGGCGTTTCATGAGGGTATGTGGGCAGGGTTTTTTCAAATAGTGGACTGTTGTTTGGCGTCTCGTCTCAACCCTCGGTACCCTTGATCTCAAGGTCGAGAGGCGCTGCAACGGGCTCGGGTCCGCCACGCTCGGCCCTGATCTTCCGGTAAGGGCGCCTCCCACAACAGGGAGGTGGACCGATGAACGGATCCTTGAAGCACGTCGGCGAGCACGAGGGTGACTCCGCCTCGCACACATCCGGTGACGGCGCGCGTTCCGCGGACGGCGTCCAGGGAGCCGAGGCCCGCGCGCGGGCACTGCGCGAGCTTCTCGGGCAAAGAATCCTGGTGCTCGACGGAGCCTGGGGCACGATGCTGCAGGGGGCCTCGCTCACCCCGGCCGACTACCGCGACGATCGCTTACTCGACCATCCGCGTGACGTGACCGGCGACCCGGACCTGCTGAACCTGACGCGCCCCGACGTCATCCTGGACATTCACCGCCAGTACCTCGCGGCCGGCGCGGACATCACCACCACCAACACCTTCACCGCCACCAGCATCGGCCAGGCCGACTACGGGCTGGAGTCGCTGGTGCGGGAGATGAACCTGCGCGGCGCCCAGCTGGCCCGCCAGGCCGCCGACGAGGCGGGCGGACGCTTCGTGGCCGGTTCGATCGGCCCGCTGAACGTCACGCTGTCGCTCTCCCCGCGCGTCGAGGATCCCGCCTACCGGGCGGTCTCGTTCGACGAGGTCCGCGCCGCCTACGCCGAGCAGATCAGCGCGCTCGCCGAGGGCGGGGTCGACCTGCTCCTGATCGAGACGATCTTCGACACGCTCAACGTGAAGGCCGCGATCACCGCCGCGCGCGAGGTCGCCCCGCACCTGCCGCTGTGGATCTCGGTGACGATCGTCGACCTGAGCGGGCGCACGCTGTCGGGACAGACCGTCGAGGCGTTCTGGAGTTCGATCCGGCACGCCGAACCGCTCCTGGTCGGTGTGAACTGCTCGCTGGGCGCCGAGGAGATGCGCCCGCACGTCGCCGAGCTCGCGCGCCTCGCCGACACCTACGTCGCCTGCCACCCCAACGCGGGCCTGCCCAACGCGTTCGGCGGCTACGACCAGACCCCGGACGAGACCGCGGCGCTGCTCGACGAGTTCGCCAAGGCGGGAATGGTCAACGTCGTCGGCGGCTGCTGCGGGACCTCACCCGCGCACATCGCGAAGATCGCGTCCGCCGTGTCCGGCCTGCCGCCCCGCCAGGTGGCCGAACCCGCGGCCCGCACCCGCTTCAGCGGCCTGGAGCCCTTCGAGATCGGCCCGGACACCGGGTTCGTCATGATCGGCGAGCGCACCAACGTCACCGGCTCGGCGCGCTTCCGTCGCCTCATCGAGGCCGACGACCACCAGGGCGCCGTCGACGTCGCACTGGAGCAGGTACGCGGCGGCGCCAACCTGCTCGACGTCAACATGGACGCCGACCTGCTCGACAGCGAGCAGGCGATGACCACCTTCCTGAACCTGATCGCGACCGAGCCCGAGGTCGCCCGCATCCCGGTCATGATCGACAGCTCGCGGTGGAGCGTGCTGGAGGCCGGTCTCAAGTGCGTGCAGGGCAAGGGCGTCGTCAACTCGATCAGCCTGAAGGAGGGCGAGGAGGCGTTCCTGCGGCAGGCGCGGATCATCCGCGACTACGGCGCCGGCGTGGTGGTCATGGCCTTCGACGAGCAGGGACAGGCCGACACCGTCGAGCGCAAGGTGTCGATCTGCGCCCGCGCCTACGACCTGCTGACGCAGAAGGCCGGGTTCGCCGCCGAGGACATCGTGTTCGACCCCAACGTGCTCGCCGTCGCCACCGGCATCAGCGAGCACAACGGGTACGCCAAGGCGTTCATCGAGGCTCTGCCGCTGATCAAGGAGCGCTGCCCCGGAGCGCTGACCAGCGGCGGCATCTCCAACCTCTCGTTCTCCTTCCGAGGCAACGACATCGTGCGCGAGGCGATGCACTCGGCGTTCCTGCTGCACGCGGTGCGCGCCGGCCTCGACATGGGCATCGTGAACGCCGGGCAGCTCGCGGTCTACCAGGACATCCCCGCCGACCTGCTCGAACTCGTCGAAGACGTGATCTTCGACCGGCGCGAGGACGCCACCGACCGGCTCGTCGCCTTCGCCGACACGGTGAGCGGGTCCGGCACCCGCCGCGTCGTGGACCTCGCCTGGCGCGAGGCCCCGGTGGAGGAGCGCCTGTCGTACGCCCTCGTACACGGCATCGTCGACTTCATCGAGGCCGACACCGAAGAGGCCAGGCAGCAGCGGGCACGCCCCCTGGAGGTGATCGAGGGGCCGCTCATGGACGGAATGAAGATCGTGGGCGACCTGTTCGGGTCGGGCAAGATGTTCCTGCCGCAGGTGGTCAAGAGCGCGCGGGTGATGAAGCGCTCGGTCGCCTACCTCGAGCCCTTCATGGAGGCGGAGAAGGAGCAGGCGCGGCTGGAAGGACGCCTCGACACCAGCCGGGGTCAGGGGAAGGTGGTGCTCGCCACCGTCAAGGGCGACGTCCACGACATCGGCAAGAACATCGTCGGCGTCGTGCTCGGCTGCAACAACTACGAGGTCGTCGACCTCGGGGTGATGGTCCCCGCCTCGGTCATCCTGGACACCGCCGTCGCCGAGGGAGCCGACGTCGTCGGACTCTCCGGCCTCATCACCCCGTCACTGGACGAGATGGTCACCGTCGCCGAGGAGATGCGCCGCCGCGGGCTGAAGCTGCCCCTGCTGGTCGGCGGCGCCACGACCTCGCGCCAGCACACCGCGGTCCGCATCGCCCCCGCCTACGACCACCCCACGGTTCACGTGCTCGACGCCTCCCGCGTCGTCGGCGTCGTCTCCGACCTGCTGGACGCCGACCGTGCCGAGGCACTGGACGCGAGCAACCGCGCCGACCAGGAGCGCCTGCGCGAGCAGTACGCGAACAAGCAGCGCACCCCGCTGCTGAGCGTCGAGCGGGCCCGCGCGAACCCCGAGAAGGTCTCCTTCGAGGACCTGCCCGTCCCCGACTTCACCGGCATCCGCGTCGTGGAGCCGGAACTGGCCGTGCTGCGGGAGATGATCGACTGGCAGTTCCTCTTCCTCGCCTGGGAGCTGAAGGGCAAGTATCCGGCGATCCTCGACCAGCCGGTGGCCCGCGAGCTCTTCGACGACGCCAACACCATGCTCGACCAGATCATCGCCGAGGGGAGTTTCCAGGCCAAGGGCGCCTACGGCTACTGGCCCGCCCACTCCGAGGGCGACGACATCGTGCTCGAACACGGCCTTCGCCTGCCGATGCTGCGCCAGCAGACGGCCAAGCCCGACGGCCGACCCAACCGCTGCCTGGCCGACTACATCGCCCCGGCCGGAGACCACCTCGGCGGGTTCGCCGTGGCGATCCACGGCGCCGAGGAGCTCGCGGCCCGCTACGAGGCCCAGAACGACGACTACCGGTCGATCATGGTGAAGGCCCTCGCCGACCGCCTCGCCGAGGCGTTCGCCGAGCACATCCACCTGCAGGCACGGCGGGGCTGGTTCGAGCCGGACGCCGACCCCCTCATCGAGGACCTGCACGCCGAACGCTTCCGCGGCATCCGCCCCGCGCTCGGCTACCCCGCGAGCCCGGACCACAGCGAGAAGCGGGAGCTGTTCGACCTGCTGGACGCCGACCGCCTCGGCATGGGCCTGACCGAGTCCTTCGCGATGACCCCGGCCGCGAGCGTGAGCGGGCTCATCTTCGCCCATGAGTCGTCGCGGTACTTCACCGTGGGGCGGCTTGGCAAGGATCAGGTCGAGGACTACGCCGTGCGCCGCGGCCTGGACCTCGCAGAGGTGGAGCGCTGGCTGCGGCCCAACTTGGCCTACGACCCGGAGTGATCTGATCCGTCGGCCGGTGCCGTGGGGCGTTTACGGCCCCGGCCGACAGGATTCACCTCTAAAGCCAGGGAGGCTCTCCGGGACGGTTCCTGGCTGGAGCGGAGCCCAGTGCACGGGGGGCAGGCTTCAGCGGGGATCAGGGTGTCCCGGCTGCTGCTGAAGCAAGGGGGTATCGGGCGAGGGGAGGGGATTTTTTGGTCGTCCTTCCAGGTGTCTCGCTCGCCGTCGAGAGTGCCTGGGACGTCGTGGTCACCTGCCTGCTGCCTGGGTTGGTTGCGGGCCACGATGAACCGGAGGTCTGACCTTCGCAGTGGTCAGGTCTCGGAGAGTTGGAACCAGACCACCCGGCCGGTCGGGGTCTCGTACCAGCCCCAGGAGGCGGACAGTTCCTGAACCAGCCAGAGGCCGCGTCCGCTGCCGCTGTCGGGGTCGACGTCGGAGCAGATGCGGGGCGTCTGTCCTGTTGACCCGGCGTCGATGACATCGATGTGGAGCGTTCCATCTTGGTTGGTGACGGCGACGGAGACCCGGCCGTCGGGGTGGCGGCCGGAGTCGGAGTGGCGTACCGCGTTGGTGAAGAGTTCGCTGACCAGCAGTAGCGCGTCGTCGGTCTGTTTGTGGTCGATGCGGTCGAGCAGGTCGCGGACGTAGCGGCGGGCCAGGGGAACGGACTCCACCTCGGCAGGGAGGTCGGCCCGGCCCAGCGGCTCCGGCATCCTCATCGCGCCACCTCCAGGAGTCGCTCCGCCGCCATCCGCATCCTGCTCCGGCCCTGCCGGTCACGGTTCGCGCGGGCGGAGATCCGCTCCCAAGTGAACACCGAGGTACGGCCCCGCTGTGCGGTGACGACCCTCGACCGCCCTGGCGGCATGAAGATCTCCACACTCGGCCGACGGCCGGGCGAGAGCCGGACCACGGAGTCGAACCCGAGATCGTTCAACTCCCAGGCCAACTCCAGCAACTCACCACCCCACCCTTGAAGATCACGAATCTTCATCTTCCTGTCATCCCTCCGTCGGTCCTGAAGCCGCTCGGCGTTGGACGTGATGGGCCTGCGGCTTGCGCGGAACGGGCTACAAAGCCTGCGATTGCGACGTACTATCACTCTCGGTGAGCGAGCACGTGCTAAATCTGCACCTGCAAATCTGAACCTGCAAGCACTTTCGCACAACCAGTTAAAGATTCATTACGATGTGTGATCAAACAGGTGTCTTGGGAGGGAGACCCATGGCCAGCTTCTCGCCGACCGTCCGCCATCGACGACTGCTGCAGGAGTTGCGACAACTCCGCACCGCGGCCGGCCTCAAGCAGGAGGAAGTGGCTGATCATCTGAACTGGTCGACGTCGAGGATGACCAAAGTGGAAGGCGGGACGCTGCGGATCTCCGTCAACGACGTCCGGGCCATGTTGCAGCTCTACGGACTCCGTGAGGGCGCTGAGTACGACGCGCTCGTCCAGTTGGCGAAACAGGCGAAGGAGCGAGGGTGGTGGCATGCCTACAGCGATGTGATCCCGCAGTGGTTCCAGGTCTACGTAGGGCTGGAAGCGGAGGCGTCGTCACTTCGTAACTACGAACCCGAACTCGTTCACGGACTCTTCCAGACCGAAGATTACGCTCGCGCGATCTACCGGGCGGCACGGGTGACCGACGCACCCGACGAGATAGAGCGGCACGTCAGCCTGCGCATGGCTCGACAGAGTGTCATCACCCGATCCGAGCAGCCCATGAATTTCTGGGCGATCGTGAACGAGGCCGCTCTGCGTCGCCGCGTCGGTGGCGCCCGTGTCATGAAAGAGCAGCTCCAGCACCTCGCGGACATTTCGGCTCAGCCGAATGTGACCATCCAGGTCTTGCCCTATGTCATCGGCGCTCATGCGGCGATGCTCGGATCGTTCGCCATCCTGTCCTTCTCCGATGGAGCGAGTGAAGTCACCTACCTGGAGTACATAACCGGCAGTCTCTATCTGGAGAAGCCCGAAGAGATTCGGGCATATACGCTGGCATATGACCATCTGCGTGCTTCGGCTCTCGATCCTCGAGATTCAATCGATATGATCGCGAAGCTCGCAAAAGAAGATCTATAAACGCTGAAAGGGGCAAAGTGTCCCACGAAGAAATGGCTCTGGCGGTCTGGCGAAAGAGCAGCCTTAGTGGTGGGAACGGCGGCAGTTGCGTCGAAGTGGCCTCTTTGAACGGAGGACGTATAGGTGTTCGTGACAGCAAGGACCGGAGCGGGCCGGCGCTGACTTTCACCTCCACTGAGTGGCGAACCTTCATCAGCGGCATCAAGGACGGCTCCCTTGAGGATCCGGCCGCTTGACGGTCTATCCGAGGGATCAGCCACGGTCGCGGATTGGGCTGTCGAAGTGCTGTCTGTCGGCCGCGCCGTTGTGAAGAGTGCCGTTCCTGAGAGGGGGCGGCAACATGCCTGTGGCAGGCTTCGGGGCGTGCGTTATCGACTGGCAGGCTCGGGTGAGCGTCGGTGTCCTGAGGGTGACATCCGTGCTCCGCTGGAAGTTTCTGAAACGGCGGAGGCGAAGCAGCATAGTGCCTGACCTGCCAGGCGAGATTTGCGATGATGTCTCGGGCAGGGCTCGGATCACGGAGTGGGGGAGGGGTGAGGTGATGGCGTTCGACTCGAAGTTGGCGGCGGCGCTGTCGGGTGCCACGCTCCGTCAGCTCGCCCACTGGCGCAAGGCCGGAGTCAACCGTGGCGCGGTGCTGATCCCGGAGATTTCCAGCACCCGGCCCGTTCTCTATTCCTTCCGCGATGTCGTGGCGTTACGGACCTGCGTCAAGCTGCGCAATGACGCCTCGCTGCAGAAGATCAGGCGGGCGCTCGACACCCTCCGCGGCGACTTGCAGGAGCACGATCACCTTTCGTCATACACGCTGGTCGCCGACGGCAGCAGCATCTACCTGGCCGAGTCCGACCAGGCGGTCGACCTGGTCCGCAGGAAAGCCAACGTGGTCATCCACGAGATGGTCGATGTCCTGCAGCCGTTCTACCGCGACGGCAGACACATCCCGCCGCTGTTAAGGCCCCGTGCGCATGTGACGGTGAATCCGGCGGTTCGCGGCGGGGTGCCGGTGATCGAGGGCACTCGCGTCCCTTATGACGAGGTCGCCGCTCTCCTTCGAGATGGGCTCCCCCCGGAGCGGATCTCTGAGTACTACCCGAGCGTCACCCCTACGGCGGCTCTGGATGCCGCCGACTTCGCCGACTACGTCAATAGCTACGATCCCCCCAAGGAATCACGTGAGGCTGCTGCTGGATGAGAACGTGTCCCGGCCGCTTCACCAGGCCATCAACGCCTTCGTTCTGGGGCATGAGGTCGTCCATCTGCTGGATCTCGACCGCTGGTCCGGGACTCGGGACGAAAACCTCTACCCCCGAGCGGTGGCCGAGGGATTCCACGTCATCCTGACCAACGACGCCCGGCAGATGCAGCGCCCCCGAGAGGTCGAGGCGATCGCTACCTCCGGGCTGCACCGGGTCGAATACCCGCACAAGCACCCCGGCATGATCGGAATCGGCCTGGCGATCGCTACTGTCGCCGCCGGACTGCCCGCTGCCTTGAATCTCCTCACCGAGGCGGACGGGCAGCGCTTGGTGACCTTACGCGGCATCGACCCGGCCCCGGCCAGTCGCCTACGCGTCGTCGATCCCGCTGCCACTCCGCCCAAGTATTGGCCGAAGCTGTCGCAGGAATAACACTCTGATCGAATGGACCGATCCATGGCGGAATGCGCATTTGTCATTGGGGCTATTCCCGCGTGCGCGGGGAACACGTCCCCGGTCTACGAGTTCGTCGAGATTCCCTATGGAGCATCCCCACGTGGGGATGCTCCATAGGGAGGATGGGCTTTCTCACGACTTCAAGGTGCTCACCGCGCACGTGGGGATGCTCCGGATGATGGCGCCGCAGTCCGACCCGCGACCGCGCCGATGGCGACGGTGTCGTTCAAGGAGATGTGGTGAGACTCGGAAGCGTAAGCACCAGGGCATTGCTCTCGTTCACCGGTAGCAGCGGGAGTATGGTTCCAGAACTGCGTGAACGTGCCGCCCTGGTGGCGTTGTTGCGGTGTCCCGGGGCCAAGTGGCAGGACATCGGGCTTGAAGTGTTGGAAACCGGTAGTGCGGTGACGGCGCTCGAATCCCGGCGCAGGCTGCAGGAGACCCTGTTTCCCGCGTCCGATCCCGTGGTGTCCGCGATCACGGATGCGGCGGAGTCAGTGGAGAGTTGGGAAGAAGCGGGTATCGGGGTTCACGCCTGCTTTGACCTTGACTACCCGAGCAGGCTGCGCAGCATTCACCAGATGCCTCCGCTGCTGTTCTCGCGAGGCGATCTCGTTGAGGATCAGCGGGCGATCGCCGTCGTCGGCACTCGCCAGGCGAGTGAGCGAGGTTTGCGGATCGCCTCATCGGTGGCGAGGGAGCTGGCTCTGAACGGTGTGACCGTGGTCGGTGGGCTCGCCAGGGGCATCGACACCGCCGCGCACCAGGCGGCGCTCGAAGCCCATGGCCGTACGGTGGCCGTGATCGGAACCGGAATCAACCGGTTCTATCCGAACGAGAACCGCGCACTGCAGGAGCGAATCGCTCACGAAGGCGCGGTGATCAGCCAGTTTTGGCCGGACGCGCCGCCCAGCAAGCAGAGCTTTCCGATGCGCAACGCCGTGATGAGCGGTTACGCGGCGGCCACGGTGGTGATCGAGGCGCCATGGAAGAGCGGGGCGCGGATCCAGGCTCGGCTGGCCCTTGAGCACGGCCGCCCCGTGGTGATGCCCGACCAACTGCTGGAACACGACTGGGCCCGGGAGTACGCGAAGAAGCCCGGAGTTCATGTGGTCTCCAGCCTTGAGCAGTTACTGTCGGTGGTCGAGCAAGTGATCTCCGATCTCCAAGCCGGCCCTGATGCTCTTCCGGAGGCCCCCACCTTGTCTGGAGCAGTTGATCCCTGGGATGCCGTCCGCGCACGTGTCGCCCAGCAAGTCCACTACCTTCGCAATCCCCTCAAGCCCGCGCCTTCGATCTGTTACGTCTGCTGCGGTCCCGTCACCGGTCCATGGAGCCGTTGTTATCCCTGCGAACAGCACCTGAAGGCCGCTCAGTCCGGCGTCGCCGATGTCGTGGTCCCCATTTCCTACGCGGTCAAGGGAGCCCAGCACGCGCACGGCCTGGCCGCGTACAAAGCGGTGAGGGTTCCGCCGCTGGAGATCCGGGAAAACCTGCTTGATCTGCGCTGGTTCGTGGGTCCAATGTGCACGGGGTGAGCCTGGTGGGGGATTGGCTGGCGGAGGGATACTGCTCGCTTCCGGCCTCCAAGCTTCGAGAGCTGCCGCCGGGGGCGACGCAGGAGGCGATCCGGGCGGCGGTGGACGAGGACTACGCGCATGGCTCGTACAACGACCGGTTGAAGAAGACCGCCGAGTTCCACGCTTTCCTGTCGCGGATGCGCGAGGACGATCTGGTGCTCAGCAACGACGGGGGAAAGGTCTACCTCGGCTGGATAAAAGGTGGCCCGGCGTTCCGGGCGAGTGTGGAGAACCGGGCCAACCTGCAGCGGCCGGTCGAATGGTCGAACCCGCAGGCACCGCTCGACTTCGCCGACGACCTGCCGGATGCGATTTCGGCGAAGCTGGCTACGCAGCACGACGTGCTTGACCTGACGGAGTTCGCCGAGGAACTGGAGGCGCTGGTCGGGTCCGAGACGGCCAAGACGACGGTCGTCCGGGACCTGGTGCTGCCGGATGTCGATGCCGAGCTGGCCGAGGAGTTGCTCGTCGACCGAGACTGGTTGCAGGAGTGCGTGGAACTGCTCCGCGACCGCCCGCAGCTGATCTTCTATGGGCCGCCGGGGACCGGGAAGACCTACCTCGCGCAGCATCTCGCCCAGTTCCTGGTGGGTGGGAAACCGGAGAACGTCAAGCTTGTGCAGTTCCACCCGGTCTACTTCTACGAGGACTTCTTCGAGGGCTTCCGGCCGGTGCAGACCGCGGATGGGCAGGGCGTGACGTTCAAGCCGCTGCCCGGTCCGCTGCTGCGCCTGGTAGATGCCGCGCGGCAGCACCCCGAAGAGCCGTATGTCCTGATCATCGATGAGATCAACCGGGGCAACCTCGCGAAGATCTTCGGTGAGCTGTACTTCCTGCTGGAGTACCGGGATAAGGCGGTCGACCTGCTGTACTCCTCGGCGGAGGGGACCGGTCAGGCGTTCACGCTGCCGGAGAACCTGGTCATCATCGGCACGATGAACACCGCCGACCGCGCGCTCCGGCGGGGAGTGTTGCAGGGGTATCGGGAGGTGGAGGAGGCGCTGCCGGTCCTCCGGGGCCGGATCAGAGAGGCCGACCAGATCCGCCGACGGTACGGGCTGCCGTTGCCCGTCGAAGTCCGCTACGACGACTACACCGTCGACATCGCGGAGAACCGGCTGCTGCTGCCCGGCTTGGCCGTACCGACCCGCAGGACGCTGCGGCACGTCATCGCCAGGCTGGCGGGCGTCAGTGCGGCGGCGCCGGGGCCTGACATCCCACCCGGATCAACGCGCGCTACCAGACCGCCCTCGGCTTGGCGGAACTCGTGCTCCGCGGCGCCTCCTACGAGCTGGACGACGGTACGTCGATCCGGGTGAACGGGCTGCTGGTGGAGATGTGGCGGGTGTTCGAGGACTTCGTCACCGTGGCCCTGGCCGAGGCGTTTCGCCCGTACGGCGGACGCACCGAATCCCAGGACCGGCGTCACCACCTGGACCACGGCCGCCGAGTGCCACTGCGGCCCGACCTGATCCGCTACGTCATCGACTCCACCGGCAGGGAGATCCCGGCCACGGTGCTGGACAGCAAGTACAAGGTCTCCGCTGACAGTGCCGACCTCTACCAGATGCTGGCGTACTGCACAGCACTCGGCCTCGATCGCGGCCATCTGGTGTACGCCACGGGGGAACCGCACCGGCACGTGGTACGCGGCACGAGGACCGAGATCACCCAGGACACCATCGACTTGACCTTGTCCCCTAACGAACTGCTCGGTTCCGTAGAGCGTCTCGCCAAATCCATCGTCGGTCTTGGCCTCCCTGACCCGACTCATCAGCCCGTCGTTCCCAGCTGCTGACCGTCGGCCCGCATGCGTGCGTCTAGACCGACGCGCTGACGTAGAAGGTGCGTGAGAGAGGCCGGGACGATGAACGTGCACGCCTTGGCGCAGGGGACTTCTACTCAAAGCGGTGGCGAAAGACCGACTGGTGGGCGGGGCCAAGCCTAGCCCTCAGCGGCGCCGAAAAGGTTGCGTCCTGGCTCGTCTACTCATTCCCGCCACCACCGCTGTCGACCATGTGCTGTCCTGGTTGCATTTCCGACTCGTTCATCAGAGCCGGGCATTGATCAGCCACTACCGCAGCCGAGGCGACCCCCTACCTCAAGATCTGCGAATGTAGTGCCGGCGTTCCCCGGGAGGTTCGGCTCGATCGAAGACGCCCGTGTCTTCTGCGAACAGTTCTTTGATTATTACAGCAATGAGCATCGTCATTCGGGCATCGCGATGCATGGCCCGGCGTCCGTGCACGACGGCACCGCCGTCAAGATCCACGCCAAGCGGATCGCCACGCTGAACGCGGCCTTCCTGGCCCGCCCCGAACGGTTCCGTGGTCGACGCCCCTACCCGCCGTCGCTGCCCGCCAGGGTATGGATCAATAGGTCACTCACGACCCTTCAGGCCAATACCTCACCACAAACCACAAAAGTAAACTGATGTCTCATTGGGTTTGACAGGCACCGCGGACCACGCAAGGGAAAAAGCGCCCTTCCTGAACGGCAAACCATGAGCCATGATGTCAATGGCGCGCTCGAACGGTCGGGCCAGTAAAGGGGACCAGTAAAGGGGATTCGTCACATGAACCCGCTCGATGACGCCCAACCCGCCCTCGAATCCGAGCTATTTGATCTCGGTAGAGTTTCACTGACGGTACTGCGAGGAATGCCCCTTGCCGCACTCGGACCGACCCTGCCACATGTCGTTGAGGAAGCCGAGGACCCAACCAGAAGCAAGACCTCCTGCTCGAACGCAACCGGAGTTGGCTGACCCTCGGCTCGCCGCAGTCGATCACGCAGGAAGGCTTGCCATGCAGGCAGAATATCCTTTTGATGACCTGGACTTCCGAACGCACAAGGTTCCCCGGCGCGACTTCGATCAACTGGCGCACGGGCAGGCGACGCCTCGCGTAGTCCGCGGGATTCGGCAGGCCGAACACAGCCGGCGCCTGCTGCGTGCGGTTGACGAGAAAGTCAAGAAGCGGCCGGACCTCATGGGTCCTCTGCCGCATCGGGACCGCGCCTGGGAGCTACCCGACCGGGTGGAGCAGGTTTCCCGCCGCACCCTCGATCTGGTGCTCGCCCATCCGTACACCGGAGCGTGGGCCGACTACACGACCCGGCTGTTGCGGGCCCCACCGCCCCTTTGACGGACCGCGACGATGGGGAGGACCGTCGGATCTGCCGGGCGACCACGGGACTGTCCGCCAAAACGCGGAATTTTCCACCTCGTGTCCATCAAGTCGAAAAGGCTTCGTGTTATGCATTTCAGGATCCTTGGTTCGCTCGATGTTTCACTTGATCGAATTGCTCTGCAATTTCCGCACGGCCGCCAGCGAACCATATTAGCGATGCTACTCATGCAGGTAGGAAATCTCGTATCGCTCAACCGGATCACTGAGGGGATATGGGGAGAGGATCCACCCGTCACCGCCAAGGGCCAGATCCAGACCTGCATATCCGCCTTGCGGCGTCAGCTGCGGAAATTCGGCGAAGATCATGTGATCGTCACCAATCTGGTAGGCTATACCATCCATATTCCCGCCGAGTCGCTCGACTCTGCTGTATTCCGCCGGATGATCAACTCCGGCCGGGAGCTGGCTGCTGCCGGGAAGGTTAGGGATGCAGCAGCCGAGCTTCGTGCCGCTCTCGCGCTGTGGCGCGGCACGGCGGTCGCCTCGGACGTCGAGAGCGGGGTGGTCAGAACGATGGCGATTCGGCTTGAAGAGGAACGAATCAGGACCACCGAAGAGTGTATCGAGCTTGAGCTCAAACTCGATCGGCATCACGAACTCGTAGCCGAGCTGAGTGAGCTCGTCAGAGCTTACCCACTGCGCGAGCCGCTGAGAGCGTTGCACATGCTCGCCCTGTACAGGTCAGCCCGGCAAGCAGACGCCCTTGAATCATTCCAGGAAATCCGGGCCATCCTCAGAGAGGAACTTGGCCTGGAGCCATCCGACCATCTTGATAGGATACACAAGTCCATTCTGAAACGGGAAAATTCGCTTACAACCGCGCCCTGGAATGGTCTCGGATCGGAATCCACAGGCAAGGTTGGCACCATTATCCCCCGACAGCTTCCCAAGGCCGTTACGTTCTCGGCCGGTGAGACTGCTGCGTCCCTGGGGCGGGTGACCCAGTAAGGGCGCCCCAGTACGGAGATGACAAACGCGACCCCTGATGATCGTCGGTTGTCTAAGCCAGTCGATCAAGAACAGGGGCCGCGTTCGCGTGCCATCATCCCCGATCGACGTGCTCTCCAGCCACCTGGAGCACGTCGCCCTCCCCGCCCCAGCCGCTGACCTGCATACGCCGGCCGAGGTCCTCGATTCCGTGCCCGACCCGCGCAGCCGCCGGGGACGCCGCTACAGGCTCGGCCCGCTGCCGGCGTCAGCCCTGCTCGCTGTGCTCAGCGGGGATGCCCGCGCCCCTTCCCGTCCCTGCACTTGCCCCTGCCGGCCAACCGATGGGGTCGTCAACGCCGACCGAAACCGCCTCGCATATAACGTAATAGCGCGGCGTCATCGCTGACGGGTGTGCGGATAGCATGGCCATGCACCGTGCGTGAGCTTGTTCCGGCGTGCGGACGGAATCGGAAGCCTCGACGTACGCCACAAGCGGTTCGCCGGCTACCTGTGAAAAAATCCGCGCCTTGGCTGGTGCGAACGCGTCATCGAGAAGTCTCTGGATTTCAGTCAGCTCAACCCACTGGGCATCGGCCTTCACCCAGTTCGAGTCCCGGCGGACTGGCTCCATCTGAAGGACATCGATTATACCCTCGTGATCGAGGTTGCCGCCGGCTGCTGCTACCAGGAGGCGCTCAATGGCCTGCAGCAACGATATCAGGTGTTCCGTCGGCACTCGGCCGATGTCGGAACTCCAGCCACAGAGTTCCACCTCGCCTTCCAGCCTGGAAACATCGAATCGGACGGGTGTTGCCAGACGGTACGGCATAGGGTAATGGCGCAGTTGAGTCCGACTCAGCATGGCGGTCATGTGCTCGGGCGATGGTGCACGTTCATTCATTGGTATACCGCTTTCGATGACACTACAGTTGTAGATGGCCTCGAAATAGAAATAGACGCCGCGGTCATGCGATATCCGGTTGTGGATTTTTTCGAGCTCATAGACGTCGTAAACGCTGTGCATGCAACCTTCCAGCATGCCACGCCATGCCTGCCTTACCAATTCATCGAAGCTCGCAGAGCCGACATCGATAGCGGCGATGCCTGTTTGAGCAAGCGTACCGACGTAGTCGTAAAGGTGGCGCTCAAAGCGGTTTGAGGGCATCACGGGAAAGACTATCTCGCGATAGCCGGTACGCACTGAGAGCACGGCGCACAACGCGGCGAGCAGGCAGCTGGACCGGCTGGTTCGCGTGCGTGCGCTCACGCACTGCACGGCTAGTGCAGCGGCTGGTGATGACATGTAGACGCCCACCGTGTCGTCAGCGTTCGCCTCTGTGAGCTCGGACCCCGCGGAAGGCGTCAGGTAGAGAGGCGAGGGCATTACGGCAAGATTGCTGCTCCAGTATTCCAGCGCTCTATGACGTTTCTGACATTCACGCTCCGAGCGCTCGAGTTCCGCCTGATCCAAAGGCTGATGACGGGGCGGTCCTATGACTCGAGCAGCAGAATCGCTTATCAGTTCAGCCAGCTCATGCTCAAAGATTCGCGCGGCTGCCCTATCCACAGCCATGTGAGATAACTCCAGGAAGCCTGCGCATACCACTTCAGCGCTCATGGCCAGGGCAACTCGCAACTGTTGGCCGGCCAGCCGCTGCCCATCAGGCTGTCTTGGGGCTGTGATCTCCAGGTGCCTGGCGAGCTCGGCTTCAACGTCAACCCGATTGGCTCGGCCGCCTTCCAGCGAATAGATGTCAACCATCAATGTGCCAACGGAGGAAACACGCTGACATGGCTGCGGTCCGGCGGTGAAGGACGTCCGCAGCACTTCATGGCGGGCGATCAGGATGGCAAGGCTTTCAGTGACATCCTCCACACTCGCCGTTCCACTCAGGCTGATGGCACACGTTACGACAGGATACGGACGACCCTCTACCGAACTGGAATCATTAATCCACTTCAGAATGTTGAGCTGACCTATAGTCAGTGGTCCTTGCCGGGTGGTCTCGGTCGAGAAATGTACGGGTACTGAAGATCGCGGTGTAAGTTTGATGACTGACATACCACTTCTCCACACACGCTCACGGCGTGCAAGAATTGATGGTTCGACCATCGCCTTTGACTATTACTAGCGCAGGCATCTGTAATCGTCAATAAGCCAGAGAAACACCTTGACATCATGAACTGACGTACGATTATGTCTTCGCGTATGGCTGATGTGGTCATGCTTCCGAAAGGAGCGGCCAGGTGAGCGTCAACAAGGGGGTCAAACCGATCGGGTTCTTGATGAGGAATCCGAACTTCGGGACGTTGCTGGTCGTCAACCTGGTCTCGTCGCTGGTGGGATCGGGCGTGGGCATCGCCTTGAGCGTCCATATCTACCAGCTCACCCAATCGCCGATCTGGACAGCCGTGCTCGCGGCGGTCCCGACCGTGGCCGGGTTAGCCTTCGGGCACCTGGCCGGGAGTGTCGCGGACCGCTGGGGCAACCCCCTGCGGATCATACGGATCGCGCTCTTCCTGCGGGTGCTGGTACTGGTGGCCGTCTTCGCACTCGCCGACTCGCCGCTTGGCCTCGTCTCCGCGGTGTTCGCCCAAGCGGTCCTGCAGCAGCTCTACATTCCCGCCGAGCAGGTGCTCATTGCCGACTACGTCACCGCCGAGGACCTGGCCGAGGCCAACGGCCTGAATTCGTTCGCCTCCAATGCCACCAGGCTGGTTGGGCCGGCGCTCGGTGGGTTCGTCATGGGATGGGCCGGATTCCGCTGGACGGCCATCGGGGTGACGACGCTGATGCTGCTGTCCGCACTGCTCAGCCTGCTCCTGCGGGGCTCCAGGCGGAAGACGCCGACCGCCGGCGGCACGGTGGAGGAAGGCGAAGAAGGCGGCGGCGGGTATCTGGCGATGCTTCGACGCAGCCGTCGCGTCCGGGGCTTGGTACTCCTGCAAGTCCTTGACGCGATCAAGGAGGGGCCGCTGTCTTCCCTGTTTCCAGTGCTGATGCTGGGCGTGATCGGCGCCACGTCCGGGCAGATGGGCCTGGTCAACAGCGCGTTCGCGGTCTCGGCCGTGATCGCGGGCCCGGTGATCGGCACGGTGGTCCGCCGACTGGGGTACCGTCTTCCTGTCCTGCTCGGCGCCGCGATCTCCAATGGCGCGATCCTGGTGCTGGCGATCTGGCCGTCGCTGCCGCTGGCGCTGATCGCCTTCGTCGTGTCCGGGCTGCCCTTCACCATCTCCTGGGTGGGCGGGCAGACCTGGCTGCTGCTCAGCACGCCGCGCTCGCTGCGCGGCCGGATCGTGGGTACGACCGGCGCCATCTACGCCGGGGTGTCGCTCGTCACCATGCTCGCAAGCGGCGTGCTGGCGGAATGGTTCGGCCCGCGCTGGGTCATCGGCCTGGGATCCTTCATCGCGCTGGCAGGCCTGATCGCCGTCACCGCACTGCTCGACGAACGCTGGCAGCCGACCAGCACCAGCCAGGCGGCATAGACCACACCCGCGAAGTGACCAAGACGCCCCCGCCTCTGCCTGAGAGTCAGCCAGGGAGCTGTCAACTGGAAACTGCGAATTTGTTGTCCTGCCGGGCAGGACAACAAACATGCCGCGACGTTCCGCTACCTCGGAAGCCGACCTGCTGTCACGAGGGAAGGCTCTTCTGAGGCTGCCTCAGCGCTGGCATCACCAAAGCGTTGACAGCGGTAGATTTCGGAGGCCAACATTTCGACATGGACATGTCGATGCCTCCAACGGGGCTCAATTCTGCTCTGTTCTCCGACTCGGGAATCAGCGATCAATCACGTATTCAATCGCTCATGGAGGACATATTCCGGCATGTGCAAGGGCGCGCAAATGTATTGGATGACCGGGTTAGCTGCCTGTCCCAGGTCCTGTATCTCATGTATCTGGCGCGTGCCCGGAAGGCCATTTCCATAGCCGAGATAGGTTTTAGTATCGGCTTCTCGAGCATCGCCTTCCTTGAAAGCTCGCCCCAGGCGAAGGTCACATCCTTTGAAATCAACACCGAGACCTACGCCGGCTCGGCAAAGGAGTTCATCGACTCTCGTTACCCGGGTCGCCATCGCCTGATCTACGGAGATTCTACGCAAACGGTTCCGGCCTTCCAGGTAGCCGGCCCGATGGATGGTTTCGATCTCGTCTTCTTCGACGGAGGCGACGAGTACTCGTGCGTGAAGGCGGACATCGCGAACGCTCGACGGCTGGCCAAGCCAGGCGCCGCGCTCGTGGTCGATGGCATGACTCCCTGGTTCAAGTGGGGAATCGGCCCGACGACCGCATGGGAAGAGGCGGTCCGAGATGAAATCGTCACCCCGCTCGAGTACGTGTCCGACGCGCTTGCCGTCAGCCGGCTTCAGGGACCGACCGAGCGCGCGTGGGCAGTTGGACAATACCGGTAAGCGAAGGACCGCCAAGATCGGCGACGGTAGCAATATGTCCGCTTCCGGATGATCGATTTCCGAGTGACGCTGCGCAAATAAATCACTCCATCCCTACCGGGGGTACCTCGGTAGGGATTCTTGCTATGACGGCTCTTTTCGAAGTTTCCTCAGCGCCGGCAGCACCGAGGTGTTGACAGCGGAAGCTTTAAAAAGCCAACATTGCCGTATGGACATGTCGATGCCTCCAACGGGACTCAAGTCTGCCCTATTCCCTGACTCGGGAATCAGCGATCGATCACGTATTAACTCGCTCATGGAGGACATATTCCGGCATGCACAAGGGCATGGAAGCGCATTGGGCGAAGGAATTAGCTGCCTGTCCCAGGTCCTGTATCTCATGTATCTGGCGCGTGCCCGGAAGGCCATTTCCATAGCCGAGATAGGTTTCAATATCGGCTTCTCGAGCATCGCCTTCCTCGAAAGCTCTCCCCAGGCGAAGGTCACATCCTTTGAAATCAACACCGAGACCCACGTTAAGTCGGCAAAGGAGTTCATCGACTCTCGTTACCCGGGTCGCCATCGCCTGATCTACGGAGATTCCACGCAAACCGTTCCGGCCTTCCAGGTAGCCGGCCCGATGGATGGTTTCGATCTCGTCTTCATCGACGGAGGCCACGAGTACTCGTGTGCGAAGGCGGACATCGCGAACGCTCGACGGCTGGCCAAGCCAGGCGCCACGCTCGTGGTCGATGACATGATTCCTTGGTTCAAGTGGGGAATCGGCCCGACGACCGCATGGGAAGAGGCGGTCCGAGATGAAATCGTCACCCCGCTCGAGTACGTGTCCGACGCGCTTGCCGTCAGCCGAATTCAAGGGCCGGCCGAGCGCGCATGGGTAGTCGGACAATATCGGTGAACAGGGTAGAGGTGGAACACGTCGAGGATTTGCGGCGTCACCGCACAATTTTGCCGGTGACAACGAATCCCAGCGTCCGGGCGTACCAGCCGTATGCGTACCCGGTCTCCATCATCGAGGCGCATGCCCCCAAGAACCGTGACTGGATTCTCTCGAACTTCATACACCTGGCCTATGATGAGCACCCGATAGAGTCCCCGTCGTTGTGCTTCTATTCCTATGATTTCGCGGCCAATCCGTATCTGCACACTATCAGGGCAGACCGTGAGTGGATGCAAAGGTGGATCGGCCGCAGCTTCGCCGAGTTCGTTCATGCACAGATTCTCGATGGCTGGTATATCTACGCGTTTGTCGATGAGTTCTTTATTCCGAGACGGCCGACGCACGGGAAGAGTCCTTTTCATCACGACGTTCTTGTCCATGGATCAGACAGTGATGCAGGGATTGCGTATCTACTGGGTTACGACGAGTCGATTCGATTTGAAACCACCCGTGTTTCATGGGCGGAGCTTGACGCCGCTTACGAATCCTGCGTGAACGCGGACCGGCCGTGGACGCGATCATTCATTCTCTTCAAATTCAATGAAATGGCATCCTACCGGTTCGACCCACGGTTTGTGGTTGCTGAGATCGAGCTTTTTCTCGCTTCTGGGAATCCGGGTCGAGCTACCCAGGGTCTGGTCATGCCGGACGATCGCCTGTACGGCGTAGCGGCGCTTGAAGCGTACCGGGACGAGCTCCTGGACACGCCGCCCGAAGAAGATGCGGGGCTCGATCTCCATGCCCCGCGGGCGCTGTTCGAGCACAGCAAATTGATGTCCGAGCGGTTGCAGTTGCTGCTCGGCGATGATCTATGGCAACGCCATATCAGCGAACGATACAGCACGGTACTTCGATTTTATTCTGCTCTGCCCGTGGCGGTATTCAGTGCAAAGCAGAACAACGACCGCTCGGCACTGCATCGACTGATGGCCGAATTTCCCGAGGTCATCAGGCAACAGACAAGTGCGGTGACGGATGCACTGGACTGTCGACACGCCGGCTTCAGGCACGCGGAGCGCAGGGAAGAGCCGATGAGCCGTGATCGCGGCGATATGACTAATTCGCGTTACTCGACAAAGGACGCTGACGATGCGGGCGCGCAAGGTTCTTGAACAAGAGTTCCGCGAAGTGACTGGTCGCGAGCTGACGGACATGACGGTAGACGTATTCGGGCTTGGTCTCGACTCGCTAGGCATTCTTTCCCTGCTGGGAGGGCTGCGGGAGGCGGGATACGACGTTTCACTGGACGACCTGATGTCCGCGGCCAGCATGAATGAATTCGTGGCGACGATGGCGAACGCCGAGTGACCGGGGGGAAGCCATCATGATCAGCTCCGGTCCGGACGGACGGGCGGCGCTGGCCACGATCTTGGATGAGCGGATCCGTCGTGGAGTCGCCGAGACAGCCTTGGTGGACAGCACAGGCAATGTCTTGTCGTACGCCGACCTCGGTGCCCTTGCCTGCACATGCGATGAGTTCTTCGGTCAACGGCACGCGGAACGGGTCGCCATCGTCGGTGCGGCGTCGATTGAGGTCAGCGCGTTGATCGCGGCATGTTTCTGGGCGGGGCGGACCTTCATGGTCATCGACGACCAGGAAAGCAACGCCGTGCGGCGGCGGCTCATCGATCAGTTCGCCGCCGACGTGGTCCTCCTGGCCGGCCCATCCGCCGAAACCACGCCTGCGAACCTGATGGATGAACCGGTCACCGTTACCGGGCGGGACCTGAGTGAAGTCGCCCGGCAATGGGATGACCATGCTGTGCTCAAGCACAGCGAACGCATGGCGGTGCGGACACCGCAGGCGGCGGCATACTGTGTTCGGACTTCTGGCACGACAGCGGACCCGAAGCTGATCGAGATGAGTCGTGCGGCGATCGAGTCCTACTGCGCGGAGTTCAACGGCAGATATGGCCTCGCGCCGGGCCACCGCCTGGCGCTGTGGGCGGCCCCCACCTACGACGCCCTCTACTGCCAGCTGATCTCGGCCCTGGCCAGTGGCGCGACAGGCGTTGTCGCGCCGATGTCCATACGCAATGACGGGGACGCGGTGCTTCAGTGGCTGAGAGAGGCGCGCATCACCCACTTTGAGACCACTCCGTCGATCCTGAGGCGGGTGGCGTCCGCTGCGGTGCGGCCCGGGGCGTCGTGGCCGCCGCACCTGACGGAGGTGATGTGCAGCGGCGAGTGGTTCGACCCGCAAGTGGCAAGGCAGGTCTTCGACGCCGCGGAGCGCTGCGGGGCCAAGGTCGGACTGCACAATGAATACGGTCCTTCGGAGTGCATTCTGCTGACCTGGCACCAGATCACCCTGGAGGACGCAGACTCGGGCGACATTCCGGTTGGTAAAGCGATCGCAGGACGGACACTGTCCATCGAGCCGTTGGACGGCCGATCCGGATCCTCAGCGCAACACCCCGGCGAGATCGTGGTGGAGTCCGAGCACCTATGTCGCGGATACGGATCGGAGCAGGCCGGCTCGCTTGTGGCTTTCCCGGCACCCAATGGCGTCCCGGTCTTTCGGACAGGGGATCTCGGCTATCTGGACCACCGTGGTCGTCTGCGGTTGTCGGGACGGCGCGATCGAACCGTGAAACGACGCGGTGTACGGATCAATCTCGACCAGGTGGAGGCGGTGCTCCACGCGCTCCCGGCCGTGGGGCAGGCGGCCGCTCGAGCCGACGAGGCAGACGGGCAGGTGATGATCCACGTCTGGATCGTGCCGTCCGACAGCCGCCTCGATCGTGCCGCGGTCCTGACGCAGATCACCGAGACGGTGGAGGTCCGCCTTCTGCCCGACCGGGTGGTGATCCGTCCATACCTGCCGCGCCTGCATTCCGGGAAGGTCGACTACCGGTCGCTCAAGGTAGCCGACTCGGGCGACGAACAGGTGGAGGTGACGGCGGATGAGACGACGCTGAAGGCGGTCGCCGCGGCGTTCGAGCGGGTACTGCCCGATGTGGCCATAACCGGCTCGACTGACTTTTTCGCCAGCGGCGGACACTCCCTCCTGGCGCTCGAGTTGAGCGCTCACCTGGAGCGCGACCTAGGAGTCAGGCTGACGATTCGTGACTACCTGGCCCACCCCACGGTCGCCGGGCTCGCCGGCGTGGTGGACCGCAACCGTCGTCAGACTCCGCGATCCGTATCGACCGCTGCCCCCGTAACCTTCGGTGAGGAGCTGACCTCCACCGAACGGCCGATCTGGGTGTGGAGTCAGATGTTTCCCGGCGACGGCGCACTGAACGTCGTCGGGGGATTCACCACGCATGCGGCCATCACCGAGCAGCGCCTCCGGCAAGCGCTGTCGGACTTGCTCAAGGACGTAGCCCAGCTGAGAGTCCGGTACGTCCTGGGCCGCGATCGCCCGCGACGGGTTTTGCACGCAGCAGGCGTTGCGCGGGTCGACGTACTCCAGACCTCCGCATCCGCCGACACCTTCCCTCAACCGGAGGTTGACAGCAGTGCGTACCAGCCGTTTGACGTCGGGGCGGATCAGCTGGTCCGGGCCATATTGGTCCGCTCGCGCACGGAGCCCGCACCGGTGGGCGTCTATCTGATCGCCCACCACCTGGTATGCGACGGAGTGAGCATGGGACTGCTCGTAGCGGAGCTGCAGCACCGCCTTGGCACACCGGAACGCCGGACATCGCTGTCTTCGCTGTGTGTGCTGCCCCCAACAAGACCGGATGCCTGTCTCGTTCAGTCCGCGGCAGGGCACTGGTCCACGGTCAGGCGTGGGCTGAAGGCTCAGCCTTACGACGAGCGGCTGCGCCCGAACGATGCCGCCGCGGGAGCGTCGGTGGTCGATTGGCGGCTGCCGACGCAGCCGATCAGGGAACTCGCGGACCGCCTGTCAGTGAGCCGGGCGGCTGTCCTCATCACGTTGATCGCCAGGGCGGTCGGCCGGGTGCTGGACCGGGACCAGGTTGTCGTCGAGACACCGGTCTCAACGCGGACTCCAGATGAGGTCCGCTCGATCGGCAATTACGTGGTCGACGTGCCCCTGCTGGTCGATGCTGCCGGTCAGGACACTACCCGCGTCATCGAAGCGGTTAACCGCGACCTGTTGGCGGCTGTCGACTTCGCCGCGCTGGTCCCGGGATTCGGCAGCGTACGGCCGGGACAAGGGTGGGCACCCGTCGGCGACGTCGTCGTCGTCCTGGAGGATCACGTGCCTGCGCCGGCTGTCGAGATCGACGGCGTGGCGAGTTCGGCTACGCAGCTCATCGGCTCGCCCCCGCGCCATGCCCTCGCGTGCTACTTCCGGGCCGGCGCACTGGCCGAGGACATCACCTGCGTCGTCACGGGCCGCTCCGACGGTGAAATGGCACGTGCACTGTGTGCTGAGGCCGACGCCACTCTCACCACCATGACGAAACAGTTCTCAATGAGGAGGTTCGGCGATGGCCAACGTCGTGATTCGGCCCGATGAACGCTGGGAACTCGAGCAGCTGATGGCCGGGATCGATCCCGGCAACACAGTGGTCCTGGCGGATGAGGTCACCGAGGCGATCAGACGTTCGTCCAAGTGGGTCGATTCGCTCGCCGCGAGACCCGAGTTGCTGTACGGCGTCAACTCCGGCTTCGGCGCGCTGGCCAACGTCCGCGTCCGGCCCGGCGAAGAGGCGGAACTCCAGCGTCGCCACATCCTCTCCCACGCATGCGGCATCGGGAGCGGTGCGCCCGTTGAAGTCGTCCGGATGATGCTTCTGATCAAGCTGCTGACCTTCCGCAACGGCTACACCGGCGTGTCCCTGGAGGTCGCGGAAAGCCTGCTGAGGATGCTCAACAACGGCATCCACCCCGTGGTACCCGAGCGTGGCACCGTCGGTGCGAGCGGAGACCTCGCACCCCTGTCCCACCTGGCGCTTCCCCTCCTGGGCCTCGGCCAGATCATCCTGGACGGCCAGGTGTGCGACACCAAGGACGTCGAGGAGCAGCTGGGCCTGGGCCGGGTAGAGCTCGGTCCCAAGGACGGTCTCGCGCTGACCAACGGGACCCAGTACATCTCGGCCGTCGCGGTGATCGAACTGCGGCGCCTCCTTGAGCTCGCGCGCTCGGCCGACCTGATCGCGGCGATCAGCACCCAGGCATTCAGTTGCGCCGACAGGTTCTTCCACGAGCGATACCACCGCGATTCGGGGAACCGGTGGCGGGCGGTGGTCGCCAAGAACCTCTCCCACTACACCCGCGGCGGAAACCACGCAGCCTTGGACTCCGCTGCACCGTCGATGCAAGATCCCTACTCGTTCCGATGCATTCCTCAGGTCCACGGGGCCGTGCGCGAGCACATCGCATACGCCCAGAACTCGATCCTCAGCGAGATCAACACGACCGCCGACAACCCGTTGTTCTTCGTGGATGACGACCTGGTGCTCATGGGCGGCAACCTGCACGGCGAGTCGGTCGCCATGGCCGCGGACATGCTCGGCATCGCCGCCACCGAGCTTGCCGCCATCTCCGAGCGCCGGACCTACCAGCTGCTGTCCGGACGCCGCGGTCTCCCGGACTTCCTCACCGAGGATCCCGGCGTCAACTCCGGGCTCATGATCAGCCAGTACTCCGCTGCGGCGCTGGTAAGCGAAGCCAAGACCCTGGCGCACCCCGGCAGCGTCGACTCGATTCCAACCTGCCAACTGCAGGAAGATCACGTGAGCATGGGTGGCACCTCCGTGCTGAAGCTGCGGCAGATCGTGGACAACCTGGAGAACGTGCTGGCCATCGAGTTGATGACCGCATGCCAGGCCGCCGATCTCAAAGCCGGGCTGGTCCTTTCCCCCGCAGTCCGCGGCGCACACGAGCTTTACCGCACACGAGTGCCCCGGCTCAAGGACGACCGCGTCTTGGCCGACGACATCGAGCAAACCCGCCAATTCATCCGGCACGACCTGGCCGGCGACCTTGTCGCGGAACAGGCCGCCGCAGCCGGTGCTCGAGAAGAGGCGGGTCGATGAGGCCAATGGATTACCCGCGGGTCCTGGAAGAGGTTGAAGCCTGCTGGCGTGATATCGCGCCGGAGTCCGCGATGAAGCCGGCCCCGCACGACGACCTCTTCGAAAGCGGCGCCGACTCCTTCACCTTCATCCGGCTGGTGCGATCGGTTGAAGCCGCGTGCGATGTCACGCTGCCGATGCTCGAGGTCTTCGAGGCTCCGCAGCTGGCTACCATAACGCGTTGCGTTATCGCAGCGAGGCGACGCTGAGATGGCGACGGTTCTGCCTGCCACCGCAGCCGAGTTCGGCCTGTGGTATCAGGAGCAGGCGACCGAACTGCGAGGGCGTTACCTGTGCCTGGCGGCCGCGGAGCTATGCCCCGGGTCGCAGGTGAGCCTTCGCGACGCGGCCGGCGCCATGACCGCTGCCCTGGCCTGCCATCCCGAGGCGCTGGCACGGTTCGCGGTCGACGAGCAAGGCATACTTCACAAGTTTCTCGAGTCGCCTGCGGCTTCGCTGCCCGCGGAGGTCCTTGTGTTCCCGGCGGAATGGCGGCGCACGGACGTCGTCTCCCACCTGGCAGGGCTGCCGACCCCCCTCGCGACCGGGCCGCTGATCCACCTGGCCGCACAGGCCGATTGCAGGGGAAACGCCACGCGGCTGTTCGTTCTGGCCCACCACATCGTCTGGGACGCACATTCCGAGGTGATCTTCTGGACCGAGGTCGACCGCTGGCTTACCGGACCCGGGGCAGGCGACGCGGGACATCACCATCCCGGCTGCGGTCCTTCCGTGCACCGCATTGCCACGCGAGACCATGCCCCGCTCGTGACCGACCTGCAGCGGCACCTGGCGATCTCGAATGGCGACCGTGTCTGGGAGCAACTTGCGGCCGCGGCGCGGAGGGCCGGAGTCACCCCGTTCGCCTGGACAGTCGGGCACCTGGCGGCTGCCGCAGCGGCTTGGTCGGAGCCGGCGACGGTCATGGCGTACATCGACGTGGACCTCCGCCCGCTGGCCGGCACGTCCCAGGACACGATGGGATTCCACCTGTCTCAACTGGAAATCGCCACCGTCGACCGCGGCACGTCCGGTCCGGCCGCGGCCGCCGCCGTCCACACGGCTGTGATGCGCCGGCTGGCCGCCGCCATGCGGCAGGAGATCCGCCCGGTCAGCGAAGCCGCCGGCCACGGCGGTCACCCCTGCAAGTTCTATTTCCGTGACATCCGGCATCGGCGTCGTCTGCGTCACCTGCGGCCCGTCGACATCCGCTTGCCGGTGGCACGTAACCAGCTGTCAGTAGGCGTGACGGTCACCGATACCAGCCTTGAAGTGACGGTGACCGCACGACGCGGCACCGCTGACAGCACCGGTATCGCTCGTTTGGCGCAGTTGGCACGCCAGCACCTGATCTCGGCAGCGGCATACGGTGAAAGGGCGGCCCCCGATGCAGCACCTTAGGCTCGACGGCCCACCGGAAGTGTGGTGGCTCGCCAACTCCACGGCGGTTGCGGAGCACCTTCGCCGTAACGGTGCGGTCGTCATCGACGGCGATGGGTTGTGCCAGGACGTAGCGACTTTCCAGCGACTCGCCGCCGCGGCTTGCGGGCCGCTCGCCAAAGACAACCCGGAGCACAACAGCATCGACGATGACCCCACGGGCACGATCAACAGTCCGACCCCCTACTCACGGACCAGGAAGCTGCTGTGGCACAACGAGAACACGTTTGCGCGCATGTGGCCCAGGCGAATCATCTTCGGCTGCCAGGAGATCGGGGACGGTGGGCAGACACCGACTGCGGACATGACGGCCGTCTACGAGCGGCTTAGCAACTCGGCCAAGGACGTCCTCGCCACCGGCGTCACCTACGTTCGCCGACTGGGGATGGACCTCGGGCTCGACTGGCGCCAGGTCTACCGCACCACTGATCCAACCGTTGTCGAGCGCGCCTGCGAACGGGAGGGCGCCACCTGGAGGTGGGATGAGCGCGGCGGCATCCTTACCACCGAGCAGCGGCGGCCGGCTGTCATCCTCGACCCGGCCACCGGCCGACCCTCGCTGACAGCACAAATCCTGCATTGGCATCCTCGGGCACTGGACGAGGATATTTACGATTCGCTCAGTCTGCTTTACGAGCCTCACGAGTTTCCCAAAGGGTGCCGACGCGGGGACGGCAGGCCGATCCCCGACGCCGTCATCGACGAACTTGTAGAAATCTGCTCCGACCTGGAGGAAGTCGTGCCCTGGAAGGCGGACCGCACGATAGTCGTTGACAACCTGCGCCGCAGCCACGCTCGTAACCCCTATACGGGCGTGCGTCGTTTGCTGGTCGCCGTCGGCGACCTCGTCGACTGCGCAGAATTGGCAAGGCCGTGACCACGCGCGCGCACAGCCTTGTCGGCGAACTGACCGGTTCCACCGCCGCCGCGGTCATCGAGCAGGGCGCGGTCACCACCCATGCGCAGCTACTCTCGCACGCACGCGAGGTCGCCATCCATTTGCGCCGACGCGGGGCCGGACCCGGGGCGATCGTGCCTATCCAGGCGGCCCCGAGCACGACCGCCCTCGTCCAGATCGTGGCCATCCTGATGACCGGAGCCGCTTTTGCTCCGATCGATCTCCGCGTGCCGCCACGCACTGCCGCCAGGATCGCCCGTCTGTGCGGTGCCGCCTTCATCCTCGGGGACGCCGGCGGGACGACCGACGGCGTCGTCTGGCTCGGCCCCGGGGACGTGGCCAACGATCCAGGCGCCAACCGCCTCATACCAACCGTCCCGCAGGACACCGTGTACGTGATCTTCACCTCAGGCACCAGCGGCGATCCAAAGGGAGTCGTCGTACCCGAGCCTGCCGTGCGGGCCTACCTCGACTGGTCGATGCGCGAGTACGACTGCGCCCGAGGATGGGGGGCACCGCTGTTCACCTCGCTGGGCTTCGACCTGACGATCACCAGCCTCCTCGGACCGCTCCTGAACGGCAGACGGGTACAGGTTCTCGATCCCTTGCGTTGGCCGCTTCAGGTCGCCACCGACCCCGGCATCCTCCAGGGCTCCAGTTTCGTCAAGATGACGCCAAGCCAGGTCAACATGCTGTGTGAGCTGCTGGAGGCGCGTGGAGCCCGGTGCTCGATGCCACTCCTGGTTGTCGGAGGTGAGGCCCTCTACGGGCAAAGTATCGCCCGCTGGCGGCACAG
Organism: Streptosporangium sp. NPDC000509; assembly: GCF_042898365.1. NCBI lineage: Bacteria > Bacillati > Actinomycetota > Actinomycetes > Streptosporangiales > Streptosporangiaceae > Streptosporangium > Streptosporangium sp. NPDC000509. The sequence continues at coordinate 20,376 of NZ_JBIAYX010000027.1, read as the reverse complement.
TCTCCCCGACACGCTGGTGGTCAACGAGTACGGCCCTTCCGAGGCGACTGTGGGCTGCTGCCGCTACACCGTGCCGGCCGGCTTCACCGGTCACGAGATTCCGATCGGGACCGCCCCGCCAGGTGTGGAGTTGAGTATCGAGGGACAGCCGCCCCAGGCCGGAGAGGAGCTTGAGGAGGGTGAGCTGGTAATCGCCGGGGTGCAGGTGGCGACTGGTTACCTCACCGTCTCGAACTCGGACGACGCTGAGGATGGCCGCGGGCAGTTGCGACCTTTCCCCGGTTCCGCCGGCAAGCGCAGCTACCACAGCGGAGATCGCGTGCGGCGCGACCACGACGGAACCTACACCTACGTTGGCCGGCTGGGACGGGAGGCGAAGGTCGCCGGCTTTCGGATCAACCTGGCCGCTCTTGAGTCTTGCCTCAATGCCTTTCCAGGGGTGGTGAGCGCCGCCGTCCAGGCGGACGAGGTGCACGGCCTCCACTCGGCCGTGGTGACTCGGGACGGCGGGACGACCCAAAGCGATCTTCTCGCGCACCTGCGCCAGACATTTCCGTCCTATGCGCTGCCGCGTTTCATTCGGATCAACACACAGATCAACGTCACAGAACGTGGAAAGTCGAGCGCGTCATGGGAGTGACAGGAAAGATGCCGGACATCCCGATCACGCCAACCGACCTGAACGGTGACCTGACCGCCAGGCTGAATGACGAGCAGTCCCGGTATATCAACGAGCGGCTGATGTCAGCGGGCCGTGTCCTGTTCCGAGGATTTCCCCTCGAAAGCACAGCCGACTTCGCGAAGGCGGTTCAGGCACTGGGCGGCGACCCGTTGCCATACACGGAGCGCTCCACACCGCGAAAGCAACTCGAGTCCGGAATCTACACATCGACCGAGTACACCCGGGAGGAGGAAATATTCTTCCACAATGAAAACTCTTACCAGGCGACCTGGCCGGGCAGGCTCTTCTTCTTCTGCCAGCGGCCGCCCACTTCAGGCGGGGCAACGCCACTGGCCGACGTGCGTCAGATCACCGCCTCGCTTGACGTCGACCTCGTCGAAGAGTTCCGCAGGCGCGGCTGGCGGCACATCCGAAATTACCATCCACAGATCGGCCTGCCGTGGAGCGAGGTATTTGGAACCACAAGCCGCGAAGCCGTGGATCTCTACTGCGGAAACAACGGCATACAAACGCACTGGAACAGCGACGGGACTCTCCGCACTGTAGCCGATCGAGTGGCTCTTCATCGCCATCCAGAAAACGGCGATGAACTATGGTTCAACCACATAGCCTTCTTCCACTGGACAACCCTTCCCGAGCGTGTCATCGGAGTCCTTGAGGAGCTTTTCGGAAGGTCCGGCCTTCCCAATAACACCGTCTACGGTGACGGGGCGGAAATTCCAGCGGCGGTATGCGCACACATCCGCGAGAAATATCGTGAGGCAGCGACACGGTTCGACTACCAGCAAGGCGACCTGCTGATGATCGACAACATGCTGACGGCCCACGGACGCGAACCGTACGAAGGGGAGCGACGGATCGCGGTGGCGATGACCTGACCAGGCCAGGCCCGGCCCGGCCCGGCCCGGCCCGGCCGGGCTGGGTTGGAGCCGCCGACGAAACACCTGCCCAAGGTTCATCGAGATCGAAGAAACCGATGCGAACCGGCAGTGTCGACAAGAGAGGATCAGCAATCGTGCGGTATGTCCTGGGAATTAGCGGGCTGGGCCAGAGCCAGCCATACATGCGGCGGTCGTTTCCGGGGCTGGACGAGCGTGTATATCGGCTCGCCCAGGGGGCGGACTCGGCAGCGGCTCTCGTCACCGAGGATGGCATCGTGGCCGCCGCGGCCGAGGAGCGTTTCGTGCGACGCAAGGGCACCGGGGAATTCCCGCAGGCCGCGATCGAGTATGTGCTCGGAGCGGCCGGCATCACTCCGCGTGACGTGAGCGCGGTCGCGCACAACTTTGACTTCGGCCGGTACCAGACATACTTCGAATCCGAAGGGGCGATCGAAGAATACAAGCACGTGTACGCGCCAGAGGTCATACACCGCGATCTATTCGCAGCATTTCCAAGGGAACTCTGGAGCGATGACCTGAAGGTCATCCCGATATTGCACCACCAGGCCCACGCCGCTAGCGCGTTGCACTGTTCCGGCTTCGGCTCTGCCGATGTCCTGGTCGCCGACGGGATTGGGGAGTTCGAGAGCACGTCGCTTTACACAGGCGGATCGCAGGGACTGCGGTTGCGCGGCCAGGTGCGCGGACTGCACTCCGTGGGACTCGTCTACGGGCTGGTTACCATGCATTTGGGATTTTGGATGAACTTCGACGAGTACAAGGTCATGGGACTGGCGCCCTACGGGGACCCGCAGCGACTTCGTCCGGCGTTCGACACCCTTATCGTCCGCCAAAACGACGGCCGTTACACCACGCCTCTAACATACTTGAACGAAACAGCACAGGAACGCGCTACTTACCAGAGGTCATTGGAACATCTCGCCTCGGTTCTCGGCCCGCCCCGGGAACCGGGTGCGAACCTTGAGCAGCGTCACCTCGACATCGCCGCGGCGCTGCAGGCCGTGACCGAGGAGACCGTCGTTGGCTTCCTGGCGGCGCACCGGGATGAGCAGTCCAGCGAGAATCTATGCCTGGCCGGCGGCGTGGCCCTGAACTGCGTCGTCAACCAGGCCATCCGCAAGAGCGGGATGTACCGGCGACAGTTCGCCCAGCCAGCGGCCGGCGACGACGGAACGGCGCTGGGTGCGGCGCTGGTGGTGATGGAGGAGGAGGGCGCCGAGGTGCCCAGGAAGCGGGTTCGCCCGCGCATCGGGCTGCCCTACCTCGGTCCGGCATTCACCTCCGAGCGCATCCAGGCCACGCTGGAGCGCACCGACCTACGATGGCGGCGATGCGAACTCAACGACCTCGTCGCTGAGGTTGCTGGGCTTCTGAGTGACGGAAAGGTCGTCGCGCTCTTCCAGGGCCGGATGGAATACGGCCCGCGAGCGCTGGGGAACCGCAGCATTCTCGCCGATCCACGAACCGTCGAGATGAGGGACCGGATCAACTCAATGGTCAAGCAACGGGAGGAATTCCGGCCGCTCGCGCCGGCGGTCTTGCACGAGTACGCAGAGCAGTGCTTCGAGATCGACGATCCTGACGAGTATCTGTGGATGATCGAAACCGTCGATGTCCGTGAGGCTTGGCGTCCGAGACTTGGGGCGGTGACGCACGTCGACGGCACTGCCCGGATCCAGGTGGTGCGACGTGAGGACAACGAGCTCTACTGGCGGTTGATCGATGCCTTCCGGGCAATCACCGGCGTTCCGGTTTTGCTCAACACCTCGTTCAACTCGCGCGGGGAGCCGATCGTCTGCTCCCCCGAGGACGCGGTGGCGACGTTCTCTCGGATAGACATCGACGCGATGGTCATGGGAGACCATCTGGTGTCGCGATAGAAGGGCCAGCGGATCCGTGGATCCCCGTAGCCAAGGCAGGCTCTCGGACCTCAGGAGGCAGCCGTGAGAACCATCGATGAAACTCAAGAGCTGATCGGGAGCATCTGGGTTGAGCTTCTCGGCCTTGATGCACCGCCTGACCGCTCGGCGCGCTTCTTCGCCGTTGGCGGCGACTCAATCTTGTGTGTGCGCTTTGTCGCCATCGCGCGCACACGGGGTGTCGAACTCACCATTCGCGACGTACTAGAAGATGACGAGATCGAGTCCCTTGCGGCCCGAGCACGTCCAACGGGGGAGCAATCGTGACAGGTCGGGGCCGCGACACCATCTCCGAGTCTGTCCGCGCGACGCTCTACGCGGCAGCCGGAGGCAGCGAGGTGGAGGCATTCGAGGTTCCAGACGACCGATGGGTGCAGATACCCGCGCTGGGTCTGGTCTCGCCGGATGATCGCCGACGGCTGCCGGTCAGTGCCGTGGATGCCTTCCCGATGAGCGAGCAACAGGCCGTGATGGCCACCCGGATGCTCATGGCCGCTGCCCTCCGAGACCGCGGCGCCATCGGTGTCCCGGCCTATCACAACGTCGCGACCTCGCGTCTGACCGTACCTCGCGTGGAGCCCGCAGCCTTCGAGGCGGCCGGGCTTGGCTTGGTGCGGGAGCATGAAATGTTCCGCTCGCTGCTGGACTTGGACCGCTACTCGCGCCCGATGCAGATCGTACTGAGCCATGTCGACCGGCCATTGGTGAAAGTTTGCGACTTGCGAGGGCTCCACGACCGTGAACAGCAACAACGGTTGGCCGAGTTCGCTGACGCCGAGAACACGCGGACCATCGATCTGAAGGATCCGCCCCTCGTCACGATCACGGTCCACCTCCTGAGCGAGACGGCGATCACCTTGACCCTTACCGAGCCGCATGCGATTGCTGACGGGTGGAGCACCCATCTGAACCTCGTGGAATTCCTAGAGCGCTACGTCGCGGAACTTACCGGGCGGCCCCCCGAGCAGCCGGCGTCATCTGCCTCGAACGCCTCGCCCCGCTTCAGACTCCGCGAGCATAGCGCGCAGCAGCTCTTCCAGTCGCTCACGCTCGCCGACTCACAGTGGTGGAGCCGGTACCTGGACGGACTGGAAACGCAGTCGAGTGCCGAGACCACTCGCGACTGCCACACCTGGCAGGACTCGGTGGAGATCGCAGGCCAGGAGAATCGGATGCTGAGCCGACTTGCGGCGAGTTCCTCCTCCGGGTTGAAGTCCGTGCTTCTCGCGATCCACCTTGAGGCGCAGGCGCGATTGGTCGGCGGGCGGAGCATCTTGACCGGCGTCCCTGTCAATACCCGGCTCGCGGTACCGAACGGCGTGGATGCGCGGGGGATGTTCCTCAACGTCGCCCCGCTGCGAATCGACGTCGCAGCACCTGGTAAGGAGGCCGTTGCCCGGGCGCATCGGGAGCTGATGAAGGTCACCATGCGCGGCCGGACTCCGCTGGCCCAATTGGCCCGCACCGTTGGCAGGGCAGTAGTACCGGCTTCTCTGTTTGGTTTCAACAGCTTCCACAGCATCGCCGGCGCCGCGCTACGGCTCGGCCTAGACACGCTGGAGGCGGTCGAAGACTGGTCCCACACGGACTTCCCGTTCGAGGCCAGCTTCAATCGAAGCGAAGAGATGGGCGAGCAAATCCGCATTCTGCTCTACTCCGAGGGCTCCTCGCATACGCGCGCCGATGCGACTGCGGCGTACCGCGACGCCGTTCAGCGGTTCGCCCAGCTTGATCGGTGAGGGGGAGCAGGGCGACCTCACTTGTTATTCACCAGGCCGAGCTGCCGGCAGGCACCGTGTCGCTGTCCGCCGCCAAGTGTCAGCCGATGGCTCGCGTCACCGGGTTCGGGTCCCGCGAAGCGAATGCCAGAGCCGCGCGAGCGGCCTGCTCAAGCATCAGCTGCGCCCACGTTCCAACGGAGAGCTGAGACTTGCTGGCCGCCTCCGTGATCATGGCAAGCTGATCGTCGGTGACATCAAGGTGCAGTTTCAAGGCCATGGCGCTGTCGCCGATACCGGTACCTTCATGCCTGGCATGATCGTGACCCCTGGCGTGATCATCAGCGGTTGCCCCAGCCGCGATACCTCGGTCAGCCAGGTCCTCGCCGCGCGCGGCGAGGCTGGCGCGCACCTCGCGCCGCAGGTCGTTCCTCGACCAACCAAACAACTCCGCCTTCCGAAGCCAATAGTCCTGCTCCGGTTCGGGGAGACTGGCGACTGCGGCGTGATGCTCGAAGCTCAACCCCGCTCTTCGCCTTGCGTGCGCGAACTTCCTGGCGACCCACGCATAATTGCGAAGCGTCTTGTAATCAAGCGAGGTTTGCTCGATAGCACTGCGGTAGCGCCCGGTGAAGCGAGTTTCACCGTAAATCAGCCAGTCGCCTAGGCACCATGCCGAGCTGCTCACGGCCTCGGCCAACCCCTGGCCAATTCCAAGCCAATTATCAAATGGTATCCCACTGTCAAGGCGCAGTCCTGTTGAGGGCAGAACGGCGACACCGGCTGTGATATGACCTGCGGGCAGGGGCAGGAACTGCGAAGGCACTCCTGGCTTAGCTTTCATTACCCATCCTCCCTGAATATGGTGCAGTTAGCGGGAGTCGCCAGCAGCGTGATCCTATAAACATGGCCACGGTTGGCCATGAAGAAGTACATCCCAATCGCCGAATTATAGGGCGCGTGCCGGCGCGCAGAAGTAGTCAACAAGATCGAATTCAAGCCTGTACGCTCCAGGCGGTAGTGAAAGTTCCTACAAGCTCAAGACCTGCCCACTTTCGTCTGCTCGCCCGGTCCATCGCTGCACAAATTCACCATCGACCTCTCGACTGAGGCTAACCGTAAGTCCGGCGGCTGGCCTTCCCCAGATGCCGTTAATGACCCGGACGGAGACGCTCACGACGAGATTCGACCCTCCTTGTAATCATGAATCGAGAGCCGACCCTTTCGGCCACCTGGCTCACACATCCGACCATGGATGGCACCGGTCCTTCTTCGCTCTCACGGCGCTCTTATCGGACTCCTCTCGCGTCCACGCGATAGCAGCACAAGACACGTACCTACCTCTTCCAGACTTCTGTCAGCTTATGTAGCCGACTGTCCGGAATCTGCTGGGCACCTCAGTTCAAGAGGGCGTTCGACAGCGGCAGGCGGGCGGTGTGCCGGTGTCTTCGTCGCCGATGTGAGCGGCGCGGCTGAGCACGGGACGACTGCTTCAGCTTTCGTTCGCGGCCGAGTGCGGTTGCTGCCGTGCCTGGTTACGGAACTGTGCGGGCGATGAGCCGACCACGCGGCGGAACGCGGTGCTGAACGCGCTCTCGGACAGGTAGCCCGTGGCCCGTGCGAGCTCGGAGATCGACAGAGTGTCGCGGGCGAGGGCGTCGCGCGCGAGGCTCATGCGCCATTGGATCAGGTACTCCAACGGTGGGATCCCGACGTGGTTCTTGAATGCCTGGGCGAACGCGGAACGCGACATGTGGCTGATCTCGGCGAGCTCCTTGAGGCTCCAGGGGTGGGCCACGTCCGCGTGCACGGCACGCAGGGCGGCACCGATGCCGTCCTCGTTCAGGGCGCCCAGCCAGCCGGTGGGCCGGTCTGTCTGACCGGCGTGAGCACGCAGCATGTGCACGAGCAGGATCTGTGCGAGGTGGTTCTGCACCAGCGGGCCGCCGGCGGCGGCGACCCCGACCTCGGTGGCGAGGAGATCGATCAGCTGCGCGAGCCGGCTGCCGTGAGGATCGGCCCTGCGGACGATCACGAGCGGCGGCAGAAGATCGGTCAGCAGGGCCGCGTTCCTGTCGTCGAACGCGATGTGCCCGACGCAGAGGTAGAGGTCCTCCTCGGACTCCGGGCCGATCCGCACGAACCCGTCTTCGGCGCCCGCCAACACCGGCTCCGCGGGGCGCGGGCTCGCGTCGAGCGTGCCGGCCAGCACGTAAGGCGGCGGGTTGCCCAGCATGAAGGTGTCACCCTCCCGCAGGAACACCGGCTCGTGACCTTCGAGGATCAACCAGCACGTGCCGCGTACGAGGCCGCCGATCCGCACGTGCAAGAACGTGTCGAAGCGCAAGGCCCACTCTCCCGTGGCCCGGAGACTGGGCCCGATCACCGTGTGGGGCCGGAGCAGGCCGATCGCGTCGGCCACCGGATCCCGAAATCCGAGCACTGACGACACCTCCTGGACGATACGTAAAGAATGTCGGACTCTGCATTATGGATAGTATCCCCGATCTCCCGCAGTATCGACGTCGAACGGATCGGCATCGAGAGTGATGGAGATACCCGCATGGGACAGCTGGAAGGCAAGACGTCGGTGGTCACCGGGGGCGGCACCGGTATCGGTCTGGCCACCGCCGTACGGCTGGCGGACGAGGGCGCGTACGTGTTCGTCACCGGCCGACGCGGGCCCGAACTGGAGGCCGCCGTCAAGACCATCGGAGCGGACCGGGCCACCGCGGTCGTCGGCGACATCTCGAAGCCGGAGGACCTGGACCGGCTCTACGAGGCGGTCCGGGCGCGGGGCAGGGGTTTGGACGTGGTCGTGGCGAACGCGGCGATCGGTGCGTTCGTGACACTGGAACAGACCACCGAGGAGCATTTCGACCAGACCTTCGCGGTCAACGTCCGAGGCACGCTGTTCACCGTGCAGAAGGCGTTGCCGCTGCTCAACGACGGAGCCTCGATCGTCCTGGTCGGTTCGGCGGCCGGCGACCGTGGAGTGGAGGCGTTCGGCGCGTACGCGGCGTCGAAGGCGGCCGTCCGGTCCTTCGCGCGGACGTGGTCCAACGAGCTCAAGGGCCGTGGCATCCGGGTCAACGTGGTCTCGCCGGCATGGATCGAGACTCCCGGGGGCACCGCCGCTTTCGGTGACGAGGAGACCGCCCGGGCCGTCAAGGAGAATGTCGCCGCGACCGTGGCCAAGGGCCGCATGGGTCAGCCTGAGGAGGCCGCCGCGGTCGTGGCCTTCCTGGCCTCGGAACAGAGCAGCTACGTCGTCGGCGCGAACATCCACGTCGACGGCGGCGCGAACCAGATCTGAGCAGGCACCACGCGGTGGGTGGCATCCGAAGCGTTCGCTTTCCACTTGTCCGACCGCGAACGACGCTCGGCCAGGCGTCCCCGGCCGAGCGTCTCGCCATGCTTCTCACCGCCGACTCCGGAATGCGCCGGCTGCGGCGGGGCTACGCCGTGCCTACGAGGTCTGGCGCGTGAACTGGGTCAAGGCCCCGCGCCAGTGCACGCCCAGGCTGTAGAGCACGCGTGAGTCGGGGGCGAGGAGCGGGCCGGCGTGGTTCATCACGCCTGTCGGCCCGATCTCCCTGCACATGGCGGGCAGACCCTCTCCGACGCACCCCGCGTATGTGAGGTCGCCGTTGGAGGAGCGGCGCAGGTGAGTGGCCGCGCCCCACGTGAACGACGGGCCCTGGGTGCTGCCGTAGACGCTCGCGCCGTCGGCGGAGACGGCCACGTCCACGTACGCCCCCTGGGGGCCGGTGGGCCTGCACCCGGCGGCGAAGCCGATGCATCCCTGGTAGGCGAGGTCCCCGTTGCCCGTGAGACGGCGCAGATGGCTGACGCCGCCCGGGCCGGAGACGTACAGGCTGTCGCCGGCCGGGGTGATGGCGCCCCTGGTGATGCCGAGCAGGCCGTCGGTGGTGGGGACGTTGCAGCCGCTCGTCCCCGCCTCGGAGAGGCAGCCCGCCTCCGCCAGCGAGCCGGTGGCCAGGTCCCGGCGGAAGTGCGTCACCGAGCCGGGATTCCTGGCCACGATGTAGAGGCTGCGCCCGTCGGCGCTCAGCACCGCGTCGCCCGCGGAGGTCATCACGCCGGTGCGGCCGATCGTGGTGCAGCCGGGCATCGCCTCGCCGATGCAGCCGTGGAAGGCCAGGCGGCCGGTGCCGTTGTCGTGGCGCAGGTGGTAGACCGCGCCCTTGCCGGATCCCGCCGCGTACAGGTACAGGTCGCGGCCGTCGGCGGTCGCGGTCAGCGCGTGGTCGGCCGTGGACCAGGGGGCGAGTCCGGGCAGGGCGGCGACGCCACCGCAGTCGTGGTCCCAGGCGCAGAAGTCGGTGTCGAGGTCGCCGTTGGTCAACGTACGGAACCCGACCACCGCCGCGGGGGTGGAGGCGTACACGTGGGAGCCGGCGGCCACCACGGAGCCGGCGGCGTACAGGCGGTCGGGCAGCACCACGCCGCCCACCCTCGTCGACCGGCAACCCGTGACACCGCCCATGCATCCGGTGAAGGTCAGGGTGTCATCGGCGGCCCGGCGGAAGGAGGAGATCGCCGGTTTGGCCGTGCCCGACCCCCCGTCGCCGCCGGCCACGACGTAGACGGTGTCGCCGGTGGGCCGCATCGTCGCCGCGGACGCCCAGTCGAGGGGGTTGACCGGGCCGATGTGTACGGCTCCGGGCACGTTGTAGGAGATCGTCCGGACGAAGCCGATATCGCCCACCGCCGCCTGCGCGCCGGTGGGAAACGCCAGAACCAGTGTGAGTGCCACGGCGATGCCCGCGGCCCACCGTGATGTACGGCCGATTGCCAGCACGTTGTGCTCCTTTCGTCGGATCGACGATCGGCGACGCGCAGGTCGTCTGGGAACGCGTTCGGAGTTATCCGGACAAGGCCGTACAGCGGCGTGGTTCGGTGGAGTTCGAGTAAGTATCGTCTGGTGTGGTGCGGCCACCGAGATCCTGAGGACGCTTGAGGCGGGTGCTGCTCCAATGCGCCATCGACGAGGGGCGTTCACCTGCCGGTGGAGGCGACCGACCGGTGGAGGCGCTGTTCGCCGGCGTGTTCCAAGCAGGCTGCCCGAGCGCGGCGGCGTGTGCGGGAGATGTCGGGGGCGACCGCCGTCTCAATCCGTTCCACGGTGGGTGACGGCAGCCTAACGATTCCGATCACACCGTGCCCGCACACTTCGTATCGTTTCATGTGATCTTGTGGTCACGGAATGATGAGATTATGTCGGGACGCGTTCTGAAATGGGCGGGCATCATCGTGTTCATCGGCACGGTGAGTGCGATGGGCTTCTATCTGCTCACCCGGGACAAGCTGGAAGAGGCCGACCAGTCGGCGAGTGTGATCGGTGTGTTCATCGCGCTGAGCAGTCTTGCCCTGACGCTCTACGGGATGCTCACCGACCGCTTTGCCCGCTCACCCTCGACGCAGACCAGCCCCGAAGAGACCATCGCTGCGGCCAAGAAGACGCTGACCGGCCTGGTCTTCCAGCAGTGGCGTACCGAGGCGGCCATCCGGTCCTTGGATGATCCCGAACCGATCAGGATCTCCTGGCACCTGGTCACCGACGCCGGGGTGATGGACCATCCCCGGCTGGTCGGTGAGAACCTGTTGATGTTCAGCGGATCCAGTGACCAGATCCCCAAGCTGGTTCATGCTTTTCAAGGGTTGCGGCGTCGGCGGTTGGTCATCACCGGGGGACCCGGCAGCGGCAAGACCACCCTGGCCATACAGCTACTGCTGCACCTGGTGGCCCCGGGGCGTGACGCGGCCGACCCGGTGCCGGTGCTGGTACCGGTCAACGGCTGGGACATCGACCTCCACCCGCGGCTGCACGACTGGCTTGCCATGCGCCTGCCTTTGGACTATCCGGCGCTGACCGCCCCGCAGTTCGGGACAGGCGCCGCCAAGACCCTGCTCGATCACGGCCACATCCTGCCCATCCTGGACGGCTTGGACGAAATTCCTCCGCAAGCCCGCATCGCGGTGATCTCGGCGTTGAATCGGTGGCTGGCCTCCGGCGATCAGTTCATTCTCACCAGCCGCACCACCGAATACGACCAAGCGGTCAGGCAGGCCGGGGATGTACTGACCGCCACCGCGGTCATCGCCCCGGCCGCCATCACTCCTGACGCCGCCGAAACCTACCTGCGCACCACCCTGCCACCGACGCCCCGCCATGACTGGGCCCCAATCTGGGCCGCGCTGCATGACGGTTCCTGCCCAGGCCTGAGTCGGCTGGCAGAAACCGCGCTGGGACTGTGGCTGATCCGCACCGTCTACATCATCACTGCCGCCGACCCCGTCCCACTGACCGGCCCCTTGGCCCAGCAGGACGCGACGCTGCGGGCTCATCTGTTGGACCATCTCGTCGTCGCTGTCATCAACGACCGTCTCCCCAGCCGTGACCCCGCCGACCATTTCCGGCCCCGCATCGCCTGGAACCCCGACCGCGCTCGCGACCACCTGACTTACCTGGCCCGCGTGCTACAAGACCACGACACCTACGACTTGGCCTGGTGGCACCTCGCCCAACACACCATCCCTCACAGCGAACGCCGCCGCGTCACCTGGCGAGTCGGACTTCTGAGCGGTATCGCGGTCGGACTCGTGGTCGGAGTCGCGGGCGGGATCGTGGAGGGTATCGCGGCCGGACTCGGGTTCGGTATCGCGGCCGTGTTCGCGGGCGGTACATGGTTCAGCGAGCCCCCCGGATATGCCAACCTGTATCTGCCAGGAAGAACAGCCGACCTCATCAAACACATGCGAAACGTGCTCGCGGGCGGGATCGGGGGCGTGCTCGCGGTCGTCCTCGGGGTCGTCTTCGCGGTCGTGCTCCTGGTTGTGCTCGCGGACGGGCTCACGGTCGGGCTTACGGTCGGGCTCATGGTTGCGCTCGCGGCCGTGTTCGCGGCCGTGTTCGCGGCCGGAGCGATGGAGTGGGCGGAACAGCCCGCGTCCTCCACGGTCGCAACCACACCGCTGACGAGCTGGAAAGCCGACAGAACCCTGACACTGCTACGAACCGTAACGTTCGGGCTCCCGTTCGGGCTCGCGGGTGGGCTCGCAGGCGGGATCGCGGACGGGCTCACAGTCGGAATCGCGATCGGGATCGCTGTCGGGATCGCGTTTGGGATCGCGAAGGGAAACCACCATGCCTGGCTGGCCTACACCATCGCTGTCTGGCGACTGGCCAAGAAAAAGCATCTCCCCCGCAAGCTGATGGCGTTTCTCGACGACGCCCACCGCCTCGGGCTGCTCCGCACCGTCGGCCCGATCTACCAGTTCCGCCACGCCGAACTCCAAGACCACCTCGCGGCCCTCCCTCACCGATAGCGCGGCCACAGCGCTGAGATTCACCGGGAATGCCACCTGAATTCGAACAACCCCACCCCGGATCGTTCAGATCAACCTGACACCTCCCAGATCAGCGGCTTCGCCAGTGGTGGCCGCACCACCACCGGACAGGGACGTTCAGATCGCGCTGGATCGCCTCGCCGTCCTTGACGAGCGCATCGCCGTCCAGATCGAGGCGCGCGACCGGTTGGCGGCGACGCTGCGTCGGGTGGCCGGGGGGAAGATCCGCCCGGTTGCCTGACCTGCGTTCCACGGTCACGGCGACTCGTCGATGACGGCGGTGGCCTTTTCGCGTCTGTTCGCGCCTGCGATCGGGGGAGGATCCGCCAGGGGCACGGTCCGATGTGACAGGGAATGCGGTCGGATCGGCATCGGCGCAGTTCAGAGGCGCGATGGCGTGACGGCGTCGAATCCCGTCCTCATCGTTCGACGCGTCAGCGAGGCCGGGCGAGACCGGCGGAACGAGTACGGCGACGGATCCCCGTCGCGGCAGAGAGGAACGTCATGACCGCCTTGCACCCCGGACCCACCGCCACCGGTTCCGCCACCCCGGCGACGCGTGTGCTGCTCGCCTGCGCCGTCGCCGCCGCACCGCTCTTCGCGGCCGTGTCGCTGGCGCAGGTGTTCACCCGCGAGGGCTTCGATCTGACGCGCCACCCTCTGAGCATGCTGAGCACCGGTGACCTGGGCTGGCTGCAGATCACCAACTTCCTGGTCAGCGGGGCTCTGACGGTGGCCGGCGGAATCGGCCTGGGCCGCGCGCTGCGGGGTACGCCCGGTGGCACCTGGGCGCCCCGGCTGGTCCTGGTCGCGGGGGTCGCGATGGCCGCGGCCGGGGTGTTCGTCATGGATCCGGGTGACGGCTTCCCGGCGGGCACCCCGCTGGGTCAGACGGGCACGTTGAGCGCGAGCGGCCTCATGCACATGGTCGCCGGGTCCGTCGCGTTCACCGCGTACATCGTGGCGTGCTTCGTGCTGGGCCGCCACTTCTCCCGGGCGGGCCGCCCCGGCTTCGCCGCCGCCTCGCGGCTCAGCGGTCTGGTCTTCGCCCTCGGCAACGGGTGGGCGATGACGGGCGGAACGGCCGGATCGTTGACCCTGGCGATCGGCGCGCTCACCGGGATGATGTGGATCGCGGTGGTGGCGGCGGATCGGTGGCTCGCGCTCAGGTAGTGGGATCCGTACGGCCCGGTCTTCTCGCGTCGCGAGGGGGCCGGGCTTTTCGCGTTCCGAGGACTGAGGACGCGCCGCACCCCGCCCTTTTCATTTTGTACCAGATTCGCGCGCCTCATGAGACATCAAAAAGTACTTCATACTGCCCGTTGCGAACCGACCCGACGAACGATGGGGGCAACGGAATTGGGTTACGTACTGGGTTTCGAGGAGATCGACTCGACGGATATCGCGGACGTCGGAGGAAAGGGCGCGCACCTGGGCGAGCTCTCGCGAATCAACGGCATTCGCGTGCCGGACGGCTTCTGCGTCACGACGGAGGCCTTCCAGCGGGTCGTCGCCGAAGCACCGTCGATCAACGCTCAACTTGATCTGCTGTCGCGCGTGAAACCGGACGACCACGCGGCGATCCGCACCCTGAGCGCCGAGATCCGCCGCGTCGTCGAAAGCGTGACGATTCCCGCCGATCTCGTGGCGGCGATCGGCGAGTCGCTCGCCCGGCTCGGGGAGCAGGAATCCTACGCGGTGCGTTCCAGCGCGACGGCCGAGGACCTGCCGACCGCGTCCTTCGCCGGCCAGCAGGACTCGTACCTGAACATCGTGGGCCTGCCGGCGATCCTTTCGCACATCCGAATGTGCTGGGCCTCGCTGTTCACCGAGCGGGCGGTGACCTACCGGCGTCGTAACGGCTTCGACGACCGCAGGGTGCGGATGGCCGTGGTCGTACAGCGGATGGTGTTCCCCGACGCGGCAGGGATCCTCTTCACCGCCGATCCCGTGACCTCGAACCGGAAGATCGCCACCGTGGAGGCCGGCTGGGGGCTCGGTGAGGCGCTGGTCTCCGGTCTGGTCGCCGGGGACGTCTACGCGGTGCGCGACGACCAGATCGTCACCACGGCGGTCGCGACCAAGTCGCGGTCCGTCCAGGCGTCGCAGGCAGGCGGTACCAAGGAGGTACCCGTCGAGCCGGGGCGCCAGACGCAGCCGGCTCTGACGGACGCACAGGTCGTGCGTCTGGTGCGGCTCGGCCGGCGCATCGAAGCGCATTTCGGCAGGCCCCAGGACATCGAGTGGTGCCTGGTCGGCGACGGCTTCCACATCGTCCAGAGCCGGGCGATCACCACCCTGTTCCCCGTCCCGGAGACCGACGACCAGGACAACCACCTCTACGTCTCCGTCGGTCACCAGCAGATGATGACCGACGCGATGAAGCCGCTGGGACTCTCCCTGTGGCAGCTGACGACCCCGCGGCCGATGCACGAGGCGGGCGGACGGCTGTTCGTCGACGTGGCCCCCGTCCTGGCGACGTCCGCGGGACGCGCGAACCTCCTCGGGGCCCTGGGGAGGTCCGACCCGCTGATCCGGGACGCGCTACAGTCCGTCTTCGACCGCGGCGACTTCATCCGCTCGCTTCCCGACGAGGACTCCGTCGCCGCACCGGCCGGTGCGGCACCCGCCCCGATCGAGACCGATCCGGCCGTCGTCACCGAGCTGATCCGCCACAGCCAGGAGTCCGTCGCCACCCTGCGGAGCGAGATCCGGACACTGTCGGGGACGGCGCTGCTCGACTTCATCCAGACCGATATCGCGGAGCTGAAGCGCATCCTGTTCGATCCGCGGAGCGTTCAGGTGATCATGGCGGGGATGGAGGCGGCCTGGTGGCTCAACGACCACCTCGAGGCGTGGCTGGGGGAGAAGAACGCGGCCGACGCGCTCACGCAGTCCGTCCCGCACAACGTCACCTCCGAGATGGGGCTGGCGCTCCTCGACGTCGCGGACACGATCCGACCGCACGCCGACGTCGTGACGTTCCTGCACCGCGTCGCGGACGAAGGCCGGGAGGGCGACGGCTTCCTGAACGAGCTGGCCGGGCTCGCCGGCGGGCAGGAGGCACGTGACGCCATCCGGGGCTACCTCGACGAGTACGGCATGCGCTGTACGGGCGAGATCGACATCACCAGGACGCGCTGGAGCGAGCAACCCGCCACGCTCGTGCCCACCATCCTCGGCAACATCAGGAACTTCGAGCCGGGCGCCGGCAAACGACACTTCGAACAGGGACTCCTGGAGTCACGAAGGAAGGAGCAGGAACTTCTGACGCGGCTGCGCGCCCTGCCCGACGGGGAGCGGAAGGCCGAGGAGACCAAACGGATGATCGACCGCGTCCGCACCTTCGCCGGTTATCGGGAGTATCCCAAGTACGGCATGATCAGCCGCTACCTCGTCTACAAGCAGGCGTTGTTGCGGGAGGCCGATCGTCTCGTCCGCTCCGGCGTCCTGCGCGAGAAAGAAGACGTCTTCTTTCTTCGTTTCCCGGAGTTGCGGGAAGTCGTGCGTACCAACGACGCGGACGTCGAACTCATCCGGCAAAGGCGGGAGGCGTTCCGGTCGTACGAGGCGCTCACGCCGCCCCGGGTCCTCACCTCGGACGGCGAGGTCATCACCGGCCGGTATCGGCGTGAGGACGCCCCGCCCGGCGCGCTGGCCGGTCTCCCGGTCTCGGCCGGGACCGTCGAAGGCCGTGCCCGGGTCGTCACGGACATGGCGCGGGCCGACCTGGAGGCGGGCGACATCCTGGTCACCGCCTACACCGACCCCGGCTGGACCCCCCTGTTCGTCACCGTTGCCGGACTGGTGACGGAGGTGGGCGGCCTGATGACGCACGGGGCGGTGATCGCGCGGGAGTACGGCCTGCCGGCCGTCGTGGGGGTGGAGCAGGCCACCCGGCTGATCCGGGACGGGCAGCGGATCCGCGTCCACGGAACCGACGGGTACGTCCAGATCCTCGACTGAGCCGACGCGGCGTCCCGGCACCCTTCCTCGACTGAGCCGACGTGGCGTCCCGGCACCCTTGAATCTTTCAAGGGTGCCGGACGCGACTCGCGATCGGCGGACCGAAACATCAGACATACGCCTTCAGCGTCGGCGTCCGTGGAAATTTCATCAACGTCGCTGGTTGCACGTTCTCCCGCGCGGTCGTTTCCCTGCAAGACGACGAATCGACCGGCGATGGATTCGGACTTCGAGTTCCCCTCGCCGTAATGGTTGCGGCTCTGTTGAAATCGCTCGACCGTTGACCGTGCCGGGTGAGGATGCTGAATTCGCGGTGGCCGATGTCAGAAGTATTAAGGAGGAACGGAGATGCTCGCCGCGAAACTGCTTCGTCGAGGGCTGGCGCTCGGATCCGCGCTCATCGTCACCTGCGCGTTGGGTGTCGTGAGCCTGGCGCAACCCGCCGCCGCGACCAGCGCCGTACTGTACGGCAGGGTGGAGTGCACCAATTCCAACCACTATGGAAATGTCAGCAACTGGTATCCCTTGAACGTGAGGCTCTCCACCGGATCGTCCCAGATAGTCCCCGGCCTGGTCACCGTCCCCGGCACGTACGCGTTCCAGTTCACCCAGGCACTGCCCGCCGGGGCCACGGGCATGGGGGTCAGGGCCCTGTGCAGCAGCGGCCACTCCCCGTATGGCGACTTCGACGGAACGTCCGAGTACACCAGCATTCCCGCCGGGACAACCAGCATCACCGCGAGTTGGAGGTGCTCCACGGCACCGGTCAACCCTGGCCCGTGGATGACCAACTGCACCCTGCGGTCGGTGTCGTTCAGCTAGACCTCGTCCCGTTCCGGCGAGTTCGCGCGTCTGTGGTCAGGCCGGAGCCGGGTGAGGTGAGTGAGGACTCCCAGGCCGGTGAGCGAGCTTCCCGGAGCGGGCATCCGGGGTCATCGGCATCACGGGCGGCTCCCTCCGAGGGGCCGCCGGGGGTTTTGGCGGCCGGTTGCGGGTTTGTTCGACGGTTTGTTTGACGGTGTCCGACTGCTCGCGCTCGATCCCAGGCGCGCGTCACGCCGAGATACGTGAGACACGGCTTGACGGCCACGGCGCCAAGATGGTGCGGAAGACGTAAGATTGCAATCGACCCCAAATTTTCAGTAGGCTCCAAATATGTCTGAGGGCCTGCGCGAGCGCAAGAAGCGACAGACCCGGCAGCGTGTCTCCGATGTGGCCCTCGGTCTGTTCGTCGCGCGTGGCTTCGACAACGTCACGATCGCCGAGATCGCTGCGGCTGCCGAGGTGTCGGTCAACACCGTCTACAACTACTTCCACACCAAAGAGGACCTCGTCCTGCCACCGGAAGAAGCATCCCCGCAGCGACTGGCCGACATGGTGCGCGGGCGTGAGCCCGGCCAGTCGGCGGCCGATGCGGTCCTGGCGCGGCTGCGGCAGGAGGTGGGCGGGCAGGAGCGCAGGGTCGGGCTGAGCGAGGGGTTCGGCCGCGTGCTGGAGATGATGCGAGCCGCGCCCACGCTGACCGCCCGGCTTGAGCGGCTTGCCCACCAGATGACCGCCGAACTGGCCGCGCAGTTGGTCCAGGAGACCGGCGCCGAGCCCGGCGACCCGGTGCCGCAGGCTGCCGCCTGGCAGCTGGGGAGCCTGCACAGCATGGTCCTGTCGGAGATCGGCAGGCGGTCCACGGCCGGCGAGCGGCCGGACGTCATCGCCGCGGACGTGCTGAAGCTGATCGACGCCGCGGAGGGCCTCATGGGGGAGCGCCTGCTCGGCTATGCCGTACGAGAGGGATGAGCAGTTGTTCAGAGTGACGATCAGAGGGAAGTTCACCGGGCTCGACGACGCGGGGCGGGCGGCCGTCCTGGCCGCGGGCGACATCGCCTACACCGAGGCCGGGACGTTCACCCACGATCAAAGCGTGACGGTCTTCACCTTCCGCTGCCAGGTTCCGGCTGGTCCGGACGACGGCCAGGACGAGGCGGCGCTCGGCGCGATGGCCGCGCTGGAGGCGCACGGGCATTCGCATGAGATCCTGCAGATCGCGGTGACCGACATGCGCGAGATCAAGATTCGTCCCAAGGGGCGTCGGATGTGACCGCCGAGCCAGCCTCGGCATGGATCGCCTCCGACCGCAAGCCCGACAGTGCTGCCGCTTTCTGGTGACATCGCCGGCTACGTCGACAGCCGCGCCTCGGGCCGGTGCCTTCGGGCGAGTCATGACGGTGTCCACGCTCAGCGTGGTTGTCGCTCGTCGCGGTTGCCGATCATTTTCGGCGGGACGGGGTGAGAGCGTCACTCCGGGTGGATGTCGGGAACGGATGCCGGGGCTGTCTCCGGAAAAACATGGGAAATGAACCTTTCATCCGTTTTGGAGCGTATGGCCAGTTCCCGGGCGGTCGCCGTCCGGGGAGTGTGCGCCACTGTTGCTCCGGGGCCGGGGATTGGGCGACGGTGGTGACCCTCTGGCGTGAGGACTCCGCCCTCATTCGGCGCGCCAGGTCTCGTCACCCCGGCATTCGAAATCCCGGCCTTTCAAAAGGAGACCTTCACACGATGAGGTCACGTACGCTCCGACTTCTGCGAGATCAAGTGCACGTGTCCGACGGCGTCACCGTCCACCGAGTCTCGGTCTGGCGGATGGTCGTCGCGGCCGCCGTCGCGCTCGCGACCGCGCTCATGTTCACCACCGTGCTGGCGGGCCCCGCCTCGGCGCACGGCTCGATCAGCGACCCGCCTTCGCGCAACTACGGCTGCTGGGAGCGCTGGGGAGGTGACTTCCAGAACCCGGCCATGGCCCAGCAGGACCCGATGTGCTGGCAGGCCTGGCAGGACAACCCCAACGCGATGTGGAACTGGAACGGGCTGTTCCGCGAGAACGTCGGCGGCAACCACCAGGGCGCGATCCCCGACGGACAGCTGTGCAGCGGCGGCCGGACCGAGAACGGCCGTTACCGGACCATGGACACGGTGGGCGCGTGGAAGACCGTGGACCGTCCCTCCTCGTTCACGATGAACCTGCTGGACCAGGCCTCGCACGGCGCGGACTACATCCGCGTCTACGTCACCAAACAGGGCTTCAACCCCAAGACCCAGGCGCTGAAGTGGAGTGACCTGGAACTCGTCAACGAGTTGGGCAGGAGGCCGACGGGCACCACCACGGCCATCCCGGTGAACGCGCCCGGCCGTACCGGTCACCACATCGTCTACACCGTCTGGCAGGCGAGCCACCTCGACCAGTCGTACTACTTCTGCAGTGACGTCAACTTCACCGGCGGCACGAACCCCAACCCGACCCCCACGCCCACTCCGACCCCCACCCCGACGCCGACCCCGACTCCCACGCCCACCCCGACCCCGACCCCGGGTACGGGTGGTTGCTCGGCCACCTACCGCATCGCCTCCGACTGGTCCAACGGCTACCAGATCGACGTGAGCGTGAAGGCCGGCTCCAGCCCGATCACCGGCTGGACGGTGAAATGGACCTATGCGAACGGCGAGAGCATCCAGTCGTCGTGGAACGCGACCGTGACCAGCAGCGGGGCCGCGGTCACCGCCCGCAACGCCGCCTACAACGGCTCGCTGGGCGCCGGCGCCTCCACCACCTTCGGACTCGTCGTCTCCGGCTCCAGTAGGAACATCCCCACCCCCACCTGCACGACGACCTGACCCTCTCCCACTGAGCGGGCACACGTCGGGCCCCCCCCCCCCGGGGGGGGGGCCCCCCCCCCCCCCACCCCCCCCCGGGGGGGGCCCCCCCCCCCCGGGGGGGGCGGGCGGCAAACGGCGTGCAGTAAAACCACACCGGCACGGGCCCG
>NZ_JBIAYX010000026.1:39132-123591 GCF_042898365.1 Streptosporangium sp. NPDC000509 | reverse complement strand
ACTTCTCCGTGGTAGACCGCCTCGGCCAGTGCCTCCCGGGTGGGGAAGTGGCGGTAGAGCGTGCCGGTGCCCACGCCGGCCAGCTGGGCGAAGTCATCGAAGCGCAGGTCGAAGAAGTCGCCGGCGTCGAAGATCTCCCGGGCCTTGGCGATCAGGGCCTCGCGGTTGCGCCGGGCGTCGGCGCGCAGTGGTTTGGCGGTGGTCATGTGTTCTCTCGCGTTGACAAGTGGAGATGACCTCCATATCTTCGAAGAAGTGGAGATTGCCTCCAAATCAATCGTACCCCACGAGGTGCAGCGTGAAGATCCTGATGTTCGGCCGAGGCGTGATCGCCACCATCTACGGCTGGGCCCTGGAACGGGCCGGTCACGACGTCGAGTTCTACGTCCGGCCCGGACGCGCGGCGGTGTACGGGGAGGCGATAGACCTCGACCTGCTCGACGCACGACGGCGGCCGTGGGGGCGGCGTGTCGTCGAGAGGTGGCCGGTGCGTTTGCGCGAGACGCTGGAGCCGGACCACGACTTCGACCTGATCGTGCTCAGCGTGTCGCACCACCGCCTCGCGGAGGCGGCGGCCTTCTTGACCCCGCGCGTCGGCCGGGCCACGGTGCTGGTCTTCGGCAACGTCTGGACCGAGCCGCCGGCCGCGATCGGCGGCCTCCCCTGCGATCAGGTCGCCTGGGGCTTTCCCGGCTCCGGCGGCGGCTTCGGCGCGGACGGCGTGCTCCGCGGGGCGCTGCTGCCGTCGGTCGTCTTCGGCACCCTCGGCCGGTCCCCGACCGACCGGGAGCGGGCCGTACGCCAGGCGTTTCGCGAGGCCGGACTCCGGCTCAAGGAGCGGCCTGACTTCCGCGGCTGGCTGTGGATCCATTTCGCGTCGGGTGCCGGCCTGCTCTCACAGGGCCTGCGGCTGGGGTCCATGTCCAAGCTGGCCGGGGCAAGGGGCGACCTGCGCGAAGGGCTGCTGGCCGGACGGGAGCTTCTGCCGCTCCTCCAGGCGCGCGGTGTCGACCTGCGACGTCACCGGGGCGGTGTGCTGCTGTTCCGTATGCCCACCTGGCTGACGGCCCCCGTGCTCGCCTGGCTGACCGCTCATGTCGCGCTCGCGCGCGTGAGTTTCGCGGCGTACTCCGATCCCGACGCCGAGGAGCCGCGTGAGGTCTGCCGGGACACCCTGGCGGAAGCACGACGGTTGGGCATCTCGGTACCGCGATTGGAAGCGGCGGAACCGCACTTCGCCCGCGAGGGGACGGGGCGAGTCTGAATCCACCGATATTTGTCGGTCCCGGTGGTCCATTGCGGCTCCTTGGTCCTCCGCATCCCAGAGCCGAACCCGGTCGCACCGGTCGACCAACCGCCGTTCACATGCGGCTTTTCGTTGTCCAGCCTCTATCGCCTGTCCGTGACGTCGTGGAAGGAAAAGTCATGACCACCGCAGAGAAGCACGAGTTCCCCATGGCCCGTACGTGCCCGTTCGCGCCGCCGCCGGCGTACGAGGAGATCCGCGAAGGAGAGCCGGTCTCGCGGGTTCGTCTGCCCGACGGCGGGTGGGCCTGGGTGGTCAGCCGCCACGAGGACGTGCGAACCGTGTTGAACGACCGGCGGTTCAGCGCCGACCGGCAGCATCCGGATTTCCCGGCACTGGTCAAGGGCGAGGCGGCGTCCCGGCGGCCGGACGAGGAGCGCTTCCTGATCTCGATGGACGCGCCCGAGCACGGACCGGCGCGCAAGGCCGTACTCGGCGAGTTCACGGTGCGTAGGTTGGAGGCGCTGCGGCCGCGGATCCAGGAGATCGTCGACGGGCAGATCGACGCGCTGCTTGCCGGGCCGCGGCCCGGTGACCTGGTGGACTCGCTGTCGCTGCCGGTCCCGTCACTGGTGATCTGCGAGATGCTGGGCGTGCCCTACGCCGACCATGAGTTCTTCCAGGAGCACACGGTGAAGGTGATCAAGCAGTCGACGCCGCCCGAGGAGCGGGGGGCGGCCATGATGGCCATCCAGGGCTACATGACCGACCTCATCGCGCAGAAGGAGGAGAACCCGCCGGACGACCTGCTCGGGCGGCAGATCGTCAAGCTGCGCGCGGACGGCACCTACCGGCGGACGGCACTGGCCCGCATGGGCTTGCTGCTGCTCGTGGCAGGCCACGAGACGACGGCGAACATGATCTCGCTGTCGACCGTGGCGTTCCTGCGTGACCCGGAGCAGCTCGCGATGATCAAGGCCGACCCGGGCAAAACGCTCAACGCGGTCGAGGAGATGCTGCGGTACTTCACGATCATCGATGTGGCGACGGCCCGGCTGTGCGTCGAGGACATCGAGGTCGGCGGGCAGCTGATCCGCGCCGGCGAAGGATTGCTGGCGCTCGGGTATTCGGCCAACCGAGACCCGCGGGCGTTCGAGAACCCGGACGAGCTCGACATCGAGCGCGGCGCGCGCCACCACGTTGCGTTCGGATTCGGGCCGCACCAGTGTCTGGGCCAGAACTTGGCTCGGATGGAGCTGCAGATCGTGTTCGACACGCTGTTCCGCCGCGTCCCCACGCTGGAGCTGGCGATGGATGTCGACGAGCTGCCGTTCAAGGACGACGCGAACATCTATGGCCTGTACCAGCTCCCGGTGACCTGGTAGCGGACGAACCGCCATCCCCATCTCAGGAGGAGAGGGCCATGAAAATCATCGCGGACACCGACAGGTGCGTCGGTGCCGGACAGTGCGTGCTCACTGAGCCCGCACTGTTCGACCAGAGCGAGGACGACGCCACAATCATCGTGCTGAACGAGACACCGGAGGGCGAGCTGGTCGAGAAGGCCCGCGAAGCGGTGCACCTGTGCCCTGGCCAGGCACTCTCCCTGGAGGAGTGAGGCAATCCGTGGATGGCCGTACAGCCTGAAAGGATCACGCTGATCGGTGTGGGACGCCGAACGGCGCGTCCGCGTCACCGCCGCCGGCGTGCGCCGTGGCCGCCGAGCCCAGCAGTGGCGCGGTCGCGACGGCACCGGCCACCACGGCGGCGCCCCGCAACAGCGAACGCCGGTCCCGTGCTCCGTTGTCAGCCACAACCTTCTCCTTTTCGTGGTCACCTTCGACGCGACGTTCCGATCGGCGGACGGAACGTCGCGTCCACTGTCGACCGGTCATGCGCCCGTCTCGTCCTCGCCGCGTCATGGTCGTGTCACGGCCCTGCCGACGGTCGCCGTCGTCGACGAACGGTGACGTGCGGCGGGCAACGCGGGCACATTCGGCGCCGATCGTGGTGCGTCATGAACGAGCCACGCATGATCCCGCCTCGGCCCCGTGACCGGCTGTACGCCGTGGTCACGCTGGTGCTCGCCGTGCTCCTGTTGCCCGCGGCGTTCGTCCGCGACCCCGGCCGCGCCCGCGAACTCGCCTGCCGCTGGGCGTTGCGGATGCGATTCCCCGCCGAGGACCTCACCGGGCTCACCGAGGGTGCTCTGGCGGCGTTCACCGCGGCGCGCACCCGGGCGCTCTGGCGTCACGGCCGGCTCATCGGCCTCACCTCGGGATACCGCGATCCCCATGTGCAGCAACGGATGTTCGACGAGGAGGTGCGCCGCGCGGGCTCCCCGGCGCTGGCGCGCATGCTCGTGCTGCCACCGGCGGAGTCCGGCCACGTCAGGGGCGTCGCGTTGGACGTGCGCCCCCACGAGGGCGCGCGCTGGCTGGAGGAACACGGCGCCCGCTACGACCTTTACCGAATTTACGACAACGAGTGGTGGCACTTCGAGTACCGCCCGGACAGCGGCGGCAGGCCGCCACGGCGACTGCCCCACCCCGGCGTGGGTTACGCCGGCGAGCGCACGGACCGGCTGTAGTCCGATCCTGGTCAGCGCATGGAGGGCGATTCGGGGAAGTCGAACCGGTCGGTCCGGCGGGCACGGACCCCGATGGTCAGCGGGGGACGGCCGGCTCGCCCCGCATCGGGACCCAAGGCCGCCGGCCGTGACACGACCATGACATGGCGCTGACGAGGCGGGGACACGGTCGCCCGACAGTGGATGGGGCCCGCTCTCCAGGGGGGAGCCGGCTCTCTCCGTACCGTCGAGGAAGGCTGATCGATCGTGACCGAACGCGTACGCGTGGCCGTGCTGGCCGGTGGGCCGTCCGCCGAGCACGAGGTGTCGCTGCAGTCGGCGCAGGCCGTGCTCAACGCTCTGCCGAGGGATCTGTACGAGCCCGTCGCGGTCATCATCGACCGGAGGGGCAGGTGGCCGGTGGAGTTGCGACGCGGCCTGGTGGACGTGGTCTTCCCCGCGCTGCACGGGCCGTTCGGCGAGGACGGCGTCGTGCAGGGTCACCTGGAGACGTTGGGCATCCCGTACGTGGGCTGCGGTGTCATGGCCTCCGCCGTGGCCATGAACAAGGTCGCGATGCGGCGCGCGTTCCTGGCAGAGGACATTCCGGTCACGCCGCATGTGTGGTTCACCGAGCACGAATGGGTCACCGCCACCGACCACTGGGAGCTGGTGAAGTCGCTCGACTGGCCGATGTACGTCAAACCGGCCGGCATGGGCTCCTCCATCGGCATCTCACGTGTCACCTCCATGGAGGAGCTGCGCGCGGGCGTGGATCTGGCGCTCGCCTACGGTCGGGTGGTCGTCGTCGAGCAGGGCGTGAACGCGCGTGAGGTCGTCTGCGGCGTGCTCGGTGGCCATGACACTCCGGACGCCTCGGTGCCCGGCGAGCTCATCGTTCCCGGCGACTGGCTCGACTACGAGGCCAAATACCTCAGTCAGGCCGAGATCGTCACCATCCCCGCGGTGCTGCCGGACCGGGTGGTCGGTGAGGTGCGGGAACTGGCCCTGCGTGCCTTCCGGGCGATCGGCGGCTACGGCCTGTCCCGTGTCGACTTCCTCTACGAGGAGGACACGGGACGCCTGTACGTACTGGAGATCAACACCATGCCCGGCTTCACGTCACGTTCCGTCTACTCCAGGGCGTGGGCCGCGAGCGGTGTCCCGTACCCGGATCTGCTGCGCCGCCTCATCGACCTCGCGTTCGCGAGGAGCGGCTCATGATCCCCATGACGCTGCACGAGATCGCGCGGGTCGTCGGCGCGAGCCTGCACGACGTGCGCGACCCGCAGGCACCGGTGACGGCGCCCTCCGCGGTCGACTCCCGCGAGGTGGTGCCCGGCGGCCTGTTCGTCGCGACGGCCGGCGCCCGCGTCGACGGTCACGACCACGCGGCCGCCGCCGTCGCGGGCGGCGCCGTCGCCGTGCTGGCCTCAAGACCCGTCGGCGTGCCCGCCCTCGTGGTCGAGGACGTCCAGCTCGCGATCGGCCTGCTGGCCAGGCACCTGCTCGAACGCATCGGCCCGACCGTGATCGGTATCACCGGCTCCGTGGGCAAGACCACGACCAAGGACCTGCTGGCCCAGGTGCTCGAACGGCACGCCGCGACGGTCGCCACCGACAGGTCGTTCAACAACGAGCTCGGGCTGCCGCTCACCGTGCTGCGTGCCGATGCCGCCACCCGATACCTGGTGCTGGAGATGGGGGCGGGCCGCAAGGGCGACCTGAGGTATCTCACCGGGATCGCACCGCCCCGCGTCGGGCTGGTGCTCAATGTCGGCAGCGCGCATGTGGAGCGCATGGGAGCCGGGCCGGCCGACGTGGCCGAGGCCAAGGGCGAGCTGGTCGAGGCACTCCCGGC
This sequence comes from Streptosporangium sp. NPDC000509, assembly GCF_042898365.1. Classification (NCBI taxonomy): domain Bacteria; kingdom Bacillati; phylum Actinomycetota; class Actinomycetes; order Streptosporangiales; family Streptosporangiaceae; genus Streptosporangium; species Streptosporangium sp. NPDC000509. Next base: position 117,915 of record NZ_JBIAYX010000026.1, on the reverse strand, counting down.
GGACGGGGTCGCCCTGCTCAACGCCGACGACCCGTACGTCATGGGCATGGCCGGCCGTACCAGGGCCCAGGTCCTGCTGTACGGCGGGTCGGCACAGGCGCGGGTCCGAGCCGAGAACGTGCGGATGGCCGACCGTGCGCGAACCGCGTTCGAGCTGGTCACGCCCTCAGGACGCGCCCCGGTCGAGCTCGGCCTCATCGGCGAGCACCAGGTGGGCAACGCCCTGGCGGCCGCCGCCGTCGCCACCGTACTCGGCCTGGGCGTCGCCGAGATCGCCGACGGGCTGAACGCCGCACGGCGGCGCTCCGCGGGCCGGTTGGAGATCGTCGAACGACCTGACGGCGTCACCGTCGTCGACGACGCCTACAACGCCAGCCCCGAATCCATGCGGGCCGGGCTGCGGGCGGTGAAGGCCCTGGCCGGCACCCGCCGTACCGTCGCCGTGCTCGGTGCGATGGGGCAGCAGGCCGGCGCCTCCCGTACCCGGCACGCGGAGATCGGCCGGCTCGTCGCCGACCTCCGCTTCGACGTGCTGATCGCGGTCGGACCGGGGGATCCGCTCGCGATCGCGGAGGCGGCGGAGTCCTCGAAACAGGGCGTGGCCGTCCACACCGCCCAGGGCGTGACCGAGGCACTCGGACTGGCCGGCGCGCTTCTCGAACCGGGAGACGTGGTGTTCGTCAAGGCCTCCAGCGAGATCGGGCTCGGTGTCTGTGCCCGTGCGCTGGCCGGAGCCTGACCGCCGGCGCGTCGCCGAGGAGACGAGCGGATCAAGTCCACGCCGACGCACCGCCTGGCCGGTGGCGGCACCAGTCATCGAAACGGAGTTCCATGCGTACGATCGGTCTCATCGGCGGGTTGAGCTGGGAATCGACGGTGATCTACTACCAGATCATCAACCAGCGGGTCCGCGAGCGGCTCGGCGGCAGCCATTCGGCCAACAGCCTCATCTGGTCGGTCGACTACACGACCGTCGAGGACCTCGTCTTCGCCGACCGCTGGGACGAGGTGAGCGCGCTGCTCGCCGAGGCCGGCGGGAAGCTGGAGGATCTCGGCGCCGAGGTCCTGCTCGTCTGCAGCAACACCTTCAGCCGGGTGAGCGACGACGTGGCGCGGGCCGCGAGCGTGCCCGTGCTGCACATCGCCGACGCCGTGGGCGCGGAGGCCCGGGCGAGGGGGATGCGCAAGGTCGGGCTACTGGGCACTCGCTTCACCACGGAGCAGCCCTTCTACCGGGAGCGGCTGGCCGTCCACGGCCTCGACGTGGTCGTCCCGCGACGCGAGCAGCGGGAAACGGTCCACCGCGTGATCTTCGACGAGCTGGTGCGCGGGGTGCTCAGGGAATCCTCCAGGGACGCGTACGCCCGGATCATCGCCGATCTGGCGGCCGAAGGAGCCGAAGGCGTCGTCCTCGGCTGCACGGAGATCGAGCTGCTGATCACCGAGAAGGACACCGCCGTCCCGCTGTTGCCGAGCGCCCGGCTGCACGCGGAGGCGGCGGCCGGCTTCGCGCTCGCCGAGTGACGCACCCTCGGTCGCGTCCCCGCACAGCGCGTTGACGCCGTACGACCCCCGGTGCCGCAGTCCGGCGCGGACACGTTCGACGCCGAGGACGGGTCCCCACCGTCACCCCGGAGGGTTCCGGGGAGCGAAGGTGATCGTCGTGGTCGGTGCGACACGTCCGCTCGGCGGGTCACCGGCCGGAATGACGTCGCTGGGCTGCACGCCGCAGCCGGATACGGCGACGAGCGATATGAGGCCCACGGCGAGCACGCGGCGGACGGATCCTGTCCTCATTCGGGGCCTCCGTCCGGATCGGCTGCCCGGCGCGGCAGGCGCAGCGTGAACACGGCACCTCCGTCCGGGGCGTTGGTGACGGTGAGGTCACCGCGGTGCAGGCGGGCGTTCTCCCGGGCGATGGCCAGGCCCAGGCCGCTGCCCTCGGACCTGGCTCTGGCCGCGCTGGCCTTGTAGAACCGGTCGAACACGTGCGGCAGCACCGCCTCGTCCACCCCCGGCCCGTGGTCGCGGACCTCAAGAACGATCCGGTGCGGGTCGGCGTGAAGCCGTACCGACACCGGTGGCTCGCCGTGCCGCAGGGCGTTGCCGACCAGGTTCGCGAGGATGACGTCCACCCGGCGCGGGTCCAGCCGCGCCGTCACCCCGGGGGGAACCTCGGTGCGCACCCGCTCCGACCAGCCCCGCACGCGCAAGGTCGCGTCCACCAGTTCGGCCACGTCGACCTCGTTCGGCGCGAGGGCCGCGACGCCGGAGTCGAACCTGCTGATCTCGATGAGGTCGTTCACCAGAGCGGTGAGGTTGAGCGTCTCCTGGCCGACCAGCCTGGCGGCCCTGTCGGCGGGTTCGGGCAGCCGGGCCGCCTCCTCCTCCAGGACGTCGGCGACCGCGGTGAGCGCGGCGAGCGGGGTGCGCAGCTCGTGGGACACGTCGGCCACGAACCTGCGGGCGTCGGCCTCCATCTCGCGCAGCTGCCCGACGAGCCGTTCCAGCTCCGCGGCGGTGTTGTTGAACGTGCGCGCCACGTCGGCCAGCTCGTCGGAGCCGCGCACCGCGATCCTGGTCCGCATCTCACCCTCGCCCAGCAGGCGCGCCGCCCGGCCGAGCTCGCGCACCGGGCCCAGCACGCCACGGGCGGCGAGCAACGCCAGGACGACCGCGAACGCGAGGGCCGCCCCGCCGATCAGCCGGGCGATGGCGGCGAGCTCGTCGATGCTGCGCTGTTCGGGAAGCAGGCTGCGCGCGATGTAGACCTCGATACCGGACACCCGCGTCGTCCGGTCCTCCTCGATGATCAGCAACGGTATGCCGATGATCAGGGTGGGCTCGCCCCGTCGCACCACCCTCTGCCACGCGGTACGGCCACCGGCCACCACCCGCCGCAACTCCGGTGAGGCCACCCCGAAATCCAGGGCCGGGGCCTCCTCACCCGGCCTGTCGCCTCCCAGCGGCGGCGAGGACGGAGGGAGCGGCGAGTGCGCCTCGCGGTAGACGGCGACCGCGAAGCTGTCGCGGTCGGTCGCGGCCTCGGCGATCTCGCCGAGCTCGTCCGGGCCGGGCGTCGCGCTCCGCAACGGGTAGAGCGCCCGCAGGCGGTCGGTCATCGCCTGCACCGCGGCATCCTGGGTCCTCTCCAGGATGGCGTTGCGTGCCTGGACGTAGATCCCACCGGCCACCGCCGCCGCGGTGACCACGCACAGCAGCGCGAAGGAGAACAACAGCCGGGCGCGCAGCCCCAGGCTCGGCCGAGGTGTCACCGGCGGATCACACCGGCCCGAACCGGTACCCGAACCCACGTACCGTCTGCACGTAGACGGGGGTCGCCGAGTCGTCCTCGATCTTCGCGCGCAACCGCTGCACGCACGCGTCCACCAGGCGCGAGTCGCCGAAATACCCGTGCTCCCACACCGACTCCAGCAGTTGCTGGCGGCTGTGCACCCGGCCGGGAGTGCCGGAGAGTTCGAGCAGCAGGCGCAGTTCGGTCGGGGCGAGGTCCACCGGCACGCCGCGTTTGGCGACCACGATCCCGGCCCGATCGATGGTCAGCTCCCCGTGTCGCTCCAGCTCCGCCTGGTCCCGGCCTACCCGCCGCAGCACGGCGCCGATGCGTGCCTCAAGCACCCTGGGCTGCACCGGCTTGACCACGTAGTCGTCGGCGCCCGCCTCCAACCCGGCCACCACGTCCATGTCGTCGCCGCGCGCGGTCAGCATGATGATCGGTGTCTGACCGGCGGCCCGGATACGGCGGCAGACCTCGAACCCGTCCATGCCGGGCAACATCAGATCGAGCACGACGACGTCGGGAAGATCCGTACGCAGCCGCTCCAGCCCCTGCTCGCCGGACTCCGCCGCGCGCACCCGGTATCCGTGCCGGGTCAGGGCCAGCTCAAGACCCTCCCGTACGGCCGGGTCGTCCTCGATCAACAGCACTCGCGACACGCCGCCGAGTCTCACCGCACGCCCCCGTAACTCGTCCGCCGGTCAACCACGTCCAGTGTCGTCCGGCTGTGTCCCCGCCTCGTCTTCGCCATGTCATGGTCGTGTCACGGTCTTGCCGACGGTCGCCGTCGCCGAACAAGCGGTGATATGCGGCAGGTGAGGCGCGTTCGGCGCCAATCGTAGTTCGTCACGAACGAGCCACGTACGATCCCACCTCGGCCCTGTGACCGACTGTGACCGGCGCGGCCCGGCTACGTCGACCGCCCAAGCGCCAACGAGCGGCGCCTGGGCGAGGGGGCATCTGTCAGGCCAAGGGGGAGGTCACCGTGAAGGAGGCGTCGGAGGCGAAGACCGAGGTGGACGCTTTCAGGTCCAGCCGCATCTCGTAGTTGTAGTGGCGCAGATAGCGGCCCGGCAGGTTGTACGACTCGAACGAGGTCGTACCGCCGCCGGCCAGCCCCGCCCTGCCGCAGAACGTGGCGTCACCCTTGAAGATCGCCGTGCCGTCGTCACGCTGCAGGGTGAGCCGCATGTTGTAGTGCCGCAGGTAGTAGCCCGGCAGATTCACCGCCTGGAAGGAGTAGCAGCCGTTGTTGGCCAAACCGGCGGTCACGGTGAATGTGGCGTCCCGGCGGTCGGCGAGCGCGCTGGAGGCGCTCAGCGGATCGATACGGGCAAGATTGTCGCGGTGGCGCAGATAGCGGTCGGGGAAGTTGGCCGAGCGCAGTGAGCGGTTACCCGTCGGCACCGCGGTCGTGTCACCGGCGTCCTCGCGCAGCACGGTGAAGTGCCTGGCGGCGCCGGACAGGCCGGGCAGTTCGACCTTGGCGGAGAAGGTGGACAGGTCGGAGCTGTCGGCGTAGTAGTAGCGGCCGCCCGTGTAGTTGTCGAAATAGATCCGCCACCTGCCGTCGGGCAGTCGGGTCAGCGCGGGCCCTTCCAGCCCCGAACCCCAGCCCGCCCAGTTCCCTACGCCGGTGAACTGCCAGGGGCCGGTGAGCGAGGTGGCGGTGGCGTGCTCGATGTACTTCGTCGTCTCGTTCTTGAGGAAGTTGTGGTAGGTGGAGCCGACCTTGACCACGAAGCTGTCGATGTAGTTCGCCGGGATGCCCAACGCCGCCGGGGCGCTCCAGGACGACAGGTCGGCGTTGGTGGCGGTGATCCGATACGGCCTGAACTGTCCCGCCGTGCCGGTCGTCGAGGCCGAGAAGATCACGTGAACGCTGCCGTCGGAGTCCTTGAACCACTCCGGCGCCCAGGTGCTGCCGGTGGCACCGTTCAGCCCGACGGTCACGTTGCGAAGGAACGTCCAGCTCACGGAGTCGGCGCTACGAGCGAAGCCGATGGTGTCGCCGGTCCAGTTCGTCGTGTAGACGAGGTAGTAGTAGCCGTCGGTGTGCCGCAACACGCTGGGATCCCTGATCAGCCCCGACGGTGGCGTGTAGGCATTGGCCCGCACGAGGGAGAAGGTGGAGGCGTTGGGGGAGTCGTAGACGTACATGTTCGATTCACTGCTGTTGGTGAAGGCCGTCATCAGGTAATGGGGGACCGGACCTGCGGCGTGGGCCGCCACCGGTGTCAGGACAACGGCCATGACGACGGTGAACAACGCGGCCAAAGCTCTGTGATACCTACGCATTCCGGCACCTCCACGATGTTAGCGATAACATTTCACGGCGAGCGTACGGAGACGGTGATTCGAGCGTTGGCGCATTCTTAGCCCGGCGAAGGGACCCCAGTCAACGGACGGTACGCGGTTCGTTGTGGCGTGTGCCGAGGTCTCGATCCGGAGAGACGCGCACGGTCTGTTGATCCAACCCGGGCGGGCGGCAGGTAGAGCCGACGGCCCCGAAAGTTTCAGGGAACGCAGGGTAGTACTCAAGTGTTCACCGTTTCGCGAGGCTTCGAACGAACGCGTTCACAGGGGCACAAAATCGTTGGACAACGCCTACCGCAACGGTGATCGTTGGCGGCATGCGACAAGAGGAGATCTGGGACGTCGACGCCGCCCAGCGCTACGACACGCCGGGTAGCGGTATGTTCGCGCCCGAGATCCTGGGGCCGACCGTGGACCGCCTCGCCGAGCTCGCGGGGGACGGGCGGGCGCTTGAGTTCGCCATCGGGACCGGTCGCGTGGCCGTGCCGCTCGCCGAGCGAGGGGTGCCCGTCACCGGTATCGAGCTGTCACCTCCGATGATCGACCAACTGCGGACCAAGGTCGACGAGGCGACGATTCCGGTGATCGTCGGCGACATGGCGACCACCGCCGCCCCCGGCGAGTACGCGTTGGTCTACCTCGTCTTCAATACGATCTCCAACCTGCTCACCCAGGCCGAGCAGGTCGAGTGCTTTCGCAATGCGGCTCGCCACCTCACCCCCGGCGGCCGGTTCGTGATCGAGCTGTGGGTGCCTGAGCTGCGCAAGCTCCCACCGGGTCAGCAGGCCCTGGTCTGGCACAGCGAGCCGGGCTACATCGGTTTGGACACCTACGACACTCTGCGTCAGCACGTCGTATCGCACCACTTCAGGTTCGACGAGAGCAGGCAGGCCCAGCTGTATCGCAGCCCGCACCGCTACGTCTGGCCCGCCGAGCTCGACCTCATGGCCCAGCTGGCGGGGTTCGCACTGGAGAGCAGGCACGCCGACTGGGCCGGAGCCGAATTCACCGCCGAGTCGCGTTCCCACGTGTCCGTCTACCGCATTCCGCCGGACCGCTGAGAGCGCCACCGTCAGAGTCAAGGTCGCTGCTCAGGTCTCGTGCCGCTCCAAGAGCGGAAGGGAGAAAATAGGGCATGACGCGATACGTGGCGCTGCTGCGCGCGGTGAACCTCGGCAGCCACAAGAAGATCTCCATGTCCGACCTGCGCGCGGTGTGCGCGGAGCTGGGACACACCGACATCCAGACCTATCTGCAGAGCGGCAACGTCGTCTTCACCGCCGACGAGCCGGAGGCGGAGAAGGTCGCGGCGCGGCTTGAGGAGCGGCTCGCCGACGGGCTCGGGCTGACCACGAAGATCATCCTACGGACCGCCGACGAGTTGAGGGCGGTCGTCGAGGCGAGCCCGACGAAGGCCGACGATCCGACCAGATACTCGGTGTGGTTCCTGCTCGACCCCCTGTCGGCGGACTGGCTCGACGGCTTCGACGCCGGGAGGTTCGCGCCCGAGGAGATGTGGACGGCGAGCCGTGAGATCTACCTGAGCCTGCCGAACGGTACCGGCCGCGCGAAGCTCCCGGTCGCGCTCGAACGACGTCTGAAGACCCCGGCCACCATGCGCAACTGGAGAACCGTCACCAATCTCGTGGAACTGGCCGGAGGTTGAGCCGGTGAGGGGGCCGGTCCGCGACGAGGACCGCCCCCTCACCGAGAGCGCCGCCCGCGCGGGCCCCCGTTCCCGCGCGAGCCCCCCTACGCGGCGCCGTCAGGGGATCCTGGACAGGTCGATCACATATCTGCCTTCCGCGGTGAGGTACGTCATCATCCGCCCGGCCCGGTCGGCGACCGGGACCTCGCCCTGCGTGCCGTCGCTCCCGGTGCCGAGGGTCGCCAGCTTTCCGGTCTTCAGGTCGTAGAGGCCGAGCCCGGGGGAGTCGCTTCGGAGGTTGCGCACGTAGAAGCGGCTCTGGCCGGGGGGCTCCGGGATCTGGAACCCGGTCGGCACCTCCTGCTGCGTCGAGCCGTCACGCGACCGGGTGAACGCTCTGGCGCCGCCGGATGTCGTCGAGACGCAGGACTGGACGCCGCAGGCGAGCAGTTGCTGTCCCTGCCGGGCAGGGGCCGCGTCGTCGGTCTGCCCGGTCTCCAGGTTGACCAGGTGGGTGAACGGCGCCCCGTCCTGCGGGCTCCACGTGCCCGGCGAGCCCGCCCACGGCCAGGACAGCAGATGCAGCCCGGTTCCGCGGTCGAGCGGTGTCACCCGGCCCCCGTCCACGGGAACGCTGAACACCCCGCCCTTCCGCACGGAGAACACGATCGCGCCCTTCGCCACGGCGAGGCCGTCGATCGTGTCGCCTCCGGTCCTGTGCTCGGCCACCTGCCTGGCCTCGCCGCCGGTCAGCGGTACGGCCCAGAGACGCACGGAGGTCTTCGTCGAGGTCGACCACGCCACCGTGCCCTCGCCCAGGCCGATGTTCGCGGCGTTCCCCGCGGCCTTCCCCGGCCCGCGCATGTCCGTGATCTTTCGTAGATCCCCTCCGGTCAGGTCGTAGAGGTAGAGAATCTCGGGCCGCATGGCCTCGGAGAGCGCCTCGACCAGCAGGTGCTGGTCGTCGGTCAGCGCGACTGGGCGCAGCCGCCTGCCCTCGGGATCCTTGGCGGGTATCTTCCACACCGCCTGCGGCCACACCTTCTCGACGGGTTCGGTGATGGTGTCGATCTCCACGAACGGTGTTCCCGACGGGCGGTCGGCCACGGTCACCGCCCTTCCGTCGTCGCCTCCCTGCAGGGCTACGGTCATCCCCCCGGCGACCGCCACGATGGTCGCCGCCGCGAGCAGGGTCTGGGACCTGCTCCTGCGCCGCCGGTGGCCGGTCTCCAGCCGTTCCGCCGCCGAGGCGGCCAGTCGTGGCGCTCGTTCGGCCATGCGGCCCAGGGACCTGCTCAACCGCTCCTCGATGTCGGTCATCGCCGCTCCCCGTGCTCCGACATGACGTTCTCCTCCGTGTGCTCGCCCGCCGCGGAACGGAGCTTGCCGAGCGCCCGCGACGCCTGGCTCCGCACGGTTCCGCGGGAGATCTTCAGGGCCGTCGCGATCTCCTCGTCGCTCAGCCCCTCGTAGTAGCGCAACACCAGCACCACCCGCTGTTTGCGGGGCAACCCGGCCAGCGCCTCCTCCAGCGCCCGCTCGTCCTCGCCGGGCGGCGTGTCGTGGTACCCGTGCTCCGGTGGGTCCCAGGCGAGCAGTTCGCGCCGCCGTAGTCGCCAGGTCGCCGTGTGGAGTCTGGCCATGGTGGTACGCACGTAACTTTCCGGATTGTCCTTGGCGCGCAGTCTCGGCCAGGCGGCGCGTAACTTCAGCAGGGCCTCCTGCACCAGGTCGGCCGCGTCGTGCGGGTTCCCGGCCAGAACGTATCCGTAACGCAACAGCGCGTCACCGCGCTCGGCGACGAACCCGGCGAACCGGGGATCTGCTTCCAACTGCCCTCGCCTTTCGTCGTCCCTGTCACCTCTCAGATGGATTCGCCAGGTGAACTGTTGCATCGTCCGCGGAAAGGCACGGAAGTCTCTCCTAGCGGGGATCGGTCGTTGGAGGGTCTGTCCATGCCGACCAGCCTCGGAAAGTACTTGACGATCTGGAAAGTAGAAAGTACTTTCCAGATAGGAAAGAGCGAAGGAGTGGGCATGGAAATCTCCCCGGAAGAGGCTGCGCGGACGCTGGACCAGGTTCGCGAGACGCAGCGCAGGGCCCTGCGTGCCGCGCCGCCGATGTTCCCCGCCTGGTACCCCGTGGCGGTCTGGGTCTTCGTCACCGGAATACAGTTCGTCACCGAGGTCCCGCCCGCCTGGTGGATCTGGATCGCGGTGCCGGCCCTGTCGGCCGGTCTCGCCGTCGCCGTCCTCAAGTTCGTGAGAGACGTCAGGAGCGCGAACCTGCGCCCGCACCCCTCCCTGATGGACCCGTGGGCATGGGTCGGCTTCGTCGGCTGGCTGGTCGCCACCGGTGTCGGGTCCGCCCTGCTGGCGTTGTGGTTCACGGAGCTGGGTCTGGCCTACCCGCGTACGCTTATGGGCGTGATCATGACTGTGGTCGCGGCGATCACCTCGCCTCTTCTGGCCCGCTGGATGTCCGGGCGGACCGTCCACCGGGCGGAGACGGTGACGCGATGACGCCGCGACTCGACCCGGCGATCCACGCGCCGACCCGGTTGGGGATCGTCTCGCTGCTGGCCGCCGCCGACGAGGCGGAGTTCGCCTTCGTCCGCGACAACCTGGGCGTCAGCGACTCGGTGCTGTCCAAACACGCGAGCGCCCTGGAGGCGGCCGGTTACGTGAAGATCCGCAAGGGGTACGTCGGCAAGCGCCCGAGGACATGGTTCAGCCTCACCCGCGAGGGGCGCGCCGCCTACACCGGCCACGTCGCCGCACTTCAGGCCATCGTCGCCCAGTCCGGCCTCTCGGTCCTCCCCGACTGAGCCTCTCGGTCCTCCCCGACTGAGACGGAACAACCAGGACGAAACTCCTGCCAGGCCGTTCCGGGCGGCCGGAGTCGCCGCTCGGAGCCGGTTCTCGGGTCCTCGGGGAACCCGGATCGTCTCCTCGCCTGACGGGGCTCTAAATTTGCATCGTTCATTAACTTGAACTCTTCGTGTTTGTGGCGCTAGATTTGGTCCCATGACCGCACCTGGCACTCCGACCACCGCCGATGAGCTGCGCGGGGTGGGCCTGCGGGTGACGGCCGCGCGGGTGGCCCTGCTCGAGACCGTCCGGGACGGCAACCACCTCGGAGTCGAGGCGATCGCCTCCGGGGTGCGCGATCGGGTGGGCCACATCTCACTCCAGGCCGTGTACGAGGCCCTCCAGGCACTCACCGCGGCCGGGCTCTTACGCCGCATCGAGCCGGCCGGCAGTCCGGCCAGGTTCGAGGGGCGTGTCGGCGACAACCACCATCACATCGTGTGCAGGTCGTGCGGTGTCGTCGCCGACGTCGACTGCGTGGTCGGTGAGGCACCCTGCCTGACCGCGTCCGACGACCACGGCTTCTCGATCGACGAGGCCGAGGTCATCTTCTGGGGCCTGTGCCCCGGCTGTTCCACCCCTCGCGGCTCCTGAGCGCCGCGACTCCCTGAAACAGAAGATCCAGAAGGATTCCATGTCTGAGAACCACGATGCAATCGTCACGGACGCGAAGGCGGAGGGCGAAGGTGGCTGCCCGGTCGCGCACGAGCGCGCCCCGCACCCGACTCAGGGCGGCGGAAACCGCCAGTGGTGGTCGGAGCGGCTCAACCTGAAGATCCTCGCGAAGAACCCCGCGGTGGCCAACCCTCTCGGCGAGGAGTTCGACTACGCCGAGGCGTTCAAGTCCCTCGACCTCGCGGCCGTGAAGCGGGACATCGCGCAGGTGCTCACCACCTCGCAGGACTGGTGGCCGGCCGACTACGGTAACTACGGCCCGTTCATCATCCGGATGGCCTGGCACAGCGCGGGCACCTACCGGATCAGCGACGGCCGCGGCGGCGCCGGTGCCGGTCAGCAGCGTTTCGCCCCCCTCAACAGCTGGCCGGACAACGCCAACCTCGACAAGGCCCGCCGCCTGCTGTGGCCGGTCAAGAAGAAGTACGGCCAGGCGCTCTCGTGGGCCGACCTCCTGGTCCTGTCCGGCAACGTCGCCCTGGAGTCGATGGGCTTCGAGACCTTCGGTTTCGCCGGCGGTCGCGCGGACGTCTGGGAGCCCGAGGAGGACGTCTACTGGGGTCCGGAGACCACCTGGCTCGACGACCAGCGCTACACCGGTGACCGGGAGCTCGAAAGCCCCCTCGGCGCGGTCCAGATGGGTCTCATCTACGTCAACCCCGAGGGCCCGAACGGCAACCCGGACCCGCTCGCCTCGGCCCGCGACATCCGCGAGACGTTCCGCAGGATGGCGATGAACGACGAGGAGACGGTCGCCCTGATCGCGGGCGGTCACACCTTCGGCAAGACCCACGGCGCGGGCCCGGCCGACCACGTCGGCGCCGACCCGGAGGCCGCCTCGATCGAGGAGCAGGGCCTGGGCTGGAACAACACCTACGGCACCGGCAAGGGTGGCGACACGATCACCAGCGGTCTCGAGGGTGCGTGGACGAACACCCCGGTGACGTGGGACAACAGCTTCTTCGAGATCCTCTACGGCTACGAGTGGGAGCTGAGCAAGAGCCCCGCGGGCGCGCACCAGTGGAAGCCCAAGGACGGCGCCGGTGCCGGTACGGTCCCCGACGCCCACGACCCGTCGAAGAGCCACGCCCCGACGATGCTCACGACCGACCTCGCGCTGCGGGTGGACCCGGTCTACGACCAGATCTCGCGGCGCTTCCTGGAGAACCCCGCCGCGTTCGCGGACGCCTTCGCCCGGGCGTGGTTCAAGCTGACCCACCGCGACATGGGCCCGGTCGTGCGCTACCTCGGCCCGGAGGTCCCGTCCGAGACGCTGCTGTGGCAGGACCCCCTGCCCACCGCGACGTACCAGCCGATCGACGCCGATGACGTCGCCTTCCTCAAGAGCAAGATCCTCGCCTCCGGCCTGCCGGTCTCCCAGCTGGTGTCGGCCGCGTGGGCGTCGGCCTTCTCCTTCCGCGGCAGCGACAAGCGCGGCGGCGCCAACGGCGCACGCGTCCGCCTCGAGCCGCAGAAGGGGTGGGAGGTGAACGACCCCGACCAGCTGGCCACCGTGCTGCGCGCCCTGGAGGAGATCCAGGAGGCGTTCAACGCCGTGCGGAGCGGGGGCAAGCAGGTCTCGATCGCCGACCTGATCGTGCTCGCCGGCAGCGCCGCCGTCGAGCGGGCCGCCAAGGACGCGGGCTTCGACATCGAGGTCCCCTTCACGCCGGGCCGGGTGGACGCCTCGCAGGAGCAGACCGACGTGGAGTCGTTCGCCGCGCTCGAGCCGACCTCCGACGGGTTCCGCAACTACCTCGGCAAGGGCAACCGCTTGCCCGCCGAGTACCTTCTGATCGACCGGGCGAACCTGCTCACCCTGAGCGCCCCCGAGATGACGGTCCTCGTCGGTGGCCTGCGCGTCCTGGGCGCCAACCACGGGCAGTCCTCGCTCGGCGTCCTCACCACGACCCCCGGGGTTCTGACCAACGACTTCTTCGTCAACCTGCTCGACCTGGGCACGAGGTGGAAGGCGACGTCGGAGGACGAGAGCACGTTCGAGGGCCGCGACCTCGCCACGGGCGAGGTCAAGTGGACCGGCAGCCGCGCCGACCTCGTCTTCGGGTCGAACTCCGAGCTGCGCGCGCTCGCGGAGGTCTACGCGAGCGACGACGCGAAGGAGAAGTTCGTGAAGGACTTCGTCGCCGCGTGGGTCAAGGTGATGAACCTCGACCGGTTCGACCTCGCCTGAGTGAGTTGTTCGGCGCGTCCGGGCCGGCCCACGCCGGTCGGCCCGGACGCGCCTTTCACCTGCCGGACGCACGTCCGGCAGGATGTCACGGTCATCACCGGTCGCCGGTCCCGCCGGGAGCGGCCGTCCGGTTCCGCAGGAGCACGTTGCCCGAGATCCTGGACTCGCACAGCCTCTCCGCCTCCGGGGTGCCGGCCACGACGGTGAAGCCGGTCGGCGCGAGCCGCAGCTCCATCACCGCGGCCCGTTCGGCGACGGGCAGCGCCGCGTAGCGGGCGAGCAGCTCCTCGTCGTCGAACAGGTCGGCGTCCGACAGGAACACCGGTGAGGCGGGGTGGCGACGGCCCAGGTCCAGGATCTTGCCGCCGCCGTCCCAGTTGACGCCGTTCAGCGCGACCCAGCCGATCCCGTCGAGGCCCTCGAACAGGCGGGCCGCGTCACCGAAGCGGTGGGTGCGCATGACCGGGTGCAGGTAGGCGTCGGCGTCCAGCACGTCCTGGTCGCGTGGGTCGGCGCCGGGTGCGGTGCCCGTACCGTAGCGGCCCGCGGAGCGGCCGAACCCCAGCCGGTGCACCACCGACAGACCCTCCTCGCCGGTGTCGCCGCCCGACAGCAGCCGCACCAGCTCGCGGTCGATCAGCCGCTGGTGCTCGCCGAAGCTGTGGAACAGCCACAGGTACATCAGCCCGCCGGGCGACAGCCGCTCGGCGAGCCAGGCCAGGCCCGCGCGGGGGTCGTCCAGGCAGTGCAGCACCCCGGTCATCACGATCAGGTCGTAGGGGCCCTCGAACCCCTCCCCGCCGATGGCGCCGCGCACCAGCTCCACGTTGGTCAGCCCGTTGCGTTCGCGCAGCTCCTCGGCGACGTCGAGTGACGACTGCGACAGGTCCATGCCGGTGAAGTGCGCCCGGGGATACTGCGAGGCGAGCCCGAGCAGCTGGTGCCCGGTGCCGCACCCGGCGTCCAGCACCCGCTTGCCCGCCAGGGTCTTGTCCCTGGCGACCATACCGATGCCGAGCGCCAGGTCCAGGATCAGGTCGTCGCCGACGGTCAGCGACGGGCACGGGTAGCGTTCGTACAGCTCCCTGACCTGCTCGACGGCGCTCATGGGGTGTCGATCTCCTCGTACGGGATCTCCTCGACCCTGCGGGCGAAGACCCAGTGATGGCCCTCCAGGTCCTCGGTGGTGTAGTTGCGGTCACCGTAGAAACGCGTGTCCGGCTTGTCGCGGATCACCGCTCCCGCGGCCTTCGCGCGCTCGTAGTGCTCGTCCACGTCGTCCACGAACACGTACAGGCTCTGGCGCAGCTCGCCCTCGCCCTGCGGCTCGTGCTTGCGGCCGTCACCCGTTCCGGCGAGCTGCACGACCCCCTCGCCGAACGACAGCTCGGCGTGGACGACGGACCCGTCGTCGTCGTTCAACACCTTGCGCTTTTCGAATCCGAACGCCTCGATGAGCCATTCGATGGCTTTCTCGACATCGGAGTAGAAGATGACGGGGGTGATTCTCGGCATTCCGTCGGGTGGGGTGAGCAATTTCCTCATCTCCTTCGATCGACGACCATGGAAACGTAACGGGACGCTACCCCGCATCCCGCCGGCGAGACGTGTCGGCGTTCACGGGATCGGTGTTCTGCTCCGGTGTTCCACCTCCAAACGTCCCAAGGTCCTTTCCTGGTGTTCCGCTCCCGAACGTACGGCGAGTTCCCTCAGGTGTTCGGCAGGCGCAGGCCGCCGTCCAGGCGGACGACGGCGGCGTTGAGGTAACCCAGTTCGCATACGGCGCGGACCGCTCGTGCGAACTCCGCGGGGGTTCCCGGCCGGGGCGGGAAGGCGATCTGCCGCAGCAGCGGGCGCCGGAACTCCGGCGGGATCGCCGCGAGCAGCGGGGTGTCGAACAGGCCCGGTGACAGCGCGCACACCCGCACGCCGACGGAGGCGAGGTCGCGGGCGGCCGGCAGGGTGAGCGCCGCGACCGCGCCCTTGGAGGCGGCGTAGGCGACCTGGCCCGCCTGGCCGTCCTCGGCGGCGGCCGAGGAGGTGTTGACGACCACGCCACGCTCGCCGTCCTCCAGCGGTTCGGTCGCGGCCATCGCGGCGGCGGCCAGACGCATCACGTTGAAGGTGCCGACCACGTTGACCGCGAGCGCCCGCTCGAAGGTCTCCAGGTCGTGCGGGCGGCCGTCCAGCCCGACCGTACGGGCGGCGGGCGCGATTCCCGCGCAGCTCACCGCCACCCGCAGCGGTCCCGCGACCTCGGCGGCCGTCCGCACGGCGCGCTCGACCGAGCCCGCGTCGGTCACGTCGGTCTCCGCGAACGTGCCGCCCACCTCGTCGGCCACCGGGCCCGCCGCGGCGGCCTCCAGGTCGGCCACGACCACGTGCGCTCCGGCCTTGGCGAGCTCGCGCGCGGTGGCGGCGCCGAGCCCTCCGCCGCCCCCGGAGACCAGCGCCGTCACACCCTGCAGCTCCATATCCGCTTCGCCGCCTTTTCGCAATAGAGGGTAAATGCTCTCGCTTATCAAGACATATCCTGACGCAAAATTCTGCATTCACGCTGCACCCCACAGACGTGAGGACACCATTCACATGACGATTTCCAAGAGCGCGGACAATGTGCACGACCTGATCGCCCGCCGCAGGCGCGAGCGAGATCGCATCCCGCGACACGCCGTGCCCGATTCGGGGGTGCCGGTCTCCTCCACCCAGGAGCGCATCTGGTTCGGCGAGATGTTCAATCCGGGTTTCGGGTTCTACCACGTGCCCGCCACGCTGCGGCTGCGCGGCCCCCTTGACGCCCAAGCCCTCGACCGGGCGCTGTGCGAGGTGATCAGGCGGCACGAGATCCTGCGCTCCACCGTCGCGGAGGTCGACGGCATGCCCGTGCAGCGCGTCGGTGACGCGCCCGCGAGCGTGCTGCGCTCCGTCGACCTGGGTGACGAGCCGGACGCCGAGGCCGAGGCCGCGCGGATGGCCGCCGACGACATCCTCGCCCCGTTCGACCTGCGCCACGGGCCGCTCTGGCGGGCGCTGCTGCTGCGGCTGGGCCCCGACGACCACGTGCTCGTGCTCACCTTCCACCACATCGTCTTCGACGACCCGTCCTTCGGGATCGTCGGGCGCGAGGTCGAGGCCCTCTACACCGGGGCCGTCGGCGGGGCGACCGGTACCGGCTCCGGCGAACCGATGAGCCTGCCGGACCTGGACCTGCAGTACACCGACTTCTCCCTCTGGCAGCGCGAACGGCTGCGCACCGAGGACGTGCGCTCGCGCCTGGTCGACTACTGGCGGCGCACCCTGGACGGCGTACCCCGCCTGCTCGACCTGCCCTCCGACCGGCCCCGGCCGCCGCACCGGCGCCGCGCGGGCCGCTTCCACCGCTCCCGGCTGCCGGGCGACGTCGTCGCCTCCGTGCGCGCGGTGGCACGTGAGGAGGGCACCACCCCGTTCACCGTGCTGCTCGCCGCCTACGGCGTGCTGCTGTCGCGCTACGCGGGCCAGGCCGACATCGTCACCGCCGTACCCGCCGCCGGGCGCATCCGGCCCGAACTCGAAGCGCTCGTCGGATGCTTCATCAACATCATCTGCCTGCGCCTCGACCTGCGCGGGGAGCCCACCTTCCGCGAACTGCTGCGCCGCGTGCGTCACGCCTCCGTCGAGGGACACGACCACGAGGAGATGCCCTTCGAGGAACTGGTGCGCGAGCTGCACCCGCAGCGGCCCCAGAGCCACACGCCGCTGTTCCAGGCGGGGCTCGGGGTGCGCGACAACGACGGCGTCTTCCTGAGCCTGCCGGGCGTGCGGGCCTCGGAGTTCGTCCCCGACGTCGAGGTGTCGCACTTCGACCTGATGGTGGACTTCAGCGTCGACGGCGACGGCATGGCCGGCCTGTGGGGCTACAACGACGACCTGTTCGACCCCGCCACGGTCGAGGTCCTCGCCGAGCAGTTCGAGCTCCTGGTCGCCGGAGCCTGCGCCCACCCGGACCTGCCGGTCGGTGACCTCTCCCTTCCCCCCGCACCCCGGCCCGCGGAATCGGGGACCGGCGGCGCCGAGGGACCGGCCGCCGTCCTCGCCGAGCGGGTGCGGCTCACCCCCGACGCGCCCGCCGTCACCACCCACGCGGGCACTCCTTCCACCGGCACCTCCACGAGCACCTACACAGGCACCGCCACGGGCACGTCTTCCACGGGCGCCCCCTCCGCCGTCACGCTGACCTACGCCGAGCTCGACGCCCGCGCCGAGAACCTCGCGCCCGCCGTACGCAGGGGAGCAGGCCCCCCGGCCGCCGACAGCCCCGACCCGGCCGTTTGGCGATACGCCCACCTCAAGGCGGACGTCCTCGACGGCCGTACGGAGGGCGCGGGCGCCGCGCCGATCGCCGACCTCGCCTCGCGGATCGGCCTGGGCGTCGCCGACACCGTGCTCACCTTCGCCCCGCCCACGTCCGGCGCGTTCGCCGACGCCGTGCTGCTCGCACTCCTGCACGGCGCGCACCTGGTGACCGCGCCCCCCGAGGCCGCCCGCGACGCCGGACGGCTGAGGGGCCTGGTCGCGGACGCCACCGTGGTGCACGCCCCGTCCGCCGCGTGGCGGCTGATGCTCCGTGAGGGCCTGCCCGCCGACCGCCCGTTCACCGCGCTCTGCGACGCGGCCACCACCCCGCCCGCCCTCGCGCGGGAACTGGCCGCCGCGATCCCCACCTGGACCCTGTACGGCGAGCACTGGGCCGCGGCCCACCGGGTCGACCCGCTCGCGGAACCCCGCAGGGGCGTCCTGCTCGGCGAGGCCCTCGCCGGTACGCCGATCGAGGTCGCCGACCGGACCGGGCGCCCCGGTGCCGTCGGCGTTCCCGGCGAGATCCACGTCGGCGGCACCGCCACCGGCGACCGCGGCCGCGTTCTCCCCGACGGCTCGCTGGAACTGCTCGGCCGCTTCGACCGGATGTTCACCGTCGGCGGATTCCGGGTGGACACCGACGAGCTGGCCCGCTCCCTGGCGGGGCGCCCCGGCGTCGCCGAGGCCGCCGTCGACGTGCGCCACGACCGGCTCGCCGCGTACGTGGCGGGGGAGGGGATCGACCTCACCGAGCTCACCGCCCACCTGCCCGAATACCAGCTCCCCGGCTCCGTCACCGTCCTGGACTTCCTGCCCAGGACCGCCGAGGGCCACATCGCCCATGAGGAGCTGCCCAGCCCCGAGGCCCCCGGCGAAGAGGGCGGGCACGTGCCGATCGAAGGCGGCACCGAGGAGACCGTCGCCGGGATCTGGCGCGAGCTGCTCGGCGTGGAGGAGATCGGAGCCTCCGACGGCTTCCTCGACCTCGGCGGCCACTCGCTCACCCTGGCCAGGCTGAGCCTGCGCTACGAGGTGGCGTTCGGCGTCGAGGTGGAGCTGCCCGACCTGCTGCGTCACGCGACCGTCCGCGAACAGGCGGCGCTCCTCGACGAGCGCCGCGCGCAAGCCGGCCTCGCGGGAGAGGAGGCGGCGTCATGACCTCGGTAGCCGCCAAGCCGTCACCGGACACGATCGAGGGGCCGCCGAGGACGCGGCTGGAGTCGCTCACCGGGCTGCGGTGGTTCGCCGCGTTCGGCGTGTTCTTCAGCCACGTCGCGATCCTGCTGCCCCTGCCCTACCTCAACGAGCTGTTCGTCCTCGGCACGGCCGGGGTGACGTTCTTCTTCGTCCTGTCCGGCTATGTCCTCACCTGGACGTTCTTCGACAGGGACACCGCGCCGAAGTTCTACTGGCGCCGCTTCGCCAGGATCTGGCCCTCGCTCCTCATCACCACCGTCGCGGCGGTCGCGCTGCTCGTCGGGGGCCAGCTCTGGCCCACCGAGGGCGGCACGGCGCTGGTGTGGTGGACGGTCGCGACACTGCTCATGGTGCAGGCGTGGTTCCCCGCGTCGTTCCAGAGCGACGCCGTGCCGCACACCGTCTCCTGGTCGCTGTCGTGCGAGGCGTTCTTCTACGCGGTCTTCCCGTTCGTGGTGCGCCCGATCGTGCGGCGCACGCTGCGTCAGATGGTGATGATCGCCGCCGTGCTCATCGCGATCAGCATCGGCACGCGCGTGTGGCTCTGGCTGGCCAACCCGCAGCTCACCGCCGAGAACTGGTTCACCTCCGACCTGTACTACTTCGCCACCCACTCGCCGATCTCCCGGGTCAGCGAGTTCGTGCTGGGCATCGTGATCGCCGCCGCCGTGCGCCGGGGCTGGCGCAGCCCGATCGGGTTGCGCACGGCGACCGCGATCACGGTCGGCTACTTCGCGCTGCTGTGGGCGTGGTCCTGGTCCGGCGTGTGGCAGACCGCGCTGGCCGAGACCGCCAACCGGGGCAGCATCGTGGTGTTCGCGCTGCTCATCGCGGCGGCGGCGACCAACGACCTGGCCGGGCGGCGCAGCCTGCTCAGCTCACGCCCGCTGGTGGCGCTCGGCCAGTGGTCCTACGCCTTCTACCTCGTCCACTTCCTGGTGCTCTTCCCCCTCGCCAAGCACGCGTTCGGGCGGCAGTCGCTCTACGACTTCCCCGAGCCCACCTGGGCGCACCTGCCGTACGCGCTGGTGGGGCTGGTCGTCAGCGTGCTGCTGTCGTGGGGGCTGTACCGGCTGTACGAGTATCCGATCGAGAAGCGGCTGCGGGCCATGCTGCGCCGCGAGCCCAAGGCCGCCACCCCGGCACCGGGTGCGGAACCCTCGATGTGACGCGAGGGAGCACACCGCCGTCCCGCGTCTGCGGGCCTGCCCATGACGGCCCGTTCGCGGGGCCGTCGGCAGGTCACACCGGGACGTCGACGCGGAGAGGGGCGTCCTCGCGGCGGGGCAGGAGCGGGACGGCGGCGAGGACGACCACGATCATGGCGAAGGCGAACAGGAAGACGCCGTGGAAGCCGGTGATCAGGTCGTCCGCGGTCTGCAGGATGAGCGTGACGACGGCGACGCCGATCGCGGCGCCGAGCTGGTTGAGCATGTAGAGCACCGAGCTGCCCTGCGCCACCAGCGGGGCGGGCAACGTCCGGTACAGCGATCCCATCGTGGCCGCGCTGAAGAAGCCCATCCCCAGGCCCATGGTGAAGGCGGCCAGCGCGGGCCACACCTCGGGGGTCTGCGCTCCGACCCGGGTGAGGACCAGTGCGCCGAGGGCGGCCACGAGCGCCCCGGCACAGGCCGGCCCGCGCGCGCCGATCCGGTCCGAGAGCCGTCCGGCCAGGGGCATGCTGACGGCGCCGCCGAGGCCCACCGGCGCCATCAGCAACCCGGCGGCGAGCGCGCCGTGCCCGTGCGCCTGCTGGTGGTACAGCGGCAGCGCGAACAGGGCGGCGAAGTTCGCGAGCCCGCCGAGGCCCATGATGGTGACGCTCGCCGCGAAGCCCCGGCCCGCGAACAGCCGCGGGTCGATCAGGGGCGGGGTACGCCGGACGCGGAGCGCGTGGATCGTGTAGGCGGCGAGCAGGACGACGCCTGTGGCCAGAGGGGTGAGCGCCTGCCAGGCGGTGAAGGCGCCCTGCTCGGCCGTCTGGGAGAGGGCCAGGACGAGAGCGGCGAACCCCGGACCGAGCAGGGCCAGGCCGAGGACGTCGAGCCGGACCCGCGACCGCTGCCGCCCGAGCGGTGGATCCGCGGGTAGCACGCGCAGGGCGAGCAGCAGGGCGACGAGGCCGACGGGCACGCTGAGCAGGAACATCCAGCGCCACGGCAGCCCTTGAAGGATGACCCCGCCCAGGACGGGACCGAGGACGGGACCGAGGGAGAGGACCACGCCCATCAGGCCCATCACGCGCCCGGCGCGGTGGGGACCTGCGGCGCGGGCCAGCAGGATCAGGACGAGCGGGTCGAGGACGCCCGCGCCGACGCCCTGGACGACACGGAAGACGATCAGGCTGCCGACGTTCCAGGCCAGCCCGGAGGCGAGGGATCCGGCCAGGAACAGGGCCAGGCCCCACAGCCACAGCCGCCTGCCCCCGAACCGGTCCACGGCCCAGGTGGTGAAGGGGATGGTCGCGGTGACGGCGAGCAGGAAGCCGGTGGAGGCCCAGCCGATCGTGCTCAGCGAGGTGTCGAAGGCCCTGGCCAGGGTGTCGGTGGCGACGGCGGCCATCGTGCTGTTGAGGATGCCCAGCAGTCCGCCGAGCAGGATCACGCCGATCAGCCGCAGCAGCGCCGGATCGAGCCTGTCGTCCTGGGGTCGTGTCATGCGGTGTCCTTCGACTCGGCGGTTTCGATGGTCGGGGCGCGGCGAACTAGACCAGCGAGTATAAATTAAGAGACCGATCAGCCTTAGTCAATCACGTCCAGACAGCTGGACTCACGAGTCTGGTCGGGTGATCGGCGCGCTAGGATGCGGCCCATGAACGGAGCGGGAACCTCGGCCGGGCGGGATCTCGCCCCCGCGCGCGGACGCATCGACAAGCGGCAGGCGATCCTGGACGCCGCGTTCACCGTGTTCGCCCGCCAGGGATACGCCCAGGCCGGGGTGGATGTGATCGCCGCCGAGGCGGGTGTCGCCAAGGCCACCGTGTACAACCACTTCGGCGACAAGGAGACCCTGCTCCGTCAGGCGATCACCGCTCAGGCCGACAGGGCGCTGGCCAGGAACATGGCCGCGCTGGAGCGGCTCACCGACGACGGTGGCGAGCCGCGCGCGATGCTGGAGGAGGTCGGTCACAGCCTGCTCCGCTGTTACTGCGACGACCGCTCCTGGGCGCTGCGGCGACTCCTCGCGGCCGAGCTCAACCAGTTTCCCGACCTGCTCGACATCGTCCAGGGGCACGCGGCCGAGCGCGTCGCCCGAGCCCTGGCCGACCGGCTGGCCAGGCTCACGCTCGCCGGCCGCCTGCGCGCGACCGACCCGGCCCGTGCCGCCGAACAGTTCAGCGCACTGCTCACCGGCCCGATGGAGGCACGGTCCCGGCTCGGCACCCGCGAGGTCACCGACGCCGAACTGCGGAGCGTGGCCGCCGCCGCCGTCCACACATTCCTGCGAGCCTTCGGCCCGGACGCCGTCTAGCCGGGCGAGTGCGGTTCAGGTCGTGCGGGCCAGGGCGGTGGCCGTGCCGTCGATCAGCGCTTGGAGGCCGTGTTCGAAGGCGTCCTCGCCGAACGAGCCGCCGCTCTCGCGGAGCGCCGCGATCAGGGTGGCCTCCATGCCCCCGTCGAGCAGTCCGCCCAGCGCCGCGAGCCGGTCCGCCGGGGCGTCCGAGTGTTCCCGGCGCTCGCTCTGCTCCTGGAGGACGTACCCGTTGACGTAACGGGTGAGGGCGGTGATCGTACGCAGCGCCAGGACCGGGGTGAAGCCCCGGCCGACCATGGCGGTCAGCTCCTCGTCGAACATCCTCACCGTCTCCGGGCTCAGGTTCGCGGCGTTGGAGACGAGGCGGGCGCCGTCGCGGTGGGCGAGCAGGGAGTCGCGGTACGCGCGGGCCCGGCGGGCGAGCCAGTCCTGCCAGGACTCGTCGTCGCGGGGCGGGCCCATCCCCGCCGCCAGGACGATCGCGTCGGCCATCCCGTCGAACAACTCCTGCTTGTTGCGCAGGTGCCAGTACAGGGCGGGTGACTGGACGCCCAGCTCCGAGGCGAGCCTGCGCACCGTGAGCCCGTCCAGACCGACCTCGTCGAGAAGCCGCAGCGCCGTATCGATCACCGTCTGCCGGGTCAGGCCGGCTCCTCGTTTGCTCTCTCCCATCGGTTGACACCTAATGACTTCCCAAGGGGCTCGCGAGTCCTGGATCCGGCTCTCCTGATTGACGTCTATGTGCCTATCGGAGCGTGGCTCCTCTGCAGGCCGTACGTGATCTGGTGAGCCACCCAGCGGGTGGTGGCCGAGAGGGACCGAGTGAACGCCTTTGTTGATACCGGACCGTGAGTCCCCTGCTAAGGCCGTGCGCCTCGGCCCCTCTCGGTCACCACCCATCGGTTGCATTCGCCCGCGATGATCGTGACGTGAGCCAGCCGCAGGAGACACCGCTCCCATCACCAGGGCCGTCCGAGCCCTTGCGCAGAGCGCGGGCCTGCGGCCGGCTGGGGCCACGAACCGCTGATCGGATGTCGAGCCGCCTGAGCTCTCTCATTAGGGCATGGCGTGCCCCGCGCGGTCCACCTGGGCCAACAACGGATGAAGGAGGCGCCGATGACGGTGACATGCGGAATCGACTGGAGCGAGAAACACCACGACGTCGCCTTGATCGACGAGACCGGCACGCTGCTGACCAAGCGGCGCATCAGCGACGACGCCAACGGCTGGCGGGTCCTGGTCGAGTTGCTGGCCGAGCACGGCGACCACCCCGACGCCCTGATTCCGGTGGCGATCGAGACCAGTCGCGGCCTGCTGGTCTCCTGCCTGCGCGCCACCGGCCGCATGGTGTATGCGATCAATCCGCTGGCCGCCGTCGGCTACGTGTGGTCCTTCGCCTCCCTACGAGCGCCCGGCCCCAGAGCCCATTACGACCACCGGCGCGCCGAGGGCGACCGGCACTCCAGCGCGCTGCGCAACACCTTCAACCGGATGCTCGGCTGCCTGTTCCACTGCCTGCAGAACGACAAAACCTACAACGAGCTCGTGGCCTTCTCGCCACGCCTGGGATCGACATGTCCTGACTCGGCGAAGAACCGTGCGGCCTGAGCCTTAGCCGCACCCCCGGAGCCGGGTGGAACCCCTCGGCCACACCCTCGGTCCGGACCAGCAGCCCGGCCTCGGTGAGGATGTGCCGCTGCCGCAGCAGGGACTGGGTTGCGGTGGACGAGCGGGAGTAGACGATCCGCACCGGCGCTCCTCAGTAAGGACGAAGCCCGTTCTACCTGTCGGAAAATCCTGTCGTCAATCGGAACCCGAAAAGCCCCGCCAACCGTGGTGTTTTGTCCCCCTATGCACGTTTCTCGGGGCCAGATGAGCGCCCTGTCGGGAAACCGTCTATTGCCGACACCGGCCCATGGTTAGGGCGCTCTGAACTGGCCCCACCCGGCATCAGGTCCGCCGGGACTCCTGGCAACAAGGTATGGGAATCCGAGTGCTGGCCCGTACTAAGGCCCAGCAGGCCGTCAAAGCCTGACCCCGTCTGAGACCGGGCCCCTGGTCGCTGCTTGGTGGGCGCAGCTCACCGGGCAGTATGGTTTGTCTTGCCACATGCCGGGCACGGGTCCGGCCTTGAGCCGGGGACAGATCATCGATGCGACAGGCGGCCCCGGCTCCGCGGGGTGGTGGGAAGAAATCGACCGGGAACGCGCGAACGCGCTGGAGCAGGTGCGCGCCGAGGCCGCTCAGCGCCTGGAGGCCGCACGCACCGAGGCTCAGCGGCGCATCGATACCACCGAGCAGGAACTCACCGAGGCGATCGCCGAGATCGAACGGGCCCGCCAGGGGGCCAGCCGGGATACGAGCGAAACGGGCAATGAGCTCGTGATGTCGCCGGTCAGGGCCGGGTCGTGTCAGGAACCGAATACGCCGGACCCATTGACCGGACTACGGGGCGACACGCCGAGGTGTTTGACCTGATCGGTTGATCCCGGCCGGTACTTCTCACACACCTTGATCAAGAATGGTGGCGTGAGCGTGTCCAATGAGGTGGACCGGAACATCGCGGTGATTCGGTTGCCACGTTTGGCTTTGTGGGTGAGATCCGGAGCCACATGTTCGCGAGCGGAGAGCCATCTCGCTGGAGCGTGGTCTCGTGTCGATGAGATTGGGAGCCACCTCGGCCGAGGTGTTCGGCGGTGTCAGACCTGCGCCTTTCCTCGTTGACTCGTGGCCGGAGCGGAGCGGCAGGTCTCCGGCTCGCCGGTCATGGCCCGGCGCTCGGGTCCGTGTCACCAGACGCAAAGTAGCTGTAAGTAACCGGGAGCTCCCGGGCGGGTTGACATAAGAGCCGTTAGCGAGCAACGCGACCTGCGGAAACGCGTGCCCGCCGTCGTTATCAGGGCAGCGAGCGCCGGACTCATCCCCGAATGCCCGGACCGAAACCCGGGTGGGGAGCCGTAGCCGTCACCCGCTGTGGCCTGCGGCAACGCCCTACTCTGTCCCTGGTGACACGGACCCGAGCACCCGGCCTCCAGGGAGAGGGGGAGAGGGGGAGAGGACCCAGGGGTGCCGCTGTGCGGGCTGGGCGGTTAGATGGCGCGGGTGAAGGTGAAGCGGGTGAACTCGCGGTAGCCGTTCTCGCGCGTGTAGATCACCAGCCACGAACCGCTATCAGCGATTACGTTGGTGACTTTGAAGGGGGTGTTGGCCACCCCGATGTACCAGGTTCCGTCTGGGGCGGGGATGAGTGTCCAGCGTGTGGAGCAGGTTCGCCAATCGGTGAGCTTGATGTCGTTGCCGCGGATGCACCAGGCGCCGTACCCAGGCGATTGCCTGATGCGGTAGTTCTCGCCGTCCTTGTCGAACACCCAGGCTGCTCCGCTATCGCCGGTGTTGTTTGTGAGCAGGACATAGTCCGAGCCCAGCCAGCTCTGGTAGGTGGTGCCGCGCGTTCCGTAGCTGGTGTGGGCGTGCAGGTAGTAGGAGTCGCCGGGGATGATCGGGTCGGCTGCGGCGTTGGCGGGCAGCGGCAGGGCGAGCAGGATCAGGCAGGCCGCGGCGGCGGTGCGGCCCAGTAGCCGACGGCGCAGGGAGAGTCGTGTGGTCATGGCAGAGTGGTTCCTTTCGCTGTCACGCCCCCGGGAAGGGGGCCTGGGGACCGCTGTATGAATGATCTGGATCACCACGGTCAACACGAATAGTAGTCGCTTGATTACTGTAAGTTACTTGCGTTGTGGTGATCTATCCCTCACCGAAGCCGAAACTGAACCGTGAGGAGCTGCCGCCGCACCCACTGATCATGACCGGCGGCTGGCCGGGCTGTAGGAGTTTCGGGGCCATCACGGATCATTAACAGGCGAAGAAGCCCCAGGTCGCTACCGCTAATTTCTGCACTCAGCCTCCTCGAAGGCCGTAGTTGCACAGCGTTACTTTGCGGCTGGTAGCACGGACCCGAGCGAGGGGCCGTCATGGTCTGTCGGGTCACGTCGAGCACGTCGGCCTCGACCACGTCCGCCGACCACTGCGGGCAGTAGTGGCCGGCTCCCAATCTCGCCGACATTTCTGAGCGAGGAAGATCGCCGAGTGGCTCTCGAAGTCGTCGACATCTGGCTCTCGAAGTCAGTGACGTAGCCACACGTTGGGCTACGCTTCGGAATTCTCCTTCGCCGCAGCCTTCAAACGGCACCACGGGACGCCTCCCAGGCGTTGGCGAAACACCGGCCTCGCCGCGAGCCAACCGGCCGGCGCGTCCGCCGAGCCGGGTGCCCTGGACGGAGACTTCACCGCGTAGCGGCGGCGACTGCCGGCTGACAGAGGCGGCGGGTCGGAACGGGCGCGGACCGCAACCCGGCTCATTCCGCGCTCGCAGGCCCACGCCGCGATCCTCGCTCCGCCCCCGAAAGCCTCCCGCGACACCTCGACCGCGCCGAACTGCTCGCACCGCACGCATTCCACGTCGGCCAGACTTTTACGGCGTCTTAAGAGTGCCACCGTCGACGATCCAGTTGGAGCCCACCGCGCTGGGCATCGTCGGCGACGCCAGCAGGAGCACCGCCCGGGCGATCTCAACGGGCTCGATCAGCTTGCCGGTCACCATTCCCGACTGCTCAAGCATGGCCGCGAGCACCGTCTCCTGGTCAATGCCCATGCTCGCCGACAGCTTCCCCACGTAGCCGTCCGGGCTCGTCAGAATCGCGGTCCGGGTGGCGCCGGGTGTGACGACGTTGACCCGGACGCCCGTGTCCCCCATCTTTTCCGCCAGTCCGCGGGAGAACGCGTTCAGTGCGGCCTTGGCCGCGGCGTAGGACAGCGGCACCCCGCGCGGGTCGCGCGCGGAACCCGAGCTGATGTTCACGATCGCGCCCCGCGCCCGCGACAGGGCCGGCAACGCGGCCCGGGTCATCTCCACGGCGGCGCCGAGGTTCAGCGCGAGAATGTCACCCCACGCCGTGCTGGAACCGCCGATGGGGTCGATGAGGTCGGCGTCGGCCGCTTCGCCACCGCCGGCGTTGTTGACGAGCACGTCGAGGCGTGGGTCGCCCGCGAGCACAGTGTCGAGCACCCGCTGCGGCGCGGCGGCGTCGAGCAGGTCGGCGGACACGAACGTCGCGCCGGTGGCTTCGAGTTCAGGAGTGCTCTTCCGCGACACGGCGATGACTTCGGCGCCTTCGGCGACGAACGCCTCGACCGTCGCCAGTCCGATGCCCCTGCTCGCCCCGGTGACGAGGACGCGCTTGCCCGCAAGATCCAGATCCATGGTGGTGCTCCCTTTACGTCTGACTTGACCCCATAAATGCTACATCTAAGTATCAGTTAAATGAGAAGTCGAGACGTTCGCGCTTCGGATGTAATCTGACGTGGGACGTCTTCAAATGAGCCGAGCTGGACGGAGGAGTTCCGTATGGGCGCAGACGCCGAACCGCGGCGCTTACGGGCGGACGCGGAGCGCAGCACGGCGCGGATCCTGGCGGCCGCCGAGGAGGTGCTCGCCGTCGACGCGACCGCCACACTGGAGCGGATCGCCGACGCCGCGGGGCTCGCGCGCGCCACCGTCCACCGCCGATTCTCGTCCCGCAAGGCGCTGCTGGAGGCGCTGACCGGCCTGCTCAACGAGCGCTACCTGCGCGGGCTCGACCAGGCGCGAGTGGCGACGGCGCCGCCCGTCGCGGCGCTGTACCGGCTGACCGAGCTGCTCTTCGAACTCAAAATCGACAACCGGGCAATCATGGAACTCACCGTCGACCCGGCCACCAAGATGACACCCCTGAGCCCCGAGGTCACGGCCGGGCTCGAACTGCTGTTCAGGCGGTTGCGCGAAGCCGGTGAAATCACCGCCACCGATACGGCGTGGTGCTGCGCCGTCTACCTGGCCGTCGTCCACGAAGCAGCACAGCTGCCGACGAACTCACCGATGCTGAGCGCCGCGGCGGGCAGGGTGGGCGCACGGGCCGACCTGACCTACCGGACCGTACTGGCCGCACTGGGCGGCGACCGGCCACACGTTGAGCTTCCGGAGGAAAAAGAGCTGCCCTGATCTTCGCGTCAGGTAGCCGTTCTGGTGTGATCCGCAGTCCGGACAAGAAACGGGCCGTGGAGGCGCGTAGGACCTGGTCAGGCGTCTTTGTCGGCGAGGGCCCGGTAGAGCGATGCGGCGGTCGAGCTGGGCGGCGGCGGCGAAGAGCATGGAGCCCATGCCGTGAGGGTCGTAGATCCCGGTCAGCGGCCCACTCAGCAACTCCAGCTGCACACCGCCGCCTTGCGGCTGCGCGGACAGCGTCATCAACTCGGCGGCGTTGCGGGCGAGGCGTTTCATCTCGTGCACGGTCAGGATGACCGGCTGGTCCGGTGCGGCGGTCTTGATCTCATGGGCGAAGGTGAGCGCCTTCTCCAGTTCGGAGTGGATCTTGATGCGGGTGCTGATCTTCTCGGAGAACACCCGCGTGCAGTGCGCCGCCGCGAGCGCGTCGAGCTGACCTTGCAGTTCCTGCGTGGCGGTGGAGCACCGCGCGTAGCCGATTCGGATCGGTAGCCCGCTCGTCTCCGGTGCCGACGCGGCGACCTCCGGGCGCTGCGTCCACTTCTTGCCCGGCCCGCGGTCGGCCAGAACGAGCACGGTGAGTTCGTCGTTTAGTCGCCAGCCACGCGGCCAGCGGCCGTTGCGTCGGTGCTTGAGCTTATGATCCGGGGCGAGGGTCTTATCCGCCCCTTCATCTCGCTCGCCAGCGCGCCCGCCGGGCGGGCGAGGTCCTCGCGGGGCAGGGGTTCGGGGGCGACAGCCCCGAGACCACAGGCCGGACCCCACCCCTTCCCCGGTGCCGCGCTCCAGGTGGGGCGAAGTCAAGCCAAGTGGGATGGCGGCCCGCGCGGTTATCGTGCCGATCTCGAGCGTGCTCATCGTGGTCACCCGCAGGTGGTCCGGGTGCGGCTCGCCCACCTTGATCAACTCGGCCACCTCGGCCAGCCGGGGCGAGCGCACCCGCACATACCCCTGCGAACTGCGCCCGATGAACTCCTGCACGCCCATGTCGGCGATGAGCCTGCCCCTGCCGATCACGATCAGGTGGTCGGCGGTCTGGGCCATCTCGCTCATGAGGTGGCTGGAGACGAACACCGTGCGTCCTTCGGCGGCCAGCTCGCGCATGAGCGTACGGATCCACAGGATGCCGTCGAGGTCGAGGCCGTTGACGGGCTCGTCGAAAATCAGGATCTCCGGATCGCCGAGCAGCGCCGCCGCGATGCCGAGCCGTTGCGACATGCCCAGCGAGAAACCGCCGACCCGCCGCCTGGACACCTCCCGTAGGCCGGTGGTCTCCAGCACCGCGTTCACCCGGCTCGCGGGGATACCGTTGCTCTGGGCGATGGCCAGCAGGTGGTCGCGCGCGCTGCGCCCGCCGTGCACGGCCTTGGCGTCAAGCAGCGCGCCGACCTTGCGCAGCGGATGTCGCAGCTCGCGGTAGGGGCGTCCGTCCACGAGCGCCGAACCGCCGGACGGGTGGTCGAGCCCGAGGATCATCCGCATGGTCGTGGACTTTCCGGCCCCGTTCGGACCCAGGAACCCGGTCACCTGACCGGGCTTGACCTCGAACGACAGGTCCGCCACCGCGGTGGTGCCGCCATAGCGCTTACTCAGGTTCATTGCGCGAATCACGGTCATGATCCCAGCGTGCCGTCGCGGACGGCCGGTTTCTTCATGCCCGAGAACGGTTCCAGAGGGAGGCCCTTGGGATTCTGGTCCTACTCTCCGGGTTGGATCAATGCCGCCTCGTACGCGACGATCACGGCCTGCGCCCGATCCCTGGCGCCGATCTTGGCGAACAGGCTCGTCACGTGGTTCTTGACGGTCGACGGGGATACGGACAGGTCGGCGGCGATCTCCGGATTCGAGCGGCCACGGGCGATCAGCACGAGGATCTCCCGCTCCCTGTTGGTCAGCCCGATCAGTTCGACGGGCACCGCCCTCGGGCGCGAGGAACGGACGAACCTGCCGATGAGCCTGGTCAGCAGGCGCGGCGCGACGGCCGACTCTCCGCAGTGCACCACACGTACGCCCTCGATCAGTTCCTCGGTGGAGACGTCCTTGGGCAGGAAGCCGTTGGCGCCGGCCCTCAGCGCCGCGACCACGTTCTCGTCCAGGTCGAACGTGCTCAGCGCGAGCACCCGAACGCCGGGCAGCTCCGCGGTGATCAGCTCGGTGGCGCGCACGCCGTCCAGGCCGGGCATGTGCAGGTCCATGAGCACCACGTCCGGCCGGAGTCTCCTGCTCAGCTCCACCGCCTCCGCGCCGTCGGCGGCCTCGCCGACCACGCTCAGGTCGGGCTGGGCGTCCAGCATCAGCCTGAAGCCCATGCGCACCAGCTCGTGGTCGTCGGCCAGCAGAACTCTGATCATGATCTCTCCAGGGGGATGCGGGCGTACACCCGGAAACCGCCCTCTGGGCGCGGGCCCGTGGACAACCGACCGCCGCACAACGCCACCCGCTCGGCCATGCCGCTGAGTCCGAATCCCGGGGTGCCGGCCTCTTCCGCCAGGCCGTCGTCGAGCACCTCGACCTCTACCGCTGCCGGCTCGTAGGTCAGCCGAACGTCGGTCCTGGCGCTGACGGCGTGCTTGCGGGTGTTGGTCAGCGCCTCCTGGACGATCCGGTAGACGGCGTGGTCCACGGCGGCGGGCAGCTCGACGGGCTCGCCGGTCACCGTCAGTCTGGCGGCCACCATGAGCCGTGTCTCGTCCTGGACCGTCAAGGGGGCCGTGCGCAGGAGTACGAAGGCCATGCTCAGGAGCGCAGGGAGAAAGAGCACGATCACCAGCGTCGTATCGAAGACCCGGGGACGTCTGAGGAAACGCGCGATCTCCATGAAGGTTCGTGCCACGCGCACGCTGAAACCTTAAGTCACGTTACTTCGCCGTGAGCCCGGGCGACGGCACGGCGTCTGTGCTGAGTCCGCGACCATCCGCGACCATCAAGGAGATCCCGGGTGGATCCTGTCCGACAGCGGGGGCGGCCGCCGACTCATGCCCGAAGAGGTCCACGGCCTAGCCGAAGGCGCCGGGCGAGGAGTCGATGCCGCCGTCGCAGCGCGCGCTCGCACTCGCGCACTCGTGCGAGCCGGCCGGAGTGGTCGGTGCACCAGGTGACAGAGCCGCGGTGTGGAGGGGCAGTGCGGCTTCCGCAGCTTCAATGACCATGTCTCCAAGTCTCACCTCCCGCACTCCGGCTTTCCGCGGCCTGCCGAAGGATTCCACTCTGGGAGCCTGCTCCCAGAGGCGCGGTTCCTCGTACGGCGGAGGCGAAGGTTGTGGGCGGTCAGCCGTGCCGTCCGGCGTGACGACACGGCTGACCCTCGCGGGTCAGTGGACCCCGTCGACCACGAGCGCGTCGGGGATCTGCCTCTTCTGTACGCCGAACAGCAGCCCGGCGGCCGGTATCCCCGGGTTCGGGGCCGTGGACGGGAGGGCACGTGCGCGGTGCCGGTTCATCCGAGTTCGCGTAGCGCCGAGGCCAGGCCCGCGGCCGTGGGACGCTCCCAGAGCAGGCGGGCCGCCACCGGCCTGCGCAGGCCGCCGCGCAGGCGGCCGAGCAACGTCACCGCGAGCCGGGAGTCGCCGCCCGACTCGAAGAAGGCGTCGTGCGGGCCGATACCCGGCTCGTCCAGCACCCGCCGGAAAGCCTCCAGTACCTCCAGCTCCAGCCGGTCGCGAGGCTCGTCGGACCGGCTCGCGGCGCGGGCGGCCGAGGAGGCGAGCCTGCGGCGGTCTATCTTGCCCGCGGTGGTCAGCGGCAACTCGTCCAGCACGTGCACGATCCCCGGCACCATGTAGCCGGGCAGCCGCCCGGCCGTCCACGCCCTGGCGTCCTTCGCCGTGACCGTCATCGCGGAGGTGGAGGTCGCGGTGGATCCCGAGCGGGGCGCGGGGGTGGAAACGGACGCGGCGGCGGTCCCCGAAGCGGCGGTGGAGGCGGAGGTGGCCACGTAGGCCACCAGCTGCTCGTCCTCCAGGGCCACCGCCGCGTCGTCCACGCCGGGACAGGCCCGCAGCGTCTGCTCGATCTCGCCCAGCTCGATCCGGTAGCCGCGATGCTTGACCTGGTGGTCCACCCGGCCGATGAAGTCGAGGCGGCCGTCGGGGCGCTGCCGCACCAGGTCACCGGTCCTATAGAGCCGCTCACCGCACACCGGAGGCGGCTCGCCCGGCACCGAGGGGGCCGAGGGGGATGGGTCGGTTGACGTCGAGGGGAGAGGAACATCCGACCCCGAGAGGGGCGACCCGCCTGATGTCGAAGGGGGAGGCCCGTCCGGCGCCGAGGGGGATGGGCCGTTCAGGGCCGAAGGTGACGGTGTGTCCGGTGCCGTGGGTGGTCGTCCGGCCAGGGGGACGAACCGCTCGGCGGTCAACGCGGGCCGCCGGTGGTAACCACGTGCCACGCCCGCGCCGCCGACGTGCAGCTCCCCGGGCACCCCCCACGGCGCGACGCGTCCGGCTGCGTCCAGCACCAGCGCGTACGCTCCCGCCATGGGCAGCCCGATCGGCGGTACGCCCTCGCCGGGCGAGCAGTCGGCCAGAGTTGCGATGACAGTCGCCTCGGTCGGCCCGTAGGCGTTGACCATGCGCCGGCCGGTGCCCCAGCGCTCCACCAGGTCGGGGGTGCACGCCTCGCCGCCGGTGACCAGCACCCGCAGGGCGGGCAGCGGGTCGTCGCCGGGCAGCGTCGCGATCACCGAGGGGGGCAGCAACACGACGTTCACCTCGCGCTCCGACAGGCACCTGCTCAGCGCCCGGCCGACGAGGATGTTCCCCGCCTCCGGCACGCACAGGGTGCCCCCGGAGACCAGCGTGGTGAACACCTCCCACACCCAGGCGTCGAAGGTCGGCGGCGCGAACTGCAGCAGCCGTACCCCGGGGCCGATCCCCAGCTCGGGGGCGAGGGCCATGACCAGGTTGCACGCGCCGGAGTGCTCGAGCAGCACCCCCTTGGGCAGGCCGGTCGAGCCCGAGGTGTAGATCATGTACGCGAGGTCGTGGGGTCCGGCAGGGCCGGGCGGAGTCTCCTTGGCGAGGGCATGCCGGTTGGACGGCCCGGGGACGAGACGGTCGAGGGGAACGGGATCGCGCAGGTCGAGGTCGAGGCGGCGCCCCCCGCTCTCGGGCAGGCCGCCGAGAATATCCCCGGTGCTCACCAGGACGGCCGCCGCCGCGTCGGACAGCAGATACTCCAGCCGGGGGGCCGGTTGGGACGGGTCGAGAGCGAGGAACGCGCCGCCCGCGTACAGCACCCCGGTCACGACCGTGACCAGGCGGGCCGAGCGCGGCAGGCAGATCGCCGCCACGGTGCCGGGGCCCACCCCCTCGGCCGTGAGCCATCCGGCCAGCTCACGGGCGCGTTCGTCCAGCTCGCGGTAGGTGAGCCGCTCGTCGTCCCCGTCCACGGCCGTCGCCTCTGGGGTGCGCCGGACCTGGGCGGCGATCAGCGCGGCCAGGGTGGAGCCCGGGGAGTCCAGGTCCACCGCTGCGGGCGGGCCCGCGATCGGTCCTGAGCGGTCGTCGAGTGGCAGGTCGAACACCGGCCGCGCGGGGGAGCGGGCCATCTCGCCGAGCAGCCGGGTCAGGCGGGCGGCCATCAGTTCGATGGTGGCGTGGTCGAAGACGTCGGTGGCGTACGTCAGCGTCGCCTGGAACAGGTGGCCGTCCTCGGCGCCTTCTCCGTTCCCGATCCCCGTTCCTTCTCCGGCCCCGTTTCCTCGGCCTTCGCCGTTCCGGGTGCCGGTCCTGTCCGGTGTTTTCGCGGCGAGACGCAGGTCCAGGTCGCAGGCCGTACGCCGGGCGGCGGGCTCCTCGTCGCCGA
The DNA here is from genome assembly GCF_042898365.1 of Streptosporangium sp. NPDC000509. NCBI lineage: Bacteria > Bacillati > Actinomycetota > Actinomycetes > Streptosporangiales > Streptosporangiaceae > Streptosporangium > Streptosporangium sp. NPDC000509. The sequence continues at coordinate 84,066 of NZ_JBIAYX010000026.1, read as the reverse complement.
GCGGTTCGAGGCGCAGGCCCGCCGCCTCGTGCGAGGCGGGAGGGAACACGACGCCGTACGCCACGTCGAACAGCGCGCCCCGGCTGGGGTCACGGGGCGGCGCGACGGCGGAGACCAGGTCCTGCAGGGGCAGCCGGTGCCGCCAGGCGTCGTCCGCGGCCCGCCCCAGCCGGGCGGAGAGGGTGGCGAGATCCGGGTCGCCTGACAGGTCCACCGGCAGGGGGAGAAGGTCGTCCAGCGGCCCGGCCGTCCCCGCGAACTCGTTCGGCTCCCCGCCGAGCAGCCCCGAGACACGCCCTGGGGCGTGCGCGCCGATCGTGAAGCGCTCCTGGCCCGAGCAGCGCGACAGCAGGACGGCGAACGCCGCGAGCACCGCGAGGGAGGGGGAGGCCGGCTCGGGCGGCACGGCCACCTCGAAGCGATGTGTCCCGCCCGCGCCGGAGCGGCGCCCGGGGCGGGGCCGGTCGGTGGCCGTCTCCAGCGGCGGCACGTCCCGTAGCGCCTCGCGCCAGAACTCCCATCTGCCGTCGCTCTTCACCTCGGAGCCGGTGTCCGTTCGCGGCCGGGCCGCCGTGAGGTCGGCGGGCGCGGCGTCCCGGCCGCGAACCGGTGCCGAGTCTCGGCCGCCCGGGAGCGACGCCGATGCGCCGGGAGCCCTCGTGGCGGGGTCCTTCGGGTCGAGCTCCTTCGTATCCGGACGGGGGAAGTCGTCCCTGCCGGGCACGCGGGGCGTGCCGGGCAGGCGCGGGGAGTCGCCCTCGGCCCTGGCCCGGTACAGCTCGGCCAGGTCGGCGGCGAGCACCGCGACCGAGCCCTCGTCCGCGACGCACGGGTGCATGCGCACCACCAGTACGTGTTCCTCGGGGCCGAGCGCGAGCAGGGAGGCGCGCGCCAGCGGCCCGGTCACCGGGTCGAACGGCCGGGACTCCACCTCGGCCAGCGTCGCGCCGAGCTTCTCCGGCTCGACCGGCACCACCCGGGGCGCGGGCAGAGCCCCGGCCGACACCACCGGGCGAGGTCCGTCGCCACGGGCGGGCAGGGTCCAGCGCAGCACCTCGTGCCGCGCGGCCAGGTCGCCGAGCGCCGAGCCCAGCGCCTTCTCGTCGAGGGGGCCGGTCAGCCGCAGCCGCAGGGAGATCCCGTCGGGTACGGCGTCGCCGCGAATGCGGTGTTCCAGCCAGGCCCGTTCCTGGGCTGGCGAGAAGAGTCTCACGGGGTGCCTCCGGGCAGGTTCAGGCGGAGCCAGTCCAGCTCCTGCTCGATCATGCTCTGGAAGTTCGCGGGGGAGATCATCGAGTACGGCATGTGCGCCTCGCCCCAGTAGCTGACCAGCCGCACCTTCTTGGCCTGCCTGGCCAGCGCGGTGTACATCTCCTCCGAGCCGGTGTGGGTCAGGTAGTCACGCTCGCCGTGCAGCATGAGCACCGGCGTCTTGATCTTGCCCGCGTGCAGGAGCGGGCTGTTGCGCACGTACCTCTGCGGGTCCTCCCACGGCGGCTTGCCCAGCCCGAACTCGAACGCGGGGTCCTCGATGTAGGCGGGCGCGAACCACTCCTGCGCGCGGGGCGTGTAGCGGAAGCGGGAGTCGAACACGCCGTAGCTGCTGATCACGTCGGAGAAGCCGGAGATCGCGATCGCCGCCTTGAAGCGGTCGGTCTGCGTCACCAGGCTGTGCACGTTGTAGGAGCCGAAGGAGTGTCCCAGCACCGCGAGCCGCTTCGGGTCGGCCACGCCCTCGTCGATCGCGGCGTCCACCGCGTTCATGATCGGCTTGGTGGGCCAGGTCATCGGCTCGGCCGCGGCCTTGCCCTGGGGGCGGGGGATGGAGGGGACGAGCACGGCGTAACCCTCGGCCGCGAGGAACTGCAGGGTGAGGTAGCTCGGGTTGTTCACCTGGAACTCCGGCACGTCCTCCAGGGTGGAGACGATCCTGGTGCCGTACACGTTGACCACGAGCGGGTGGCGCTGCCCGTCGCGGTGGTCCGGTGGCAGCAGCAGCGCGCCGGTGAGCTTCTCCCCGTCCGCCCCCTTGTAGGTGATGAGCTCGCGTTTCGGAGGGGTCACCTGGGCGAGGTGGCCGTTCAGCGAGAGCCGCTGGGTGTGGCGGCCCGCCTGGGAGGTCCACAGCGCGGTGCCCTGGTCGCCGCCCGCGCCGAAGACCGCGGTGCGGCTCGCGGGGGAGTATCCGGCGACGCCCGCCTCGGCGTGCGGCAGCGGGAGCGGGGTCAGCACGGGTGAGGCGCCGGGCGCCAGCTCGTACAGGCCGCCCTTGGCGTCACGGGCGAGCACCACGGGGAAGTCGCGGTCGAGGCGGGGGTTGGCCGGCTCGGCCCCTCCCCGGTCGGTGGGCCGCACGCCGTTGCGCTTGACGCCGTCGTCCAGCGGCCAGGCCAGCTCCGCCAGCGGCGCGGCGCCGCCCGCGTTCAGGTCGCGCGCCTTTCCGGTACGCGGGTCGATCAGCCAGGCGCGCCCGTCGGCCACGCCCAGCACGCCGCCGGGCACAGGTACCAGCTCCAGCGGCGGGACCTTGAACCCCGAGGTGAGGTCGCGCGGCGCGGCGGCCGGGTCGGCGGGGTCGAACGCCCACCAGTCCTGGCGGGCCGTGGGATTAACAGCGTTCGCGGCCTTCAGTCCGCGCACCAGCGGGGTCCCGGCGCCCCACAGCAGGCCCGTCGCGACGAGCCGGTCGGCGGCGAGTGGCACTGCTTTTCCACCGGCGGAGGGTACGAGGTAGGCGGTGAACGGGTCGGGCGTCTCGGGGGTGGTCTTGCCGACGACGAGCAGCCGAGAGCCGTCGGCGGCCCAGCGAGGCTGCACGGTGACCGAGGGGTTCGGCACCTCGGTCACCACGCGCGGCTGCCCGCCGGAGGCGGAGGCGATCGCGAGCTGGGTGCGCCGTTCCAGGACACGCTTGAGCTGCCCGGCGACCGCCGGGGTGGGGCCGAGGTCGTCCACCCGGGCGATGAGGCGTCCAGTCGGGTCGGCCACCAGGTTGCCCGCCGTGTAGGTACGGGCAGGGCCCGCCGAGGTGAGCTTCCCGGTGACGGCGTCGACGACGGCGATCTCCTCGTCCAGCTTGTCCTCGCCCTGGGCGGTGGAGCTGTCGAGCACCGAGGCGGTGGCCTCCTTGCCCTTCTCGACCTTCGCCCACTGCTTCGGGGCGACGCGCTGGGCCTCCAGCCATTGGCCGTACTCCAGCGCCCAGCGGCCGGCGTTCACCATCGGAGCGATCACCCGCCGCTCGTCCAGCCACTGGATGAGGTAGCCCGAGGCGTTCGTCATCGTCTGCACCCCGCGCGGGGTCAGCTTGCGGGTCTCGCCCGTCTCGCGGTCCCACACGTGCAGGAACACATCGTCGCCGCCCCGGGTGGAGGCGAAGGCGAGCATGCGCCCGTCGGGCGACCACACCGGGTTGTAGTGGCCGGTGCCGTCCTTCGCGCCGTGCGTCACGTCGCGCGCCGGTCCCTGGCCGTCGACTATCCAGATGTCCGCGCGCTCGTTTCCGTCGACAAATGATGCCCCATATCTGCTCGACTCGCTCGGGCCGCGTTTCACGACCACCGCCACCGCTTTACCGTCGGGGGACGGCACGACCTGACCGAGTTTCTTCGTGGTCATGAAGTCCTGCATCGCGAACGGCCGCGCGGCCCCCGCGGCGACGGGTCGTTCCACCACCGGGGAAGCCGGTGGGGAAGCACCTCCCACCAGGGCGGCGGCCGTGAGCAATGACAGGGCGAGCTTGACACGTAGAACCATGGGAGGACGATAACCATGTCACCGGAAACAGGAAAAAACGCTCGGACGGGTCTCCGGAAGGCGGCCTATAATCCCGCCCTCGCCTTAATCGGGACGGTACGCGGGTTAATCGAGGCCGCCCCACCGGTAATCGGGCCCGCCGGTAATCGAGCCATCCCGCCGGCGAGATGACTTCTGCCGGAAAATTCTCCGAGGAATGGGAAGTTCCTAAATGACTGATGTCGATCTGGCCGATGCCGATCTGCACGTCGGCGACAGACCCCACGAGGTCTTCCGCCATCTGCGAGACAACGACCCGCTCTACTGGAACCCCGACGGCAAGGAGCCCGGCTTCTGGTCGGTCACCCGCTACGAGGACTGCGTGAACGTCCAGAAGGACCCGCAGACCTTCAGTTCCAACCAGACCAACACCCTCGGCCCGCATCGCAACACCGGTGACCAGGGATCCGGGAAGATGATCAACACGACGGATCCGCCCCGCCACACCGAGCTGCGCAAGCTGGTCAACAAGTGCTTCACCCCCCGGGCGATCGCCGCCCTGGAGCCGTACCTGCGCTCGGTCGTCAAGGACGTGTTCGCCGACGCGCTGGAACAGGGAGAGTGCGACTTCGCCACCGTCGTGGCGGCCCTGCCCGTCGCGGGCATCTCCGCGCTGCTCGACGTGCCGCGCCAGGACTGGGACCTGATGCTCAGGCTCACCTCCACGGCGTTCGGCTCGCACGACAGCGAGTACCAGATGACCTCCGACGTGCGCGCCAACGCCGCCCAGGCGCACGGCCAGCTCCTGCTGTACTGCCAGGGCCTGGTGGAAAAACGCCGCAGGTCGCCCGGCGACGACATCGTCAGCCTGCTCGCCCGCTCCCAGGACGCGGGGGTGCTGAGCGAGGAGGAGTGCCTGCTCTTCTTCGACGTGCTGATGCTCGGCGGCAACGAGACCACCCGGCACGCCGCGGTCGGGGGACTGCTCGCCTTCATGGAGCACCCCGACCAGTGGGAGCGGCTGCGCAAGGAACCCGAGCTGGTGCCCAACGCGGTGGGCGAGCTGCTGCGCTGGACCTCGCCCAGCCGCCACGTGCTGCGCCGCGCGGCCCGCGAGACCGAGCTGCACGGCAAGACCATTCACGAGGGCCAGGACGTCGTCATCTGGCACACCTCCGCCAACCGCGACGAGCGCGTGTTCGACTCTCCCGAGGTGTTCGACGTCGGGCGTCCGCGCAGCTCCCGCAGCGGGCACGTCGCGTTCGGCTCCGGCCCGCACTTCTGCCTGGGAGCCGCCCTCGCCGAGCTGGAACTCACCGTCTTCCTGGACGAGCTCGCGAACTCGGTGTCGGGGGCGGAACTGCTCGGCCCGCCCGACTATCTGCGCTCTCCCGTCATCAACGGCGTCAAGCACGTCCAGGTTCGGCTCCATCCCATGGGGTAGAAGCGTCGACCATGAACTCACTCACCTGGGATCAGGTCCACGCGCGGCGGCTGGCCCGCCATCACCTCGTGAAACCCGTCTCCGGCGACCTGCGCAAACCCGTGCGCGACGTGTGCGGGGTGCAGTCGCAGGTCGCCGCCGCGGCCGAGCTGGCCATCGGGGCACGGGTGAAGGACGCCACGCAGGAGCAGGTGCGCGCGGAGCTGTACGACAAGAAGCGCCTGGTCAAGACGTACAGCCTGCGCGGCACCCTGCACGTGCACGCCGCCGACGAGCTGGCACTGTGGATGGCCGCGATGCGCTGGAAGCCCTACTGGCGCGCCAAGGACAGCTGGCACGCCCACCACGGGCTCACCGCCAAGCAGGGCGAGGCGTTCGTCGACGCGGTCCGTGACGCGCTGGACGGCGAGTGCCTGACCCGCGAGGAGCTGGCGAAGGAGGTCTCCGGACGTGTCGGAGCGTGGGCGAAGGACAAGCTCGCCTCCAACTGGGGCGAGTTGCTGCGTCCCGTCGCCTACCTCGGCGTGCTCTGTTTCGGGCCGGTACGCGGAGCCAAGGTCACCTATGTCAGGCCCGACCGGTGGGCGGGGCTGAAGACCGAGGTGAAGGACCAGCCGGACCCCGAGGAGTCGGCGATGGAGATCATGCGCCGCTATCTGCGCGCGTACGGTCCCGCCACCCACCAGGACCTGGCCCGCTGGTTCGCGCTCAGACCGCCCGAGGCGCGTGAGGCGCTGGAGTCGCTCGGCGAGGAGGTCGCCCAGGTCGAGGTGGAGGGACGCAAGGCGTACGTCCTCGCCGCCGACGAGGGCCGCTGGCCGTCCGACCCGAGCTGCGTGCGGCTGCTGCCGCAGTACGAGGCGTACGTTCTCGGCAGCGGTCCCAAGGAGGTCGTCGTGCCCAGGGACACCGCCGCTCGCGTCTTCGAACACGGCAGGGGCAGGTACGAGGGCGCGGTCGCCCACCAGATCATGCTCGTCGACGGGGTCGTGGCCGGGATGTGGGAGCGCAAGGAGAAGGGCGGCAAGGTCGAGATCAAGCTGGAGTCGTTCGTCAAGCTCGACTCCGGCCAGAGCGGGGAACTGGAGAAGGAGGTCGAGCGCGTCGGCCGTTTCTACGGCGCCGAGGCCACCCTGTCCATGGGGAAACTCGTCGGCAAGAAACGCTGAGCTCCTCCCGGGACACTCCCGGCAGGGAGTGCGGCGGCGGAAGTCTCCCCCCGACGGACTCAGCGGCAGGCGCCGAGATCCTCCCGTATCGCGCGCAGCATGGTGCGGCGCTGGGTGTGGATGAAGAAGTGCCCGCCCGGCAGCAGCCGCAGCCGGAACGCCGACCCTGTCTGCGCGCTCCACGCGCTCAGCCCGGCCGCCGTCGTGGTCGGGTCCCCGTTCCCGCCGAAGACCGAGATCGGGCAGGCGAGCGGTGGCTCGTCCTCGTGGACGTAGGACTCGGCGGCGTTCAGGTCCGCCCGCAGCACCGGCATGATGAGGCTCATCAGCTCCGCGTTGCCGATCACTTCCGGGGGGATGCCGTCCAGCCGGTGCAGCACCCGCATCAGGTCCTCGTCACCGAGCTGCCCGAGCCGCGGCATGCCGTCGCGGACCTGGGGGGCGTTCCAGCCCGACACGAACAGCCGTCCGGGGCCAGGCAACCCGCGCGAGCGCAGCCGTCGTGTGACCGTGAACGACACCAGTGCTCCCATGCTGTGCCCGAACAGCGCGAACGGCAGTGCCTCCAGGCGTGACAGCCCGTCGATCACCGGGTCGACGATCATCGACAGTTTGTGCCTGGGCTTCTCGGAGATGCGGGTCTCCCTGCCCGGCGAGCGCACCGCCCACAGTTCCACGTCACCGGGGAGCAGGTCGGCCCAGCCGCGGAACGTCGTGGCGCCGCCTCCGGCGTTGGGCACGCAGACCAGCCTCGCGCGGGGCCGTGCCGGCCGGTGCAGTGGCACCAGCCAGCTCGCGGGATGAACCGCGGGGGGCGAGGGGGACGCGGCGCGCGTCGAGGTCGTCGTCGAGGTCACTGAGGTCATGGAAGTCGCAGAGCTCGCAGAGGTCGGGGAAACGGTCATCGCGGAACCGCCAGGGATCGTGCGGAGTCCCGGGCCCGCTCGCAGGCGGCGACCAGGTCCGCGAGGGACTCGGGGGGGAACATGTGCGCCGCGTCGCCGGGCCGGTACATCCTTTCCGGCCTCGAACACGACTCGATGAGCAGCCCGTCCGCGCCGTACGCCGCGGCCGCCAGCGAGGCCGGGGCGACCAGCGAGGCCGAGCCGGTGCTGTGGCTGGGGTCGAAGACCACCGGCAGGTCGGTGCGGGCGCGCAGCGCGGCGATCGCCCCGAACCCGGGTTGCGGCGGGGTTCCCGAGGCGCCCGCGCAGAGCACCACGGCGTCGTTGCCCCGGGTGAGGACGAACTCCGCGGCCCGCAGCCAGTCGTCCAGGCTCGCCCGAGGCCCCCGCATCAGCAGTACCGGCCTGGGCTGGGCGCCCAGCTCGGCGAGGAGCGGGCGGTTGTCCAGCTGCCGCCCGTCCACCTGTAGGCAGTCGGCCACCTCGGCGACCGCCTCCACCTCGCGCGGGTCGCACACCTCGGTGATCACGGGGATGGCCGCCGCCCGTCTTACCTCCGCGAGCGCCTCCAGGCCACGCCTGCCCTTGCCGGGGAAGTGGTAGGGGCTGCTGCGCGTCTTGGAAAGCCCGGCCCGCAGGGCGTGCGCCCCCTGCGCCTTGACCGCGAGGGCCGTCTCGACCGTGTCCTCGGCCGACTCCAGCGCGCACGGCCCCGCCGCCCACCACAGCCGATCTCCCCCCACCACCCCGTCGCCGATCGCCACCTCGCTCGGTGCCACGCCGCTTTCCCGCCGTACCAGCCAGTGGCCCTCAGGGGTCGGGTGACGGGCCAGCACCGCGGGCGAGGTGGGTACGCGGGCGAGGGACTCGTCGCCGCTCACCACGACGAAGACCCGCCCGGCCAGCCTGACCGGCCAGGCGGCGACGTCCTCGTGCGCCCCGGCCAGCGCCGTCACCTCCTCGGCGACCTCGGCGGAGGTGCCGGGCCAAAGTTCGATCAGCACGCCGGGACCCCGGCGTCGATCTCCTTTCGCCAGGCCGCGATGCTCGCGCTCAGCGCGGCGACGTCGGGCCCGTGTCGCAGTACCCCGGTCGTCACCGGCAGGACGGCACGTCCGGGCGCCTCGGCGGCGACGGCGAGAAGGTCGCGGGTCTCGCGTCCGGCCCTGCCCAGGCCCGGCAGTTCCACGACCGCCGACGGCATGCGGGCCACCAGGTCGGTCGCCTCCTCGCGGCCGGCTCCGACCACGGCCGCGGCGGCCACGCCGTGCTCGTCGTTCCATTCCCGCACCTCGTCGGCGGTGCTTTGCGCGACGGTGCGCGACCCGGTCACGGCGCCCTGGACCCCGCCGGCCGCGTGGTTGGAGGTGCGGACGAGCACCATGACCAGGGTCCCGCTGTCACGGGCCCTGCGCAGCAGCGGATCGAGGGCGGCGAAGCCCATGAACGGGTTCGCCGTCACCGCGTCCCCGCCCAGCACGCTGCCGGGACCGAGGTAGAGGTCGGCGTAGGAGTCCATCGTGTCGTCGGCGTCGCACACCTTCGCGTCCAGCACGGCGAGTGAGCCCCGCTCGTGCACGCCGTCGACGACCTCGCGCAGCAGGTTCGTGCCCGGCGCGCCGAAGCGGGTGAAGAACGGGACCTGGATCCGGTAGACGGACACCCGCTCGCCCGCGGCCTCCAGCACCACCCCGCACATCCGCCGGGCTCCGTCCACGTCGTCGTTCATCCTCCACGCCTCCAGCCACTTGGGGGAGGGGGCTATTCCCAGGCAGAGGGAGGATCGGGTCTTGAGCAGGTCGGTCCATATCGGTACGGCAGCCATGGGCCCATTGCACACGCTCGCGCCGGGGGCCGCGTCGCGCTCGCCCGCCGCTGCGGCGTCATCGGCTAAAATTTTCGCCCCGCTCGGTCGTCGGCGTTGCGAACATATACTGATCTACAACGTAAAGGCGTTCGGTTGGTGAAACACCCGGCATCACCGAGCTCACCACGACGGGAAACAGCCGGCAGCGGTGTCGAGACAGCCGGAGGCCGCCGTGGGAGCCTCCGTCTGGCAGGAGGAGCCGACGTCGTCAGCCCGTCCGGGGACCTCGCGGACCCCGGTAGGGGAGCGTCCGGCTGTAGACGAGGTTGGTGGTGGTGCTGCCCAGCTGGGCCAGCTCGTTGACGAGCTCTTCGAGGTGGCCCATCGAGGTCGCGGCCACCTTCAGCAGGTAACAGTCGTCGCCGGTGGTCCGCAGACACTCCAGGATCTCGGGACGCTCGTCGAGCAGCCGATGCAACGGCTGGTGCCGGCTGCCCGGATACTTCAGGCGCACGACGGCCAGCAGGGGGAGACCGGCCTTCTCCAGGTCGACATGCGCGTGGTAGCCGGTGATGACGCCCATCGCCTCCAGCCGCCTGACCCGATCGGTCGTGGCGGAGGCGCTGAGATTCACCCGCCGCCCCAGCTCGGTGATCGGAATACGCCCGTCCTGCTGGACCTCGACCAGGATCGACCAATCGATCGTGTCGAGGGTCTCGGTCATATGGCAAAGATACCGGGATATCAACGGTGTATAACCTCCTACGCCGGGATGAGTCCCTTCCGGCCGTGAACGACCGCTCGATAGCCTGCGGTGGTGGAAATAGGCGTCAACGTATTGAACTTCGGACCGGGCACCGACCCCGGTGTGTTGCGCGGCTGGGCGCGAACGGTGGAGGGCCTGGGCTTTCACCTGCTCATGGTCTCGGACCACGTCGTGATCACCCCGGACGTCGCCGAGCAGTATCCGCCGCCGTTCTACGAGCCCTTCACCACCCTGTCCTGGCTGGCCGGGGTCACCGACGGGATCAGGCTCGGCACCACGGTGCTCATCGTGCCGTACCGCCACCCGCTGCTCGTCGCCCGCATGGCGGCCAACCTCAACCGGCTCAGCGGCGGGCGGCTCGTCCTCGGCGTGGGCGTCGGCTGGGCGCGGCAGGAGTTCGAGGCGCTCGGGGTTCCGTTCGAGCGACGCGGGGCGCTGACCGACGATCACCTCCGGGTGATACGCGCCGCCTGGGAGAACGACGAGGACTACCAGGCCGGGCGGATACCGATCTGGGTCGGCGGCAACGGCGACGTGGGACTGCGTCGGGCGGTGCGCCTCGGGGAGGCGTGGCACCCGCTTCGCCTCACCCTGGAGCGGATGCGCGAAGGGCTGGACCGGCTGAAGGTCGCCGCGGACGAGGAACGGCGGGCGGTGCCCGCTTTCGCGCCCCGCATCGTCCTGCGGCTCACGCGGGCCCCGATCACCGCTCCGGGACGTCTCGCCGGCGAAGGCACGATCGACCAGGTCGTCGACGACCTCGAACAGTTGCGCCTGCTGGGCGCCGACAGTGTCGTGCTCGATCCGTTCAACGGCGACCCGCAGGAGACGCGCCACCCGGAGGTGGCCTGGCAGGCGCTCGCGACCGTGGCGGCCCACTGGGATCTGAACACTCATCGACCACGAACAGGACGATCATGACGCACGATGACGAGAAGCATCTCCGCAGGGCGATCGAACTCGCCGCCGGGGCGCGAGCGACCGGAGACGCCCCTTTCGGGTCGCTGCTGGTGGGCCCGGACGGCACGATCCTCGCCGAGGACCACAACACGGTTCTCAGCGACCGCGACATCAGCGCCCACCCCGAGCTGAAGCTGGCCAGGTGGGCGGCCCGCGAGCTCACCCCTGACGTCGCGGCGGCCACGACCATGTACACCAGCTGCCAGCCCTGCCCCATGTGCGCGGGCGCCATCGAACGATCCGGTCTCGGCCGCGTCGTGTTCGCGCTCTCCAACGAGCAACTCGCGAGCCTCAAGCCGGTAGGCGGCTGGCCGCACGTGTCCCAGGAGGGTCCCGCGCTGTTCGACGAGGCGCGCGTCCCGGTCGAGGGCTACTACACCTGAAACCGATCGCTCAGCGGTGCCTCGCTGTTCACGCGTTCCACTCCACCAGGGCGTCGCCCATCGGGGTGCGCGTGTAGAGCACCGAACGCCCGCTCCTGCCGCGCGAGACCAGCCCCGATCGTCTGAGCACCGCGAGGTGGTCGCCGACGCCGCCGAGCGTCATGCCCAGCCTGGCGACGAGCTGGCTGGTGCTCGCGGGCGTCGCCAGCTCCAGCAGCACCGCGGCCCTGCCCCTGCCGAGCAGCGCGGCCAGGCTGTCGGGCGCGGGTGCCCGGCTCTCCCACAGCGCGACCACACCCCGCGCGGGATAGGTGAGCCCGAAGGCGCGCGGCGGGTCGAGGTAGACGATCCTCCCGCCGAACGCGTTGGGCATCAGGACCAGGCCGACACCGCCCAGCCGGTGCGAGGCGCCGCTGATCCGGCCGAGCAGGATCCGCTCGCCCCGCAGCGACATCTGCACGTCCAGCCCTTCGAACACCTCTGTCCAGCCGTACACCGCCAGCCGTCCCGCCCACCGCACGATGTCACGCTCCAGCAGCGCGCGCGTCCTCGGCCAGTCGGGTTCGATCAGCGCGCTCCACACGGCGACCAGGCTCTCGGCGACCCGCTCGGCGACGTCGGGCACGTCCAGTGCCGCGGCAGTCGGACGGCCCCGGTAGCTCAGCTCCAGGTCGGCGCGGGCCTTGTGGTACGGAGTGCGCCGCACGGCCAGCGCCTCCTGGGCGAACGTGGTGTCCGCGCGGGGTGGCGGCACGCAGAAGAAGTCGGGCACGTAGTCGGTGACCACCAGCAGGTCGACCAGGGCACGCAGGACGGGGTCGGCGGCGACGAGCGCCTCGTAGCGGTCCCGCACCCTGGCCGTCCACCGCGACATTCCCGGTGAAGACCGGACACCGGCGAGCAGGGGCAGGGCGGTGACCACCTGCGCCATCGGCGACATCACGAAGCGGGTACGCGCCAGATCCTCGGGGGTGCACTCCAGATAGGCCAAGGTTTCGCCTCCTGACGAAACAGTAGCCCGCCGCACGGATCGGCCCGCATGCTCCGGTGCGTGAACACCTATCGGGAGCTCTTCGCCGTCGGCCAGTTCAGGACGCTGTTCGCCGCGCAGGCCGCGAGCGTCATGGGCAAGATCATGGAAAGCCTGGCGTTGTCCACGCTCGTCTACGCCCACACCGGGTCACCGTTCCTGGCCGCGCTCGCCTACCTCGCGGGTTTCCTGCCGCAGGCCGTCGGCGCGCTGACACTCGGAGGGCTGGCCGACGGACTGCCACCCCGGGCGCTGCTGGTCTCGTGGGATCTGACGAGGGCGGTCGCGGTCGCGATGCTCGCCCTCGGAGTGCTGCCGGTGTGGGGGATGCTGGCGCTGGTCATGGCGTGCGGGCTGTTCGACGCCGTCGCGGGTGGTGCGCGCCAGGGGCTGCTGGCCGACCTGCTGCCGGGTAACGGCTACGTGCTGGGCCGCTCGGCCCTGAACATCGCGGTCGGCGCCATGCAGATCACCGGATTCGCCCTCGCCGGGACGCTGCTCGCCGTGGCCGGGCCGTACGCGGCACTGTGGTCGGGCGCGGCGCTCGGCGTGCTGGTGGCGCTCACACAGCGGCTGGGGCTGCGGGCCAGGCCGCCGAGGGTGTCGGGGCGGGCTGTCTGGCGACAGTCATGGGCGGTGAACGCCGAGTTGCTGGGTGACCGACGGATCCGCGGGCTGCTGCTGGTGCAGTGGGTGCCGAACGGGCTGATCGTCGGGGCGGAGGCGCTCTACGTGCCATACGCGAACGGCTCGTCGGGAGCGGCGGGAGCGCTGTTCGTCGCGGCGGCCGGTGGCATGCTCGTGGGTGACCTCCTGGTCGGCCGATGGACCACTCCCGAGCAGCGGATCCGGCTCGCGGTGCCGCTGTTCACGCTGCTGGCGGTGCCGTACCTCTTCTTCGCGCTGTCACCGGGCGTGTGGGTGGCGACGGCGCTGGTGGCGGTCGCCTCCTTCGGGTTCGCCGGGCACCTGGGCACGCAGGAGCGTTACGTGGCGGCGGTGCCCGTGCAGGTCAGGGGACAGGCACTCGGGCTGGCGGGCAGCGGCATGATGGCCGGACAGGCGCTGGCGGCCTCGGGGACGGGAACGCTGGCCGAGTTCGTACCGGTCTCCGCGGCGATGGCGCTGGCGGGGGTCGCGTCACTGGTGGCGACCGCGTGCCTGTATCCCACCCTGACCCGCCGTACGGAGGAGCGGACGCCCCGGCAGTGAAGCATCCGGCTTTCCCGGGGAAGCCGGTCGGCCGTGGAGTCATCCGGAGGTGAGCGGCCGCCTCCGCTGAGCCTGGATCGGGCTACCAGTGGGCAGGTCGGGTGAGTGACGGCGGCAGCGCGGTCCGGGCGTCACCCTTGGCCGCGTCCAGCTGGGACTGGATGAGGAAGATGCTCCCGGTGAGGTCGGCGCCCGAGAGGTCCGCGTCCCGCAGGTCGGCTCCGATGAGGTCGGCCGTCCTGAGGTCGGCGCCCCTCAGATCGGCCCCGATGAGGTAGGCCCCCCGCAGGTTGGCGCCCCGCAGGTCGGCACCCTTCAGCTTGGCTCCGATGAGGTCGGCGCCCCTGCGGTCCTTCTTCTTCCCGCGCCCGGCCTCGGCGCGTACGAGCTCGCTCGCGCGCAGCAGCAGGGCGTTGACCTCCCGCCGGTGTGCCGCCACGTCCAGCCGTGCGAGCGCCTCGGGGGTGTCGCGGGTGAGGCGTTCGGTCCTCTCCAGGGCGAGGCCGAGCTCATCGTGGATGGAAAGGGCCGGTCGCAGGGTGAGCGCCTCGGTCAGGTACCAGAGCAGCTCGTGGAGGTCGCGCATGACCGGGAACACCTCGGCCATCCGCTTCGCGGTCTGTGGCACCCGCCGCCAGTCCTGCCCGCCGAAGGTGACCTGCGAGACCTTCTGCCCGGCGCCGAAGCAGTCGTAGACGGTGCAACCACGGAAACCCTTGTCCCTGAGGCGGGTGTGGATGCCGCAGCGGAAGTCCGTCAGCAGGTTGGGGCAGGCCTGCCCGGCCTTCTTGTCGATCGCGAAGTCCGACGAGGCCGAGAAGGCGGGCACGACGCAGCACAGCGCGAAGCAGCTCTCGCAGTCGGCTCGCAGATCGGCACGATCTCCCCCGGTGGAGGGGACCGTGTGCTCACGGCTGTCGGACAATGCGGGGATCTCCTCATGCGGGGCGGTCGCGCTGTTCGCGGTCCTTGAAACAGGGCCGCGAACAGCGGTTCAACCGCTAAACCCTATCCGACCGCGCCTGTTTCCCGATCGCGGGCGGGATCGCGGGGCGGAGGGAGGGGGCATGGTCCCGACGACGACGGTGGCGTCCAGCTCCTCGGATTCGACCACCCTCGGGACCAGCCCGTTGCGGGCGAAGGCCTCGGTGGTCCGCGGTGCCTGGCGTCGGCTCGTCTCGATCAGCAGGTGACCGCCCGGTGCGAGCCACCGCGCCGCGGACGCGGTCACCCGCCGCTGGATCTCCAGCCCGTCCGCGCCGCCGTCGAGTGCCACCCGTGGTTCGTGTACGCGGGCCTCCGGGGGCAGCAGACCGATCGCCTCCGTGGGCACGTAGGGGGCGTTGGCGGTCAGGATGTCGACGCGGCCCCGCAGCGTGGCGGGCAGCGGCTCGTAGAGATCACCCTCGTACACCCGGCCGTCCGGGGCGACGTTGCGCCGGGCACAGCGCACCGCGGCGGGGTCGATGTCGACGGCGTGCAACTCGACCGGTTCCAGGGCCGCGACCAGTGCGGCCCCCACCGCTCCGGAGCCGCAGCACAGATCGACGACGATCCGTGGCCGAGGGACCTGGTCGCCGGGAGCGGTGAGGTTTTCGGAGCCGGAGGAAACAGGGGGATCGGAGGCGGGGCGGGGGAGGGGGGCGGACCGATCTGCCGATCCGGCGGTTCGGTGGGCGAGGGCGACGGCCTGGTGGACGAGAAACTCGGTGCGGCGCCGGGGAACGAAGACCCCGGTGTCCACGGCTATCCGCAGCCCGCAGAACTCCGCCCAGCCGAGAACGTGTTCGAGGGGCAGACCGGAGATCCGCCGGTCCAGCATGGCGGCGAGTTCGGACGACGTCCGCGCCGTGGAGAGGAGTAACCGTGCCTCGTCCTCGGCGAAGACGCAACCGGCGGCCCGGAGCTTGGCGACGACAACGGGTTGGGGGAGAAACGGCGGTAAAGCCGACATTGGAGCCTTTCGGGATGCCGATGGGGCTCCCTCGGTCACCTACGCCGGAAGGACCGCGCGACCGTGAGACGGGAGCACCCGACCTGACACAGCGGTAATGGGTCTCACCTCCTCGATCACGTCCATTGCTGGAGGGCAACACTACCTCCGAGCCGCCCTCCGTACGAACACATTACGGCGAGGCGGCTCTCACCTCGGTCCTGCCGAACTCCCCGTGCCCCTGCCGGAGCGGAACGCCGACACCGCTCCTCGACGCGGCCGATCCGACGACAGGCCCTCGCGCGCCACCCGCCGCGACCTCCCGTCAGGAGGGAGAGCTCCCGCGAGGAACCCGCCTCAGCAGGTACGTGTCCATGATCCAGCCCTTGCGTTCCCTCGCCTCGGCACGGACGTCGCGGATCCGGTCGGCGACCTCCTCGACCGGCCCCGCCACCAGGATCTCGTCGGGGGTGCCGAGGTAGGCGCCCCAGTAGATCTCGAAGTCGGCGGGGTCGGGCAGGGAGGCGAAGGCGTTGCGGGCGTCGAGCATCACGACGATGTCGTCGATGTCGTCGGATTCGCCGGGTCCCTCCTCCGACAGGCGGCGGCCCGTGGTGATGTGCAGGGGCCGTGCGACCCGGGTCAGGCTGGTGCGGTGCCGGGCGGCCAGCGCGGACACGCTGCTGATGCCGGCGACGACGTCGTACTCGAACCGCACCGTGCCCCGGGCGAGGACCTCCTCGACGATGGCCAGCGTGCTGTCGTAGAGGGAGGGATCGCCCCAGACGAGGAACGCGCCGGTCTCGTCGTCGCCGAGTTCGTCGCGGACGAGCCGCTCGTAGATGTCGGCGCGGCGCGACCGCCAGTCCTCCACCGCGCCCGCGTAGGCGGGGGTGGTCCGGTCGCGCTCGGGATCGCGGGCCTCGACCAGCCGGTACGGGGCGCGGGCGTGCGCGTCGACGAGGTCCTGCCGGAGTTGGACGAGGTCGTGCTTGGCCTCTCCCTTGTCGAGGACGAAGAACACGTCGGCCGCCGCGATGGCCTTGACCGCCTGAAGGGTGAGGTGGTCGGGGTTTCCCGCGCCGATGCCGATGATGAGGATTCGCTTCACGCGGGAAAGTCTGCCCCCTGTGCGAAGAGGACGTCGCGCCGGGCGGCATCCGGGCCGTACGGCTCGACATCCGTCCCGGCAGACCCCGGCCGGGCGGTGCGACGCGGGATGACGCGGGATCTCGTCGCGGGTCCCCGTACGGGGGGAGAAGTCGGATCAAGACCTCGTTCTGGTCTAGTCTCGCGATCGTGACGATCAGGAACTCACACTGCTCCTTCTGTGGCAGGGCCTTCGCCCCCGGCCAGGCGTGGCCGCGCACCTGCTCCGGCTGCGGGAACACCTCCTACCTCAACCCGCTGCCGGTCGCGGTGATGGTGTTGCCGGTGGACGAGGGCCTGCTGGTGGTCCGTCGTGGCGTCGAACCGCACCGGGGCGCTCTCGCGCTGCCCGGTGGCTTCGTCGACATGGGCGAGTCCTGGCAGCAGGCGGCCGTCCGGGAGCTTCGCGAGGAGACGGGGGTCGTCGTCGGCCCGGACGGCGTGCGCCTTCTCGACGTGCTCAGCGCCCCCGACGGGACCGTGCTGGTCTTCGCCCTGGGACCTCGGACGAGCGCGGCCGACCTCCCGCCGGTCGTGCCGACGGACGAGACGACGGAGTGGCTGCTGATCGACGGACCGCGAGAGCTCGCCTTCCCGCTGCACACCCGGATCGTGGCGGAGTACTTCGCCGCGAAATGATTACGCGGTCGTCGGCACCGGTGGATTCGGCTCTCGACCTCGGAGGGAGGGCGACGCGGCCGCCGGGGGCCCGGTCCGGGATCTCCGACGGCCCGTTTAGCGCGGGCGCGGCGGGTAGGGGGCGGTTGTCCCACCTTCACTGACGAGGAGAAACACCATGACGGACGTGTGGAGCTACCGCCCCGACACCTACAGCGGCGAGCAGGCGCTGGATCTCGTGGGGTTCGACGTGGAGGCCACCGACGGCAAGATCGGTTCGGTGGACGAGGAGAGCAACACGGTGGGCAACAGCTACATCGTCGTCGACACCGGGTTCTGGATTTTCGGCAAGAAGGTGCTGCTGCCGGCCGGTACCGTGCACCAGATCGATCCGCAGGAGCGCAAGATCTACGTCTCGCGCACCAAGCAGGAGATCAAGGACGCGCCGGAGTTCGACGAGGCGACCTACAGGGAGCCCGACTACCGCGAGAAGCTGGGCGGCTACTACGGCCCCGGCACGCTGTAATCGTCGGCCGTCAGCGAGCCCCTCCCCGTACGGGGAGGGGCTCGCTGACGTGATGGTCCCGTGAAGGGGGAGATACGTTCCATCGTTTAAGGACAATATTTATCTGTAAATATTGTCTTTCGCGGGTGACCAGGGTGACCATCACTTCGGGGTGGTGACGCCCTCGGCGCCGGATCCGCTGGAGCGTGAAGATGACCTTCGAGGATCTCGACCCCCGGACGCCGGTGCTCGTGGGCGTCGGGCAGTCGTCCGAGCGGATCGGCGAGCGCGACTACCGGCGCCTGTCACCCGTCGAGCTCGCCGCTGCCGCCGTCCGCGAGGCCCTCGCCGATACCCGTGCGAACCCCGCGGACGTCGCCGCCGCCGTCGACACCGTGGCGGGGGTGCGCCAGTTCGAGATCTCCGCGCCCGGCGCCCTCGCACCGCTGGGCAGATCCACCAACTACCCTCGCTCCGTCGCGAACCGGGTGGGTGCGAACCCCGGCCGGGCGATCCTGGAGGTGGCCGGCGGGCAGGCGCCCCAGCGCCTGGTCAACGAACTCGCCGCGACGATCGCGACCGGGTCCTCGCGGGTGGCCCTCATCGTCGGATCCGAGGCGATCTCGACGGTCCTGCACCTGGCGGGGGCCGAGGACAGGCCCGATTTCGGCGAGACCGTCGAAGGTGATCTGGAGGACCGCGGCTACGGGCTCAAGGGACTCGTCTCCCGGTTCCTGGCCACGCACGGGCTGGCGGGCGCGCCGAGCCAGTACGCGCTGTTCGACAACGCGCGCCGGGCCCGCCTCGGGCAGACGAGGCGGGAGTACGCGGCCGGGATGGGGGCGCTGTTCGCCCCGTTCACCAGGGTCGCCGCCGCCAACCCGCACGCCGCCGCGCCCGTCGAACGCGACGCCGGGGAACTGGTCACCCCGACCGAGGACAACCGGCTCATCGCCGAGCCCTACACCCGCTACCTCGTCGCGCGCGAGAAGGTCAACCAGGGGGCGGCCGTCCTGCTGATGTCCGTGGCCGACGCGAGACGTCTCGGCGTCCCCGCGCAGAGGTGGGTCTTCCTGCACGGCCACGCCGATCTGCGCGAGCGCGACCTGCTGGACCGGGCCGACCTCGGTGCGGGACCGGCCTCCGTGACGGCCGCCCGGCACGCCCTGGACCTGGCGGGCATCGGGGTGGACGACCTGCACGCCATCGACCTGTACAGCTGCTTTCCCATCGCCGTCTCCAACATCTGCGACGGCCTCGGCCTGGCCGCCGACGACCCGCGCGGGCTGACGGTCACCGGAGGACTCCCCTTCTTCGGCGGAGCGGGCAACAACTACTCGACGCACGCGATAGCCGAGATCGTCCAGAGGCTCCGCGCCAGGCCCGGCTCGTACGGCATGGTGGGGGCGAACGGCGGGATGCTGAGCAAGTACTCGGTCTGCGTCTACTCGACCACCCCCACCGGGTGGCGCCAGGATCGCAGCGCCGAGCTTCAGGCCGAGATCGACGCCTGGCCCGCCGTCCCGCAGGCCGTCCGGGCCGACGGGCGGGGCACGATCGAGACCTACACCGTGAGGCACCGGCGTGACGGCACCCGCGTCGGCATCGTGATCGGGAGACTCGAGGCCGACGGCCGCCGCTTCCTGGCGAAGACCGCCGACGGCGACGAGAAGACGCTCGCCCTGCTCGGCGACGGCGAGCCCGTCGGGAGGCGTGTCCACGTCCGCTCCTTCGACGCGGGCAACCGGGTGAGCACGGATGCCACCGTGCTGGACCGGCTCTTGACCGGTGGGGACTCCGCCGGGGTCGTCGCGGCTCCGCGCGCCGGCCTTGGTGGCGCGACCGCGAAACGGACGTGAGGAGCGTGGCACCGCAGGGCAGCGGGTTCCGCAAGCCATGAGATCCCGTCTCGCCCGCCCGGCTGTGTCACGGCTCCCTCTCCGTGATTTTCCGCGACACGGGCCTCGGGGAGCGGCCGTACGGATGATCGCGGGGCGGTCGCGCTAGGCTGGCACGAGGAGCCCGCCGATATCCGGCGGGCCTCGCGGCGGTGGGGCCCGCCGCTCCCAACCGCGGCACCCGCCGCCAACGGTCCCTACCCGTGACAGGCGGTGCCCGCGATGCCGGGCATCCCCCCGCGCGTAGGGAGAGGCATGCGTCCGGACCAGGTGAAATTCACGGTGGCGACCGAGCCCGTCGACCCCGGCATCGATCCCGATCTCGATCCACCCGGTGCGCGCGGGGGCGGCGAGTCGCGTCGCTCCCATCACGCCGTGCTGGTGGTGATCGCCGCCGGTGGCGCGATCGGCGCGGGTGCCCGCTACGGAGCCGCCCTGCTGTGGCCGACCGCGGCCGGTTCCTTCCCCTGGACGACGCTCGGGGTCAACGCGGCCGGTTGCCTGCTGATCGGCGTTCTCATGGTCGTGCTCACCGAGGCGTGGACGGCGCCCAGCTGGGCGCGGCCGTTCCTGGCCACCGGGGTGCTGGGCGGCTTCACCACCTTCTCCACCTACTGCCTGGACATCGAGCGCCTGGTCTCCGCCGGCCGGATCGGCCCGGCGCTCGGCTACCTGGCGGCGACGGTCATCGCGGCCCTGGTCGCGGTGACGGCCGGCGCGTGGACCACCCGCAGGCTCCTGGCGAGGACGGCGAGAGCGACGAGGGGAACGCGATGATTCCAGCCGCCCGGGCACTGAGGTTGACGATCTTCGTCGACGACACGGACACCTGGCGCCACCGACCCCTGTACACCGAGATCGTGCATCGGGCCCACGCCGCCGGGCTGGCGGGGGCGTCCGTCTTCCGCGGCATCGAGGGCTTCGGCGCCACCTCGATGGTGCACACCACCCGGCTGCTGTCGATGGCCGACCACCTGCCGGTGATCGTCACGATCATCGACACCGAGGAACGGATCCGGGCCTTCCTGCCGAGGCTGGACGACCTCCTCACCGAAGGGCTGGCCACCCTGGACGAGGTCGAGGTCGTCCGCCCCGGGACCGGGGCGACGACGTGAGCGGGCCGCAGAACTGGCTCGTGGTGCTGCTCGGCGGTGCCGTCGGGGCGCCGCTGCGCTACCTGACGGACCGGGCCGTGCAGGCCCGCCACGACACGCTCTTCCCCTGGGGCACCTTCACCGTCAACGTGGTCGGCTCGCTGATCCTGGGAGCCCTGACCGGGGTCGCGCTGTCCGGCGCGGTGGGCCCCGGCGTGCAACTTCTGCTCGGCACCGGTTTCTGCGGGGCGCTGACCACGTACTCGACGTTCTCCTACGAGACGCTGCGGCTCGCCGAGACCGGCGCGGTCCTCTTCGCCGTGGTCAACGTCGTCGCCTCGGTCGCCGCCGGTCTCGGCGCGGTGTTCCTCGGCCTCACCCTCGCCCAGGTGATCGTCGCGTGACCCCGTTCCACGAGACACGGGAGACGCCCGGCCCTGGAAAGGGGGAGGGGCCGCAGTTCAGCCTTTCAGGCGCCGGACCTTGAGGACGTTGTCCGTGCGGGTGGTGGGCTGTCCTTCGGGGTCGTTCTGGATCCGCTCGTGTTCCTCGCAGAGCAGCACCTCCCACTCTCCTTCCGGAAGCTCCAGGCTTTCCAGCACCTCCTGCGGGGTGGGGAGGTGCACGTCGGGATGGGGGTTGTGCTCCCAGGCGGGGAGTCCCGCGTGCCCGACGATGAGGAGCGTCCCGCCGGGCGCGACCGCCGAGGCGGCGGTCCGCAGGATCTTCTCTCGCGGCATGTCGCCGGGGGAGTGCAGGAAGTGGGCGGAGACGAGATCGAAGACGCCCTGCGGGAAGGAGACCCCCAGGTCGTGCCGCTGCCAGTCGACAAGGCCGGTGACGTCCGCCGACGCGGCGTGCCGGGCGGCGCGCTCCAGTGCGACACCGGAGATGTCGGTGGCGGTGACGCGCCATCCTCGCCGCGCGAGCCAGATCGCGTCGGCGCCCTCGCCGCATCCCAGGTCCAGGGCACTGCCCGGCTCCACACCGGTGATCTCGCGGACCAGGACGACGTTGGGGTTCCCGCTCCAGATCTGGTCGCTCTCGCGGTAGCGGAGGTCCCAGAACTCCTCCTCGGGGACGGCATTCTCCCGCGTGTGCTCGTGCCGGCCGGAGTCGCGGCGGGCGGCGACGGCCCGGCGGGTCTCCTCGGCGATCAGGTCGGCGTTGATCGCGGCGGCGGCACGCCCGCCCGCCGCGGCGGCGCCGATCACCTGCTCGGTGAGCGCGGTGACGTTTCCCGCCACCCACACCCCGGGCAGTGCCGTCGCCCCGGACGGGTCGGCGGCGACGTAGCTGCCGAACACGTGCCCGCCCATCTCCTGGTCGGTCGTCTCCAGGCCCAGGCCGGTGAGGAGGCCGGAGCGGGCGGTGAAGCGCGGGGTCACCACGAGAGCTTGAAGGGGGACCACCCGGCCGTCGGCCAGGCGTACGCCGGTGAGCCGGTCGTCCGCCACCTCCAGCGCCGTCACCGGCCCGTCGACCACGGCGATGTCGCGGGCGGCGAGCTGCTCGTACTCCTCGGCGCCGAACTCGGGCGCGGTGTGCGAGAAGAAGGTCACGTCCCTGCTCCACTGCCGCCACAGCAGGGCCTGGTGAACCGCGAACGGCCCGGTGGCGAGGATGCCGATCGCCTGGTCGCGCACCTCCCAGCCGTGGCAGTACGGGCAGTGCAGGACCTCGCGCCCCCAGCGTTCCCGCAGGCCCGGCACCTCGGGCAGTTCGTCGACGAGGCCGGTGGTCACGAGCAGCCGGTCCGCCGCGACCGAGATCCCGCCGTCGACGGCGACGCGGAAACCTCCGGTGTCCAGGCGCTCGGCCGCCACGACGTCACCTTGCATGATCTCGCCGCCGTAGCGGGTCACCTCCGCGCGTCCCGCGGCCACCAGCTCCGAGGGGGGCATGCCGTCGCGCGTCAGGTAGGAGTGGACGTGGGACGCCGGAGCGTTGCGCGGCCGGCCCGCGTCGATCACCAGCACCGAACGCCGCGCACGGGCCAGGGTCAGCGCCCCGCTCAGCCCGGCGGCGCCACCGCCGACGACCACGACGTCGTAGCGCCGCTCCTCACCCGCGGGGGCGGCCACGGTCTGTTCCGCTTGTACGGTCATGTGTGTAGTACCTCCGTTCGCCGTGAATACTCCGCCCACCTCCCCGAATCCGGCAAACTTAGTTGCCGAACCGGCAAACAGAGGGGGGCGGGCCTGAGGACGGGCGGACACGGGCGCACGACGCGTCCTCAGGCGGGTGACCCGCGTACCGGCCGACGGCGAACGTCACCGGTACGCGGGCGGCGGGGTGCTACGCGCCGAGGATCGGGAGCAGTTGCTCCTCCTCGTAGACCAGGTGCCTTTCCAGCTCGTCCGTGAGCCGCTCGACCTCGGGGAGCACCGGCAGCGGATCCGTGCCCTCGGTGGAGATGACGTCCCGCAACTCCTCGACGAGGGCCGCGATCTTCTCGTGTTCCCGGCTCAGCCGCTTTAGGGTCGGGGCGAGCTCGGGGTGGCTCCCGGCGAGGAAGGGGAACAGCGCGATGTCCTCACCGGTGTGGTGGTTGTGCAGCCCCTGGCAGAGGGTGAGGCAGTTCACCCGCAGCTGGGCGCCGAGTCCGGGACCCGACTCGGTGACCTCCTTGCGGATCAGGGCGAGCTCTCGCCGGAACGCTTCGTGGACCATCCTGAGGGTCGCGCCCGCCGACGCCCCCTTCGGCGGCCCGCCGCCGACCTGCTGGAGGGCGACCACCGGGATGACACGCGCCGTCTTGGCCTGGTACTCGGCCCACCCGGGGTCGGCCTCGGCCGCGCGGGCGAAGACGCGGTCGCGTTCGGCGCCCTCCAGGACGACGGCCCGCGCCTGGTAGGTGAAGATGCCGTCCTCGACCGTGACGAGAGGGTCGGCCACCAGGTTGTGGAACCAGGCGGGGTGGTTCGGCGCGCCCCCGGCCGAGGCGATGACCAGGACCCGGGCGCCACCGTCGGGAAGGTAGCCGAGCGGGGTCGTGTGCCGGGCGCCGGACCGTGCCCCGACGGTGGTGAGCAGGAGCAGCCGAGCCCCCTCGAAGGGGCCGCCGACCCGCCCGCCGTTGGCGCGGAACTCCTCGATGATCTGCTGGTTGAATTCGTTGGGCATTCTCTGTTTTCTTCTCCGGAATCGATGGTCCCGCGACTGTTCGCGGGCATGACGAAGGACCGTCCGATGGGCAGGACGAAATCACCACGGGGCGACCGCGACCGTGGTGCGGGAAATCAGGAAGGAGCACCGGGCGACCGGCCCGGTCGGCGATTCATCGCCGGGGCCGGTTCACGAACGGCGCGAAACCCGCGGTGACCGGTGCCGCGAGAGCAGGTGGGCGTCACGCGGGACGTGGAAGCCACCGGACCATGGAAACCGGTGGGAATCACACGCGCGGGCTACATGAGACGCGGAGACCACGGAGGAGAGATCCGGGTCGCGTCCACGGAGGAACGTCGCGCTGGGAGCGCGGAAGGAAGAGAAGGGGAGGGCCTCTGGCCCGCCCGGGGCTCACGCCTCGGCCGGGTGCCCTACTCGCTGTTGGCCCAAGGCCGACCCGGCAGTCACAAGGTCAACCGTAATGCCACAAACGCATCGGAGCAACGCCGCGTTTCCCGGTCACCGCGAGCGAGAACTCCCTGCGGGTACGGGAGGCCACCGGGAAACGCGGCGCGTACCTTCCGTGACTGGGTGCGCCTTCCGCGACTGGGGGCCGAGCACGCGCACGCCTTCCGCGTGACGCCGCAGGACCCGCCGATATGACGACCGGCGTCGCGGATTCACCTGTTACCGGGGCCTGTTCCAACGACGCCGGCGCTCGCCTTCCCCGGCGCGAGATGATCGGCCTTTCTCTATTCGCTCAGTGTATGTATTGAATGTATAGTCCCGATCATGTCTACAGGACACGTGATGCTCGGACTGCTCGCGGAGCGGCCCAAACACGGGTACGAACTCAAACGCGAGCACGACCAGCGCCTGCCGGGCGCCAGGCCGCTCGCGTACGGGCAGGTCTACGCGACATTGCAGCGACTGCAGAGGGACGGCTTCGCCGAGGTGGCGGAGACCGTGCGGGAGAGCGGTCCCGAGCGCACGGTGTACGCGCTCACCGAGGAGGGGCTGGCCGAGCTGACCCGGTGGCTGGAGCAGGTGGAAACACCCGCGCCGCACGTTTCCAGCACGCTCGTCTCGCGCGTGGTGGTGGCGATCGTGGCCGGAGGCGCCGCCGACGGCTACCTGGTCAGGCAGCGCGCCGCCCACCTGGCGCGGATGCGCGAACTCACCGCGGAGCGGGCCTCGGGGTCCCCCGCGCAGGCGCTCGCCGCCGACTACGCCCTTCAGCACCTCGACGCCGACCTGCGCTGGATCGAGACGGCCATGGAACGACTCGCGGATCTCAAGGAGGAGATCGATGCTTGAGGCACGTGCGTTACGCAAGACCTTCGGCAGGACCGTCGCGCTGGACGGCGTGTCCCTGGAGATCGGCGACGGGGAGATCGTCGCGATCACCGGCCAGAGTGGCTCCGGCAAATCGACCCTGCTGCACTGCCTGGCCGGGATCATCCGTCCAGAGTCGGGGGAGGTCCACTTCGACGGGCGGCGCGTCGACACCCTCGACGACGCCGACCGGACGACGCTGCGCAGGGAGAGTTTCGGTGTCGTCTTCCAGTCAGGCGGGCTCGTCCCCGAGCTGACCGCCGAGGAGAACGTGGCGCTGCCGCTGCTGTTCAACCGGCACGGACGCCAGGAGTCGCTGCTGGCCGCCCGGTCCCGGCTGGAACGGCTGGAGGTGGCCGACTGCGCGGCCCGGCGCCCCGGCGAGCTGTCCGGCGGACAGCTGCAGCGGGTCGCCGTGGCCCGCGCCCTGGTCACCGGTCCACGAGTGGTCTTCGCCGACGAGCCGACCGGCGCGCTCGACTCGCTGGCCGGTGAACGGGTGATGGACGAGCTCGTCGGTACGGCACGCGCGGACGGCACCACCCTGGTGATCGTCACCCACGACAACCGGGTGGCCGCCTACGCCGACCGGGAGATCGTGCTGCGCGACGGCAGGACGGCCGGGGTGACCGTGTGATCACCGTGATGCGGATGCTCGCCAGGGGCGGGTCGCGGCGCGAGCGGGTGCGGGGGCGTCTCATGGTCGCGGGGGCGGCGCTCGCGACCTTCCTGCTGTGCGTGGCGGCGAACCTGCTGGCGTTCGGGCTCGGCGTCTCGCGTGACCCCGAGGGTTTCCTCGTCGAGAGGCGGATCGAGTATCTCGGCTTCTTCTCCGGCAGGGACGCACGGCTCGTCACCGCGCTGGCGCTGGCCCTGCTGGTCGTGCCCACCATGGCCTTCGTCCATCAGGTGAGCCGGCTGGCCACCGCGACGAGGGAGCGCAGGCTCGCCGCGCTCCGGCTGGCCGGGGCCACGCCGCGCGAGGTGCGCCTGCTCGGGGCGTACGAGAGCGGGTGGCGGTCCCTGCTGGGCGGGGTGTCCGGCGTCGCGCTGTACCTGGTGGCGCACCTGGTGCCGGCGTGGTCGCTGGAGGGTGCGGTGCCCCGTGTCCCACCGGCGCAGATCCTGGCGATCCTCGCGGTAGTGCTGCTCGCCGGGACGCTGTCCGGGCTGAGGGCGGGACGGAACGTGGTGACCTCACCGCTGGGCGTGGTCCGGCGGACACCCCCGGCCGGTCCCAGGGCGTCCGACCTGGCGTTGGTCGCGGCGGGTGCCGTGATGTTCGTCGCCGGACTCGTCGGCAAGGGCAAATTCCCCGGCGGGCCGTACGCGGCGGTGCTTTCCATGTTGGCCGGCATGGTGCTCCTGATGTTCGGCCTGGTCCTCGCCGCCTCGTGGTTGATCAGGGCCGCCGCCCGGCGGATCGGCGACCGCACCGGGTCGGCGGAGACCCTGCTGGCCGCCCGGATGGTCGGGGCCGACCCCAGGGGGTGGGCCCGCGCGCTGGCGGTGGTAGGGCTGACCGTGTTCTTCGGCTCCGCGGTCGGCGCCCAGCAGGGGCACATCCTTCTCCGGGGCGGCTTCAGACCCTCGGAGGGGGTGGCCTATCTGCTCGTCGACCTCGCTCTGCTGATCGCGCTGGTCACCTCGGCCGCCGCCCTCGTGGCGCACCAGGCGGAGGACCTGCTGGATCACCGGCGCTCGTTCGCGGCCCTGGCCGCCTCGGGCGTGCCCGGCGTCGCGCTAGGCCGGATCCTCACCCGGCAGGCGCTCATCGCGGCGCTGCCGGTGTGCGTCGTGGCCGCCGTCGCGGGGGTGGCAGTGGTCGTCCTGTCGCTGGCGGACATCTACCTGCCGGCGGCGCTCTCCGTCGCCGCCGCTCGGGCGATGCTCATGGTGGGGATCGGCGTGCTGGCCGCGGTGCTGGTGGCGCGGGCCGCCCGGCCGATCCTGCGCCGGACGCTGCGGCCGGAGGGGCTGCGGGAGGAATGAGAAGGGCCGCCGTCCCGGACTCGTCGCCAAGGCCGGGTCGCTCTCTTTCTCGCGGCACGGCCTTGGCGCTGGACGGCGGCCTGTTCCGCGAGACGTCCGCTGCTCAGCGGGCCGCGGACTCCGAGCTCTCGGCGCGGAGAGATCGCGCGGTCCAGCCGGGGCGGGTCAGGGTGGTGTCGGCCGACCTGGCCGCCCAGAGCGCGACGGCGATGTACAGGACCTGCTGCGGGATCCTGAGCCACAGGGGCGTCGCCTCGTCGCCGTTGAAGGGGACGTCGGCGACGGCCGCGTAGACGTTGGCGGGAAGCAGCAGCACGTAGAGAGCGGCCAGGCCGATCCCTGCGGTCCGGCGTGTCACGGCGACCACGAGTCCCGCGGCGCCGAGGAGTTCCAGCACGCCGGTCGCGTAGACCACGGCGCCGGGGAACGGCACGACGGGCGGCACCATGCGTACCAGGTCGGCGTGGTTGGGCATGAAGGTCACCTCGGCCGGGACGAAGTGCGCGGTGGCGGTGACGACGAGCATGGCGGCCATCCCGTGTGCCGCGCTCACCGGCCAGGTGGCGAAGCGGCGGGCGCCGAGCGCGCCCAGCACCCGGAAGCCCAGGGTGGCGGCCACGAGAACGATTTCAACCACGAATGCGGACATCGACGCACCTCCTAATCGGATAGTTGAACTATCCAGTATTAGATACTGTCGCTATCCAGTAATGCAACCTGGTCGCACGCGGGGGAAGTCGCCCGGGCCTTGCGAACGGGTGCCGGGGGCGGGCTCCACAGGGACCGGCTCCGGTCGTCTCCCCAGACCGAGAACGAATCCACGTACGGTCGCAGCAGGACGGTGAGCTCCGCGTCACCCCGGCCGTTGAGCTCGTCCGACGCTGTCTTCCGCGCCGTTCCGGTACCTCGCCGGCCTGTTCTTCTCGCGGAGCAGAAGATCGGCCTTGTATTCCACCGCTGGAGAGGGCGCCATTTTTTGTATCTCCCGAATGCGGCCGGCCGCCGACTCGACGTCCAGGCACAGGCCGGCGTGCGTGAAAACATCGGTGCCCCCCCGATGGGATTCTCACCCTCCGAACCGGACTCGTCACAGGCGATTTCCAGGGGTTGGCCGGCCGACATGGATTCGGCCCGCATAATGTCCCCGCGATAATCGGTCGCCGCCCGGTTCCATTATGAATGGATGATCCTTTAGAATACGTCGACCTGATGTGAGCGCAATGGGTTTTTCCTGCTCATACTCATGGCGACACGACGTGCGGTGACCTTCGGTCGGGAGGGGAACGGCGCGGCCGGGCCGCCGGCCGCTAGCATTGGGTTGATCTTCGTCCCTTCCGGTGTCGGACATCACCGGAAGGCGGCGCCACGTCGTTCGCGGCGAAGAACATCCGACCATCGATCCCGGAAGGCCCTGACCCCGACCATGGCCACCGTCACCGTCGTGATCCCGACGTTCAACGAGGCGGACAACCTTCCGTCGATCGCGGAGGCCCTGCTCGCGTTGCCGCTCGACGGCCTGCGAATCCTGGTGGTCGACGACGACTCCCCGGACGGTACGGGCCAGGTGGCCGACCGACTGGCCGCCGCGCACCCCGGCCGGGTCGACGTGGTGCACCGGCAGGTCAGGGAAGGGCTCGGGCGCGCCTACGTCGACGGCATGGAGACCGCGCTCTCGGCGGGGGCGGAGTTCGTGGTGCAGATGGACGCCGACTTCTCGCACCCCGTCGACGCCGTTCCGCGTCTGCTGGAGACCGCGCGGGCGACGGGGGCGGCGTGCGTGATCGGCAGCCGGTACGTGCCGGGTGGGACGCTGGCCGCCGAGTGGAGCCTGTGGCGGCGGGCCCTGTCGAGGTGGGCGAACTTCTACGTCCGCACCATCCTGCGCCTCGGGCTGCGGGACGTGACCGCCGGGTTCAAGATCTGGCGGGCGGAAAGCCTCACCGCCCTGGACCTCGGCACGATCTCCTCGGGGGGTTACAGCTTCCAGGTGGAGATGCACTATCGGGCGATCAGGGCCGGAATGACGATCGTCGAGATCCCCATCCATTTCTCCGACCGCCGGGCGGGTGACTCGAAGATGAGCCTCCGGGTGCAGTGGGAATCGGCCCTGATGCCGTGGCGGCTTGTCTTCAGGCGCTAAGGGATCCGCGCGACACGAGAGTTCCCCGGACATGGGAATCGATTCTCCTTCGCAGGGCAGCGCTCCGGGAGACGGGATGCCCCGTGCGCCGTCGGCTCACCCCCGGTGAGCCTTTGTCGATAATCGACGAATTCGACCCGCCGTTGTCCATCGGCATGTCATATGGCGAGCGTCGCCGACCTGTGATGCCGGAAGGCGCGGTGCGTCACCTCCCGACGCGCTCGAACGGCACAACGCCGAGGAAAAGAACGACGCCCTCCGAGCGTGGCGTTCCGGTGGACCTTCCCCGTCAGCGCAGGCTCGCGAACCACCTTCCGGCCTCCTTCCACGAGTCCACCCGGGAGAAACCGTTACGCCCGGCGAGGGTTCCCAGGTCGGAAACGGACACGGTGGCCCAGCCGAACCACGGGCCGGCGAGCTCGCGGCCGCGCAGCCGCAGATGCTCGACGCGGCCCGATGCGCTCGGTGGCTGCACCTCGGCGATGACCTCGCCCCCGGGCCGTACCAGCTCGCGGACCCTGCGCAGCAGGGTGTCCGGGGCGCCGCCGATCCCGATGTTGCCGTCGGCGAGCAGCACGGTGGCCCAGCGGCCGTGGCCGGGCAGGTGGTCGAAGACGTCGCGGCAGATCGCCCGGCCTCCCGCGCGCCGGGTGAGCCGGACGGCGTAGGGGGCGATGTCGACGCCCAGGGCGGGAACGCCTCGCCGCGCGAGTGCGACGGTGAGGCGGCCGGGACCGGACCCGATGTCCAGGGTGGGGGCCGCGCACCGCGACAGCATGGCCTCGTCCCCGTCGATCGGGGCGAGCCAGCGGGCCGCGTCGAGGGGCGCGGTCCTGCCGTCGGCGTACTCCATCTCGACGGTGGCGCCCGCCAGGGACTTCTCGTAGAGCTGCCCGATCACCGGATCACCCGTGCCCTCCGGGCGGCGGGCGGCGCGTCGTACGGTCGCCCGGTCACCGGATCGCCCTCGTCCCGAGCGCGGCGAGGACGGTCGCGAAGCAGGACGAGGGCGCCTGGGCCGCGACCGCCGCGGCGTCGTCGGCGGTGTCCACGTCCCGCAGGAGGGGCAGCATGCCCACCGACAGGCCCGCCGCACGCAGCCGCAGCAGCTGGGCGGCGCCGGTCGTGGGCCGCGACATCGGCACCCCGAGCAGGAGCGCGGGGTCGGGCCGGCGCAGGCCGAGCAGCCAGAAGCCGCCGTCGGCGGCGGGGCCGAACACGGCGTCGCGGGTGGCGAGCTCGGCCATCGCGTCGGTCAGGAGCGCCGGGGTGACCTGCGGGGTGTCCATGCCGATCAGGACCATGGGCAGGGGGCGGGAGCGGTACGCGTCCTCGAAGGCGGCGGCGAGCCGCTCGTCCAGCCCGGCGCCCCGCTGCGGCAGGACGGTGAAGCCCGGTGGCAGCCAGGGGCCGATGTCGCCGCGCAGCGCCAGCACCCGGTGGCGTGCCGGAGCGTCGGCCACCGCGCCCAGGGTGTCGGCCAGTGCGGCGGTGGCCAGGGTCGCGGCCTCCTCGGGGCTGAACGGCGGGGTGAGCCTGGTCTTGACCTCGCCCGCCACCGGCTCCTTGGCGATGACGACGATCTGGCCGTCGCCCGCCTGGACGGCCTGACCTCCGCCTGCTCGGCCGCCCTGCCCGGCGCCGACCACGTCACGCCGCTCGCCGTCCCGGGGGCGCGCGGTTCGCCGTGTCGTGTTCGGGCCGCCGTCCTTGAAGGGCGCGCTCTGTCGCGTCGTGTTCCGGGCGTCGCGGGTGTGCGGGTCCCGCCGCGGCGCGTTCCGGTCGCCGGTCATCGCGCGCCGCCCGGTTCGCTCATGACCTTGCGCATGTCACCGATCGCGCGCAGCGTGCCGCGTACGGTGCCGGTGACCTTGGACCGTCCGGCGCGAGGCAGGTAGTCCACCCCGGTCTCGGCGATCCGCCAGCCCTGGTCGGCCGCGCGCAGCACCATCTCCAACGGGTAGCCGAAACGCCGGTCGGCCAGGTTCAGGGCGAGGAGGTCCGCGCGGCGGCAGGCGCGCATCGGGCCGATGTCGCGGAGCCTGGTGCCGGTACGCCCGGCCAGCCGCCGGCCGAGAAAGGCGTTGCCCAGCCGCGCGTGCAGCGGCCAGGCCGCTCCCGGCACGGGAACCCGTCTGCCGAGCATCAGGTCGGCGCGACCTGAGACGACCGGCTCGGTCACCCGAGGGAGCTGGCCCGGGTCCAGCGACGCGTCGGCGTCCATGAAGCACACCACCTCGCCGCTCGAGGCGAGCAGTCCCGCGTGACAGGCGGCACCGAACCCGCGTCTGGGCTCACTCACCACCAGCGCTCCCAGCTCGGCCGCGACCCGCGCCGATCCGTCCGTGGAACCGTTGTCCACCACGATCGGCCGGTAACCGTCGGGCATGCGCTCCAGCACCCACGGCAGAGCCGTCTCCTCGTCCAGGCACGGGAGCACAACATCGATCTTCATGTTTGAGAACGCTAAGGTCGACAAGGCCTGTCAACTCTTACGGAGTAGTGACGTGTCAGGGAAAGAAAGCGACCCGTACCTACTGTGGGAGGGTGATCAAACTCTCCCGCCGGCAGGTCAAGGGTCCGCGTGCGGCCGTTGCTTCCTCCGCTCCCGATGACCCCGGCGGCCGCCGGAGCGGGCGGGCGCTCGCCGTCTGGATCTCGCTCGTCGTCGCGGCGTTCGCCGCCGGGGCCGTCCTGCACGCGCTGGGCATGCTGCCCATCGATCACCTGCCACCCCTGCACGGACACTTCCGCACGCCGTCGTTCTCGCTTCTGCCGCCCCTGTTCCTCGGCGCCCTCGCGGTCGCCGTACTGCCCGTCCTGACCGCGCGGTTGCGCTTCGGCGCCGCCCTGCTCCTCACCTACGGCACGGCCCTGGCCTGGACGGTGCTGCTCGCCGCCTCCGGCGAGGGACTGGCCAGGCCGTTCGCCGGCCCTCACGAGTATCCGGCCGTGCTGCCCGCGGTGGGGGACGACCCGCTGGGCTGGCTGGGCTCCTTCACCGAGCGGCTTCCCGGCTATCCCACCCATGTGCGAGGACATCCGCCGTTGCCCGTGCTGGTGCTCTGGGCCCTGGCGAGGGTGGGACTGCCCGGTCCGTTCTGGGCGGCGGTACTGGTCGTGCTGGTCGGCTGCTCGACGGTCGTGGCGGTCGCGGTCACCGTCCGGAGTGTCGCGGGGGAGGAGGCGGCCAGGCGCGCGCTGCCGTACCTCGCCCTGAGCCCCGCCGCGGTCTGGATCGCCACGAGCATGGACGCCTTCTTCGCGGGGGTGGGCGCCTGGGGGGTGGCACTGCTGGTGTCCGGGGGCGCGGGCAGGACGCGCGTCCTTTCCGGGGTGGCGGCCGGAGTACTGCTGGGGGCGTTGCCGTACCTCAGCTACGGTCTCGTGCCCTACCTGCTGATCCCGGTGGTCGCCGCCGTCGTCGCCCGGATCTCCCGCGCGAGCGCGGTCGCCTGCCTGGCGGGGGTGGCGGCGGTCACGGCCGCCTTCGCCGCGGGAGGCTTCCTCTGGCCGGCCGGAGTGCTCGCCACCCACGCGGAGTGGACCGCCGACCCCGGCGCGGCGCGGCCCTACCTCTACTTCCTCATCGCCAACCTGGCCGTGCTCGCCCTGCTGACCGGCCCGGCGACCGCCGCGGGCCTGGCGCGGATGGCGCCCGGCGGTGCGCGTGCCCCGCTGGGGACGGTGCCCCGCGACGTGCCCGCCCTGCTGCGGGCGGTGTCCGGTGACGCGCGTGCCCTGGTCGCGGCGGCGATCGTGGCCGTGCTCGCCCTCGACGTCAGCGGGGTGACCAGGGGAGAGGTCGAGCGCATCTGGGTGCCCTACGCCACCTGGATCGTCCTGGCGGCGGCCTGGTCCCCGAGCCGCCGCTGGCTCGCCGCCCAGGCCCTGACGGGGCTCCTGCTGCAGGGACTCGTCATCTCCCCCTGGTGACCGGTCCGATCTTGGGGCTCGAACATCGGTCCAGCCGAAGAAAGCGCTCACTCACCGGCGGCTGTCAGGCGTCAAGTCTGCCCGATCAGCCGACCGGTGACTCCCGTCAGCCGAGCGGGGCGCCGGCGAACTCCTTCATCCCGTCCGCGAACGGGATGGTGGCGCGAAAGCCCAGCTCGGCCCGCGCGCGTTCCGGGCTGGCGACGATGTGCCGTACGTCGCCCAGCCGGTACTCGCCGGTGGTCACGGGCGCCGGGCCGCCGCGCTCGTCCGCGAGCGCCGCGGCCATCTCCCCGACCGTGTGCGGCTCCCCGCTCGCGATGTTGTAGGCGGTGAGCGTTCCCCCGGCCGACGAGCCGAGCGCGCAGAGCGCCGCGAGGTTGGCCGCCGCCACATCGCGCACATGCACGAAGTCCCGGCGCTGGCGGCCGTCCTCGAACACGCGAGGGGCCCGGCCCGCCTCCAGCGCCGACCGGAAGATCGCCGCCACCCCCGCGTACGGGGTGTCGCGCGGCATCCGGGGCCCGTACACGTTGTGGTAGCGCAACGCGACGGCGGCGCCGCGCGTCTCGCGCGCCCAGTTCGCCGCCAGATGCTCCTGGGCGAGCTTGGTCGTGGCGTAGGCGTTGCGCGGGTCGGCCGGGGAGTCCTCACCGATGACGGCGCACGTCACGGAGAGTCCGCAGCTCGGGCACCGGGGTTCGAACTCCCCCCGGACGAGGTCGTCGCGGGTCCTGGGGCCGGGCCGTACCCTGCCGTGGGCCGCGCAGTCGTAGGCGCCCTCGCCGTACACCACCATCGACGAGGCCAGCACCAGCCGCTCGACGCCGTGCCGCGCCATCGCGGCCAGCAGCGTGGCGGTGCCCAGCACGTTCACCGAGGCGTAGTCCGGCAGGTCGGACACATCCACTCCGAGTCCCACCTTCGCCGCCTGGTGCACCACGGCGTCGACGCCGCCCAGCACGCGGTCCAGCGCCGCGTCGTCGCGCACATCCCCGCTACCGGCCCGCGCGTCGAGGCCGACGACCTCGTGCCCGGCCTCCTCCAGGGCCTCGACCACGTGACTTCCGATGAACCCGGCGGAACCGGTGACCAGTGTCCTCATGCGGCGACGCTATCCCCGCCCCGGCTCGTGGGAGGGGGACACCACGACGACGTTCGCATCTCGTAAGGAGGGGGCCAGCGCGCCGTGAAGGTGGCGGACGAGGCCGATCTCGGAGACGTTCTTGGTCAGCTCGACGGTGACCCAGCCCGCTATGTCTACCAGCCGCTGATCCTGCCCCCACGGCAGGCCGGCGGTCCTGTCGGACGAGTCGAGGTCGGCGTCGGTGAGCGGCAGCAGCGCCGCCCGCCAGTCGTCCTTCAGAGCGCGCAGCCAGTCGGCCGCGGCCGTGGCGGTGCCCGGCCAGGTGATCTCCTCGCGCTCGGGCGCCCCGGATCCGAAACAGTGCCCGAGGGTGGTCGTCCACCAGAAACCGATGTGCCAGGTCAGCCACCCGATCGAGACGACCGGCGCGGGGTCGGGCTCGGGCACCTCCCAGTCGGCCGTCCAGCGGCCCCGGTCGTCGGGCCGGACGGTCCAGCAGCCGGGCGCGGGTTCCCAGAGGCAGGCCGGGTCGTCGAGGTCCTTCAGGTGATACTCGAACAGCGCCCATGCGATGTCGAGTTGCCGGACGAGCAGATCAACGCGAGGTACGGTCATCCGGGAACCCTGGCACCGCTCCCCGCCGCCCCGCCACAGGTTTTCACCTACCTGGCCCACACCGGCGACGACGCGGTCCTGCTCGCTCCACCCTTACCACCGCGACCGCGGTGGTAAGGGTTCCACGCGCGCCGACGGCCGGGTTTCTGTGGCGGATTCTCAGCTCGACGGCACCCTCCCGTAGGCGCCGAGCACCTGGAGGGCACGCAGGGTCTCCACCCCCCGGTACTCCAGGGTGGCGGCCGAGCCGGGAGGCTCCCAGGTGATGGCCCACCCTCCGTCGGGCCGCTGGTCGGCGGCGAGCCGGTCGAGGTGGCCTTCGATCACGTCGTCGGAGAACAACCGGCGCCAGCGGCTGTCAGGGTGGGGAGCCAGATGCAGAGGGCTGACCCCGTACTCCGGGTCGGCGGGGTCGCTCCGATACCACTTCAGCTGCGGGAGCCACTCGCCCACCCGCTCGGCGAGGCGTTCGGCCCGGTCGCGGTCCGGGACGTGTTCGAGGAACACGAGCGTCTCGGACATGGCGTGCGCGTCGTCGGGAAATCCCTTCTCCAGCGTCGACCAGCACCAGTCGGTGGCCCGGGTGAGCCACGGATGCTCCACGCCCATCCCATGCAGCAGCCCGGCCAGCCCGGCGGTGGGGTTCAGCCCCGGCGCGTAGGTCCAGTCCGACCAGTGCGCGGCCCTGGGGTAGGACTCCATGACCGGCAGGGAGAGGGGGACCGCTCCATCGGGCGCGGCGACCGTCGCGAGCCAGTCGCACGCGTGTGACACCATCGGGTCGGTCCCGGGCGCGCCGGCCGTCGACAACGTCTGGAACGCGACCTCCACGTCGATGGGCAGGCTCTCGGGGCAGCGCTTGTCGGGTTCGAGGCCGTGACCGAAGCCGCCGTCCTCGTTCCGATAGCCGCGCAGGGCGTCCACCACTCCGGTGGCGGGCGCCGCCTGGAAAAGCGTGGCGAACAGGCGGCGTTCGAGCAGGCGTCCCTCGCGGAGGATGAAGGCCGAAGCGGTGTCAAGGATGCTGTCACTCATGCCATCCGATGATGGCGGGTACTCGCCGGGGCTGTCTTGTACGAATCGGACGCGGCCCCGCCTGGGCGAGGCCGGTGGCATGTTCGACGACGACTTCGACCGCTTCCCGGCCCGTCATCGTGCGCGGCGGTCGCGGTCCGGCTGCCAGAGGGGTTCGCCGGACTCCCGGACCTCCCCGTCGGCGCCGAAGATCAGGAAGCGGTCGAAGTCGTCGGCGAACCATCGGTCGTGGGTGACGGCGAGCACGGTGCCGGAGAAGGAGGCGAGGCCGTCCTGGAGTGCCTGCGCGCCGGCCAGGTCGAGGTTGTCGGTCGGCTCGTCGAGCAGCAGCAGGGTGGCTCCCGACAGTTCGAGCAGCAGGATCTGCAGGCGCGCCTGCTGCCCGCCGGAGAGGGTCTCGAAGAGCTGCCGACCGGTGGGGGCGAGCTCGTAGCGGGCGAGGGAGGCCATGGCGTCGTTGAGTGTGAGCGACCCGGCGGCCGTGACGATGTCGGCGGGAGTCCTTCCGGCCAGGTCGGGGCGGGCGTGCGTCTGGACGAAGTAGCCGGGTACGACCCTGGCCCCGAGTTCCACGGTGCCCCGGTGGCGTACCGGGTCCGGCGGCGTGGACGCGGGGGAGAGCGCGCCACCTCCCGATTCGGCGAGCAGCCGCAGGAAGTGGGACTTGCCGGAGCCGTTCGGGCCGAGGATCGCGACCCGCTCTCCGTAGTGGATCTCGACGTCGAACGGCTCGGTCAGGCCGGTGAGCTCCAGGCGGGTGCAGGTGAGCGCGCGCTTGCCGGTACGGCCCCCGCTCAGGCGCATCCGGACGTTCTGCTCCTTGGGTGCGCTCTCGGGCGGGCCCGCCTCCTCGAACCTGCCCAGCCGGGTCTGGGCGGCCCGGTAGGCGGAGGCGACGGCGTCGTTGTTGGTCGCCTTCTGGCGCAGGGTGTGGACCAGTTTCCTGAGGCGGGCGTGCTCCTCGTCCCAGCGGCGGCGGCGTTCGTGCAGGCGCTCGTTGCGGTCGAGGCGGGCCTGGGCGTAGGTGGCGAAGCCGCCGCCGTGGGTCCACACCCCGCGTGACTCCACGGTGATGACGCGGGTCGCCGTGTTGGCGATCAGCCTGCGGTCGTGGGAGACGAGCAGGACGGTTTTCCGGGTGGCCCCCAGCTGCTCCTCCAGCCACTGCTTGCCGGAGACGTCCAGGTAGTTGTCCGGCTCGTCGAGCAGCAGGACCTGGTCGGGGCCGCGCAGGAGAGCCTCCAGCGCGAGCCTTTTCTGCTCCCCGCCCGACAGTGTGCCGACGTCGCGGTCCGCGACGTGCTCGTAGTCGGCACCCATCGCCGAGGTGGTGCAGGCGCTCCAGGTGACCTCGATGTCGTAGCCGCCGGCGTCGGCGTAGTCGCCGAGGGCGCGGGCGTAGGCGAGCTGGGTCTCCTCCAGGTCACGCTCACCCATCGCCCGCTCGGCCCGCTCCAACTCGGCGGTCGCGGCGCGCACGCGTTGCGGGGCCACCGACAGCAGCAGCTCGCGCACCGTCTGACCTCCGCGGATGCCCCCGATGAACTGGCGCATCACGCCGAGCCCGCCGGACGCGATGATCCGCCCGGAAGAGGGGTGGAGGTCGCCGGCGATCAGTCGTATCAGGGTGGTCTTTCCCGCTCCGTTGGGGCCGATCAGCGCCGCGGTGACGCCGTCACCCACGCGAAAGGACACCTCGTTGAGCAGCAGCCGTCCGTCCGGCAGCACGTAGGTGAGCTCGTCGGCCTCGACATGTCCCACGGTGGCGTCTCCTCGAAGGTGGCGGTTCTCGGCGTGTTGTACGGGCGAAACCGCAGTTAGAACATTGGTCATACACTATGAACATTGATCGGGCCGCTTCTCAAGCCATTAGGATCCTCAGAGCGGGAGAGTCGGGGATCGGAGGGTCGTGAGCGCTACGCCGGGCAGGAGAACGCGGCGCCGGAGCGGTGAGGCGGCGCCCGGGGTGTGGCTGCGCCCCCCGCGCGCGAGCAGGGCCGAGCCGGTCGTCACCCTCGGGCGGATCGTGGGGGCGGCCGTGGAGCTGCTGGACGAGGAGGGGGCCGATCGGCTGACCATGCGCCGCCTCGCCGAGCGGCTGGGGACCGCCGCCACCACGCTCTACCTGCATGTGGAGACCAAGGACGACGTGCTGGACCTCGCACTCGACGCCGTGTTCGGCGAGGTGCCCGTCCCGCCGGCGTCGCGGGGGGCGTGGCGCGACGACGTCACCGCTCTGATCACCGAGTGGCGCGCCACCATGCTGCGCCACCCGTGGTCGGTGGCGGTGCTCGACCGTCCTCTGCTGGGGCCCAACGTGCTGGCCCGCACCGAATACCTGCACGCCGCGCTCGCCGGGGCGGGTTTCACCGGTCCCGGCCTCACCGCCGCCGCCTACGCCCTGGCCAACTACGTCATCGGTTCCGCGACGATGCAGGTCGCCGGTGCCGCGTACGGCGAGGCCGGGTGGAGGCGAGCCGCCGAGCTGCGGGTGCGGGCCGGCGGTGAGCTGTATCCGACTCTCGCCGCGCACGGGGCCCCGATCGGCAATGACTGGGACCAGGTGTTCGGCACCGGGCTGGACTACCTTCTGGACGGCATCGAGTCGCGTATCCGGTGAGTCGGCGGGCTCGGCGCGAGAAACTCTCCGTCGCGAGGGTCGACGGTTGTTGATCTACAATGTAAAGGCGCCCGTGCGGGGTCATGAACAGACGAAAATCAAGATCACCTTCCTTCCCTAGCGATCTTGGTCCACCTGACGATCGACCCGCGGCGCGCGGCCGATACGCTCGCGCCCGGGAAGGACCGTAAGGGAGCGGGAAGGGAGGCCGATGCTTTTCGCCGTCGCGACCGTGTTCGGGCTCACCTGGTGGCTCGGGTGTTACGTGATCGCCCGGGACCCCCGCGAGCGCGGGCCGAGGCGGGCCGGCCTGGGGCTGCTGGCCTACGCCGTCGCGCTGGCGATCGCCCAGGTGCTCACCGCCGTACCGGACAACGCGGTGAAGGTGCTGGGCGCGGTCGAGACCACGCTGGTCTGCCTGCCGGCGCTGCTCTGGACGGGCGCCGTGCTGACCCTCGTTCCCGGTGGTGAGCGGCTGGACCGGGTCTGGTCCAGAGGGCTCGTCCCGCTCACGCTCGTGGTGTTCGTGTGGCTGCTGGTGGCCGGGCTGGGGGAGGGGGTGAGCCTCGCGGCGCGGGTGGTGGCCGGGGTGCTGCTGCTGGGACCGCTGGCCGGGGTGCTGGTGCTGCTCGTGCGGGCCAGGCCGCCGCGGGCCGGGTGGCTGGTGGTGGTCGCCACGCTGTTCTTCTGGCTGGGGGCGGTGCTGCTGGTGTTCCCGCTGTTCGGCCCGCCCGGCCTGCTCTCCATCGTCGCCATCGACGTGGACATGGTCCTGCTGGGCGTGGCCATCGCGATGTCCAGCGCGTTCCAGGCGGGGGAGGCACTCTGGCGCGACATGCTGCGGTCCCTGCTGGGGGCGACGGCCGTGGCCGTCGCCTCCGGCGGCCAGGTCGCCCTGGCCGTCGCGCTCGGCGAGTCCACGCCCGCCCTCTCGGCGCTGTTGTTCGGCGTGATCGCGGTGGTCGTCGCCGCGCAGACGCTGGCCGGTCCTGTGCATCGGGCGCTGGACCGGATCGCCTTTCCCGGCGACTCGGGGATCCGCCGTGAGCGGGCCGAACTGCGCGAGACGTCCGAGGCGCTACCGCGCCGCGAGCAGGGTCCGCCGCCGCCGGACGAGACCGAGTTCGTCCGGCTGACGCGGCGCGCCCTGGCCAACTACGGCGATCTGGGCAAGCTCGCCAGCAGCCCGCTCGCGAACCTGCCGGTGATCGACGCGCGGATCACCGGTGACATTCCCCTGGAGCGGGCGGCCGAGTTGAAGCACCTGCTGCTGGAGAGCATCCAGCGGCTTAAGCCTCGCGACGGCGAGTTCGGCACCAGTGAGGAGTGGCGCTTCTACAACGTGCTGTACTTCCCGTACGTTCGAGGGTTGCGTCCCTACCGGCGCGGGGCCGACCGAGGTGGGCTCGCCGCCGCCGAGCGGCAGGCGTTCGACTGGTTCGTCCGCGAGGTTCCCGAACGTACGCTCTACAACTGGCAGAACGCGGCGGCCAAACTCGTCGCCGATGATCTTCGTCGTGAGAATCGGCAGTGAATGGCAGTGCCATGTCTGCAGATGGCAGCGGGTGGGGCGGTGTGCTGGGCGTGTCGAAACCCGACACCCCCAGCGAAGGAGACATCGATGACCACGACCGCCCCCACCGCTCGCCGCACCTCCCTGCTGACCCGCGTGCTAAGGACGGACGCCGTCCTCACCGGAGGGTTCGCGCTCCTGCTGGCCGTCGCGGCGACCCCGCTCGCCGGTCTGC
Organism: Streptosporangium sp. NPDC000509; assembly: GCF_042898365.1. NCBI lineage: Bacteria > Bacillati > Actinomycetota > Actinomycetes > Streptosporangiales > Streptosporangiaceae > Streptosporangium > Streptosporangium sp. NPDC000509. The sequence goes on along the minus strand of NZ_JBIAYX010000026.1, from coordinate 43,842 downwards.
TCGCCCTCCCCGAGCCGTTGGTCCGCTGGGCCGGGATCGGGCTGCTGCCGTTCACGGCGTTCGTCGCCTATCTGGCCACCCGCCCGGTTCCGCCCAGGGCGGGCGTCTGGACGCTGATCGTCGTCAACGTGCTGTGGGCCGTGGACAGTGTCCTGTTGCTGTTCACGGGCTGGGTGGACCCGAACCCGCTGGGTGTCGCCTTCGTCGTCGCCCAGGCTCTGCTGGTCGGCGCCTTCGCCGAACTCCAGTACGTCGGGTTGCGCCGCGCCTGACCCTGGGCCGCCGAGAGGTCCCGTCGCGCCCGGCATGGGCGGCGGGACCTTCGGCGATCCTGGAGGTGTCGACCTCCGGCAGGAGCTCGGGCCCTGAGGGCGGTGGTGTTGTGGCCGAAGGCTGGTGAGTCGCGCCACCCATATAGCAGCGTTGACTTATATAAGTGAATTCTGAAATAATGTGTCCTGTGCACGCCTTCGATGTTCTCGGTGATCCGGTCCGGCGCCGGATCCTGGAGCTGCTCGCCGACGGCGAGCGGAGCTCCGGTGCGATCACCGTGGTCATCCGGGAGGAGTTCGAACTCTCCCCCTCGGCGGTTTCGCAGCATCTGCGGGTGCTGAGGGAGAACGGGTTCGCGAAAGTCCGGCCCGAAGGCGTCCGCCGCCTGTACGCCATGGACTCCGCCCCCCTTCGGGAGATCGACCTGTGGCTGGAACGCTTCCGCCGGTTCTGGAGCCGGCATCTGGACGTGCTGGCCACCGAACTCACCCGCGGCGAACGCCACCCGACCGACGATCCGGGTGCGGCGGCCGACGGTCGCCCCCCTGCCAAGGAGAAGAAAAATCCATGATCGACATCATCGCCCAGATCAACGCCATCAACCGTGAGGTCGGCAACCGGCCGACGGCCGACGGCGAGGCCGTCGGCGTCCTGCTGCGCCGCCGCTACGAGGCGCCGATCCATGACGTGTGGGAGGCGCTGACCGACCCCGACCGCATGAAGCGCTGGTTCCTGCCGATCAGCGGCGAGCTGCGGGTCGGCGGCGACTTCCAGTTGGAGGGCAACGCGGGGGGCCGGATCCTGCGCTGCGAGCCCCCCAGCCTGCTGAAGGTGACGTTCGGAGGCGAGAGCAGCCTGGTCGAGTTGCGCCTGTCCCCCGACGGGGAGGAGGCGACCACCCTCGAACTTGAGCACACCGTCCCCCTGGAGATGGCCGGCAGCGGCGCGGGCGCGCTCTATGTCGGGCCAGGATGGGACGGCGCCCTTATGGCGCTGGGCCTGTTCGTCGCCGGGGAGGTGAGTGACGACCCGGTCGCGGCGGCGAACTCGCCGGAGGGCCAGGAGTTCTGCCGGCAGTCGGTCCACGCGTGGGTCGCGGCGGTCGAGGCCTCGGGCACCGCCGACTCCGCCGAGATCGCCGCCGCGACCGAGGTCTCGCTGGCGCAGTTCGCCCCGGACGTCGGCTCCCCCGTGGAGAAGAAGGGGAACGCCTGATCGAACGGCGGCCGGCCGTACGCGCACCGCGCCGGGTGCCCGCGGTGGATCAGGCGATGCCGGCCGCGGGCACCGGAGCACGGGCCGGGCACCTCACGACGGGGAGTCGTCGGCCAGGATCTGCGCCGGCGCGTGCGCGGTCTGCCGAACCATCCCGGGATTGGTATCCCAGTAGTACGCCAGCCCCGTTACGGCCTGGTGGAGCGCCCAGCCGCGGCCACGTGACCAGGCCGCGTCGTCGACGTCGAGCTCGGCTCGGAAGCGTCGGCGAACCAGCGGAACATCGGTCAGGATCTCGTCGGGGTGCGTCTTCGCTCTGCTCACCGCCCTCATCCTTGACCGCCCGCGCGGGACGCGGCGATCGGTTTCCCGGCTCGTCCCCACGGCCGGGCCCTCCGGCGGGAAAACCGTTTGCCGCCGGCGCCGCGCCTGTGAAGGATGAGGTTCTCATGAGCCGTCCCGTCATCTCCGAGATCCCGACCGGCCCCGTCACCGTGCCCGGCGTCGTCACGGCACTCGCCGCCGGTGACACCGTCACCCCGGTGTGGCGCAACGAGCTCGGCGGGCTGACGTTCCGCCTCGAAGACGGACGCGGCGGCATCAGATACGCCAAGTGGGTCGCCGACGGCACCCCGGAGATCGACCTTCAGGCGGAGGCGGAGCGCCTGATCTGGGCGCGGAGATGGGTGACCGTCCCGCGGGTCCTCGGGCACGGTACGGACGCCGGCGGCGCGTGGCTGGTCACGGCGGCGGTCCCGGGACTCTCGGCGGTGGATCCCCGCTGGAGCGACGCCCCGGCGACCGCGGCGGCCGCGATCGGCCGGGGGCTGCGCCTGCTCCACGACACCCTGCCCGTGGACCGGTGCCCGTACGAATGGAGTGTCGAGCGGCGGCTCGCGCGTGCCGACGAACGCGTCTCCGACGGCGAGGGACCCGCCGACTGGTTCCCCGAGCACCGGCACCTGGGACTCGCGGAGGCACGGGCCCGCATCGGGAATCCCCCCGCCGTCGATCGCCTCGTCGTCTGCCACGGGGACGCGTGTGCCCCCAACACCCTGCTGCACGAGGACGGCACGTTTGCCGCGCACGTCGACCTGGGCTCGCTCGGGGTGGCCGACCGGTGGGCGGACCTCGCGGTCGCGGCGTGGAGCATGGACTGGAACTACGGCCCCGGCTACGACGGCGTCGTGTACGAGGCGTACGGAATCGTCCCCGACCCCGAGCGCATCGCCTACTACCGCCTGCTGTGGGACCTGGCCTGACCGGCCGCGGCCGCCTGTCCGGCGAGAAGCCGTAAACAATCCGTAAACGGGTTCCGCCACGCTGAAGGCACATCGAAAACAGCGGGCCAGAAGGGCCGGCCACCCTTGAGGAGCAGGACATGAGCAAGGTTGTCGCAGTCATCTACATCTCGATGGACGGCGTCGTGGAGGAGCCCGCCTGGACCGGCCCGTACTGGAACGACGAGCACGCCAGGTTCCAGAGTGGCCAGCTGCACGCCAGCCGGGCGCTGCTGCTGGGACGCAAGACCTACGACGGCATGTCGCAGGCCTGGCCGAAGATGGAGGGTACGCCGGGGGCGGAGCAGATGAACGGCCTGCCGAAGTACGTCGCCTCGACCACCCTGCGGGATCCGGAGTGGAACGCCACCGTGATCAAGGGGGACGTCGCCGAGGAGGTCGCGAGGCTCAGGGCCGAGAAGGGCCAGGACCTGCTGATCTACGGCAGCGGCGAGCTGGTCGCCTACCTGATCGAGCACGGGCTCGTCGACGAGCTCAAGCTCTTCCTCCACCCGGTCGTGGTCGGCTCCGGCAAGCGCCTGTTCCCCGACGGTGTCGCCACCTCCTCCTGGAGGCTGGCCGGCACCGCGGCCTTCAGCTCCGGTGCCATCGTGCTGGACTACCGTCCGGCCGCCGGGTAGCGCCGGCCCGTCGCCGAAGCCGCCACGCGGGGCACCCCCGCGCGTGGCGGCTTCGGCGTCAGGCCGTGTCGCCCGACGACCCGGCCGGCGCTGCGTCCTCGATCGGCCGGACGCCGCCACCGTATGCCGGCCATGTGTTCCGCGTGCGATCCGATCGGCCCGGGGATCACCCGTCGTACCGGATCGGACGGAGCCGCCGGTTCGCGACGAACAGGTCTAGCGGACGGAGCAGATCGCGGATCCGATCACCGCCGTCACCGCGTCCGGATGCGACACCAGGGTCAGGTGAGAGCCGCCGGGGAACTCGGTGACCTTCGAGTGTGCCCGGCGGGCCATGAACCGTTCCGAGGACGGGGTGATGATCCGGTCGCCGGTGCTGATGAAGTACCAGGAGGGGATCGTCTTCCACGCCGCGGCCTGCGACGGCGTGGTGAACGCGCTGGTCGAGGCGGGCCGCTGGGAGGCCCACAGGCGCAGGGCCGTGGCCCGGGGCAGGTCCGAGGCGAACGAGCGGACGAAGGTGTCCCGCCTGAGATACAGGTCCTTCGCTCCCTGGGGCGCCGCAGGGTAGGACACCGTCTCGTAGAGAGAGGCGGGATCTGCGGACAGGGCGGAGTCGTGGCCGCTGAGCTCGCCGGTGCTCTCCCCGATGTCGGGCGCCGCCGCGTCGACGTACACCAGGGCCTTGACGTTCGGGACGTCCGCGGCGGCGTTCGTGATCACCGAACCTCCGTAGGAGTGTCCGACGAGCACGATCGGGCCGGAAATCGTTCTCAGGAAGTCGGCGACGGACGCGGCGTCGCCGGTGAGCCCGCGCAGTGGGTTGGCGATGGCCCGCGCGGTGTAGCCCGCTCGTTGCAGGGAGCCCACCTCGCCGCTCCAACTGGAGGCGTCGGCCCAGGCGCCGTGTACCAGGACGACCGTGGGCTTGGCGTGGCCCGGCGATCGGCGGCAGGGGGGCAGCGGCTCACCCGTGGGCGCCGACGGTGCGCGTACCGTCGTGGCCGCCCGGTCGCCGGGCGCCGGTGATGTCATGGTGGTTGCCGCGATCACGGCGAATGCCACCGCGGGGGCGATCCCACCGAGCGGTAGGCGGACACGGGCGGGTCTCATTGCTCTCTCCCTGATGCGAGGAACGACCTCCGGGTTCCGGTGAACGGTGACTCCGCCGTCGGGGGGGGGGCGCGCGCCGCCCCCCCCCGGGCGGGGGGGGGCGGGGGGGGGGGCGCCCCGCCCGGGCCACGTCCGGGGGTGGGTGACCGAGCGAAAAACAAGAGTTAAGTAGAAATAAAATAAAAAAA
>NZ_JBIAYX010000026.1:24893-39122 GCF_042898365.1 Streptosporangium sp. NPDC000509 | reverse complement strand
GGGGGGGCGACCCCCCGGCGCGGTTGGCGGCCCGGGGGGGTTCTCTGTGCTCTCTCCCTCATCCGGGGGGGGGGGGGGGGGTCCCCGGGGGGGGGGCCCCCGCGGGGGGGCGGCCCCCCCCCCCCCCCCGGCTCCGGGCGGTCGTCCTCGTGAGCGTCGGCGCCGCTCCCGGTCAAGGTCCTTGGGTCTGATACCTCGCGAAAAAGAAGAGTTACCTCGAATTACCTTAAAAGATCACGATCAGGGTTCGGCGGCCTCCGATCCGGGGGCGGGAGCCCGCGGCCGGACGGCCCGGCACGAGGCCGCGTGGCCGGAGCGCCGTCACTCAGCGCGGTGGGATCCGGCCGAGGCCGGCGACGACCTCGAAGGCGTGCTCGGGGTAGGGATCGCCGTCGGCGGGGCGCCAGTCCGCGGCCAGGACGAGTCCGGGGTCGAGGAGTTCGAACCCCTCGAACAGTTCGCCGACCTCGCGCATGGTGCGAAGGTGTACCGGGTTGCGGGTCTGCCCGTACACCGCGAGCCCTGCGGACGCCTCGTCCTCCGGCATCGTGTCGGAGCAGGCGTGGGTCAGCCCCAGGTAGCTGCCCGGCACGAGGGCGTCACGCAACTGTGCCATGAGGTCGTGCGCGGTGTCCCCGACGACGAAGTGCCACACCGCGACCGTGAACACGCCGATCGGCCTGGTGAAGTCGAGCGTGGCCCGCACCCGGGGATGGTCGAGGATCTCCTGTGGCCGGCGCAGGTCGCCGTGAACCGTCACCACGCCGGAGTGGTCCACCGTCGACTGGTTGTGCGTGACGACCGTCAGGTCGTTGTCGACGTACACGACGCGGGCGTCCGGGTGGATCCCGCGCACGACCTGGTGGAGATTCGGGGGAGTGGGCAGGCCGCAGCCGATGTCCAGGAACTGATCGACGTCGGCTTCCGCCATCGCCCTGGCGGATCGCAGCAGGAAGCCGCGGTTGGCCCGGCAGGCGTCGGGGACCGTCGGGAAGTGAGCCACCAGCATCCTGACGGCCTCCCGGTCCGCCGCGAAGTTCTCCTCGCCGCCGAGCATGACATCGTACATACGGGCCGCACTCGCCTGCGACGCGTCACTGGGATGGGTCACCTGATGCCTTTCCGAGAGGAGGGCGGTCGTCCATTACGTGAATGCGGTCACAGATCCTCATGAGGAGCGCCGTCGTGTCGCCACGGTCGCGGGCCGCGAGCGAGAGCCGGTCGAAGGTGACGGCGTGCTCCTCCCGGAGGGACCGCTCGGCGACCTCGTCCCGCCGGCCGTGCATCGCGATCATCTGGGGCCGGCCGTGACCACTGCGAAAGATGGTGAAAGGCCCGTATCCGGGGATGAAGCGTGAGCCCATCGGATTCACCTGGATGCTGATGCCCTTCATCTGGGCGGAGGCGGTCAACGCGATGAGCTGGCGGATGTGCGCGTCGATCCCCGCGATCGGCCGCCACAGCACGGGCTCTTCGATCACGGCCCACAGCACGGGCCGATCGTCGCCCGCGAGCACCTTCTGGCGGCGCAGCAGCTGTTCCACGTTCCTCTCGACGCGCGGGGCCGGGTCCGGGTATCGGCTCATCCGGTGGACCGCCGCCGCGTATTCCGGGGTCTGCAGGAGCGGTGGGACGACGAACGGCTGGTAGGTGCGGATGAGGTCCGAGGTCTGTTCCAGGCGCATCACCACCGCCGTGTCCAGCGGGAGTTCCTTGCTGTCCCACCAGCCGGGTTTGCGCTCGCCGAACGCCACCGACAGCAGCATCTCCTGCTGGTACGGGTCGACGACCCCGTACAGGGTGAACAGGTCACGCAGGTCGTCGCGGCGGAAGCCTCGCTGCCCGGTCTCCATACGGCTGATCTTCGACTCGCTGGCGCGGATGGCCTTGCCGGCTTCGGCGGCGGTCAGGTTGCACTGGAGCCGTAGCTGCCGGAGCCGGGCGCCGACGATCTGGCGCGCTATGTCGCCTGCGTCAGTGTGAGCGTTCACATCACCTCCGAGCATCTCCGCCTGCCGGACCTGGACCGTCAGTGGGAACCAATGTCTTTTCCGTGAACTGCCACGTTTCTTGACTTGCCATGGCAAGATCGTCCAGAAGGCGAAATTGAGGCTATTGCTTATTTTCTCTCACTGCCTATGGATTTCAGGTAGTGTTCCATGAAATTTCAAGATCACAAAACTTGCGGAAGGCGCGTCCGGTCAAGGGCCACCCCGCAGGACGGCCCCTCTTCCTGAGCACGTCCGCGACGGCCAGGCCCGCCGATGAGCGCCCCCGTCCCCGTCTGGGCCGCCCACCTGTCCGGAAGACGTCGTTCGGCCGCGGGCGAGACCGGCGCGCGGGACGGAAGTCCCGGCCGGACGGGCCGTTCGGCCGCTGTGCGAACACCGCTGTGGCGATGGGATGGAGACACCCCCGAGGAGGTCGACATGGCTGCGTATGTGGTGGTGAGTACGGACTCGGCCCTCGCCGACAGGGCTCTCGCCGACAGAGTCATCGGCGTCGTCGGCGAGGCGTGGCGCGGCCTGAGGATCGTCGGCGGGCGCGAGCCGCGGACCCACGACATCCCGGCGCGCGTCCCGCCGTCCGGGTCTCACCGGGGCGACTGAGGAGGAGGCGCCGTGCCGTTCTCATCGTTCGCCTCTTTCGACGTCTCCGCCGGAGAGGGGCCGTCACACCCGGACGGGTGGTCGTCGGCGAGGAGGGAGATCGTCGTCGGCTTCGACGGATCGCCGCAGAGCCGCGCCGCCGTCGAGTGGGCGGCGCGCGAGTGCCGCACACGGTGGATGGAGCTGACCGTCTGCCACGTCTGGGACGGTCCCCACGCCGAACGCGAGGCCGCCGTCACCGGACAGCGCCGCACGCTCGCGGGCGGCATCCTGACCGACGGCGTGGAGCTGGCCGAACGGCTGCTGCCAGGCCGAACCGTGCGGTCGATCCTGGCGCGCGGCGCCGCCGGGCCGGAACTGGTCTCACTCGGCCGGACGGCGCGGATGCTCGTGGTCGGACGCCGGGGACTCGGCGGGGTCTCCGGCGTGCTGCTCGGTTCGGTGAGTGCCCATGTCGCCGCGTACGCGCCCTGTCCCGTGCTCGCCGTCCAGCGGCCGGACGTGACACCGCGGCCGGGTTCGGGGCAGGGACCCGTCGTGGTGGGGGTGGACGGATCCGCCTGCTCGCTCGCGGCCCTGGGGTTCGCCCTCTCCCACGGCCGGGCCCACCGGCTGCCGGTGCACGTGATCCACGCGTGCGCGGACACCCCGCACCGGACGGGGAGGTTCGTGCGCTCAGCGGCCGGAGAGGACGTTCGGCGATGGGTGGAGGAGGTGGCGAGCGCGTTGGAAGGCGACCGCCGCGGCATGGTCGTCACCGCCACCGTCTCCGGTGAACCGCCGCTCGCGGCACTGCTGTCGCACGGCCATCGGGCGTCACTGCTGGTCGTCGGCTCTCGCGGGCTGGGGCCCCTCAGAGCGCGGCTCCTCGGGTCGGTGAGCCGAGGACTGCTGCACCACGCGTCCTGGCCGGTGGCCGTGGTGAGATCCCGCGGCCCGCACGGCCGTAGCCGGGAGCTCTCCTTCAGGGAACTTTGAGCCTGTCCGGCCTCTCCTCATCGGGGACCTTCGCCACGGGACCTGGAGCACGGCCGGTTCGTGCGGGCTCGCGCGTCACCGCCTCCTCGCCGCCCTGGCACGCGCACGCACGATGGAGCGCACCGTCAGCAGGGCGGCGACGAGGACGATCTGACCACCGAGGATGATGCGGTTGACGTCCACCGCGGGTTGCCAGCGGACCTCGGAGTCCTTGACGACGAACACCCCGGCGGCGGTGACGCCGAAACCGAACCCGCCTCCCGACCCTTCCGCGGCCTGCTCGCCCCCTTCCTTTCCGCCGCCCCCACCACCGCCACCGATCACCCTGGCCACGGGAATGATCGTCACACCGTCCTGGACGATGGGCTCGCCGAAGACCCGCCTGATCGAGACGGTGTCCTTCGCCTGTTCGAGAATCTCCGTGATTTTCACGGTGCCTTTTCCTTTCGACGGCCGATGTCCCCTCCATGATCGTGCGGAACACGGTGCCGGGGAAAGGGGCGAAGGTCCGTCCCCGAGGGGAGGCCGCTCCCCGGGAGGACGAAGGCCCTGGTCCTCGGAGGGGACAAAAGCCCTGGTCCTCGGGAAGGACGAAGGCCCTGGTTCTCGGAGAGGACGAAAGACTCTGTCCTCGCGCCCCGAAGTCGGGACCTGTGGCCCTGGGGCCGGGCCGCCCGGCGCGGCTCTGATGGGAGGGAAGGGAGAACAGCCATGTCCGCTCTGATCATCGCCGGAACCGACGGCTCCATCGGCGCGACCGCCGCGGTCGGATGGGCCGCCGACGACGCCGCCCGTACCGGCCTGCCGCTGCGCATCGTCACCGCCGTGCACCGCCGGCCGAACGACATCTCCAGATTCCCTGTCCTCGACGGGGAGGAGGACGCGATGACCCGGGGCGCACGCGAGGTGCTGGACGAGGCCGAGGCGACGGCACGCACCCGGCAGCCCACCGCGGAGGTGAGCACCACGTTGGCCGAGGGCCCACCCTCGTTGGTCCTGCGCGATCTGGCACGGGACGCGGCGGAGATCGTCATCGGAAGCCGTGGTCTCGGCGGCTTCGCCGGAGCCGTCATCGGTTCGGTCAGCATGCACGTCGCCGGGCACGCGCACTGCCCGGTCGTCGTGGTCCAACCGGGCCAGGTGCCGGCGTACGGCGAGATCACGGTCGGTGTCGACGACTCCGACGCCTGCGAGCCCGCCCTCGCCTACGCCTTCGAACAGGCCAGGCATCGCGAATGCACGCTGCGCGCTCTGTACGCCTGGCAACTGCCCGTGCACGTCTTCGCCCCGGAGATCGCCTACGACATGGACGAGGTCCGCATCGCCCAGTACGCCGCGATGGCCGACCGGCTCGCCTCCTGGCGGCAGAAGTATCCCGAGGTGAGCCTCATCGAGGACGTTCGGTGCGCGCACCCGGTCGAGGCACTCGCCGAGGCTTCCAAAGAGGGGGACCTGCTCATCGTCGGCTCCCACGGCCGTGGCACCCTGGGCTCGCTGCTGCTGGGGTCGGTCGGCCGGGGTGTCCTGCACCACGCGCACTGCGCCGTCGCGGTCGTCCGCTCGTGACGACGTTCACGGCCACCGTGGCGACCGCGGGCCCCGCGCGAGCGCTCGAGACATCCGTGGAAATGACCTGAGACCTTCCCGCCCGCGGGTGCGGCGAGAGGCCGGCCGGGATCCCCTTCTCCCAGGAGATCTCACTTCGGGAGGGCCCGGAGGAGGTCAGGCCCGCGCCGGGCACCCGTACGGCGCGGCCCTCCGTTTGACCCGCACGGACGGGGTAGGGGAGACATCGCCGCAGCTCAGGCGATCCGGGAGGGGAAATGACCAAGTTCGGATACTTCTTGTCGAGTGAGGAACACGGTCCGGCGGAACTCGTACGGCAGGCCAAACTCGCCGAGCGGGCGGGCTTCGAAGGGCTGTGGATTTCCGACCACTTTCACCCATGGCTGGACGTGCAGGGGGAGAGCCCGTTCGTCTGGTCGGTGATCGGGGCGGTGGCCGAGGCGACCTCGCTGCCCATCACCACCGCCGTCACCTGCCCGCTGATCCGCACCCACCCGGCGATCATCGCGCAGGCCGCCGCCACCAGTGCGGCGCTGTCCGGCGGCCGGTTCCAGCTCGGTGTCGGCACCGGTGAGGCGCTCAACGAGCACATCCTCGACTCACGCTGGCCCCCGGCCTCCGAGCGGCTGGAGATGCTGGAGGAGGCGGTCGAGCTCATGAGGGAGTTGTGGAGCGGGAAGCTGGTGACCCATCGGGGCACCCACTACAAGGTCGACACCGCCCGCCTGTACACCCTTCCCGACGAGCCGCCGCCCGTCTACATGTCCGCCTTCGGGGACAAGGCCGTGCAGCTGGCCGGGCGCATCGCCGACGGCTACATCTGCACCTCCCCGAGTGCCGAACTGGTGGAGAAGTTCCACAAGGCCGGTGGCGCGGGCAAGCCCTCCCAGGGCGGGCTGAAGGTCTGTTACGCCGCCGACGAGGCCACGGGCCGCAGGACCGCGCACCAGCTCTGGCCGACCCAGGGCATCAAGGGGGAGGCCTCGCAGCTGCTGCCACTGCCCCGCCACTTCGAGGATCTCGCCGAGGCGGTCACCGAGGACGAGATCTCCGCTCCCTGCGGCCCCGACCCCGAGGTGCACGTCAAGGCGATCAAGGAGTACGTGGACGCGGGCTTCGACGAGATCTACATCAGCCAGATCGGCAAGGAGCAGGACGCCTTCTTCGACTTCTACGCCAAAGAGGTCCTGCCCCGGCTGCGCTGACATTCATCCGAGGAGGAGAACATGAAAGCTCTCACCTGGCACGGCAGACGCGACGTACGGGTCGAGGAGGTTGCCGACCCGATACTCAAGGAGCCGAACGACGCGATCATCAAGGTGACCACCAGTGCGATCTGCGGATCGGACCTGCACCTGTACGAGGTCCTGGGCCCCTTCATGGGCGAGGGCGACATCCTGGGCCACGAGCCGATGGGCATCGTGGAGGAGGTCGGCTCCGAGGTCACCTCCATCAAGCCGGGGGACAGGGTGGTCATCCCGTTCAACATCTCCTGCGGCCACTGCCACATGTGCGGCCTGAACCTCTTCGCCCAGTGCGAGACCACCCAGGTCCGTGACCAGGGCATGGGTGCGGCCCTGTTCGGCTACACCAGGCTGTACGGCGAGGTTCCCGGCGGGCAGGCCGAGTACCTGCGGGTCCCCGAGGCGCAGTTCGGCCCGATCAAGGTTCCCGAGGGGCCGCCGGACGAGCGGTTCGTCTACCTGTCCGACGTGCTGCCCACCTCCTGGCAGGCGGTGGAGTACGCCGACATCCCCGACGGCGGGAGCGTCACCGTCTTCGGGCTCGGCCCGATCGGGCAGATGACCTGCAGGATCGCCAAACACCTGGGCTACCGGGTCATCGGCGTCGACGGGGTGCCCGAGCGGCTCGCGATGGCGCGCCGGCACGGCGCCGAGGTGCTCGATGCCTCCGCGACCGCCGACATTCCCGGCGCGGTCAGGGAGCTCACCGGAGGGCGCGGCACCGACTCGGTGATCGACGCGGTCGGCATGGAGGCGCACGGCTCCCCGGTCGCCAAGTTCGCCCAGACCGTCACCGGCCTGCTGCCCGACGCGATCGCCGCCCCGCTGATGTCCAGCGCGGGCGTCGACCGGCTGCGCGCGCTCAACCAGGCCGTCGACACGGTGCGGCGCGGCGGCACGATCTCCGTCATCGGCGTCTACGGCGGCATGGCCGACCCGATGCCGATGCTGAGGATGTTCGACAAGGGCGTCACCCTGCGGATGGGCCAGGCCCACGTCAAGCGCTGGATCGACGACCTGATGCCGCTGGTCACCGACGACTCCGACCCTCTGGGGGTGATGGACCTGGCCACCCACAGGCTCCCTCTCGACCAGGCGCCGCACGGTTACGAGATCTTCCAGAAGAAGCGGGACGGGGCGATCAAGGTTCTTCTCAACCCCTGACACACCGGACAGGTCGCGAGAAGAACCACGAAGAACGTCACCGGAAGAGAACACGAAGGGGAAAAGGAGAGGAATGGACGCGATCGTTCTGCTGAAGGACGACCACAAGACCGTCGAAAAGCTGTTCAAGGAGTTCGAGAGCGCGGGGGAGCGGGCGTACAAGAAGAAGCGGGAGCTCGTCGACCAGATCATCGAGGAGCTCACCGTCCACGCTCACATCGAGGAGCAGATCTTCTATCCGGCCGCCCGTGAGGGTGTTCCCGAGACCTCCGACCACGTCCTGGAGAGCGTCGAGGAGCACCACGTGGTGGTCTGGATGCTCTCCGAGCTGGCCGGGCTCGACCCCAAGGACGAGCGGTTCGACGCCAAGGTCACGGTGTTGATCGAGAACGTCCGCCATCACGTCAAGGAAGAGGAGGAGGAGTGGTTCCCGGAGGTGCGGGAGGCGATGGGGCGCAAGAGGCTCCAGGAGATCGGTGAGGAGATGGAGAAGGCCAAGGCCGGGGCTCCCAGGGACCCGCTCGCCCTGAGCAGCGCCCGCGCCTGACCCTCTACGCGCCCGTACGGCTCTCGCGGCGGCATGCCCCCTCCGAACTTCGGAGGGGGCATGCCTCTATGGGGGACGCAGAGGAGATACGGCGTCTCGGCGGGCAGGGCTCTTCTCACCGGCTTGGTAACGGCCTTAGGGAGACCGGGCGAGGCGGGAGCCCCGCGACACGCACAGGCCCCGGCCCCCCGATGGGGGACCGGGGCCCGCGTGCGCCGGGGTCCGTTCCGGCGTCAGGGAAGCTGTTCGGTGACGAGAAACGCGACGCCGCCCCCCTCGTCGACGTCGGCGTCCAGCGACTTGTCGTCGAGCATGTCCACGACCTGCGGGTCGAGGAAGATCCGTGCTCCTTCCGACTCCACCACTCTGTCGGCGGACTCGGGGTGTTCCGCGATCGAGAGCACGAGCGATCCGGTTCCGTCGCTCTGGGATGAGATGCGCACCCCGGTATCGGGGGAGTCTGTCATCTGCGAGCTGAGATCCCGGATTACCTGGGCTGCCGTGTCCGTCAATGTGAGCATTGCTACTCCTTGTCGGTATCGGGACTTGGATTCTTCGCCCTTGCCCGCTCTCATCCGCCCCAACCATCCCCCCGGATTTTCTCGCGGCGACCACGATCGGCCGATCATGCGGGATGCCGGTCAAGGCGCTCTGCCGCCTTGCGCGCGGCGATCAGGACCGGGTCCCACACCGGGGCGAACGGGGGAGCGTACGACAGGTCGAGCCCCGTCATCTCCTCCACCGTCATCTCGTGCCACAGGGCGACGGCCAGGGCGTCGATGCGCTTGGCCGCGCCCTCCTGGCCGACGATCTGGGCCCCCAGCAGGCGGCCCGTCCCCCGGTCGGCGATCACCTTGATCTTCATCATCCGGGCGCCGGGAAAATACCCGGCGCGCGTGGTGGACTCCACGATCTCGCCGACCGGTTCGAACCCGGCCTCCAGTGCCTGCGCGGTCGTCAGGCCGGTGCGCGCCACCTCGTAATGGCAGATCTTGGAGACCGCGGTGCCCACGACACCGGGGAAGGAGGCGTACCCGCCGCCGATGTTGATGCCCGCGACGCGTCCCTGCTTGTTGGCGTGGGTGCCCAGCGCGATCGCGACCGGCCGCCGGGAGACCCGGTGGAAGGTCTCGACGCAGTCACCGGCGGCCCAGACACCCTCCACCGGGGTCCGCATCCGCCGGTTCGTCCTGATCCCCGAGGTCTCGCCGACCGGGATGCCCGCGGCCTCGGCCAGCGCGCTGTTCGGCCGGGTGCCCAGCCCCAGGACGATCAGGTCCGCGGGCAGGGCCCGGCTGCCGGTGCGTGCCGCGCGGACCCGCCCCCCTGATTCCTCGAAGCACTCGATGCGTTCGCCGAGGTACACCTGGACCCCCAGGTCGCGCAGGGCGTCGGTGATGAGGGCGCCCATGTCCGGGTCGAGCGTGCTCATCGGCTGCTCGCCGCCGTCGACGAGCGAGACCTCCAGTCCACGCCGCACCATCGCCTCGGCCATCTCCAGGCCGATGTAGCCCGCGCCGACCACCACGGCCCTGCGCGGCCCGCGCTCCAGGGCCTCCAGCAGCGCGATGCCGTCGTCCAGGGTCTGCACCCCGTACACCCCCCTGGCGTCGGCGCCGGGCAGGTCGGGCCTGGCCGGTACGGCGCCGGGGGCGATCACGAGCTGGTCGAAGGGCTCCAGGCCGCGGCGGCCCTCCTCGTCGCGTACGGTCACCACGCGCCGGTCCAGGTCGATCTCGACGACCTCGCTGCGCAGCCGCAGGTCGATGGCGAACTCGTCGCGGAACACCTCGGGACGACGGCTGATCAGCGACTCCACGTCGGCGACCTCCCCGCCCACCAGGTAGGGGATGCCGCAGGCCGAGTAGGAGGCGTGCGCTCCCTTCTCGAAGGCGACGATTCGCAGGTCCTCGGGCCCGCGCCGGCGCCTGGCCTGGGAGGCCGCGCTCATCCCCGCGGCGTCGCCGCCGATCACCACCAGTCGTTCCGTCATCGCCTCATCCCTCGTGTGGACCGCCGATGCTACGGCTTCCTCCCCGGGACACGCTCAAACGGATACGCCGCCACGCCGTGCGCCCGAGGCGGGTCTCGGATTTCTCCCCGGGACACGCTCAACCGGGCGCCCCGCCACGCCGTACGTCTCCGGCGGGCCCTCAGACCACCTCGAAGTCAGCCATCATCGCCATGTCCTCGTGTTCGAGATTGTGACAGTGGATCATGTAGCGCCCGCGGAAGCCTTCGAAGCGCACCAGGACCTCCACCACCTCGTAGGGACGGAGGTCGACGGTGTCCTTCCAGCCGCCGTCCGTCGCCGCCGGGGCCCTGCCGTTGCGTGACAGCACCCGGAAGTGGGCCAGGTGCACATGCACGGGGTGGTGGAAGTCGCTGGTGAGGCGCCAGATCTCGGTGGTGCCGAGCCGGGGACGGGCCAGCGGGACACCGGGCCGGAACGGCAGGCCGTTGATCGTCCAGGCGGCGTCGGGGCCCACCCCGGTCCTGCGGAAGTCGAAGAGACGCGAAGCGGCGGCGGACGACCTGAGGGCCGGTTCGACCGCGGCCAGACGATCGGGCACCGCGCTGTCCTCCCGGGCCCGGCGCGCGACCCGAAAGCGCATCACGTCGCGCGCCCGGCCGGTGCCCAGGGTGTTGACCATCGTCACCTCGCTGCCGACCGGGTGGGCGGAGAAGTCGACGACCACGTCGAAGCGTTCGGCGGGGGCCATCGTGATCGCCTCGTGCGCGACGGGGGCGGCCAGCAGCCCGGCGTCGCTGCCGACCTGGACGAACCGGCCGCCGGGGGTGAGCTCCAGCCGGTAGCGGCGGGCGTTGGAGGCGTTGAGCAGCCGCAGCCGGTATCGGGTGGCCGAGACCTCGAGCACCGGCCAGGGAGCGCCGTTGACCAGGATCACGTCACCCTCGACGCCCTGCATGTAGGCGGCCTCGACCCCGGCGCTCACCAGCAGGCTGGGATCGGTCGCCGGGTAGCGGAACGAGCCGTCGGCCTCGAACGCGCGGTCGCAGATCATCAGGGGGATGTCCCGCTCGCCCCTGGGCAGCGGCAGCGCGTCGTCCTCGTCATCCCCGACGATCATGAACCCGGCGAGCCCTCGCCAGACCTGCGGGGCGGTGAAGTCCATCCGGTGGTCGTGGTACCAGAGCGTGGCGGCCCGCTGGTCCAGCGGGTACACGTAGTCCCTCGCCCCGGCGTGCAAGGTCCACTGGGAGGGGTCCACGAGCATGCCGTGGTGGGAGTGGCCGCCGGGCGGGGGCCGGAAACCGCGCCCGGCGGCCACCACCAGGTCGGTGGGGTAGCCGTCCGAGCCGGACGGGGTGACGCCGCCGTGCAGGTGCGTGGAGGTCGGCACGGGCAGCTCGTTGCGCACCCGGATCGTGACAGGGCTCGCGCGCCTCACCGCGAAGGTGGGACCGGGGAAGGTGCCGTCGAATCCCCACACCTCGGTCGTGGTCCCCGGGATGATCTCCACCTTCGCGGGACGCTGGACCACCTCGTAGTGTCCCGGCCCGGTGGGGCGCGCCACGGCGGGGATCGGCAGCGGGACGGTGAACGGCCTGGGCAGCGGCAGCGCGCTGGACAGGACCCGGCCGGAGACCTCGGCCGACACCGAACCGCAGCCCGCCGCGGCCAGGCCCGCCGCGCCGAGCGCGCCGCCCAGGAAAAGCCTTCTGGAGATCACGCCGCGACCCTCCGCTGCCCCCGCCAGGTCCAGGCGGTCATCCACACGGCGAGACCGAAGATCACCATCGCGAGCGGGATGTGCGGGGCGACCAGACGCTCCATGCCCAGCAAAACCTGGACGTTCAGCAACACTCCCTGCAGAACGCTCACCCACAGCGGCCACACCGGGCCGCGCGCGGGGCGCCACAGCGCGATCGCGGCGATGAGCTGCAGGCCGACCAGCACCGTGGTCACGGTGGCGTTGAGGCTGTGATGGGCGAGCAGGTCCACCTGCCCGGTGACGAACATCCCGGCGATGATCGCCTGCCCCAGCACGGTCGCCAGGTGCAGGGTGGCGGTGGCCCGCAGGGACCAGACGATCCAGGCGGGCACGCGGGCCCGGCCGGTCGAGGCGGGCGGGGAAATCATGGACACCTCCGTCGGATTGTGGTGTCCAGGCTGTCGGCCACGCGCTCGGGCGTCGTCACCCCGGGGGCGGCGCTTGGCCGTACTCCCGGTGACGTACGAGGCTGCGGCCGCGCCCCGAGGTGTACGGCCAAGGGAGTATGCGGGGCCGCCGCGCCGGAGAAGGGAGAGGCACGCGGGCAGGGAGGCGTCGGACCCGCTCACAGCGCGTGATCCTTGCGAACGGATGCCGCCTTTCTGGTAAGTGGTGCAAGTATTTGCGAAAAATTTCATGCGCTTTCATGTGTGACACGAATCGACGCCGGGGCTCTGTCGAGGGTGAGTCGTCACTTGGCCCTGAATCGGCGGTCTTGTGCCTCCATTGCGCCCCAGCGGAGGTCTGGGCCTATATCGGGCTGACCGTTCCGTGTCGGCGATTCCTTCGTGCCGCCGTCAATCGCAGCCGGGGAGGGGCTCCCGCTCGGGGCGGAGAAGTTGCGGGGGCGTGACAGGCCGATCACTGTCACTTTTTTGCATCTGAATAGGTGGACTCTTGCTGCGCTCTGCACGCCTCTATATCTTTCTCGTAACCGACCCGCCAAGGAGTGCCTCGGATGAAATCCCCCAAGCTCGCGATGCTGCTCGCCGCGGCCATCGCGCTCACCGCCGCAGGGTGCGGCAATGACGACAGCGGATCCCCGGCCGCGGACAGCACGCCGGGTGCCGCCGGGGCCGAGGCTCCGGTCACGATTTCCGTCGGCTGTCAGCCGCCGAAGAGCAACCCGCTGGAGCGGACCGCCTGGGACGAGGACGTGGCGGCGTTCAAGAAGCTGCACCCGAACATCACGATCGAGAGCAAGGACGCCTTCCCCTGCATCAACCCCGACACCTTCCAGGCGAAGCTGGCCGGTGGGTCGATGGAGGACGTCTTCTACGTCTACTACACCGATGTCAAGAAGATCATCGCCGCGGGCCAGGCCGCCGACATCGCCCCCTACGCCAGTGGTGTCACCAAGCTGAACGACCTGCGCCCCGACGTCCTCGGCATCTTCAAGGAGGGCGAGAAGCTCTACGGCCTGCCCAGGAACAACTACTCGATGGGCCTGGTCTACAACCGCAAACTCTTCACCCAGGCCGGTCTCGACCCCGACGCGCCGCCCAAGACCTGGGCCGAGGTGCGCGACGCCGCCAAGAAGATCAGTGATCTCGGCCCCGGATACGTCGGTTTCGGTGAGTACAGCGCCGGCAACACCGGCGGCTGGCACTTCGCGGCCTCCCTCTACGGGCGCGGTGGCGAGATGGTCACCCCCGACGGCAGGGCCGCGGCCTTCAACAGCCCCGAGGGCAAGGCTGTCCTGGAGAACCTCAAGACCATGCGCTGGACCGACAACAGCATGGGCGCCAAGCAGCTCCTGCAGTGGGAGGACCTGATGCGGATGATGGGCGGCGGCAAGCTCGGCATGATGATCGGTGCCCCCGACGTCGTCCAGGCGGTGAACAACGACTTCAAGGGCAAGTTCGAGGACTACGGGGTCACCGCGCTGCCGGAGGCGAAGGCCTCGCTCAACGGTGGCGACGGCTACATGATCCACCCCAAGGCCACCCCCGAGAAGATCAAGGCCGCCCTGCTGTGGCTGGAGTTCCACGAGCTCACCCCCGGCCAGGGGCAGTTCAACTACGCGCGCAACAAGCAGCAGGGCCGCCCCGTCGGCCTGCCGATCCCCGACCTGTACGGCGACACCGCTCCCGGCAAGGAGATCACCGAGCTGCGCAAGGCGAACGCCACCGTGCCCGTGGAGAACTTCACCCCCTTCGTGGACGGTTCCGCGGCCATCCAGAACAAGCTTGAGCCGCCGAAGTCCCAGGAGCTCTACGCGATCCTCGACGTGCCCATGTCGGCGGTGCTGACCAGGCAGGACGCCGACATCGACAAGTTGTTGGCCGACGCCGAGGCCAAGGCGAACAAGGTGCTGGCGAAGTCGAGCTGACCCGCTGATGCCGGGGTGGCGGCCCATGGGCCGCCACCCTGGCACTCATGTC
>NZ_JBIAYX010000026.1:0-24883 GCF_042898365.1 Streptosporangium sp. NPDC000509 | reverse complement strand
TGCCGGCCCCCCCAATGCTAATGTTGGGGGGCCCCGCCCGCCCCCCGGCCCACGGGGGGGGGGGGGCCCCCCACCCCCCCCCCGGGGGGGGGGGGGGGCCCCCGGGCCCCCCCACCCCGGCACTCATGTCGAAATCGGGAGTCAACCGATGACCACAATGACCGTGAAAGGTCCGCGAAGGCGGAAGCCGGGAGCGTTGCGGCAAGGAGTGCGGCGCAACCTGACCGCCTACGGGTTCCTGTGCGCGGCGCTGATCTGTTTCGCCTTCTTCTCCTGGTACCCCATGGTGAGGGAGGTCCTGCTCAGCTTCCAGCAGACGAACTTCGTCGACGAGCCCACCTGGGTCGGCCTGGAGAACTTCCGTACCGTGACGGAGGACTCGGCGTTCGCCCAGGCGTGGCTCAACACCCTCGCCTTCACCGGCCTGGCGCTCGTGTTCGGCTACCTCGTCCCGTTCGTGGCGGCGATCGTGTTGAACGAGCTGCGTCACGCGCGGGCCTACCTGAGGTTCGTCGTCTACCTGCCGGTGATGCTGCCGCCCGCCGTCGGGGTGCTGCTGTTCAAGTGGTTCTACGACCCGGGAGCGGGCCTGTTCAACCAGATCCTGGACCTGGCACACCTGCCGGCCCTAAGCTGGCTCGACTCCACCGACACCGCGCTCATCTCCCTCGTCGTCGTCTCCACCTGGATGAACCTGGGAACCGGCACGCTGATCTACCTCGCCGCGCTGCAGAGCATCCCCGGCGAGCTGTACGAGGCCGCGGAGCTGGACGGCGCGGGGCTCATCCGGCGGGTCTGGCATGTGACGATCCCGCAGACCAGGCTCATCCTGCTGGTGATGCTGCTGCTGCAGATCGTGGCGACCATGCAGGTCTTCATCGAGCCGTACCTGCTCACCGGCGGCGGCCCGGAGAACGCGACGCTCACCGTCGCCTACCTCATGTACCAGTACGCCTTCAACTTCGGTGACTTCGGCGCCGGAGGCGCGCTCGGGCTGATGCTCATGGTCGTGCTGATGGTGTTCTCCGCCTTCTACCTGCGCCTGTCGCGGGACAACCAGAGCTAAGGAGGCAAGCGCCGATGTCGAACCTCACCGTGCAACCTGCTCGCCCGGCTCCCGTCCGGTCGCCGGAACCTGGCGGGGGAAAGAGGGGCGGGCGGCCGCGCAGGCCCAGGGAGGCGGCGCGGGAGGTGCGCAGCCTGGTCTCCCCGCACACCCTCACCACCCCGCACGGGCGGCTGATCTACCGCGTCGTGCTGACCGCGGTGGTGCTCCTGTTCACCGCCGTGTTCGTCTTCCCGCTCTACTGGATGGTCACCGGCGCGCTCAAGACGCCGGAGGAACTCGCCCAGATCCCGCCGAGTTTCTTCCCGACCTCCTTCGACCTCGGGGTGTACGCCGAGGCGTGGGACCAGCTGGACCTGGGGCTGTTCCTCACCAACACCGTCGTCTACGCCGGCGGCGCCTGGCTGTTCACGCTCGCCGTCGACGTCTCGGCCGCCTACGCGCTGTCGAAGCTGCGGCCGGTGCTGGGCAACGTGGTCCTGGGCATGATGCTCGCCACGCTCATGATCCCGCCGATGGTCATCCTGCTGCCCGCCTATCTGACGGTGAAGGACATGCCGATCTTCGGCTGGGACCTGCTGAACACCCCCTGGGTGATCTGGCTTCCCGCCGCGGCCAACGGGTTCTTCGTCTTCCTGCTCAAGCGTTTCTTCGACTCGATCCCCAGGGAACTACTGGAGGCCGCGCAGATCGACGGCGCCTCTCCGGTGCGCATCCTGTGGTCGATCGTGCTCCCCGTCTCCCGGCCGATCCTCGGCGTGGTGTCCATCCTCTCGGTGGTCAACGTCTGGAAGGATTTCGTCTGGCCCCTGCTGGTGCTGCCGGACGGGGAGAAGATGACGATCAGCGTGGGTATCGCCTCCCTTTCGGCGCAGATGCCGCAGAACGTGCTGATCGCCTCGCTGGTGATCGCGAGCATCCCGACGATGATCGTCTTTTTTGTCTTCCAGCGCAGCATCATGGCCGGTCTCACCGCCGGCAGCCTCAAGGGCTGACCTCGTCACCCACCTACGCTTACTAAGGAGTTGTTCCAGCATGTCCGAAACGTGGTGGCGGGGAGCCGCGATCTACCAGGTCTACCTCCGGAGCTTCGCCGACGGCAACGGCGACGGCGTCGGCGACCTCGCGGGACTGCGCGCGCGCCTGCCGTACCTCGCCGACCTGGGCGTCGGCGCGATCTGGCTCAACCCCTGGTACCCGTCGCCGATGGCCGACGGTGGGTACGACGTGGCCGACTACCGTGACATCGAGCCGTCGTTCGGCACGCTCGCCGAGGCGGAGGAGTTCATCGCCGAAGCGCATACCCTGGGGATCAAGACGATCACCGACATCGTGCCCAACCACGGATCCGACCGGCAGCGGTGGTTCCTGCGGGCGCTGGAGGCCGGGCCGGGCTCACCCGAGCGCGAACGCTTCCACTTCCGCCGGGGACGGGGCGAGAGCGGCGAGTCGCCGCCCAACGACTGGCAGTCGATCTTCGGTGGGCCGGCGTGGACCCGGATCGCCGACGGCGAGTGGTACCTGCACCTGTTCGCGCCGGAACAGCCCGACTTCAACTGGGACAACCCGGAGGTCGTCGAGGAGTTCCACGACGTGCTGCGGTTCTGGTTCGACCGGGGCGTGGACGGCATCAGGATCGACTCGGCCGCCCTGCTGGTCAAGGACATGGACAGCCTGGGCGGCGAGGAGGCCTACACCGACCTCGACGGGGTCCACGAGATCTACCGCGGCTGGCGCCGGGTGGCCGAGGAGTACGACGACCGGATCCTGATCGGCGAGGTGTGGCTGCCCGACCAGGAGCGGTTCGCCCGGTATCTGCGCCCGGACGAGATGCACACCGCGTTCAACTTCGACTTCCTGGCGTGCGCCTGGGACGCGGCCGCGCTGCGCGGGTCGATCGACCTCACCCTGGCCACGCACGTCCCGCTGGGAGCGCCCCCCACCTGGGTGCTGTCCAACCACGACGTGACCCGTCCGGTGACCAGGTACGGCAGGGCCGACACCTCCTTCAGCCACGCCGACCGCAAGCACGGCATGCCCGCCGACCCGGTGCTGGGTGAGCGCAGGGCCCGGGCGGCGGCGCTGCTGGCGATGGCGCTCCCCGGCGGGCTCTACGTCTACCAGGGCGAGGAACTGGGACTGCCGGAGGTCGAGGACATCCCCGGCGAACTGCGCCAGGACCCGATCTGGGTGCGTTCCGGCCGCACCGACCCGGGCCGCGACGGCTGCCGGGTGCCGCTGCCGTGGTCGGGGGACGAGCCGCCGTTCGGGTTCGGCGCCGGGCAGGCGTGGCTGCCGCAGCCGCTGGAGTGGAAGGCGTTGACGGCCGAGGCCCAGGCCGCCAACCCCACGTCCATGTTCACCCTCTACCGCGCCGGGCTGCACCTGCGCCGCGAGTTGCTCGGCGACGGCACGCTGACCTGGCTGGAGGCGCGGGACGGGGTGCTGGCCTTCCGCCGGGAGTCGGGATTGGTCTGCGTGGTCAACCTCGGCGCGGAGCCGGTGACCCTGCCCGCCCACGAGTCGGTCCTGCTCGCCAGCGGCCCGCTGGAGGAGAACCTTCTTCCTTCCGACACCGCCGTCTGGCTCCGTACGGCCTGACCTTCCGCTCCGGCCGCCGCCGGGATCCTCCTCTTCCGCTCAGAGGGGGATCTCGGCGAGGTCGAACGCCTTGGTGCCGCGTTCACCGTCCCAGATCATCAGATTGCCGTACGTGCGCGCCGTGGACACCGGCACCTCGGTGAGTTCCTCCACCTCCTGGAGAAGGCGCCGGAAGCGGAAGACGGCGCTGGGACCGAGCCTGTTCACGACGCCGGTCATCAGCCTTGTGAGGTTGAACCTGAACAGCGCCGAACAGGGCAGCACCCGATGGTTGTCGCGCAGCCGGGAGAAGACCTCCCGGTGCGCCGGATAGCGCTCCGAGTAGGTGTCGCACACCTGCTGGGAGAAATAACCGCGGTAGTGAACCCCCCGGCGGTCGAAGCCGAGCCTCTCGTCGGAGACGGTGAACTCCCCGGTGCCGTAGGTGCTCGCCAAAAGCAGGTCGGCGCGGGGTTCGAGAAAGACGCTCTCGTAGTAGGCGGCCTTCTCCTCCAGGCGACGCAGCAGCGCCCCGCCGGGGCCGAAGGTGCCCCGGTCCCCGCGCATGTCGAAGATCCACGGGGGAGGGGCGAGCACGTCAGCCTTGGTGAGGACGAAGGTGAGCTTGCTCATGATGAGCCGTCGTGTCTCGATCGCGACGGTGTCGAGCAGCCTGCGCAGGCACTGCTCGTCATAGGCGGTGGAAGGGTTGTCGGCGTGGCAGGCCCAGATGGCGACGTCGCAGTGGATCAGTCTCTCCAGATACATGGCCAGGTGGGTCTCGTCGGCGGCGTCGGACTCCCCGATGCCTGGCATGTCCCAGAAGGTCAGCATGTGACGTGAGGTGCCGGGCACCGAGACAGGTTCCGGTCTCCGGGTGACCGGCCGGACGTGGCCGACGGTGAGATCGGTGCCGAAAAGGCTGTTCAGGAGAGACGTCTTACCTACTCCCGTTTGTCCCATTATTGCCACAGTTAGTGGTTTATCTGATCCTGCACTTCTCTCGCGCCGAATATTCTCTCTGGCCTTTTTCAGCTGGCCGTCGTCCAGCGGGCCGACGGAAAAGTCCTCGATCTTGGCCATGAGGGCGTCTCCTGTGACATCGTTGTCGAGCGCTTCGAGCCGGTTTCCGCGCTCATCTCCACGATGCGGCGAACAACCTTGCGATGACCTTGCAGCCGGAGCCGTCGCCGGAAAAACACGAATCGATCCTTTGGGGCGGTGGATGTGGCGAGCTTCGAGATCAGGCTGTTCGGCACCGTGGACATCGTGATCGACGGAGTGCCGCAGGAGATCAACCCGCAGCTGGCGAAGACGCTGGCCATGCTGGTCTCCGCCCGCGGCCCGATCTCCCCGGCCGCCCTGGCCTCCGGGCTGTCCGAACCGGCCGCGGACCGGCACGTGGAGGTGGCACCGCCCGTCTCGCGGCTGCGCGCACTGCTGCGCGGCAGTGGGCTGGACATCCCCGGGGCCAGGCGCTCACACGTCTACGAGCTGGTCGAGGACGCGCCCGGCCGCCTCGCCGCCACTGTCGACACGCGGCGCTTCGAGGCCTACCTGCGCGACGGACGGACACTGCTGGAACAGGGCGACCTCGCCGCGTCCCTGCGGACGCTGAGAGAGGCGCTCGGACAGTGGTCCGGCGACCCGTTCGCGTCACTGGCGGGCGCGTGGATCCCGCCCAGGGTCTGCGAGAGCTACCACGCCGGGCTGAGGGAGCGGCGCCGTGAGCTGATCAGGCTCATCGCCCGCGTCGCCATCCGGCTCGACCTGCTGGGCGACGCGGAATTCCTCACCGGCGAGGTCCTCGCCGACGGGCAGCAGGACAGCGGCCCGCTGTGGCTGCTGCGCTTCCTCATCGCGCTGCGCGACGAAGGAGCGGTCGTCGCGAGGGAGATGATCGAGCGGCGCCGCGCGATCTCCCCCGGGGACGACGCGGTGAGCCGGGCGCAGGACCTGCTGGCCCTGCGCGGTCACGGCCTCGGCCACCCGCCGTCACCCCCCGCCGCCCGCGCCTACGGTCACGGCGCCCCGCGGGTCCTGATCGGCCGCAGGGACGAGATCCTGCTGCTGTCCACCCTGGCCGGACGGCTCGGACGCGGCGAGCCGGTGGCCCTGGCCGTCTGCGGCGTACCCGGAGTCGGCAAGACCAGGCTCGTGGAGGAGCTGGCCGTGCTGCTGCCACCGAAGGTGCGCATGGTGACCGTCCCGTGCCAGGAACTCGGCGACCTCCAGCCGTGGCGGGTACTGGTCGGGACCCTGTGGGAGGATCTGCGGCGCGATCTGGCCGGTCCGGCCGTCCCGATCGGCCCCGAGGAGCGCGAGACGCTGGAGGGACTGATGTCGGCGGGCCTGTTCGTCTCGCTCGGCGGACCCGGCCACGAACGCGACCCGCGGCGGCTGATCGACCTGCTGGTCGCCCTGCTGCGCCTGACCTGCGGCGCCGGCCTGCTCGTCGTCTTCGACGACGCCCACCTGCTCCGTTCCGACGCCGAGGACCTGCTGCACAAGGTGCGAGAGGCCCTCGGGAAGCTCGGGAGGCTCGGCGAGACTCCCGTCGGCTTCGTGCTCACCGACCGTTCGGAGCCGTCGCGCTGGCGAGGGCGGATGGACGTGCTGACGCTGTCACGGCTGGGGATCGAGGAGGTGGCGGAATGGCTGGGCGCGACCTGGGGCCGCGAACCGACCCGCGCGGAGACCGGCAGGGCGATGGACGGCACCAAAGGGCTGCCGCTGGAGCTGTGCCGGATCACCGAGGCCGGTGACCTGCCCCGCGACCTCCCCGGGCACGACACCGCCTCCAGCCCGATGTTCCGCTGGTTCGCCGCGGCGGCCGTCACCGCCCTGGGCAGGGAGATCGACCCCGATCTCGTCGCGGAGATGCTGGAGATCGACACCGATGAGGCGAACCGCAGGCGCGCGGTGGCCGTGACGGCCGGAACGCTCATCGACCACCAGGGGCTGCGCTTCGGCCACGACACGATCAGGGAGAGCCTGCTGCGGGAGCTGAGGCACCACCCGGCACTCGCGATGGAACTGCACCGGCGGGCGTTCGAGATCCTGGACGAGCGGGCGGCGCGGATGAGCGGCGACGGCTGGATCGACCCGGCGCTGCCGGTGCGCGTCGCGGAACACGCCCGATCCTCGGGAAGCGGGCTGCCCGAGGAGCGCGTCGCCGCGGCCTGCCTCGGCGCCGCGCGGGCACAGCAACGCGGCTTCGCCACCGAGGGGGCGATCACCTGGGCACTGGCCGGGCTGGGAATGCGGTGCGACGCCGAGACCCGGGTCGGCCTGCTGATCACGCTGGGGGACGCGCGCACCGACGCCGGTGACCTGGAGGAGGCCGAGCGCCTGTACCTGCGGGCCCATCGCGACGGCGAGAAACTGCCGAGGCTCGCGGCGGTGGCGGCCATCAGGCTGGCGCGCCGCTGGTCGGCCCCCGGACAGGCCGACCGGCAACTGCTGCACGTGCTGGGCAGCAGCCTGGAGGCGCTCCGCGGCGACATCGGTGAGGAGGCGGTCGCGCTACGGCTGCAACTGCAGGCGCACCTCGCCCACAAGCTGACCATGGCGGTCAGCGACAGCCTCGACCCCACGTACGAGGGCCTGCGGCCCGGAGTGGAGCTGGCCCGCGCGACGTTGGGCGAGCTGGAGAAGTCGGGGGCCGGGCCGCTCATCCGCTGCGAGGTGCTCAACGAGTGCAGATGGGGCCTGTACGATTTCGCGCCGCCGAAAGAGCTGCTGGGCATCGCCGAACGGCTCAGGGAGGCGAGCATCGAGGCGGCGTCGGCGCACTTTCGCAGCGAGGCCATGGTCGCCCTCACGGTCGACCGGCTCCGGCTGGGCCGTCTGAGAGAGGCCGCCGCCACCGTGGCCGGTCACCGCAGGCACGTCGCGCGCAACCACCGGGTCTTCGGCGCCTGGCTGCAGAACACCCTGGACACGCTGATGGACGTCTGGCAGGGGGAGTTCGACCGGGCCGAGGAGCGGGTCCTGGCCGAGTGGCGTCGACTGGACGAGGAGAGCGAGGGCGAGACGGTCTTCGCCGACACGCTGCGGCAGACCCTGCTCGCGCAGCACTACTGGCTGCTGCGCGAGCAGGGACGGCTGGGGGAGATCTTCGACTCCGGGCTCGCCAGGCAGGCGGTCGAGTACGAGTACTTCCCGATCTGGCGCGCGGCGCTCATCCTGGCGCTCTGCGAGCTCGGCGGGCACGAGGACGCGAGGGACCGGCTGAGGGCGTTCTTCCGCGAGACCTCCGATCTCGGCGCGCTGCCGCCCGAGGGGTGGTCGGTCCCGACGCTCGCCCTGCTGGCCGAGTCGTGCGCGCTTCTCATCGAGGCGGGGCACGGCGACCCCGAACTGTCGCGGTGCGCCGCTCTGGTGCGAGGGCGTCTGTCGGCCCACCGAGGACAGATCGCGCTCGCCGGGTGGCCCGCGATCCTGCTGGGGCCGGCCGAGCGCTATCTCGGGTTGCTCGCGCTGGCCGAGGGGGACGCGAAGGAGGCACTGCGCTGTTTCGACGAGGCGCTGCTGCTCGCCGACGCCGCCTCCCCGCTGATCGCGCACCTCCACCTCGACCGTGCCAGGGCTCTGCTGGTGCGAGACGGCGCGGATTCTTCTCGGGAGGCCCGCGGGGACGCGGCGGAAGGCTTCGTACCGGACTCGTCAAAGGCCCTGGCAGCGGCTCCGGTGGGGGAGGAGACGAGGGATCCCGGCGGGGAGGCCGCCCATCTGCTGCGCCGTGCGCTGCGCCTGGCCGAACGCCTGGGCATGGCCGGGGTCGCCGCCCGGGCACTGTCACTTCTTTGACCGTCCGGCGGGGTGCGCTTTTTTGATCTACTTTGTAAAGGCGGGGGTCCTGAGCGCTCTCGCGGCCAGTGCGACAAAAAGAGCGAGCAGGGCGGGAACGGCGAGCGCGCGAGGCAGGCCGACCAGCTCGGCGGCACCGCCGATCAGCACGGGCCCGCTGAGAAATCCCACGTACCCCAGGCTCGCCACCCTGGCCAGCGCCTTTCCCGCGCGGGCCGGGTCGCGTCTACCGGCCGCGGAGAAGACCTGCGGGACGATGCAGGACAGGCCGGCCCCGAAGCAGCCGAAACCGATCACCGCGGCGATCTGGTTTCCGGCGAGCAGGCCGAAGCCGAGCCCGGAGGCGGCCAACGCCCCGCACGCGCGCACCAGGTTCACCGGTCCCAGCAGGGCTGCCAGCCTGTCGCCGGCGAGACGGCCCGCGGTCATCATGATCGAGAAGGCGGCGTAGGCGACCGCGGCGAACCCGTCGGAACTGTTGAGGCTCTCGCGTAGATAGACCGAGCTCCAGTCGGCCGCGGCCCCTTCGCCGATCATGCAGCAGAAGGCGAGGACGCCCAGCAGCAGCACCCCACCGCCTCCGTTTCCGCCGGCGGCCGCCGGCCCCGTCCCCGCGGGGGCGGTGTGCGCGGTCAGGGACAGCGCCCAGCGGGTGGCCCAGAGCGCGAGCGCGACGATCACGACGGCGGCCGCGGTGAACGTCTGCCCGGGGCTGAACGCGGCCTGGGCGAGCAGCCCTCCCGCGGCGGCGCCGAGGAAGCCGCCGATGCTGAACACGGCGTGGAAGGACGACATGATCGGACGGCCCGTGGCCTGCTCGACCTCGACGGCGTTGGCGTTCATCGCCACATCCAGCGTGCCGTGCACCGCGCCGAAGGCGAACAGCGCGAGGGCGAGGCCGACGAGGTTCGGCATGAAGGCGGGCAGGATCAGCACGAGGGCCTGCGCGAAGGCCATCGGCAACATCACCTTGACGCTGCCGTAGCGGTCGACCAGGCGGCCGACCACCTGCATGCCGGCGATCGCCCCGGCGGCGATGCCGAGCAGCCCGAGGCTGAGCTCGCCCTCGCTCAGCCCCAGCCCCTGTTTGATCGACGGGATGCGCGCCGTCCAGGTGCCGATGGACATGCCCGAGAGCAGGAAGAGCAGATAGACCGCGACCCGGCCGCGTAGCAGCGCGGCCCGGTCGAAGGTGGTGACGTGCATGGGGGAGGGCTCCAGTCGGACGGTGCGGATCGGAGGAGGGCGGGTGGGCCGTTACGTCTCCGGCGGGTTCGCCGAGCGAGGACTCCGGTTCCGGCCGGTCGCCGGGGTCGGGCGACGTGGGGCGGATGGCATGGCTCGGACGGTGCGGACCAGGTGATGCGGATCGAGAGGGAGAGGTGCGGCGGCGCAGGTGATGCGGATCAGGTCGTGTGATTCAGGTCGTGCGGGTCAGACCGTGCGGACGGCGACGCCTGCGGCGATCATGGCGTCGTGCTCGGCGGGGGGCAGCGCGGTGTCGGTGATGACCATGTCGAGGCGGTCCAGCGGGCAGACGGCGCCGAACGCGGTGCGGGTGAACTTGCCGGAGTCGGTTGCCGCGATCACGCGCCGGGCCGAGGCGATCGCCGCCTGCTTGACGGCGACGTCGGACAGGTCGTGGGCGGTGAGGCCGTGCTCGGCGGACAGGCCGCAGCAGCCGATGACCGCGGTGTCGAAGCGCAGGGACCGGATGGCGCTCTCCGTCAGCGGGCCGGTGAAGCTCAGCTCGCCCGGGCGGACCTCACCTCCGGGGAGCACCAGGCGGATCCGGGAGGCCGAGCTGAGCTCGGTGGCCGACTGCAGGCAGAGCGGCAGGACCGTGAGACGGCGGTCGCGGATCACGCGCGCGATCTCCAGGGAGGTGGTGCCGCTGTCGAGCAGCACGGCCTCCCCGTCGGCGAGCAGGGCCGCGACCTCGGCGGCGATCCGTCGCTTGACCTCCACCGCCTCGCGCTCGCGCACTCCGAAGGGCGGCTCCTCGCCGCGCAGCAGCAGGCTCACCGCGCCACCCCTCACCCGCCTGACCACGCCTTGCTGGGCGAGCTCGTCGAGGTCGCGGCGGATGGTCATCTCAGAGACGGCGTGCTCGACCGCCAGCTCCGCGACCGAGACGACGTCGCTGGCGCGCAGTGCCGACATGATCGCGCGAATGCGATTGTTACTCTCCACGTGTTCATTTGAACATAGGCTGTGTGAGATTGGCAAACGTGCGGGACAATGGCCGCCATGCGCGCGAGTCGTCTGCTCTCACTGCTGCTACTCCTGCAGAGCCGCGGTCGGATGACGGCCACCGAGCTGGCCGAGGAGCTGGAGGTCTCCGTCCGCACGGTCTACCGGGACGTGGAAGCGCTGTCGGCGGCCGGGGTGCCGGTCTACGCCGACCGCGGCCCCGTCGGCGGATACCGCCTGCTGGACGGCTATCGCACCCGTCTCAACGGGCTGACCGCCGAGGAGGCCTCCTCCCTGTTCCTGGCCGGACTGCCGGGACCGGCCGCCGACCTGGGGTTGGCCGAGGTCGCGGCCAACGCCGAGCTGAAGATGCTCGCCGCGCTTCCACCCGAGCCGCGCTCGCTCGCCTCCCGGATGCGCCGGCGCTTCCACCTGGACGTTCCCGGCTGGTACGGCGACGCCGACTCGGCCCCCTTCCTTGGGGAGGTGGCCCAAGCGGTGTGGGAGCAGCGGCCGCTGCGGATGACCTACCGCCGTTGGGGGCCTCGCGACGTCGAGCGCCTGGCCCACCCGTACGGCCTGGTCCTCAAGGGCGGAGCGTGGTACATGGTGGCGAGCGCCGGTGAGGGAGGACCACGCACCTACCGGGTGTCGCGGATCCTGAGCGCCGAGCTCGCCCAGGGGCACTTCGAGCGTCCCGCCGACTTCGACCTGCCCGCCTTCTGGCGCGACTACACCGCCGGCTTCCGCGAGCGGATGCACACCGGTGAGGCCGTGGTGCGGATGGCACCGGGCAACGAGAGGATGCTGCGCCACACGGTGGGCGCGGAGGTCGCCGAGGCCGCGCTGGCCAAGGCGGACCCGCCCGACGAGCACGGCTGGGTCGTGCTGCGCCTGCCGATCCAGTCCGCCAAGCAAGCCCACTGGCAGCTGCTGAGCCTGGGCGCCGACATCGAGGTCCTGGAGCCACCCGAGCTGCGCGAGCGGATGGCCGCCACCGTAGCCGACCTCGCCGCGCTGTACGGCACGGATCCCGGCTGAGGGCGGTCCCGCCCGCTCCTCGCACCGGACTCGCCTCGACCGCGCACTCGCGGAGCCGGCCCGCCCTCGTCCTTCGGTCCGCTCGTGGACCTCGGGCCGTCCGGCCCGCTTTCGTCCTCGGCCGGTCCGGCTCCTCCGGCTTGCTCCTGCCCCCGCCCGGCTCACCTGCTTCAGGGACCGTACCCTTGCGGTTAACCGATTGCGGAGAGCGGAAACAGCCGCGACGATGGCCGGATGCTCTTGCTCACCTCGCACGACCCTTGTTCTCCTGAGGCCCGATGACGCTCGCCTACGACGAGGCGGGAGCGGGCGAGGTCGTGGTGCTGCTGCACTCCAGCGCCGCCGACTCGCGGATGTGGGACCCGCAGTGGGAGGCGCTGACCGCCCGCTTCCGAGTGATCCGGCCAGATCTGCGGGGTTACGGCCGCACACCGTACGCCTCCGAGACCCCCTACTCCGATCCCGGCGACGTGGCCGATCTCCTCGCCGCCCTCGCGGTGGAGAGGGCCGCGCTGGTCGGGGCCTCCTACGGCGGCCAGGTCGCGCTGGAGGTGGCCACCGCACATCCCGCCCTGGTCTCCCGGCTGGTGCTGCTCAACCCCGCGTGCGGGCTGCCACCCACCCCCGACCTCGTCGTGTTCGGCGAGGAGGAGGACCGGCTGCTGGAGGCGGGTGAGGTCGAGGCCGCGGTGGAGCTCAACGCCCGCACCTGGCTCGGCCCCGAGGCGGACGGGCGGGCCCGCACCGGGCAGATGGCCATGCAGCGCCACGCCTTCGAGGTCCAGCTCGCCGCCGACCCCGAGCCTTCGCAGCTGGAGGGGGAGATCGACCTGGACCGGGTGACCATGCCCACCCTGGTGGTCGGCGGCGCCCACGACCTGCCCTACTTCCAGATGACGGCCCGCCACCTGGCCGACAGACTGGCCTCGGTGACGGCGGTGCACCTGGAGTGGGCCGGGCACCTGCCGAGTATGGAGCGCCCCGGGGAGATCACCTCCCTGATCCTCCGGCACCTCACCCGGCCCGCGGGCTGAGAGCGCCGGAGCGGGTCATGCCCGGCGAGGCGGCCCGGGACCGCACGTAGGAGATCCACGCCGGAGGTGTTCGATGGGCAGGATGCGGATCGGAATCTTCCTGGTCGCGGCGGGTTTCCCCGGCAGGCCACAGGGACAGGTGCTGCGCGACTGCGTGGAGGCGATCGCGGTGGCGGAGGAGGCGGGGTTCGACGACGCCTGGATCGCCGAGCACCACTTCATGTCGTACGGGGTGTGCCCGTCGGCGGCCACGCTGGCGGCGGTGGCGCTCGGCGGCACGCGGACGATCGGGGTGGGGACGGCTGTGAGCGTGCTGTCCACGCAGCACCCGGTGGCGCTGGCCGAGCAGGCGGCGATGTTGCACCACCTGTCGGACGGGCGTTTCGCGCTGGGGGTCGGCAGAGGCGGGCCATGGGTGGACCTTGAGGTCTTCGGCACCGGCCTGGCGAGATTCGAACGCGGCTTCGCCGAGTCGCTCGACCTGCTGTGCCGGGCACTGGGGGAGCGTACGGTGTCGGCCGCGGGGGAGTTCTTCCGTTTCCGCGAGGTCGCGATGGTACCGGCGGCGTCGCTGCGGCCCGTCGTGGCGTGCACCTCGCCGCAAACGGCGCTGCTCGCGGCCACGCGGGGACTGCCGATGCTGCTCGGCATGCACATGGACGACGCGGGCAAGGCCGCGATGCTCGCCGGCTACGAGGCGGCGCTCCCGCCCGCGCAGGGAGCCGTCGCGTCGCCTTCACCGGGCGCGGACGCGGTCCGGCACGTGGCCGCCGTCGTCGGATACGTCGCCGACTCGACGGCGGCGGCCGTACGCGAGCTGAGGAGCGCGATGCCCCGCTGGCTGGAGCCTGGCCTGAAGGGGTACGTGCCGGTGGACGGTCGCAGGCGGCCCGGGCGAGACGTGGGGGAGTACGTCGACTTCCTCACCGATGTCCATCCGGTGGGTGACGCCCGCCACTGCGTGGAGACGATCAGGCGAACCCGCGAGGTGACCGGGCTCGAGCACCTGATCCTCATGGTCGAGGGTGCGGGCGAGCACGCCCGCACCCTGGAGAACATCCGCCGGTTGGGCGCCGAAGTACTGCCGCAGCTCCACGGCCGAGGGCCCACGGCCGCTTGGTCAGTTTGATCTACATCGTAAAGGTGGCCGGTTGGTCACACATCACGCATCCGAAAAGACAACCCCCCACCCAGGAGCGCGGCGGCCGCCCAGGCCGCCGGTACGCTCAGAGCGGTCCATGGACCGAGGGGGAGCGTGGCGAGGTCGGTGGTGGCCTGTACGGCGAGCCCGGCGTTCATCGGGGAGATCTGCCAGAGAAGCCGCTGCCAGCCGGCGTCGGCGACCATGAGGATGAGGGCGGGGAAGAGGTAGAGCAGGCCGAGTACGACCCCGACGGCGGTGGCGGAGTCTCGGACGACGGTGGCGACTCCCAGGCCGAACAGGGCGATCAGCGTCAGATAGAGGACCGACCCGGCGGCGGCGCGCAGCATGGGAGCGCTGGTGAGGACGAGCGTTTCGGCGGGAAAACCGTTGCCGAGCAGGATGCGCGGTGCGGACAGCGCGGAGGCGAGCACGGCGACGCTCCCGGTGATCAGGGTCACGCCGGCCAGGGTGATCGCCTTGGCGGCCAGGACGCCGGTCCGGCGCGGCATGGCGGCCAGGGTGAGGCGGATCATGCCGGTGTCGTATTCGCCGGTGATCGCCAGGACGGCCAGGACGGCGACGACGGCCTGGCTCACCTGGACCCCGAAAAAGATGACCTTGGCGGGGTCGTGGCCGCAGGCAGCCGGGGAACACGACACGACGGCGGAGGCCGCGACGCCGACGGCGACGGTCAGCACCACGATCGCGAGCAGCAGTCGGCCGGTATCGGGCAGGGTGCGAAGTTTCGTCCACTCCGCATGCAGATGCCTGCTCATGCACTCCTCCCGCGTCGCCAGGCAGGGTGCAGGTGGGGACGTCTCATGCGTCCCTCCGGCTGAGCCGGAGGACGGCCAGGCCGAAAGCGAGCGCTGTGTAACCGGCCAGCACGGTCAGACCGGCCCACGGCGGCAGCGGGTAGAACCCGGCGATGGGCGCGTAGTGGCCGAGCACGTGCGCGTACTGCGGGATGCTCTGCTGCGCGGCGAAGCCGGCCGCCGGGGTGACGCGCAGCAGCCACTGCGCGGCGCTGTCGGGCAGGACCGAGGTGACCGCGAGGACGTGCGGGACCACGATCACCGTGATGGCGGTGACGACCGCCGCGACGCCGCGCCGCAGCAGCGCGCCGAGGGCGAGGGAGAGCACGGCGGCCAGCGCGAACAACGCCGCCATGCCGACGATGACGCGCACCTGGGTGAGCGGGGACACCGGGAGGACGGCGTTGCCGTTGTCGCGCAGAATCCGCCCGCCGACCGTGAACGCGATCGTGGTGGCGGGCAGGGCGGCGGCGAAGGTGGTCGAGCCAAGTACCAGTGCCTTGGCCGCCAGCATCCGGTCGCGGCGCGGGCAGGCCAGCAGGGTCGTCCGGATGAGGCCGTGCCGGTATTCGGCGGTGACGAACATGACCGCCACCACGATCACGAGGATCAGGCCGATCAGCGCGCCGCTGAGGGGGTGTTCGGGGGCCGGGCCCTCGATGGCCGGCGCGATGTCACCGGCACCGGTTACGGAGAAGGTGCCGCCGGACCGGCCGGCGCGGCCCGGGTGGTGCTTCGTCCCGTCGGGCGCGATGGTGACGCCGATGTCGTCGTCGCGCCATGTGCCGGAGACGTTGCCCTGGAGTTTGACCTGGTCGAACTCGCCGGTGGCCTCGGTGAAGCGGACCGCTGCGACGGACCCGCCGAGATCCCCCTGTGTGACGGTCAGATCTCCAGGCGATGTGGCGAACATGCCGATCTGGACGGTCTGTGGCAGCCCGGCCAGGGTTGCGATGCCGGTCTGGGTCCAGTTCGTACCGTCGGTGGATTCGTATCCGGTGAGGGTGTCGCCGGAGCGGGTCAGCCGGAGCCAGCGTGGCGATTGCCGGGAGACGCCACCCGGCCGGCCGGCCACGTCGTGAGTGAAGTCGTGCTGCATCCGGACCCCGTGCTCGCCGGTCATCATCACCGCCGCGTAGGCGGAGCCCTGTCTGACGCTCTCCTTGATCATGATTCCGGCCTTCGCCCACGGCACGAGGCCGGGAACCACGTTACGCCGCCCCGGTGTGACATCGGGTTTACGGATCTGCCCGGTCATGGAGGTGAGGCGGACGGTGATGCCGCCGTCTCCGGACAGCGGCCGGTGCACGAAGTAGAACTTGTCGTCCACCGCTTCGCCGCCCGGACCTGTCAGCGGCGGCGGGCAGGCCACTTCGACCGGGCCGGAGCTGCAGGAGGTGTGGCTGCCGGAGGCCGACAGCAGCCCGATGAGCACGGTGACCAGCGCGGCCAGGCTCATGGTGACCACCCAGCCGCGTACCGTCCTGAACTTGGTCCACTCGGCGCGCAGCAGCCGCCGGAAGTCCTCGCGCCCGGCGGAGCGTGAGGGGGGAGTGCTCATCGTGCCGCTCCCCGGTATTCGACCGCGTCGGCGGTGAGGTCCATGTAGGCCTGTTCCAGCGTCACTCGGTGCGTCGCCACCTCGGAGAACGGCACCTCGTTGGCGTTGAGTACCGCGACGATGTGCTGCGGCGGCAGCCCTGAGACGACGATCGTGTCGCGGTCGGTCACGGCCGTCGTGGCGCCGGCGTGACCCAGCGCGGACAGGGCCTCCGAGTGCGCGGCGGTACGCAGGGTGACCCGGCCGCGGGAGGCGGTCGTGATGAGATCGGCCACGCTGGTGTCGGCGATGACGCGGCCCTTGCCCACCACCACGAGATGGTCGGCGGTGTCCTCCAGTTCGCTCATCAGATGGCTGGACACCAGCACGGTGCGTCCCTCGCGGGCCAGTGACCGCAGCAAGCCGCGCATCCACACGATGCCCTCGGGATCCAGGCCGTTGACCGGCTCGTCCAGCATGAGCACCGGCGGGTCTCCGAGCAGCGCGGCCGCGATACCGAGTCGCTGGCGCATGCCCAGCGAGAAGCCGCCCGCCTTGCGCCGGGCGGCGGTCCGCATCCCGACCTGGTGGAGCACCTCGTCGACCCGCCTGCCGTCCAGGCCCTGGGAGTGGGCCAGCCACAGCAGGTGGTCGCGTGCCGTGCGGCTCGGTTGAAGCGCGTCGGCGTCGAGCAGCGCGCCGACGTGGGTGAGCGGGTCGGGCAGGCCGGTGTAGGGCCGTCCGCCGATCAGCGCGTGGCCCTCGTCGGCCGTGTCCAGGCCGAGGATCACCCGCATCGTGGTGGACTTGCCCGCCCCGTTGGGGCCGACGAACCCGGTGACCTGACCGGGCAGGACGGTGAACGACATGCCGTCCAGTGCCAGGGTCGGGCCGAATCGTTTACGCAGCCCGCTGACTTCGATGTTCGCTCGCATGCGATCGGTTGTACGGACTCGGCCCTAACACGGGTCGAACGGGCGCTGTCACACCGCTGTTAGGTCAGGCACGGCATCCTGGATGCCATGCGAAAGTGGCGACGACCTGCACGCACCGTACGATTGCGCTTCACCGTTCTGTACGGTGCCATGTTCCTGCTGTCCGCGGTCGGGCTGCTGGCCATCAACAACCTGGTGGGGCTCGGAGAGACGAAGGTCAGCCAGGTCGCGCCCCCTGGGGCCTCGCCGGTCGAGCCGGTCACGCTCGCCGCCGCCATGGATCGCATCGCCTGGCTCCAGGCCCGGCTTTCCGACGTCCATGCGGATCAGTCACGCCGGCTCCTGATCGGTTCGGCGCTGGCACTCGGGGTCATGGCCGTGGTGTCGGTCGTCCTGGGCCGGATCGTCGCGGGCAGGGTGCTGCGCCCACTGCGGATGATCACCGCGTCCACCCGGCGGATCTCGGCCGACAACCTGCACGAGCGGCTGGCCCTGCGAGGTCCGGCCGACGAGGTCAAAGATCTCGCCGACACCGTCGACGAGCTGCTGGAACGGCTGGAGGGCTCGTTCGCCGCGCAACGCCGGTTCGTCGCCAACGCCTCCCACGAGCTCCGCACTCCGCTGGCCACCATGCGCGCGTCCTTGGACGTGGCCCTGGCCAAGCCGGAGCCCGTACCGGTGCAGACGGTGGCGCTGGCCGGTCGGCTGCGCACCGAACTCGATCAGGTCGATCGGCTGCTGGAAGGTTTCCTCACGCTCGCCCGCGCCCAGCGCGGTGCCCTGGCCGACCGCACGAGGCTGTCGCTGCGCGAACTGGCGAGCGCCGCCCTGCACGCCCGGGCCGCCGACATCAGCGCCCATCGCCTCGTCGTCGACTCGGCGGGCTGTGTCGACGACGGCGCGTGGACGCGGGGGAACAGTACGCTTCTCACCCGAATGATCGACAACGTCATCGACAACGCCATCACCCACAACCGCGAAGAGGGCTGGATCCGCCTCACCACCACCGACGACACCGACGACACCAAGGCCCGGCTCGTCGTCGAGACCGGCGGACGCGTCTTCGACCAGGAGCAGGTCGACCGACTGGTGGAGCCCTTCCAGCGTCTTGGCGCCGACCGTACCCACTCCGGCAGCGGCTCCGGGCTCGGCCTTTCGATCGTCGCGGCCATCGTCGCCGCGCACGGCGGCACCCTCGACCTGCGGGCCCGGCCGGAAGGCGGCCTCCGCGTCGCCATCTCGCTGCCCCTGGTGGCCGTGCCGGCGGAGGTTATGGCGTGAGAGTGCTCGTGGTCGAAGACGCCCGCGCTCTCGCCGCCGTGCTCGTCGAAGGCCTGAGCGATCAGGGCATGGCCGTGGACGTGGCCCACGACGGCCTGGAGGCCGCCGCCAAGCTCGACCTCAACGCCTACGACGTGGTCGTCCTCGACCGCGACCTGCCGGGCATCCACGGCGACGCCCTCTGCCGGATGATCGCCGAGCGCGACGAGCGCGTCATGGTCCTGATGCTGACCGCCGCCGGCTCGCCCGCCGACCGGGTCACCGGCCTGACCCTGGGGGCCGACGACTACCTGGCCAAGCCCTTCCACTTCCCCGAGCTGGTGTTGCGCATTCGCTCCCTGGCCCGCCGCCGGCCCACCGCCCGGCCTCGCACGCTGCGCGCGGCCGACATCGAGCTCGATCCGCTGCGCCGCACCGCCACCCGTGACGGCCGTCACCTGGACCTGTCGGTCAAGGAGTTCGCCCTGCTCGAAGCCCTTCTCCACGCCGCTCCGGCGTTCCTCAGTGCCGAGGACCTGCTCGAACAGGTGTGGGACGAGCACGCCAACCCCCTGACCAACACCGTCACGGTCACCATCGGCCGCCTGCGCCGCAAGCTCGGCGAGCCCTCGGCCATCACCACGACTCCCGGGGTGGGGTACCGGATCACGGCCCACGATCCCCGTCTCCGTTAGGGGCCGACGTGGTTCGATCACATCTGGGATGTGCTGCGTGACGTCGGAGCCGTGCACGAACGTCTGTTGCCGGGCCGTGTCGCCGACACCCCGGCTGGAGGGGAACGAGCGGTTCCTGACCTTTCCCGATGGGCACGTCATCCGCGAGTTGATTGTCGCGATCGATGATGATTCCCGCTGCTTGACCTATTCGGTTGTCGAAGGCGCGAGACCACCGCTCGAGCACCACCACGCCTCGTTCGAAGTCCACCCGGAGAGTGACGAAAGAGGGCGGCTGATCTGGACCACCAACGTGCTGCCCCACACGCGAGCCGCTGAGGTCCGCGTTCGCATCGAGCACGGCGCACGGGAGATGAAACAGGCGATCGAGGCCGCAGTAGACCCTTGTTGTCCGATTGGAGGGACAGCCCGGTCTCGGTGACGAAGCCGTCCGGTAGCGTCGACCGGTACTGCATCTGTTTCGGTTGCCAAGGGGCGCGACCGTCTCCGGTGACCGCAGGGACACCGCACGGGCCGGTCGGGCGTCGGTGCTCTCGCGCTTGGCGTTCAAGAGGGCTGGACCTCGTCGAAGAGGGCGAGGGCTTCGGCGGGGTCCGGGCTCACGAGGCGTTCCAGACCGGCCGTCGTGAATTTCGCCCACCTGTCGGCCCGTGTCCACATCCGTTCCTCGAAGGCGCGGACGGCCTCGTCCAGCTCTTCTGGGCCGGGGGCGGCGGCGACGGCCTCGGCGAGTTCCGCGCCCTCCAGCATCGCGAGGTTCGCGCCCGCCCCCAACGGGGGCATCAGGTGGGCGGCGTCGCCCAGTAGCGTCACACCGGGGACATGGGTCCAGGTGTGGGGCACGGGCAGGACATGGAGGGGGCGGTGGAAGAAGGCGGTGCCGTGGCGGAGGAGGTCGAGGACGGGGGAGGCCCAGCCGTCGAACAGGGTGAGCAGGCTTGATCGCACGGCTTCGACGTCGGCCGGGTCCAGGCCCGCACCCGGGCCCGTGCGCCCCTGCGGGTTCGTGTACCGGTTCAGTGGCGCGCGGAACTGGGCGTACACCTTGACGTGGCCGCCGCTGTTGCGCTGGGCGACGAGGGCGCGGTTCACGCCGTACACGGCGACGGAACCGTCGCCGATCAGCCGGGCGAGGTCGGGGTGGCGGGTGTCGACGTCGTCCAGGGAGGTCTCGACCAGGGTGACGCCGGTGTAGTGCGGTGTCGCGGACGAGAGTGCCGGGCGGACCCTGGACCAGGCACCGTCCGCGCCGATCACGAGATCGAACGTCTCCTGCCGCCCGTCCGCGAAACGGATCAGCACGCCGTCCCCGGTTTCCGGTACCACCTGCATCACGCCCCGCCCCCATTGGACGTCGAGGGGACCGAGCAGCAGGTCACGCAGTTGCCCCCGGTCGATCTCGGGATTGGCGCGGTCACCGGGACGCGGTTGCCAGTCGCGCAGGACGGTCCCGTCCGTGTCCAGGATGCGCATGGCCTGTCCCTCGGGGCGAGACAGCGCCTGGAAGCGCGTCAGCAGTCCTGCCTTGTCCAGCGCGAGCTGGCCCATCTCTTCGTGCAGGTCCAGCGTGCCGCCCGGGGGGCGGGCGTCGGGGGCGGGATCGCGTTCCAGAATGGTGGCGCGGTGACCGTGACGGTGCAGGACGCGGGCGAAGGTGAGGCCGGCGGGGCCGCCCCCGATCACGGCGATACGGTGTCTCATGTCGATACACTGTATTTGATCATTACGGTGTATCGCAACAGTACGATGTAGCCCATGACTGTGTGGGATCGACCGGAGCCGACGGCTCGCCCCGTGCCGCTCGACCGGGAGCGAATCGTCGCCGCCGCCATCGCGCTGGCCGACGAGGGGGGACTGGAGGCGGTGTCGTTGCGCAAGGTCGCCGCCCGGCTGGACGTCGGCCCGATGCGGCTGTACGGATACATCTCCACCAAGGAGGAACTGTTCGACCTCATGGTGGACGAGGTTCACGCCGAGATCCTCCCCGAGGAACGGTCCGGTGACTGGCGGGAGGTGCTGCGCATCCGCGCCCACCGCACCAGGTCGGCCACCCTCCGTCACGAATGGCTGGCCGACCTGCTCGGTGGCCGGCCGACCCTGGGGCCGAACGCCCTCGCCGTGAACGAGACCACGCTGGCCGCCCTCGACGGCCTCGCCGACCTCGACACCGTGCTGCGCGCCGTGGAGACCGTCGGTGCCTACTTCACCGGCGCGATCAGGCGCGAGGTCGCGGACCTGCGGGCCGAGCGTGCCACGGGCCTGTCCAAGCTCGACTGGCAGCGCGCCTCCGGTCCGTACGTGAGCAGGATGCTGGCCACGGGCCGCTTCCCGGCGCTCGCCAAGGCCATACACGACGGCACGGAGGTGGACGCCGAGACGTCCTTCACGACGGGCCTGGAGTGGGTCCTCGACGCCGTGGCCGCCAAACTTGCCCGCCCGTCGTCGTGACACTCAGGATTTCCAGCTCACATCATCAGAAAAACACATATTTAATTCCCCGCCTCCGGCTTATCGGGCATTTGCGATAAATCGCCGCGAAAATAATCAAGAGCGAAATTTCGGCGCGCATGCGAAATTATAAATCATATGGCGGCGAAACGTCTCTTAATGA
This sequence comes from Streptosporangium sp. NPDC000509, assembly GCF_042898365.1. Lineage (NCBI taxonomy): Bacteria > Bacillati > Actinomycetota > Actinomycetes > Streptosporangiales > Streptosporangiaceae > Streptosporangium > Streptosporangium sp. NPDC000509. Next base: position 3,157 of record NZ_JBIAYX010000026.1, on the reverse strand, counting down.
TTTTAATTTTCTTGACACAATAGAACGACAATGAAACGTTTATTTTTGCCGTGCGCCGATCGAGGTCGGCGCCGCGCGTGCTTTCAACCGCCGGACGGGGGTGCGCGACAGCCCTCGATCCTGCTCGACTCAGCTCGGAGGTGCGGTCATGCGTCACTCTTTTCGTACGATCTCCACGACGGTCGGCATCGTGGGCGCGTTGCTTCTCGGGATCTCACCGACCTCGGCGGGCGCGGCCCTGGCGCGACCCGCGCCCGCCCCTCCGCCCGCGCCCGCTCCCGTTCCGGCACCCGCGCCCGCAGGTGGTGAGGCGATCTCAAGAAACACGAGTTCCCCGGAGAACAGCCGATCGCTTTCCGCGGTGTGTTACTTCGAGACCAGGGGCGACTACGTCCACGTCTCCAGCTCCGCCTTCGAGGCGTCCGGGCACGGCTGGTGGATCAACGGCAACTGCAATGCCACGCTCGCGATCGTCACCGTGCAGCTGCAGCAGTATTACGCTGACGGCAGCTGGAGAAACGCCGGCACGGTGGGCAGCGCGACGGTGAGGTCCGGCGGCGGGGCCGGCAACCGCGCGACCGGGCGTGCGGGCTGCAACAGCAGCAGCCTGACCGGGTGGCGTAGCGTCATCGACGTGGACCTGGTCGGCCTGGCCGACGACCCGGGCAAGCTCGTCACCCCGGGCCAGAACATCTACTGCAGGCGGTGACCCCGAGGAGGCGACGTGAGTATCAGACCGGCCGGCACCATGCTCGTGTCTTTGCACGGTGAGCTGGCGCCGCACCCGTGGCGAGATCCTCTCGTCGCCTCCTCCGACGCCTACAGTCTGTTCACCGCGAGAGCCTCCGCGATGGGATGGCTCACCGAGGCCGCGCAGAACGCGACCGGCGGCCTGTGGGGTATGAACGACGCCGGGCAGGATCCACTTCCGGAATCATCGCGACCGGCGCGCGTCGCGTGGTTTCAGGTGTCGTTGACCACGCCGGTCCCGGCCGGTCGGCCATTGCCGGTGCAGGCGTTCCTGTCGTGCGCGGACGACGTCGTGGCCCGTATCGGCGCTTTGCGTCTGGAGGCGCTTCAGGTCCTGCTGCCCGTGCAGAGTCTTGAAGCGCCGACGGACACCTCGTCGCAGGGGAGCGCGGTGATGACCCTGCTCCAGGACGCGGGCTGGTTCGCCGACGGTGACCCGCACCTGCGAACACGGGTGCGGGTGACGCTGGACGGCGGGCAGGATCCGTCCATCCGCTCGGCGGCGCCCGAGATGCTCAGGTGGATGCGGGAACTCGACCAGGACGTCTTCTCGTGCGACTCGCTCACCGTGACGGACGACGTGATCCTGGAACCCACCGTCATCGACGAGTTGTGGCTCGGTCCCGCCTGTCACCGAGTCGCCCTGCGCGGCACCCTGGCCGAGTGGTCGTTGGACGCGCTGGGGTGGCTGGCCGCCTTTCTCGCCGACGCGAGTGCCCGGCACGGGGTCGGCACCCCGCTGATGTTCACGGCCGCTCGCTCGCGGGAGCCGGACTCGCTCACCGGCTGAGCCCGGCGGCCCGTGCCGTGCGTGCGGAACGCGGTCTCGTCGCAAGGCGCGGGCCGGTGGGCGATGACCGCAGCCCGGCCCTCTTACGGCGCCGGCCGTGATGTCGCCGCTCACGGCGGTTCTTCTGCGACACCGGTCACGTCACGACGTCGACCCGGTCAAAAGAGCCCCGGCGGGCTATCCGGCGGCGCCGGAGACGGCGTTCAGGTGCATCCGCAGCCGGACGAGGGATCGGCCGTCGCTCTGGCGGATGCTGAACTCGTCGCAAAGCCGGCCCATCAGCCACAGCCCGAACCCGCGCACCGAGCCCGGGACGGGCCGGGGGCGGTCGGCCTGCTCGGGGGTGAGGCGTCCGGCGTCGTCGACGACGTCGACGACGAGGTCCGCCTCGTCGTGCCAGACGCTCACGCTTCCGGCCGCGTCGCCGTGCTCCAGCACGTTGATGACCGCCTCGTTGGCCGCGAGCAGCAGGTCGTCGCGCCGGGTTCCGGCCAGGCCGACCTGGCTCATGTAGCGGTGCAGATGCCGCCGCAGGCCGATCAGGTCGGTGCTGATCGGCCAGTGGCCACGCTGGTCGGTGTGCATGCCCGTCCCCTTTACGTGAGTGCCGTCTGTGGCTTTCACCGGGGGCGCTACCGACGTGTCCGCCAGAACCAGAACGGTCGCTGTGAAAGTTGTGCAAGGTCACTACCCATCCTGACCTGCTCAATCATCCATTTGCGGTGGGAGCGCTCTCTCCCCAGGTGAGGTCGCCGAAGCCGTGTTCGGCGGGGGAGGAGCCGGAGCCGGCGGGCTTTCTCGTATCGCGGCGCGTACCGGTCGCATGGCTGTCCGTGACCTGTCACGCCGGTGGTTTCCGGGCCTGGGACCTGTGGTCAGTCCGGTTTTTTCCGGTGGTGCGGGCCGAGGGCCGGTTTCAGATCGCGGCCAGGCCGGCGGTGACCTCCGCCGCGGGCGCCTCGCGTGCTCGCCTCCAGGAGGTGCCCGCCCACAGGTGCAGTGTCTGCGCGTCTCCGCCGGCCGCCGCGGCGCGGCGCAGCGGCGCCGTCAGGTGGTGGATCTGCGGGTAGGCCGCGGGGGCCCGGCCGGAGTACTCCGTCATGAACCGGTTGACCAGGCCGCGTGCGGGGCGCCCGGTGAAGGCCCTGGTAACGGCGGTGCGGGTGAAGTGAGGATCGGTCAGCGCCGCGCGGTGGGTCGCGCCGGTGCCGCTCTCGGGACAGAGCAGGAAGGCGGTGCCCGCCGCGGCCGCGGTCGCTCCCGCCGACAGGACCCGGGAGACGTCGGCGGCCGTGGCGACGGCACCGCCCGCGATGAGGGGAAGCCGTGAGACCTTCCGCACCTGAGACAGCAGGCGCTCCAGGGGCATCGCCTCGGCGTCCGCGTTGGTGAACGACCCGCGGTGGCCGCCGGCCTCCTCACCTTGGACGCACAGTATGTCGGGGGGGGGGGGGGGGCGGGCCCCCGCCCCCCCCCCGCCCCCCGCCCCCCCCCCCCGGCCCCCCCCCCCGCGCCCCCCCCCCCCGGGGCCCCCGCCCCCCCCCCCCCCCCAACCACAAAGGGGCAAGGCAGGGGGCCCCGCGGCACGAGGTGACCGATCAGGACCAGGGTCAGGCC
>NZ_JBIAYX010000025.1:19294-133972 GCF_042898365.1 Streptosporangium sp. NPDC000509 | reverse complement strand
TGGGGGGTGGGGTCATGTGGGGGGGGGGGGTGACCCCCCCCCCCCCCCCCGCGGGGGGCCCCCCCCCCCCCCCCGCGCACCCCCGGCCCGCGCGAGTCCCCTCCTCCCCGCGCGGGACGCGAACCCCGTCCCCGCCACCGCGCTCCCCCTCCCCGAGGAAACCGGCCTCCGGTTCCGTACGGGAGGCGAAGGGTCAGACGCGGATGCTTCCCGCACGTTCCATCAGGGCGGCCAGACGGCCGGCCCGTTCGATGTCGCCGGCGTGCACGGAGGCGGCTCTGGCGATCTCCAGTGGTTCCATGGCCGCCGGGAGGCGGCCCGCGTCCATGAGAAGGTCCGCCCACTCCCCCGCCACGGCGGCGAGGTAGCCGTGGTCGGCGGCCTGGACGTCCTCCGACAGGGTGAGCCCGCGGCGGATCGTCACCGACTCCGCGTAGGCGGCGATGGCCTCCTCGCGTCTGCCCAGCGCGGCGAGCAGCCACCCGAGGCCGTGCAGCGCGGTGGCGAAGGCCACCGCGCCGGCGGACGGGTTCTCCGTGGCGAACCCGCGCCGGATGGAGACGGCTCTCGTGCTGTGGAGCACGGCCTCCTCCAGCCGCCCCAGCGACGCCGTCCGCTGGGCCAGGGTGTGCAGCGCCATGGCGAGACCGGGCTCGTGCGCGACCGGGTTCCGCGCGGCGAGATCCCGGTAGATGTCGACCGCCTCGCGGGCGGCGTCCAGGGCGGCCTCCGGCCTGCCGATGCGACCCAGGTCGCAGGCGAGGCCGTTCAGCGAACCCGCGAGGTGGGGCAGGTAGTCGCCGGGGCGCGCCCGCGCCAGCTCGCGCCTGACGGCAACCGCCTCGCAGCCCACCTCGACCGCCTCGTGCCTGCGGCCCAGCCTGACGTACCGGGTCGCCGCCCCGGCCAGGCACAGGGCCAGGTCGGGAAGGTAGGTGTCACGGTCGTCCGCGGCCAGCCGCCGGACGACCGTGAGGGCCTCCTCGCTCGCGGCGAGCGCCTCCCCGTGACGCCCCGCCGCTCCGAGCACGCTGGAGCGGCGGCTCAGCGACAGGGCCAGACGGTGCGCGCGCTCCGCGGACGCACCGCCGTCCTCCACCTTCACCACGGTCTCACCGGGGTGCTCCGGTCCGCGGACCGGCAAGGGGTGGCGTCCATCCCTTCTCCTTGAACTCGAACGGTGTCAACGGGATCCATCTCGCCTCCTTTCGCCGAACCGAGCCGTCGGCGACGATGACCAGATCTTCTGTTGTTTTGGAACGCTCCGATTTCGGAGGTGACGACTTCCCGAGGGGCTTCTCGCCCCTAGCCGAGACCTCGCGCGGAAACCCACCTCGTCCCGGTGGGAAACCCTCTGTCCCGGAAGTCGAGGAGGGCCCCGAGCCCCTTCTTCCCCGGAAGCGTCTCCGCCTCCCGCGGGCCGTCCGGCAGCACCTGCCAGACGGGGTCGCGCCGGAGGATCGGCCGCTCCCTTTCCGTCTCCCCCTCGGCGACCGGTGTCCAGAGCGTGCGGACGCCGTGCTCGTTGACGAGGCGCAGGCGGGTACGGCACCCGGGGCAGCGGATCCCTCCCGCGCCGAGGTCCTCGCGGCGGGCGGTGAAATAGCCGTACTGGTCCACCCCCCGCTCGTTCCACGACAGGTCCATGTGCCGGTCCCAGTCGACCTTCGCCGCACGCCTGCCCTTGGGAGCGCAGATCGAGCAGGGCACTCGCACCTCGTCCCAGAACCGTGAGGACGCCAGTTCGGGGTCGCGGTGGCCGACGTTCCTCACCATCCCGGTGACATCTCTCCCGCCGCCCTCGGGGGGTCTCCGGATCTGCGGGACGGTGGTGATCGGATCGGCGTGGTTGACGAGTCTGGCGAAGCGGTCGGCGTGAGCGTCGCTCAGCAGGGGGACGCCCAGGACGGCACGGGCGGTGAGGTGCTCCATCCGCCGGATGCCGCCCGAGGGGCGGGCGGCGTACGCGGAGGTGATCATGGGAGGTGTGGAGCCGCGCGGCAGCAGCCACAGCGTGGCCAGCAGCTCGCTCACCGTCCAGAACGACGCGAAGTAGTCCGGGGTGGGATGGACGATCGCCCTGCCCGTCGTGACGATCTCGTACATCAGCCGCGCCACGCCCTCCCACATCTGCTGCCGGGTGACCACCTCGGCCGGGTAGGAGTACTCGCGAGGCGACATCATCCGCACGGTGACCGAGTGGGCCTTCTCGAAGGTCTCGCGCCACTCCCCCGCCTCCCGCCGGCGCTCGCCGTGAAAACTGAGGAAGTAGTCGGCCGGCTCGTCGAACATCCAGTAGTGCGCCCGAGGTTCGGGCAGGCGTGGCGCGGGTGTCCTGACCGCGCCCAGCACGCGGCGCAGACGCCGCTCCAGCCACACGCCCAGCTCCGGGTTTTCCAGAACCTCACCGTGCACGGGGGCGTGGCTGGCGCGGGTCAGCACGTTGCGCGGCAGCGGGGTGCGACTGAGGACGATGCTGCCCGGGTCGAGTTTGGCGCGCATGTTGAAGGCCGCGTAGACGTCCTCCGGCCCCTCGACCGAACAGTCCCACACGACGAAGGTCGACGCCCGCTGCGCCGCGAGCGCGGTGATCTGGCCGGCGCCGGGAAGAGCGACCGCGAGGCGGATCCCCAGTCTCGCGCAGATCGGCCGTATCCAGTTGTCCAGCAGGTCGTGACCGTCGTCGGTCGGTGGCACGAAGGCCGTCATGGTGGCGTTCACGCGACCGCCCCGGCCGATCCCGCGCGACCGTTCCCCTCGGGACGCACGACCGGCACGTCCTGTACGTCGGGAAGTGCCCGCGGTACCGTCCCGGCCCGCGGCCGGCGGTGCGCCCGGCCCGGCTCGGGTCCGCGGCGCCGGTGTCCCGTTGTGAGGTGCGATGTGCTGCCCATCCGATGTTCTCCCCCTGGCGTGCACTCCATGGACGACGATCTCCAGCCCCGCGGGGGGCGCGGCATCCCCTCGTGCGGTCATCCGTCCAGGTGGGTTTCCAGGAGGGTGACCAACTCGATGACACCGTGGAAGGGGACGGGCTGCGCGGAGTCGTCGGACGCGACCGTCCCGGCGATGTGACCGGTGGCGGTCCTCTGGACGTCGATGGTCAACCGCATTCCGGCCTCCTTCTGCGGCACCGCTCTCCCGGCGCTCTGGCGGCGCCCACGGTAGTCGCCGGGAGAGCGGAAGGCGTCCAGGTACCACCCCTACGGATGGCACGATGGACCTTGACATGCCCGCTTCACCTGCACCGGCCCGGCCGCGCCGCCGGTATGCCGCTCCTGTGAGCCGGGTGTCCGGTCCCGGCCGCCGGTCAATCCCCGGGGTCGGACAGGACGGCGCGCAGCTCGATCCGGTTGGTCACGTTCAGCTTCGCGTAGATGCGGTTCAGCTGCGTCTCCACGGTGCTGATCGTCACCGAGCGCCGCTGCGCGATCTGACGGGTGGTCATGCCCTCGCAGACCATCGCCACGACCTCGCGCTCGGCACCGGTGAGGCTGCTGAAGGCGGCGTTGGGGCCGTCCACGGAGAGCCTGAGCTCCTCGGCCGTCTTCAGCGCGAGGGCGGCGTAGGCCGCGGCGCCGGTGCGGTTGAAGGCGACCAGTGCCCGCCGAAGCAGCCGTTCCGCCTCGGCGTGGCGCCCCCTGGCGTGCTGGGAGCGCGTCATCACCAGGTCGATCCTTCCCGCCTCGATCGGCAGGCCCACCTCGCGGGCGAGTGCGAGGGCCTCCTCGCACTCCCGTACGGCGCGCGTGTGGTCTCCCCTCGCCGCGGCGATCTGGCCCCTGACCCTCGCGATGGACATCAGGGTCGAGCGGCGCCCGCTGGAGGCGGCCCTGTCGGTGAAGACGTCCAGCGCGGCCTCGGCCTCCTCGACCCGGCCCAGCTGGGAGAGCGCGTCGGCGCAGACCGGGCCGAACAGGTGGGTTCCCGGCTCCAGGGAGTCGTAGTGCGCCTCGATGGCCTCGGCCGCGACGAGCAGCCGCTGGGTGTCCCCCTGGGCCTGGGCGATCGCCGCACGCGCGCCCGCCGCGTAGGCGAGGCTCACCCTGCTCTCGACGATCGGCGCCCACTCCGCGGCCTGGCGGGCGTGCTCGCGCGCCTGGTCCCACTCGCCCCTGGCCGCCTGGGGGAAACACGCCAGGGAGTGCAGGAGCGCGTAGTCCCAGACCCGCTCGTTCTCCTCGGCGTCGCCGACGGCGAGCCTGGTGAACTGGACGGCGTCGTCGAGCCTGCCCCGGCGGAACTCGACCTCGCCCAGGAAACCGAGTGCCTGGCCGACCCGCAGCGCCTCGCCGCGCGTGGCCCGTGCGACGCCGTCACGCAGGTCGGCGGACGCGCCCTCGAGGTCGTCGGTCCACAGCCGGATCATCCCGCGGGCCACCAGCCCGTCCAGCCCGGCCACCGACCCCGGCAGGTCGGCGTCCGTCAGGGATGCCAGCGCCTCCTCGGCCCGTCCGGCCAGGGTCCAGCCCAGGGACCGGGCGAACCAGGCGAACGCGCGCACCCATGGCTCGTGGCTGCCCGCCGCGACGGCGGCCGTACCGTACTCGACCATCTCGGGGTAGGAGATCTCGACCACCCCGATGATCGCGAGCTGGGCCGCGATGCGCGCCCGCAGGTCGGCGGGCGCGTGCGGGTTCTCCGCCCCGTCGCGCTCGGCGGCGCCCAGTGCCTGGACCAGCAGCAGCTTCGCCTCCGCGACGCGCCCGGAGATCAGTGCCTGGTAGCCGGCGACGTAGTCGCGCCAGGGACCCCGTGGCGCGGCGAGGACCTCACTCTCGTAGCGCCGGGCGACGGTGGCGTCGCCGGAGACCAGCAGGGTCTCCACGGCCGTCAGCAGGCGGGCGACCCTGTCCGGTCCCGGCGGTGTCAGTTCCACCGCGTGGCGGGCGTACACCGCGGCGAGGGGAAGCCTGCCCCGCGCCAGCAGGAACCGGGCCTCCTCCTGGGCCAGCTCGGCGAGCTCGCCGTCCGTACCGCCTCCGGACGCCGCGATCCCGTGCCACAGCGCGCCGGGGCCACCGAGCAGCGCGGCGCTGCGGTGCAGGACGCGGCGGCGCTCGATGCCGGAGTCGTAGTAGATGCCGTCCCAGACGAGCAGGGTGGTGAACGCGAACTCCTGCCCCGCCGTCCCGGGGATCTCCTTCACCAGCCCGGCGCCGACGGCCTCCGCGAGGGGGGTGGTGGCGTCGGCGACGCCGGCCAGGGCACGCAGGTCGGTCAGGCCGAAGCGGCGGCCGAGCACCGCCGCCGCACCGACGACCTCGCGGGTACGGCGGTCACACGACGCCAGCCTCGCCACGACGGCCTGCGTCATGCCCCGGGGGGCGGGCAACGGGCCGTTGCCGAAGTTGATCGAGTGCATCTCCACCTGGTCCAGCAGGAGGAGCGAGTGCAGCGCGTTGCCGTCGGTGTGCTCGTGCAGCCTTCTCGCGCCGGAGAGGGTGAGCCCGTCGTGGCCGGTCGCGACGGCGAGCCGCACCAGATCGTCGGCGGGGAGTCCATCGACCTGGAGCAGGCGCCCCTGCGGCGAGTCGAAGATGCGGGCCCAGCCCTCGTGGAGTTCCAGGCGGGGCGCGTCCGGCGCCGCTCCCGTCGCGTATCCCGGAGCCTGGTGGACGACCAGGAGCATGACCTGGGCGTTGCGCAGGCGCCGGGCGGCCAGGCGGAGCGCGGCCATCGACTGCCGGTCGCCGCAGTGCGCGTCGTCGACGACCACGATCAGCGCGTCGGCGGCGACGAGTTCCGCCGCGAGGGCCTGGCCGACGAAGGCGGCCTCGGCCTGGCCCGCCAGCGTCCTGGCGAGCACCGGGGTCGGCAGTTGCTCGGCGATCTGCTCCAGGACGCCCCACGGGTGGGCGAGCGCGTCCTCGTCACCGAAGGCGCGAACGGTCCGCACGCCGGGCACGGTACGCAGGAAGCGCTCGACCAGCTCGGTCTTGCCGATCCCGGACGCCCCCCGGACACCCACGATCCGCGCGTCACGACGTCCGGCATCCCTCCACGCCTCCCCGAGAAAGTCGAGTTCCCGCTTCCGGCCGATGAACAGCGGAGAGGTTCTGCCGTACAACGCAGCGCTCCCTTTTCACGATTCACATGTTCTTGACGGCGATTATGGATCAAGAATCAACCTGTCGGCACACATTTCATCTGAAGATTCCTCACGAAACGGATCCGGGAAAATTTCACGTCGCCCGCCCTCGCGGGCACGGAACGCCTTCGGACGCAGGCCGCGCCCTCCGGACACTCTGGATTCCATCGTCCGGCAGGTCCGCGACGCCCCTTCCCCTCGGCCCTCCCACGGCATTTTCCGAAATGGGAGCGGTCCATCTTCGACAAAGGTGCGGCAGCCTGCGGATACGGCCGACCGAAAGAGGAGGCGACCATTGATCGCCTCACCCGCGAGACGCATTCCACGATTCCCGCACCGAGTAAGTGTCTGATGACATAAAGTGATCAAAACCTCGCATGTCGCGCGAGACGTAACACTGCGCACCGAGTACGACTCTCCGGCCACGGCCACCCCCTTTTTTTCGGACGCCTGGAACGAAAGGTGAAGCAGGAGAGAGATCACCGACGGCGCGGGCGGTGCCCAGTGGACGACCTGCCACCCGGCGATCAGGCGCTGCCACAGGAACTCCCGCGAGTTCGCGCTGAGCCTGCTCCTGCACACCCTGACAGAAACGCCACACCGAGAGTAGTGAACCGCGTGGCGTTCCGTCGGGATTCCTGAAGTGTCGCCGGTAATTGAGATGTCTGGCCGGAGGCAGTGAGCGGGGGTGTGCCGATGAGCCTTGGTGTGGTGCGATCACCGGTGTGGTGCGATCACCGGCTACTCCCAGGCGTCTGATACTTCGCCGTGTCACTGTGGCGGCGGGTGGGATTGCGGATCACCGAGACGGTCAAGCTCGACATCCGAGACCGGCGCCCGGACCTCGGCGAGGCCGGCAAACTTCATATCCGATTCGGTAAGGGAAGTCGCGGGCCCAGGCCTCGGCTCGTCCCCGCCATCAACTCCGTGAACTCCCCTGCCGTGGATCGCTCCTTTTCATCGGGGCCCTTTTCCATCGCCTGGACGAAGACACCGAAGACCCGAGTGGCCGGGCACTATTCCGACTGTTGACAGGTGCCCGGACAGCAATCAAAGTATGCGTTTGTACCTCTCAATACAGCAGTCGTAAGCGGCGCCCGGCAGCGCGGCCATGTGGAAGAACCGGCCACACTCATGGACCGGTGTAAACTCAAGTCGCGTGGAGGTAAAGATTGGCCAGCACTCGAAGCAGAGCGCACGACCGGCGGGGAATGGCCGGAAGAATCAGCGGACGGCATAGAAGACTCACCGCGTTCACGGTGCTCACGGCCCTGATCTCAAGTCTAGGTGTGACCGTGACGCCGGGCACCGCACATGCCGACGGACCTGGTCCGCAGATTTCCTGCCCAACCGACCCCACCATCGTTTGGCAGCTGGCGTTCTACGGCCGCACCCCCTATTTAGCGGGGTACCGATACACCGCGATTTCCACTGCCTCGACGTTCAACGTGAGTGACGCCCGTGTCGTGGACAACGCCCTTGACACGCCGATCAATGCGACGTTCAGCTCATCGCAGTCACGGACCTGGCGGATCAGCGTCACAGTGGGCGCGACAGCCGAGCTGACCAAATATCTGCAGACCAATGTCAGCACGCAGATCGTGCAGGAACGGACCACCGCCATCGGTGTGAACGCCAGCCTCGTCGTCCCTCCGCACAGCAGAGTGACCGGGCAGTACGGCGTGCAGGCGTACGACGTGGTCTACGACGTCCAGACGGTGTTCTCCTGGCCGGCGGTCGTGGGACGACCACGCGAGAAGTGCTTCGACCGGGGCACCCAGCGAGGCACCACCAACGCTCCGACCGTCACCGAAGGCTGGCGCTTCACCGCGGGCTGACCGGAACCGGCGCAGAGGCAGCGGAGGTACCGAGACAATCGGGCCTCCGCATGCCGTTTTCGTAGCCACAGCTCAGCTAGGCGCCGCACTACTCGCATCCCTGCAGGAGCGCAGCCCCGGCCCGGCTGGGGTGATGAAGGTCGCGGCGATGGCGAGGTTCCGGCCGCCTCGGCGATAACCTGCTTGACCGCGAAAGAACGCCTCCTGTTCGCGAACTCAAGGCCTGACATGCCACTATCAGGGGTGTCTCACCTTGGGTTCCGCCCGATATCCCCTTCGGAATTCGCGAACTCTCGGGGAACGACTGTCCGGCGTGGCACTCAACGTCCGCCTGGAACGCCTGACAGGTGAAGGCCGGGACGGTCCGGCTGCTCGTCACGCCGGAACGGCTGTCCGAGAGCCCGTTTCACAACGGAAGCGCGCCACCGGTCGTCTCCTGACCACGTGGGAACCGACTCCCGGCGAGAACCAGCGGGCACTCCCGTTCGAGCCGGACCCGGACCTCGGTGTCGACGCCCGCTCGACAGCGGACCGCGGGAAGCACGAGCTCCCTCCCTCTCCCATCTCTCCCCGGTGCTGTACAGTCACCCATTATGAAAACCGTTCCCATTTTCATAATGGGCTCCCTCCTCCTCACCCTCGCCGCCTGCGGGAGCGCGAGCGGCACGTCCACCGGCGCCGTCGGCGAGGCCACGCCCGTCGTCACGGAGCTGACAAGCTGCGGACTGCCCCTCAAGGTGGCCGCGCCGCCGCGCCGGGCGGTCTCCATGGAGCAGAACGCGACAGAGATCATGCTGACGCTGGGACTCGCCGACCGGATGGCGGGCACGGCGTACCGGACGGACCCGGTGCTCACCGAGCTCAAGGCCGGCTACGACGGGGTCCCCGTCCTGGCCGCCCAATATCCCGGCAGGGAGGCCCTGCTGGCCGCCGGACCCGACTTCGTCTACTCGATGCGCGCCTCCGCCTACGCGCCGGACGCCGGTGGGACCAGGAAGGACCTGGCCGCCCTCGGGATACCGGCCTATCTCTCCTCCAACGACTGCGAGGATCCCGGCCTCATCCCCTCCTCCGTCACGTTCGACGCCATCTTCGGTGAGATCGACGACATCGCGAAGATCTTCGGTGTCCCGGAGCGCGGCGAGAACGTGGTGGCCGATCTGCGAAAGCGCCTCGACGCGGCCAAGACCACCGTCGGGACCGTGACGACCGGCACGAGTGCCGAACCGAACCTGATGTGGTACTACTCCGGGACGAAGACCCCGGCCATCGCGGGCCGTGGCGGGCTGCCCGACACCATCGGCACGTTCCTCGGCGTGGGAAACGCCTTCTCCGACATCACCCAGCAGTGGTCCGAGGGGAGCTGGGAGAAGATCGCCGAGCGCGACCCGGACGTGATCGTGCTGGCCGACCTCACCCGTGGCGGTGACGGCGACAGCGCCGAGGCCAAGATGGGCTTCCTACGCTCCGATCCCGTCGCCTCCCGGCTCACGGCGGTCAGGAAGAACCGTTTCATCGTCGTCCCCGGGTCGGCCATGGACCCCTCGATCAGGAGCGTCGGCGCCGTGGAACAGGTCGGCAGAGGCCTGCGGGACCTCTACGGCTGACCTCATTCCCCGACATACCTCGACGTTCCTGGAAATACCTCGAACCCGGCGCCTCGGAACCCCGCAGACCCCCACCCGGATCACGGACCGCGGAGCACCGACGCCCTTCGCGGACGCGCCGCCGCACGACCACCGAACTCCCCGGAGACCACGATGACCGCCCCCACAGATGTCCCCCCTCCCGCCTCCTCCTCCGTGACCTCGCGTGACCTGTTCTCCTCCTGGGAGGAACAGCAGTCCGCCTACGTGGCACACCGGGAGAACCGCTTCCAGGTGATGCTCGACGTGCTCGACCTGCACTGCCCCGGCGATCCCACCGTGCTCGACCTGGCCTGCGGGCCCGGCTCGATCACCGAACGCGTACTGAGCCGCTTTCCCCGGGCCCGCGCCGTCGCCGTCGACCACGACCCCGTACTGACACGGCTCGCGCGCTCGGTCCTGGCACGCCACGACGATCGTGCCACCGTGGTCGAGTGCGACCTGGCGCACGCGGGCTGGTCGTCCGCGCTGCCCGACCTGAGCTTCGACGCGGTGCTCAGCTCCACCGCGCTGCACTGGCTCTCCCCCGGGCAGCTGCTGGAGGTCTACACCGAGCTGGCGCGCCTGCTGCCGCCGGGTTCCGTACTCCTCAACGCCGACCACCTGCGCTTCGGCGACGATCATCCGGCGCTGCGGCGACTGTCGGCCTCCCATGACGCCGCCGTGCAGCGGGCGGCCTTCACCGACGGCGCCGCCACCTGGGAGCAGTGGTGGGCGACGGTGGCCCACCACCCCGAGCTCGCCCCCCTGCTCCCCGAACGCGAGCGGCGCTTCGCCGACCGCCCGCCGCAGCCTCCGGCCCCCCTGGAGTTCCACCTCGCGGCGCTGCGCACGGCGGGCTTCGCCGAGGTGGGAACCGTCTGGCAGTACCTGGACGACCACGTCGTCTTCGCCCGGCGATGACCCCCGACGCCCTCGATGACCTCGATGACCTCATCACGGGCCGGGCGACGACGTGCTCTCTCGGTGGGCGGCGCCGGGCTGGCACTGCTGCCGCTCTCGGTGGCCCTCGCGGTGACCGTCGGCGCCGCGGGCCTGTCGGTGGGCGACGTGTTCCAGAGCGTCGCCGCGCACCTCGGTCTGCCGCTGGAACCCCCGCCCCCGCTGCGGGACGCGATCGTCTGGGAGCTGCGCCTGCCCCGGGTGCTGCTCGCGACCCTGGTCGGGGGTGGCCTGGCCGTCTGCGGGGCGGTCCTGCAGACGTTGACCCGCAATCCGCTCGCCGACCCCTACCTGCTCGGCATCTCCTCCGGAGCGTCCACGGGAGCGGTCGCCGTCCTCATCCTCGGCCTGGGATCGGGGACCGCGGCGGCCCTGACGGCGGGCGCCTTCGCCGGCAGCCTGGCGGCCTTCTGCTGCGTGCTCATGCTCGTCGGCGCGACCTCGGGCGGCTCCCTGCGTGTCGTGCTGGCCGGGGTGGCGGTCTCGCAGCTGTTCAGCGCCCTGACCAGCCTGGTCGTCATCTGGGCCGGTGACGCGCAGAGCACTCGCGGCGTGACGTTCTGGCTGCTGGGATCCCTCGCCCCGGCGAGCTGGAGCACCGTCGTCCTCTGCGCGGCGGTGGCCGGGATCGGCCTGGCGGTGTGCTGGGCCGCCTCCCCCGCCCTGGACGCGCTGGCCTTCGGGCGCGACATCGCCGCCTCACTCGGCGTCGCTCCGGGCAGGACCCGGCTTCTCCTGCTCGTCACCACCGCGCTGAGCACCGCGGTCCTGGTCGCCGCGAGCGGCGCCATCGGGTTCGTGGGCCTGGTCGTCCCGCACGCCGTCCGCTTCCTGGTGGGCGTCCGCCACCGCGTGCTGCTACCGGCCTGCGCGCTGTACGGGGCGGTCTTCCTGCTGTGGGCCGACACCGCCGCGCGCACACTCTTCTCCCCGCGCGAGGTGCCCGTAGGGGTGCTCACCGCCCTGATCGGTGTCCCCGCGTTCGCGGTCATCATCCGCAGAAGGAGCATCCGATCGTGAGGAGCCGGAAACGCGACCGGAACCCCGGGCGGCCGGCGCGGGCGTCTCAGATGGAGGGTGGCAGGGCCGACGACAGCATGTCGAAGCGGCGGTCCCCCTCGTACAGGGGCGTCTGCGTGGAGGGGGACGCGGGCAGCGGGTCGTACAGGGGCGTGGGCGTCGGGATCGGGGTCGGTGCGGGAAGGGGCGGGGGTACGGGGCTCAGCGACCTGTTCCCGCTCTCGTACAGGACCGCGTACAACCCGCTGATCAGGCGCCGCACGTCCTGCTCGGGGCGGACCACCAGGCGGATGAACTGGCTGGTCATACCGAGCTTGTTGCCGCACTCGCGGACGAACAGGTTGTGCTCGTCGAGCAACTGGTCGCGCAGGGCGGCGCCGTCCCTGCCACCGGGGAGCCGTACCAGCAGGAAGTTGCCCTGGGAGGGGAAGACGGTGAGGCCGGGGACCCGGGTCAGCTGGTGGCGCATCGACTCGCGGTCCAGGGCGACCAGCCGCAGGCTGTCCAGATACTCGGACATGTACCGGCGGATCATGAAGACCACGGTCTCGGCGAAGGAGTTCAGGTTCCACCGGGGCAGGGCGCGCCGCACCCTGTCCGCCAGGGCGGGGTTCGCCACCATGTAGCCGAAGCGAATGCCGTGCAGCCCGAAGTTCTTACCGAGGCTCTTCAGCACGACCACGTTCGGCCGGATCGCCGCCTCGTTCGCGACGCTCGGATACGGCTCGGCGTCGACGAAGTCGATGAACGACTCGTCCACCACGACCAGGTCCAGGTCGACGAGCCTGTCGAGCAGGGCGATGACCTCGTGGCGGCGCAGGTAGCCACCGTCGGGGTTGTTCGGGTTGCAGATGACCGCCACCCGGGAGCCGCGATGCCTGACGAAGTTGACGAAGGCGTCCACGTCCAGCGCGAATCCCTGGTTCTCCGGCAGCGGATACATGTCCACGCGCTTGCCGGTCTCCATCGGCTGGTCGGTCCAGCGGCCGAAGGTGGGGATCGGCACCGCGAGGCTCTCCCTGACCAGCAGGTGGTCGATCCAGGTGATGAGTTCCGTCGACCCGTTGCCCATCACGACGGTCTGCGGGTTCAGGCCCAGCACCCCGCAGAGCTCGGCGGTGATCGTGTCGGCGTCGCTGGGATAGAACTTCAGGATCGTGGCGAGGTTGTGCTCCAGGACGCCGAAGGCCTCCGGGGTCGGGAAGTACGGATTGCAGGGGATACAGAAGTCGACCGGTTCCTCCCCCCGCTCCGGCGCGGCCCGGATGAGCGAGAAGTACGACGGGCTGTGCGCTGCACCGTGCGCTCGGCGGTGGGTGGAACCGGCCAACGGGGGCCTCCTGCTGACGGATGTTCACGCCTCTGACACCCCCAGCTACGCACCTGGATACCGGCTGGTTCAGCAGGGCGCCCCCGGGCTCGGGCGACTCCCGGGGATCCGGGGTCCACCGGCGGGAACGATCGATCACCGCGACCCGTGACCCGTGATTTTTACAGCCTCTTCGTCATGAACACGCTGTACGGGTCGTACTCGTAGTCCGCGAACGGCTCGCAGTACTCGAAGCCGAACTTCTCGTACAGCCTCCGGGCGGGCAGGAAGAACTCGCTCGCCCCGGTCTCAAGGCTCAGCCGGGTGAATCCCATGCGCCCGGCCTCGGCGATGATGTGCTCCAACAGCAGGGACGCCGTCCCGCTGCGCTTGCGCGCCGGCGCGGTGCGCATCGACTTCACCTCGGCGTGTCCCGCGTCCAGTCTCTTGATCGCGCCGCAGCCCACCAGGCTGTCACCGTCCATCACCGACCAGAAGGTGACCTCGGGCCGGCGAAGCCCGTCCAGATCGAGGGCGTGCTTGCTCTTCAGGGGGGTGACGGCTCGCATCTCCTGGACGTGCTCGTCGAGAAAACCGGCGATCTCCGGACCGGAGAGGTCGTCGAGGACAATCTTCATCAGCTTCCCTTTCCAGGGGTTCGGTTCCGCGGACGCCAGATCACATTCTGGGGTCTCCTGGAGCCGGCCCGGCCGGGAGCGGCCGCCGACGCATCGGCCACCTCCTACCGATCCGCCGGAGCGGTTTTTCCGGCGGCGACGAGGTACGCGACCGCGGCCGTGCAGACGAGCAGGGCGGTCCAGTTGTTGAGGCGCAGACCGAGGACGTGGGGGGCGGGATCGATGCGGAGCCACTCGATCCAGGCGCGACCCGCGCTGTAGGCGGCGGCGTAGAGCGCGAACGTCCGGCCGCGGTCGAGCCGGAACCGTCGTTCGGCCCAGATGACGAACCCGGCCACGCCCAGGTTCCACAGCGACTCGTAAAGGAAGGTCGGGTGGTAGGTGGCGGTGGACTCCATACCGGGTGGCCGATGGGCGGGGTCGATCTCCAGGGCCCAGGGCAGGGTCGTCGGCCCGCCGTACAACTCCTGGTTGAACCAGTTGCCCCATCGGGCGATCGCCTGCCCGAGCGCGATCCCGGGCGCGACGGCGTCGGCGAAGTCGCGCAGCGCGATGCCGCGCCGGCGGCAGGCGAGCCACGCGCCCACCGCGCCGCCCGCGACGGCGCCCCAGATGCTGATCCCGCCCTCCCAGATCGCGAACGCGCGCAGCGGGTCGTCGCCCGGGCCGAAGTACTGCTGCCAGTCGGTGGCCACGTGGTAGATCCGGGCGCCGACCAGGCCGAGCGGCACGGCCCAGATCGCGATGTCCTCGACCACGCCGGGATCGCCGCCGCGAGCGACCCAGCGGCGCCGGGTCACCCAGATGCCGACGAGGACGGCGAGCAGCATCAGCAGGGCGTAGGCGCGGATCGGGAACGGGCCGAGGTGCCAGACGGCTTGGGTCGGGCTGGGGATGGCGGTCACGGCGTCGAGTCTGGTTCAGCCGGGGCGGCGCCCGCATCGATCGCAACGCCGATCATGTGATCAGTCGACCGGTTGATGCCGAACGGACGGGAGGTTGATTATCGTCGGCGGTGTGGAGTCCTGGGAGCGGTCGCGGCGCCGGTGGCAGCACGCCTTCTTCGCCTCATGGCTGGTGCTCACCTCGGCCGGCCCGCTGACGGAGGTGGGCCGGGTGCTCCCGGTGGTGCTGGTGGCCGGGCTGGCCGCCTGGTACGCGGTGTGGTTCGTGCTGCGCACGCCGCCCCCGGACGACGTGCCCACGCCGTACGTGCTCGGCGGTGGACTGCTCTGGCTGGGGCTGTTCGCGATCGACTCCTCCTTCCTGGTGGTCGCGTTGAGCGTCCTCGTGCCGTACTGCATGGACGCCGTGCGGGTCGGGCTGGTCGCGGTGGTGTCGTGCGCCGGGGGCTGGCTGTGGCATCGTTTCCACGCGACCGGGTCGATCACCTGGGCCGAGATCGTCATCGCCGCGCTGATCGCGACCAGCGCGGCCGCCGCGGTCGGGTACTTCGGCTCGGTGTCCCGGCAGAGCGCCGAACGCAAGCGGCTCCTCGACCGGCTGCAGGTCGCCCAGGAGGCGCGGGCGGCGGCCGAACGGCAGGCGGGCGTGGCGGCCGAACGGCAACGGCTCGCCCGTGACATCCACGACAGCCTGACCCAGGGGTTCGCCAGCGTGACGATGTTGCTCGAGGCGGCCCAGGAGACCCTGCCGGACAACAGGCACCTGACCCAGGCGCTGCGGGTGGCACGGGAGAATCTGGCGGAAAGCCGCAGGGTGGTGAGAGCACTGCGCCCCGGCCAGCTCGACGGGTGCGGCCTGCCGGAGGCCCTGCGGCGGCTGTCGGGCAGGCTGTCGGACGAGACCGGCGTCGACGCGCACACCGTGATCACCGGCAGGCTCCGGCCGCTCGAGGCACGGGTCCAGGCGGAGCTGCTGCGCGTGGCGCAGGAGGCGGTCGCCAACGTTCGCCGCCATGCCCGCGCCGAGCGGGTCACGCTGACCCTGTCGTACATGGAGGACCTGGTGGTGCTTGACGTCCACGACGACGGCGACGGTTTCGATCCCGGCAGGGCCGCCTCGGGACACGGCCTTTCGATCATGCGGGAGAGGATGGAGCAACTCGGCGGCACGCTGCTCGTGGAAAGTGCCCCGGGGGCGGGCGCCACGGTGGTGGCCAGCCTTTCCCCGGTGGCGCTGAGCGGGTCGCGATGACCGTCCGGGTCCTGATCGCCGACGACCACCCGTTGGTCCGCGACGGCATCCGGGCTGTCCTGGGCACCCAGGACGATCTGGAGGTGGTCGGTGAGGCGGTCTCCGGCACGGACGCGGTGCGGCTGGCGCGCGACCTGAGGCCCGACGTCACCCTGATGGACCTGCAGCTGCCCGGGATCGACGGCGCGACCGCGATCGGCAGGATCCGCGAGGACGACCCGGGAGCCAAGGTGATCGTCTTGACCGCCTACGACACCGACGGCGACATCTCCCGTGCCATCGACGCGGGAGCCATCGGCTATCTCCTCAAGGACGTCGGCCGCGAGCAGCTGTTCGACGCGATCCGGGTGGCGGCGCGGGGGGAGAGCGCCCTGTCGCCGACGATCGCGAGCCGGGTGCTGTCGTGGGCGCGGGCCGACGCCCCCGATGCTCTCAGTGGCCGGGAGGCCGAGGTCCTCGGTGCGGTCGCCCAGGGGATGAGCAACAAGGCCATCGCCGCCCACCTGTGCATCAGCGAGGCCACGGTCAAGACCCACCTGCTGCACATCTTCGCCAAGCTCGGCGTGGACGACCGCACCGCCGCGGTGACGGTCGCCGCCTCCCGCGGCATCATCCGGCTGGACGGCCGGCCGCTTCAGCCGAGATCGGCGGTGAGCCGCTCGCGCGGCGGGGCGGACGCGTAGTGGCCGCCCGACTCCTGGCGGTGGACGCTCTGCCGGTAGGTCGCCGGGTCGTACTCCGGCGCGTCCTGGATCTCCTGCTTGGTCTGCGAGATGTGCACCTTGCGCTCGTCCTTGTCGATCCTGGTCACCGTGCTGGCCGGGAGCACGACCTTCCTGCCCGAGAGCCAGGAGCCGACGTCGGCCACGATGTAGCTGTCATCGGTCATGTTGCTCTCCTCCTCCACTCGGCCGACCTTGCCGTCGACGGCCTCCACGTCGAAGCCGATGACGCTCATCGTCTCGTCCATCGTCTCGTCCGGACCGTAGACGCCCTCGCGATAGCTCCACAGACCTTCGCTCGTCATGTGCGGGCTCTCTCCTTGTCACGATGTGTGTGGCCCCCCGACTACCCCTCGCGGCCGAGATAAACGGTGCGGCGGATGGCCGTCCTCCGCCGGCTGTCAATCGTGCCTGGTCGCCTCGGTCCGGAAATCCAGGATGTCTTTACCGATGCTGGTAAATCGCAGGAATTATGTGCCTTTGCCGTCGTCTCGGAGGCCCATGTGGGCGCCACGACTCCGTGCGGGAAAGGGGGTGAGGACAATGCCTCGGACGGTATGCCGAATGGCCGCCCATATAAGGGGGGAGGTCCGTGGTTCACGGATCGGACAGGGACCGGACGAGGATCAGATGGAGATCACCGTCATGTCGCGTAAACGTCGCGACATCGTCACTGTGGCTCTCACCGGGCCCTCACCGTGGCCGGACCCGCCGCCACCGCCGCCTTCGCCCAAACCGGTCGAGATCGGACCAGACGGGAATGGTGCCGGTACGCGCCCGAGCGGTGGGGACCGCTTGACCACACCGGGTGAAACCGTCAAGGAAGGGTTCCAGGAAAGGCCCATGCGGCCGGCCCCGGAGAGAAAGACGACCCTGTGAGCTGCCTCACCTACCGTTTCTGATATATCTTCCGTATCAGTAAAGTCTCTCCGGTTATCCTTGCACCCGTGCCCGTCTACGTGGCCGTGGATCTCGGACCTGAGAACGGCCGGGTATTGACCGGCGAATTCGATGGTGAACGGCTCTCGGTGCGTGAAGTGCACCGTTTCGCCAACCGGCCCGTCCGCGTTCTCGACGGCCTGTACTGGGACGTGCTCGGGCTTCTCACCCAGGCTCGCGGGGGCATCGCGCTGGCCGCCGCCCGCGACCGCCTCACCAGCGTGGGCGTGACCGCCTGGGGTGGCGACTTCGCGCTCCTCGACCGCGACGGGCGACTGCTGGCCAACCCCCGTCACCACCGCGACCCCTACACCTCCGGGCTGGCGGGACTCGTCTCCTGGCAGGACCACTACGAGCTGACCGGTGTCCATCCGGGCCCCGGCACCACGGCCTGCCAGCTGCTGGCGCATGCCGGTTCCCCGCTCCTGGACGCGGCCGACCACCTGGCGATGATGCCGGACCTGTTCACGCTCTGGCTGAGCGGCGAGATGCTCAGCGAGCGGACGATCGCGAGCACCAGCCAGCTGCTGGACGTCAGGACCGGCCGCTGGGCGAACAGCATCGTCACCCGCCTGGGCCTGCCCCGTCACCTGCTCGCCGACCGGCTCACCGAGCCCGGTACGGTCGTCGGCCCGCTGAGCGGCGAGAGCGGGGGAAACGGTGGGAGCGGCAGGAGGGGCGGCGACCGGAACGGGAGAGGCCGTGCCACGCCCATGGTCGTCGCGGTTGCGGGCCACGACGCCGCCTCCGTGGCGGCGGCGCTTCCCGTCTCATCCGGATCGGTGGGCTATGTCTCTTTCGGCCCTCGCTCGCTGGCGGGGCTGGAGCTCGACGCGCCGGTCACGAGCCGGGAGGCGAGGCTGGCGGGCTTCACCAACGAGGGCGGCGTCATGGGGGCCGTGCGCTTCACCCGGACCCTCAACGGCCTGCTGCTGCTCCAGGAGTGCCGCAGGGCCTGGGGGGTGCGCACCTCGTACGCGGATCTGGTCGCCGAGGCCGCGGCGGCCCCCGCCTTCGGCCCCCTGATCGACCCCGGCCATCCGTGGTTCCTCGAACCCGGTGACATGCCGGCCAGGATCGGGGCCTACTGCCGTTCGACCGGCCAGGCGCCGCCCGCCGGCCGCGCGCAGACGGTGCGCTGCGTCCTGGAGAGCCTCGCCTGCTCCTACCGGTGGGCGTTGGAGCAGGCCGAGTTCCTCAGCGACCGGCGGGTGGAGGCCGTGCACCTGGTGGGGAGCGCGGCCTCCAGCGACACTCTGTGCCGGCTCGTCGCCGACTTCGCCGGACGACCGGTGCTCGCGGGCCCCGTGGAGGCGACCGCCGTGGGCAACCTGCTGGTCCAGGCGATGGCCGAGGGCCGCATCGGCTCCCTCACCGAGTTGCGCGAGGTGGTCCGCCGCTCGTTCAGGCCCCGGCCGTTCTCTCCCTCAGGGCAGCGGGAACCGTACGAGATCGCCTACTCCCGCTACCGGCGGCTGACGGGGACCGAGGGAGGCTGGAACGGCACGGAGCACGGGCCGGTCGCCGGGTACCGGATGCGCCCGGCCCGTCACGCGGCGTCGGCGCCGCCGGTGACGGCACCGGCGGCACCGGCGTCAATGGGACTCGCGGGCGACCGCGTGACCGCTGGAGCCGATGAGGAAGTCGAGATCGGCTCCCCGGTTGGCCTGCATCACGTGGTCGACGTAGAGGCGTTCCCAGCCCCGTGAGGGCGCGGCGAACGCCTCCCGCATGGTCTCCGAGGGCAGACGCCTGGCCAGTTCCTCCGGCGGGATGTCGATGTCCAGGCGCCTGGCCTCGACGTCCAGGACGATCGGGTCACCGGTCCGCACCAGGCCGAGCGGGCCGCCCGCCGCGGCCTCGGGCGCCACGTGCAGGACCACTGTCCCGTACGCCGTGCCGCTCATCCTGCCGTCGCAGATCCGCACCATGTCACGCACCCCGCTCTCCAGGAGCTTGGCCGGCAGGGGCAGGTTCGCCACCTCAGGCATCCCCGGGTAGCCCTTGGGTCCGCACCCGCGCAGCACGAGCACCGTGGAGGGGTCCACGTCGAGATCGGGATCGTCGATCCGCGCGTGCATGTCCTCGACGCTGTCGAAGACCAGGGCACGGCCCCGGTGGCGCATCAGCTCGGGCGAGGCCGCCGCGGGCTTGATGACGGCGCCGGACGGCGCCAGGTCGCCGTACAGGACGGCGATGCCCGCGGCCTCCTGCAGCGGCCGGTCACGCGGGCGGATGACGGTCTCGTCCCAGATCCGCGCCTCGTCCAGGTGATCGGCGAGCGGCCTGCCCGTCACCGTCAGCGCCTCGGGGTCCAGCAGGTCGCGCACCTCGCGCAGCACGGCCAGCAGCCCGCCCGCGCGGTGGAGGTCCTCCATCAGGTGCCGGCCCGCCGGCTGCAGGTCGGCCAGGAGCGGCACCCCGGCGCCGACGCGGTCGAAGTCGTCGAGGGAGAGCTCGACGCCGAGCCGGCCCGCGATGGCCAGCAGGTGCACCACCGCGTTGGTGGATCCGCCGACGGCGGCCAGCGCCACGATCGCGTTGAGGAACGATCCCCTGGTGAGCAGGGCGCTGGGACGCAGGTCCCGCTCGACGAGCTCGACGGCGAGCCGCCCGGTCTCATGAGCGCCCTCCAGCAGACGGCTGTCGGGGGCGGGCGTGCCCGCGATGCCGGGGATGGTGGTGCCGAGCGCCTCGGCGACGCAGGCCATCGTGGAGGCGGTTCCCATGGTGTTGCAGTGGCCCCTGCTGCGGATCATCGACGACTCCGAGCGCAGGAACGCCTGCTCGCTCAGGGTGCCCGCGCGGACCTCCTCGCTGAGCTTCCACACGTCCGTGCCGCAGCCCAGTGGTGCGCCGCGGAAGGTGCCGGTGAGCATGGGCCCGCCGGGGAGCACCACCGCGGGCAGGTCGACCGAGGCCGCGGCCATCAGCAGGGACGGGATGCTCTTGTCGCAGCCGCCCAGCAGCACCACACCGTCGATCGGGTTGGCCCGCAGCATCTCCTCGATCGCCATCGCGGCCATGTTGCGCCACAGCATCGCGGTGGGCCTCACCAGCGTCTCACCCAGCGAGACGACCGGCAGGTTCATCGGGACGCCGCCGGCCTCCCAGACGCCCCGTTTGACGCCCTCGGCCACCTCGTCGAAATGGGAGTTGCACGGTGTGAGGTCGGAGGCGGTGTTGGCGATGGCGATGTGCGGACGGCCGTCGAAGGCGTGCGAGGGCAACCCCCGCCGCATCCAGGCCCGATGGATGTAGGCGTTGCGATCGTTTCCCGCGTACCACTGCGAGCTACGTCGTTCCGCCGTCACGTTTTCAGCCCCATTTGCCGAACGGTAGTCTACGGAGCCCGATTCTTGTACCTCTGTTACCTCCGTCCCCGCCCGGCGGTGCCGTCTGGAAGGTTCCAACCGTGAGAGCGTTCGTCGTGACCGGGCCCCGCCGCTTCGCCGTACTGGACGTCGATCCGCCGGTGCCCGGCCCCGGGCAGGTCGTGGTCGACGTGGAGCGGGCCGGAGTGTGCGGCACCGACATGGAGTTCTTCAGCGGCGACATGGCCTATCTCGAGGAGGACCACGCCCGCTATCCCATGCGGCTCGGCCACGAGTGGTGCGGAACGGTCTCCTCGGTCGGCGAGGGCGTCGACGGCGGCTGGATCGGCACCCGCGTCACGGGCGACACCATGCTCGGCTGCGGCAGGTGCCGCCGCTGCCTGGGCGGGCTGCAGCACGTGTGCGAGGACCGCTTCGAGATCGGCATCCGGGGCGGCTGGCCCGGCGCCCTCGCCGAGCGCCTTCCCGTTCCGGTCACGGCGCTGCACGCCCTGCCGGACACGGTCGACGCGGCGGCCGGGGCGATGGTCGAGCCGGGCGGCAACGCGTTGCGGGCCGTCGAGGCCGCGGCCCTCGCCCCCGGCGACCGGCTGCTGGTGCTGGGGCCGGGGACGATCGGCCTGCTCGCCGCCGCCTTCGCCCTCGCGCACGGGGCGGAGGTGCACATCATGGGCCTGTCGGAGCCGTCGCTGGAGTTCGCCCGCACCCTCGGGGTGCACGGGGCGTGGACCGCCGACCGGCTTCCCGGCCTCCCGTTCGACGCCGTCGTCGACGCCTCCAACGCCCCCGGCCTGCCCTCCCTCGCCGTCGATCTGGTGGAGCCCGGCAAGCGGGTGGTCTACATCGGCCTGGCGTCGACCCCCAGCACCGTCGACACCCGCCTGCTGGTGCTCAAGGACGTGACGGCCGTCGGCATCCTGAGCGCCTCGCCCGGCCTGGCCGGGGCGATCGAGCACTACGCCTCCGGCTCGGTGGACCCCCGGCCGCTCGTGGCGGCCGTCGTCGGGCTCGACGAGGTGGGCGAGATCCTCTCCGGCTCCCGCCCCGCGGGCTCCGGGCCCGGCCCCAAGATCCACGTCGACCCCCGGGTCTGACCCTTCTCAGCCCTTCAGGCCGGTGTGGGCCAGGCCCTCGATGAACTGCCGTTGCGCGAGCACGAACACCACGAGCACCGGCAGGGCGGTCATCGAGGCGGCGGCGAGCTGGACGTTCCACATCGGCCCGCCGTAGGCGTCGACGAACTGGGTCAGCGCCTGCGGGAGGGTGAACTTCTCCGGCGAGGAGAGGTACACGATGGGTTCCAGGTAGAGGTTCCAGCTGTGCAGGAACGTGAAGATCGCGACGGCGCCGAGCGCGGGGCGGGCCAGCGGCAGCGCGACCCGGTAGAAGGTGCCGAACCGGCCGAGCCCGTCCACCCGGGCCGCCTCCTCCAGCTCACCGGGCAGGCTGATGAAGAACTGCCGCATGATGAAGGTGGCCAGCACGCCGGGCGCGCCGAGGATCGGCACCAGGATGAGCGGCCAGTGGGTGTCGGTCAGCCCGAGCCCGTGGAACATCTGGAAAAGCGGGACGATCGTGACCTCGCTCGGGATGAGCAGCCCGAGCAGTACGACGACGAAGAGGACGTTCTGGCCGGGGAAGCGGATGCGCGCGAAGGCGTACCCGGCCATCGCGGCCACCGCCATCGTCCCCGCCGTGACGACCAGGGCGATGTAGAGGCTGTTGAAATACTGGCCCGCGAAGGGCTGGAGCCGGAAGACCTGCCCGTAGGCCGAGAAGTCCCAGTCGGCGGGCAGCGGCCGCGGCGGGAAGGCGAAGATCTCGCCGACCGGCTTGAGGGACGAGGTCACCATCCACCAGGTCGGGAAGACGAACGGCACGCACAACACGCACAGCACGCCGTACAGGAGCGTCTTCATCCGTACCGGTATCTCACGTCTCATTGAAGACCCACCTCCTGCGCATCCGCCACTGCACGACGGTGAGCAGCGCCACGATCACGAACAGCAGGACCGACAGCGTCGCGCCGTATCCGAAGTGATGGAACTGGAACGCCTGCTGGTACAGGTAGTAGACGAGGACCGTTGTCGACATTCCCGGGCCGCCCTGGGTGAGCACCGCGATCTGCGCGAACACCTGCAGCGACCCCACCACGGTGATGATCGAGGTGAGCAGGATGGTCGGGCTGATCAGGGGGACGGTGATCCGCAGGAAGCGGGTCCACGCCCCGGCGCCGTCGAGTTCGGCGGCCTCGTACAGCTGGGACGGCACCCCCTGGAGGGCGGCGAGGAACAGCACCATGTTGAGGCCGACGTTCTTGAGGACCTGCACGACGATCACCGAGAGCATCGCGGTGCCCTCGCCGCGCAGCCAGTTGGGGCCGTCGGCCCCGGCGACGGCGAGCAGGCCGTTGAGTCCGCCGTCGTCCTGCAGGAGGAACCGCCACACGATCGTCCAGGCGACGAGCGAGACCACCACGGGCGAGAAGAACAGTGTGCGGAAGAAGGTGGTCCCGCGCAGCCGCTGGTTGAGCAGGATCGCGAGGACGAGGGCGAGGCCGAGGTTGAGCACGACCAGCCCGACGGAGAACAGCGCGGTCCCCGCGAGGACCTCACGGAGGTTGGCGTCGGCGAGCAGCCTGTCGTAGTTCTCCCCGCCGACGAACTCGAAGGTCCCGGCGAGCACGTTCCACTCGTGCAGGCTGTACCACAGGACGAGCCCGAGCGGCAGGAGCACGAACAGCAGGCTGCCGAGGAGCTGCGGGGTGATGAGCAGGTATCCGACCAGGTTGTCGCGGCGGCGCATGGTCCAGAACACCCCGCCTCCTCCACCGCCGCCGGAAACCCGGTGAGCCCGGCGGGTCCGCCGGGGGCCGCGAGTCAGGCCCTCGGCCTCCGTGCCCTCCGCCGTCCGGCGGGCGGCCCGGTCGCCGGTGACCGGCCGGGCGTCGGCCCGGCCGGTCACCGCGGATCGGGGGTGTGACGCGGCCACGTCACGCGCCCAGCATCGGCTGGATCTTGGCGCACACGCCGCCCAGCACGGCCTTGACGTCGGCGCCGGGCTGCCAGAGCGGGTCGAGCGCGGCCCGTACGGTCTGCGACAGCTCCGCCTGGCCGGTGTGGTTGGGCTTGACCACGCCCTTCTCGATGCCGCCGATCACGACCTCCTGCAGCTGGCCGGGCTTGAGCAGCGGGTTGCTCTTGGCGAGGGTGTCGGCGGTGAGCTGGGAGGCCCGGGGCGGCGGGAAGTAGGCGGCGAGCTTGGCCGAGTTGCCGGGGTTGGTGAAGAAGGCGAGGAAGTCGGCCGCCAGCTCCGCGTTGGCGGACTGCTTGAAGACGCCCAGGCCCGCCTGTCCGATCACCGAGTACTCGCCCTTGGGCCCGGCGGGCAGCGGCACGAGATCCCAGCCGAACTTCGCCTCCTGCAGGAGCGAGGCGCGGGAGATCTGGGTGATGGTCATCGCCGCGTCGCCCGCGAAGAAGTCGGCCGTGGTGCCGGGGCCGGGGAAGGCCTTGTCGGTGAAGATCGACTTGTGCAGGAACGTCATCGCCTCGACCATCTCGGGGCTGTCGAACCCGCAGCTCTTACCGTCCTCGCTCCATGCCTGGGCGCCCCAGCCGCCCCACACCGTGGAGAGGTTGTCCCAGCCCTTGTAGTCGAAGTCGCGGACGACCATGCCCGCCTTGCCGGTCTTGGAGGCGACCGCGGCGTTCTGGGCGGCGACCTTCTCCCAGGTCCACGTGCCGTCCTCGATCATCTCCGCCGGAGGCTTCTGGCCCGCCTTCTTGAGCAGGTCGGTGTTGACGAAAACACCGAACGGCGAGGTGGAGAACGGGTAGGCGTACAGCTTGCCCTCGGCCTGCCAGAGCTTGACCGCCGAGGGGGTGAGGTCGTCGAACTCGTAGCCCTCGGCCTTGCGCAGCGTGTCGTCGAGCGGCGCCAGCGCGCCGGAGGAGACGAAGTCGGGCGCGGAGTTCTCCAGGATCCAGGCCAGGTCGGGGGCGTTGCCGCCGGCGATCTGGGTGGTCAGGGTCGTGGTGTAGTTCTCGAAGGGAAGGGGGTCGAACTTGATCTCGCCGACGTCGGGGCGCGTCTTTTTGTACTCGGCGGCGATCTCGTCGAACAGCTTCAGGTGGGCCTCGTTGGAGGTCCAGATCGTCATGCGCAGCGGCTGCGGGCCCTGCGCGGCGGGGGCGGCCTCGCCTCCCCCGCCGCACGCCGTCAGGGTGAGCAGCGCCGCCAGCGCGACGGCCGCGGGCTTCGCGAATGTTCTCATGGTCCGATCTCCTTGCTGGGAATCCCCCGGCGGTCGTGGTGGATGACCGGTCGCCCGGCCGGTGCCGCTCGTCCGGTCAGTAGCCGGTCACCTGCGGCCAGCGCAGCTCGACGCCGTCTCGGGTGAGCCGCCGCTGGAAGTCGGCGAGCAGGCCCTCGTCCTCGCGTACGGCGTGCGGGGTGGTGGCGTTGTCCAGGCAGAAGGCCGCGAGGGCCCCCGCGGCCTCGCCGACGTTCCACTCCACCGGGTGCAGCCGGTAGGCGCCGTTGGTGATGTGGGTGGTGCCGATGTTCTTGGACGCGGGCAGCAGGTTGGTCATACGCTGCGGCACGAGCGCGCCGAGGGGGATCTCGAACGGTGAGCTCGCCACGTCGATGTAGTTGTCGCCCCCGGTGGAGGGGTGCAGGTCGATGCGGTACATCCCCACCCCGACGGAGTCGGCGTAGTTCACCGCGCCCTTGTCTCCGCGCACCGCGAACGACAGGTCCTGCTCGGCCACGGTGTACAGGGCGCGGACGCGGCGCGACTCGCGGATGTAGGGTGCCTGGGCCAGCCCGTCCTCACCGCCGCCGGTGACGTCGCCGCGCAGGCGCAGGCCGGGAAAGCCGGTCCCGCCGTCGGCGCGGGGCGCCTCGGTCTGCATCCAGTACAGCACCGAGCGCGACAGCTCGCGAGCTGCGGCCACGTGCGCGGCGGCGTCCGGCACGTCGATGACCGGGCCCTCCAGGTAGTCGATCATCGGCCAGTTGACCAGGGTGATGTCGCTGTCGTAGGCGCCGTCGGCGAAGTTGCGCCGCGCGGCGATCCTGCGGAACGTCCACAGGTTCGCGTCACCGGGGTTGAGGCGTTGGTCGGCCTCCACCAGCAGCGGGTCGTCGTCGGGGTTGGGGGTGAAGGAGCGTTCCACGATCTCCAGGGTCCTGGGGTGCGGGCAGCGCCAGGACAGCAGCCGGTCGCCCCAGAAGTCGGGCTGGTAGCTCCTCCAGAACTCGTAGGCGGCGGGTTTGTCGATGGTGTGGTCTCCGTCGACGTGGTCGATCGCGAAGCACACCGAGACGGCCTGCATGTTCATCGGCTGGGCCTCGGCGGGCGCGCTCGGCTCTCCGGTGTCGCCCTGCGACTCGAACCCCGTCACGTACTCGGTGCCGGTCAGCGGCAGCAACTCACCCGTCTCCGTGGCGTCCAGCACGTACGGCGCGACGGCCGTGACCTCGCCTTTCCCTTCGCGGTGCTCCAGGCGCACGGCCCGCACCCGGTCGCCGTCGACCTCGGCGCCGACCGGCCGGTACGGCTGCAGCACGCGCAGCCGCCCGGAACCCCGGTACGGCGCGAGCATGGCCTCGATCACCGCGACCGCGACGCGCGGCTCGTGGCACAGGCGGCTCACGTGCCCGGCGCCCGGGTTCAGCTCCCGCCAGGCCCGCGACCGCGCGGTGAGCGGGTAGTGGTCGCGGTAGTAGCGGCGGATGCCGTCGCGCAGCGCCCGGTAGGAGGCCGTGACACCGAACCGCTCCACCCAGGAGTGCTCGTCGGGCGGTACGGCCTGGCTGGTCAGCTGCCCGCCGAGCCAGTCGTACTCCTCGGTCAGGATCACGGTGCGCCCGGCTCGCAGCAGCGCCAGGGCGGCGGCGACGCCGCCCAGTCCTCCGCCGACGACCACCGCGTCCGCCGATATCTCAACCACGTCGGGGCTCTCTCCCATCATCGTCGTTCTCTCCGCCTTCTCGCCGTTCCCGGCGTTCTTCGCCTTCTCGGCGCTTGTGGCGTTCCGCATCGTCCGGTCAGCTCCGGACCGGTGCGAGCGTGGATCCCTCGACCAGCTCGCAGGGCAGTAGTTCCTGTGGCGTTCCTCCGCCGCGCTCCAGCAGCCGCGCGAGCAGCTCGACGGCCCTGCGGCCCATCTCCCGCCGGGGGATGCGGAACCCGGTGAGGTCGACGTCGACGCGGACGGGCCTGGTCGGAGCGCCCAGTGCGATGAACGACAGGTCAACGGGGATCTCAAGACCCCGCTCACCCGCCGCGTGCATGATCGCCACGGCGTCGGCGGGCTCCTCGGCGAAGACCGCGGTCACCCCCGCGGCCGACAGCTCGTCCAGCATCTCCTCGGGGGTCCTGCCGACGACCGGCACGTGCACCCCCTCGGCTCCGACGGCGGCCACCGCCTCGCGGAAGCCGCGCATGCGGTCGGCCGGCGACTCGGCACCGGCCCCGGTGCCGACGTAGGCGAGCCGCCGGTGGCCGAGCCCGGCCGCCCGGTCGACCAGGGCGCGCACCGCGGGCGAGTAGTCGGCGCCCACGTACGGCACCGGGGCTCCAGCGTCGTCGCGGCGGCCGATGGAGACGAAGGGGATGCCCTCGGTCAGCAGCCGGGCCAGGTCGTCGCGGTCGACGGCCCGCCCGAGGAGCACGCAGCCGTCCGCCAGCCGCACCCGGCTGTCCTCGTTGAAGATGCGGCGCCGCTCCCCCGCGGCCCTGGCGCTGGTGAACAGCAACAGGTCACAGCCCATCTCCTCGGCGCACTCCTCGATGCCGAGCAGGAAGGGGTGGTAGAAGTCCGCGCTCGCGGTCGGGAAGACGGCCTCGTAGGTGAAGACGCCCAGGATGCGGTTGCGCCGCTCGGCGAGCCGCCGGGCGACCGGGTCCGCGACGTATCCGGTCTCCCTGATCACCCTCAGCACCCGCTCGCGCGTCTCCGGGGCGATGCGTACCTCGGCGTCGATCCGGTTGTTGAGGACGAGCGAGACCGTCGTCTGGCTCACCCCCGCGATGCGGGCGATGTCCTGCTGGGTGAGCCGGCGGCCGGGGGCGGTCACGATTCGTAGCGTCCCATCTGCTGATAATGCGCATTAGCGAAGTTGGGACGTCATCCTGCAATCCGCGGCGGATCCTGTCAAGAGCCGGGCTCCAGGATCTTGCTATGGAAATTTTGCCGGTGATAATCCGTATTAGCACCTTGACGAGCGGGCATGCTTGACCGAATCTTTGCGATCAGGGAGAAGTCCTCACCATCACTCACGGTGAAAGTTGTCGCGAAGGGACGTTCCATGTCTGAACCCCTCCTGGACCGCCGCGGACTCCTGCGCGCGGCGGTCGGTGCCGGCGTGGCCGGCGGTCTCGGGCTCGCCCTTCCCGGGACGGCCACGGCGGCGATCGCGCAGGCGTCCGTGCAGGCGTCCGCGCGGGCCGGCACGACCGCGGCGCTGGGACCCGCCGGATTCCCCACCTACCGCTACATCGGCACGGCGTTCGACAAGGCGAGCCTGCGCTACAACCCGACCAACGAGCTGATCTTCCCCTGCATCCGGGGCATGTACGACAAGATCGCGAGCCCGCTGGGGCGCTACTACCTCTACTACGCCCCCCACGACGCGCCCGGCGGCATCTGCCTCGCCTACGGCAACTCGCTCGGCGGCCCGTTCACCGAGTATCCGAGCAACCCGATCATCTCCAGGACCTGGTCACCGCACTATTCGGTGAGCCACATCTCCTCGCCGCACATCATCTGGAACGCCGCCGACCGGCGGTTCCACATGTACTTCCACGGTGAGAACAACACCACCCGGATGGCCTGGTCGACCGACGGCGTGCGCTTCACCTACCACGGCACGGTGCTGACCACCGCCATGATCCCCGGCTCGACGGAGACCTCCTACGCCCGGGTCTTCGAGCACGCGGTCCCGGGACTGGGCAACAAATACGTCATGGTCTTCATGGGCGTCACCGGCGGCTCTCGCAAGATCTTCTGGGGCTGGTCGTCCAACGGCATGGACTGGCGGTTCGACCCGACCCCGCTGGTGTCGCCCGGCCCCGACGGGCAGAGCGACCTGTCCGGGCCGTCCCTGCTCAAGCGCAACGGCACCACCTATGTCGCCTACCACGGCAACAGCGGAAACATGTTCCTCACCGAGGTGGGCAACGCCTTCGACCGTGAGGTGCACCTCGGCGTCTTCCACCGCCCGCTGACCGGAGCCCCCGACAACGGCCGTAGCGCCGCCCCCTCCTTCGGCACCGACGGCGGCGTGGCCTACATGTTCTACGAGGCCGGCCGGCGCGGCGGTTCGACGATCGCCGTCGCCCGCGCCGTCTAGCAACACGCGCCCTCGCCATCGCCCGGGGCCCGTGACGCGTCATCCCGGCGCGTCACGGGCCCCACAGACATCTCGAGAGAACCGCCTGGCCGGTGAGCACCTCCCCCGGATATGGGAGAGTTCGTGCGCCCGCACCCGGGGTGCGGCGCTGATCAACGGCGGCTCACGCCGCCTCGCCTCGCCCGCCCGAGGACGCGACCCCACGGATTCGCGCGGTTCAGACTCCCGGTGGCGCGACGGACTCGCGGTCGCGCAGCGGCATCGGGACCCGGTGCGTCTCGCTCTGCCGACCGGCCCCGCCGTCACGATGACGGCCGATCTCCGCGAACAGCACGTCCACCGCCTTGCGGCCGAGATCGTAGTGCGGGAGGGCCACCGTGGTGAGCTTGGGCCGCATCCACGAGGCGAGGGGGTGGTCGTCGAACGAGATCACCGAGACGTCCTGCGGGATCCTCAGCCCGTGGTCGCTGAGCGCCTGGTACGCGCCGAGCGCGATCCTGTCGTTGAAACAGATCAACGCGCGCGGGCGCTCCTTCTCCAGGATCGCGCGGGTGGCGTCGAGGCCGTACTCCGGCTGCCAGTCGGGGCAGACCCGCCCGCTCGCGATCTTGACGCCCGCCTCGCCCAGCACCTCGCGAATGCCGGCGAGCCGTTCCACGGCCGCGACACTTCCCGCGGGCACGTTGCGCATCCCGGGGCCGGCGCCGACCAGGTGGATGCCGTCGCGATGGCCGGCCTTGAGCAGCAGGCGGGCGGCGGTGCGGCCGGCCTCGACCTCGTCGGGGATGATCGAGGAAAGCGGAGAGGGCTGCTTGGGAAGCGCGTTGAGCAGAACCGCCGGAGCGGCCGTTATCGTCTTCGGCACCTTGATGGTCCTGGTGAACATCGAGGCCAGGATGATCCCGTCGACCTGACGGTCCTGCATGGCCTGTAGCAGGGCGCGTTCGAGCTCGGGGTCTCCCTCGGTCTCACCGATGAACAGCATCACGCCGCGTTCCCTGGCGGCCTCGAGAGAACCTTTGATCATGTCGCCGGCGAGCCGTGAGGTGGCGATCGTGTCGGACACGAAGGCGATGGTCCGCGTCGTTCCCGTGCGCAGCCCCACGGAAACGATGTTGGGCCGATACTGCAACTCCTCGGCGGCCTTCAGCACTCGTTGCTCGACGTCCTGGGATATGCGCAGCTCACGGCCTCGGCCGGACAGGACGAGCGATGCCGTGGTGGTGGAGACAGCGGCTATCTTGGCGACATCGGCCAGTGTGACCCGCTTTGGGCTCACCGAGAGACCTCCCACGTTGTGAGGGTTGACAGCCAGCTATACGTGTGGTGAGACTACCGCATTGCTAATCCGATTTAGCAAATGAGTTCCCAGGACACCCGGCGGATTGCCGGCGAGTTCCCGATCAACCAAGGAGACGCATATGCCGCGTCGATTCAGCCCTCATCGCCGGGCGGTGCTCATGGTCGTCCTGGGGGGGACGCTGGCCGCCGGTTGCGCCGCACCGGGCAACAACAACGCACCGCAGCCGGAGGCCGCAGGAAGCAGCACGCCGCTGTCGGCCGCACCGACCTGCGGGACCGACCCGATCACGATCAACGCCTACTTCGAGACCGGTTTCCCCCTGCCGAAGGCGCTCACCACCGAGTTCTCCGCGCAGCACAAGAACGTCACATGGAACATCCGCGAGGACCAGTTCGCGGTGATCACGCAGAACGCCCCGCGTGTCCTCGCGGACGACCCGCCGGACCTCATGCGGCTCCCCCAGGTCTCCGAGCTCGTCAAGAACAACCTGCTGAAGAACCTCGACGACTACGCGAAGGTCTTCGGCTGGGACGCCTGGCCGGAGTCCCAGCTCGCGCAGCTGCGCCTCGGTCCCGGGGGCAAGACCCGAGGCGAGGGGTCGCTGTACGCGATGGGCCTCAACTTCAGCATGACCGGCGTCTTCTACAACAAGAAGCTCGCCGAGAAGATCGGGATGTCGTCCCCGCCGACCACCCTGGCGGAGCTCGACGACGCGATCTCGAAGGCCAAGAAGGAGGGCGTCACCCCGATCGC
This sequence comes from Streptosporangium sp. NPDC000509, assembly GCF_042898365.1. NCBI lineage: Bacteria > Bacillati > Actinomycetota > Actinomycetes > Streptosporangiales > Streptosporangiaceae > Streptosporangium > Streptosporangium sp. NPDC000509. Next base: position 102,915 of record NZ_JBIAYX010000025.1, on the reverse strand, counting down.
CCAGTTCAACGGAGGAGCCACCGGCGGGCTGGCGTTCCCCCTGCAAGGTCTGATGGCCGCCTACGGCACGGCCGGGCCGATCAACGACTGGATCTTCCAGAAGCCGGACGCCACGATCGACACGCCGACGAACCTCCAGGCCGCGCAGCACCTGGAGCGCTGGATCAAGGCCGGATCCTTCTGGAAGGACATCAACGCCGTCGACTACGCCACGATGATGAGCCGCTTCATCGGCGGTGACGGCCTGTTCATGTTCAACGGCGACTGGGAGTCCGGCAACCTCGACAAGCAGATGCCCGGCGACGTGGGCTTCTTCCTGATGCCGTCCGCGCAGGAGGGCGGCAAGCTGGCCGCGATGTCGGCTCCCCTCACCTTCGGCATCGGCGCCCAGGCCAAGAACGCCGACTGTGCCGCGTTCTTCCTCAACTGGGTGGCGAGCGACCAGAAGGCGCGCGACATCGCCGTGGAGGTCGGAGGATCGCACCCCATGGGTCCCGCCGACGCTCACATGCCGCCCCTCGCCCAGGACACGGTGACGGCGAGCACGCTCGCGGCCGGAGCGAAGATCGGTGAGGACAACGGCGCGATGGACTTCATCGCCAACGCCACCGGCGCGATCTACGCCAAGAGCTGGACCCCGCAGCTGCAGAAGCTGGTCGGCGGGCAGCAGACCCCCGAAGGCCTGCTGAAGTCGGTGCAGAGCGACTACCAGAGTCAGGTCGAGGGGAGCTGAGCACGCCATGGCACGGCCGACTCCCGACACGGCGGTCGATCTCGCCGGGACCCGGTCCGGGCCGAAGGCCGTGACGAGGAGGAGGAGCCCCGCCCGATCGGCGGGGCTCCGCCCGCGGCGCTGGATCGGCTGGCTGTTCGTCGTTCCCGCGCTCGCCTTCTACGTGGTCTTCGTCCTGCGGCCGATCCTCCTGACCTTCCAGTACTCGCTGTACACCTGGGACGGCATCGGCTCGTCCACCTGGGCGGGCCTGAACAACTACGCGAAGGTCTTCCTCGACCCCGACCTGTTCGCCTCCATCGTGAACGCCTTCGAGCTGATCGTGTTCTTCAGCGCGATCCCGGTCGTGCTGGGCCTGGTGATCGCCTCGACGATCCGGCGGATCGCCACCAGCCGGCTCGCGCTCGTGGCGAGAACGGTGATCTTCCTGCCGCAGGTCATCCCGCTCGTCGCCGCCGGCATCGCCTGGAGCTGGCTGCTGTCGTCGACCGGTCTGATCAACCAGCTGCTCGGCTACGCCGGTCTCGACGGCGTGACCCGCGCCTGGCTGGGCGACTTCTCCACCGCGCTGCCCGCGGTCGGGGTGATCGGCGCGTGGGTGCTCCTCGGCCTGTGCACCCTGCTGTTCCTGGCGGGCATGAGCAAGATCGACATATCGCTGTACGAGGCCGCCCGGCTGGACGGCGCAGGGCCGCTCCGGGAGTTCCTCTCGATCACGGTGCCCAGCCTGCGGCAGGAGATCGGCGTCTGCGTCACGGTGACCGTGATCGCCGCCCTCGCCAGCTTCGACATCATCTACATCTCGACCCAGGGCGGGCCGGGGAACGCCACCATGGTCCCCGGCCTGGAGATCTACTACCTGGCCTTCTCCGACCGGCAGGTGGGAACGGCCTCGGCACTCGCCGTCGTGCTGATGCTGCTCGTGCTCATCTTCGCCCTTCCCGTCCAGTGGCTCACCAGGAACAGGTCCACATGATCACCGGATATCGAGAGGCGTGGACGGGAAGGGTGCTGCTCGTCCTGCTGATGACGGTCACCCTTCTGCCGTTCGTCAGCCTGTTCGTCACGGCGCTGCACCCGTCGGGCACCTACCCGCTCGGACTCTCCTGGCCGAGCGACCCGCAGTGGGGCAACTTCGTCCAGGCCTTCCAGGTGGCGCGGATGGGCGAGCTGCTGAAGTCGAGCACGCTCATCGTGCTCGGGGTGGTCCCCCTCGCGCTCATCATCGCGACGATGGCGGGATTCGCCATCGGCCACCTGCGGATCCCCGGACAGCACGTGGTGTTCCTCGCGTTCGTGTTCGGGCTGACGCTGCCCTTCGAGGGCATCATCACCCCGCTGTACTACCAGGTGCGCGACATGGGCCTGCTGAACACCAGGTGGGCGATCATCCTTCCGCTCATCGGGCTGTTCATGCCGTTCTCCGTCTACTGGATGCGCGCGCACTTCGTGAACATGCCCGAGGAACTGTCGGAGAGCGCGCGGATCGACGGGGCGAACGTGTGGCAGCTGTTCTGGCGCGTCCACGTCCCGCTCGCCATGCCGGCGATCTCGTCGCTCGCCATCCTGTTGTTCCTGTGGACCTGGAACCAGTTCCTGCTCGCCATCGTCCTGGTCGACGACCCGCTGCAGCGCACCATGTCCGGCGCGCTGGGCGCCTTCCAGGGACAGTGGGGCACCGACATCCCGCTGTTGTGCGCGGGGTCGCTGCTCATCCTGGCTCCCACGTTGCTGATCTTTCTCATCTTCCAGCGCCGGTTCGTCACGGCTCTGCTCCAGGGCTCCCTGAAGGGATGACACACGTCATGTCGTTGCTCGGCACGGATACCGAGACAGGATCGCCCGGACACGGCGACGGCCGGCCGGCGCGCTGGGACCGGCGCCATCTCGCCCTGCTCACCGACACTCCCGCGACGACGGCGCCGGTCGTCGGTCCGGTGGCCCTGCCGCGCGTGCTGCCGCACGACGACGTCTGGGACCTGTGGCCGATCCAGGAGGAGGACGGCTCGACCTCCACGGTTCTCGGCCACGAGCTGTGGATGGGTCTGTCGGCACCCGCCGCCGGGCATCCCGAGGACCGCCACGACCACGCTCGCGTCCGGTTGCTCGCCAAGGACGGCGACGACTGGAAGGACCTGGGGAACGCGTTCGCCGACGGCGCCTCGCCGGGCAGCCGCGAGTGGTCGGGGTCGGCGGTCCGCAGACCCGACGGCACGGTGTCGGTGTTCTACACGGCCGCCGGCCGGCGAGGCGAGGCGCGCCCGACGTTCGTCCAGCGTGTCGTGGAGGCACGTGCCCGGCTGGTCGCCGACGGCGAACGGATCGTGCTGGAACCGCACGCCGAGCACCGGGAGATCTTGAGCTCGGACGGCCGGACGTATCTGCCCGCCGACGACGTCGAGGGGGGGCCGGGGAAGATCCGGGCCTTTCGCGATCCCGGCTGGTTCCGTGATCCCGCCGACGGGCGCGAACACCTTCTCGTCGCCGCCTCCGTCGCCTGGGAGGATCGCTACACGGGCGCGGTGGCCCTCGCCGACGCGGCGCCTGACGGCTGGTCGCTCCGGCCGCCACTGCTGGTGGCCGACGGGGTCAATCACGAGATCGAACGACCGCACATCGTCGTGCACGGGTCCTCGTACTACCTTTTCTTCTGCACGCACCGGCATTCGTTCCATCCCCCGAGGTCGGCGCCCACCGGCCTGTACGGCTTCGTGGCCCCGAGCCTCACCGGACCGTACGAGCCGCTGAACGGCTCCGGGCTGGTGGTCGGCAACCCCGCGAGTGAGCCCGATCAGGCGTACGCCTGGTTGGTGCTGCCCGATCTTCGGGTGGTGAGCTTCCTCAACTACCCGTCCACGGGCGGCGAGGATCCGATGCGGATCCCGGCCGCGCAGGCGAGGGCCGGTTTCGGCGGGACGAACGCGCCGGTCCTCGAACTCACCCTCGACGGGGTGAACGCCTCCGTGGCGCGGGGTCGCGAGAGCGGCGCGGGGACGCTCCCATGACCCCGCGCCGCCCGGTGCTCCCGCCGCACGGCGGGAGCACCGGGCCGGTCCGGCCCGGCGGGTCGGCCTGAACGATCAGGCCGACGCGCCGGTAGCCGAACCGGTCGGCGGGGTGGGCCTGCCTGGGGGGTACAGGCCCACGCGCCGTTTGGGAAGTACGGATCAGACGCGGGTCCAGCGCTGGTTGCCCTGGCCGTTGCAGTCCCAGATCTGGAGTCTGGCACCGTTGGCGGTGGAGTTGTTGGACACGTCCAGGCACTTGTTCGCGCCGATGGCGGTGATGCTGCCGTCGTTGTTGAGGCGCCACTTCTGGTTGTTCTGGCCGTTGCAGTCCCAGATCTGGACCTGCGCGCCGTTGGCGGTGCTCTGGTTGCTCACGTCCAGGCACTTGTTGCCGTAGACCCGCAGCTCACTCGCGCCGGTCGGTGCCCAGCGCTGGTTGTTCTGGCCGTTGCAGTCCCAGATCTGCACCGCGGCGCCGTTGGCCTGCGAGACGTTGGCGACGTCCAGGCACCTGCCCGAACCGACCCCCCTGATCGCGCTCGTCGGCGAGGGCGAGGGCGTCGAACCGGGGTCGCCGGGCTGGCCGATGCTGCCGGAGACCGACTGGAGGGCGGCGTACCAGGCGGCGGCCATCTTGTCGTAGCCGCCGGCGGTGGGGTGGATGCCGTCGATCAGGTCGGACGTGGCCAGCTTGCTGTACATGTCGACCAGGTGGACGCGCTTGCCGCTGTTCACCTTGTTCTGCACGATGCCGGGGATGGCCGCGTTGAAGGTGCGGGCGGCGGCCGCCTGCCCGGAGTTGGACAGCGGGATGATGGTGGCGACGAACACGTCCGCGTCAGGCACGGTCGCGGTGATGCGGTCGATCAGGTTGGAGAGCCGCTGGGGCGCGCCGGCCACGTTGTAGTTCTGCAGGATGTCGTTGGTGCCGATGTGCAGCAGCACCGTGCGCGGATTTTGGGTGCGCGCCCAGTTCGTGATGTTCGCGTCGATCTGGTCGATGCGCCAGCCGGGGTGCCCCTGGTGGTCGTGGTCCCCCAGCGAGGCCGGCCCGTTGAACTGTGACCCGACGAAGTCCACCGTGTACCGGCCCGAGACCAGCCGCTGCCACAGGCCGATGCGGTATCCACCCGGCACCTGCGTGCCCTCGGTGATCGAGTCGCCCAGCGGCATGACCCGCACGCCGCCGTTGGACTCCGCGCCGGCGACGCTCGTCCGCGTCACCGCGCCCAGCGCGACCACGATCACAGCCAGAAGCGCCGCTGTGAACCAGCGTCTCCACCTACGCATGCTCAACCTCTTTCCGAAAGCTGAGAGCAGTGACTGCTGACAGCTCGTTTAGCGCTGACGGTCTGTATTCGGAGCACTTTCCAACGAATGTCATGTGGCGGCGGGAGCGGCGGCTCGGGGCACCTCGCGGGTGCCCGCCGGGCACAGGGCTGCGAGGTCCGATGGATCGGGTTGGTCCGGCTTTCGCCGTGCGGAGAATCCTCCTGTCGAGAAATCGGTGACCGTGGGAGGGAATCGCGGGTGTGGTGTGTGGCCGGGATTCACGGTCGCCGAGTGGGCCTTTTTGGGGGGCGGGGAGATGTGAGCGCTAACATTTTCCTGCCGGTCGCGGCCTCTTCCAGCGTCGAATGATTGTGGTGGTGCAGCGGAGCAAACACGAGGCAAGGAGAGGCTGTCAAGAGCCGGAAACACGGCGAGACGAACAGGAGCCGGAGACGGAGACGGCTCCATCTGGTGTTTCACAGGTCACCGCACCGAACGGGCCGGGGTGACGTGATGAAAATTTCACCGCCGACGTCTCGCCCCGGAACGGGCACCACGCCCTGCAAGGACCCGCAGACGCCGAAGCGGGTCCATCACGTGTGCGGCACGCGGCGAGACAGATCCTTCCTGCGTGACCTTGACACATTTTGTAATAGTTTCCACACTGAGTCCCCGAGACGGCCCCTATGCCAAGTCGGTGGTGCGCGGCGGGGGCCGTCGACCACGACGCTCATCCCACCTGCGGAACGGCCAGGAGAATCCCCCCACTCCGAGAGGTTTCCGCTCATGTCCCCATCCTCGTCACCGTTCAGCCGCCGCGCGCTGCTCGCCGGAGCCGGAGGCGCCGCGGCCGCCGGCCTGCTGGGATCGCCTCCCGCGTGGGCGGCAGGCGCCCCGAGCGGTTACACCCCGACCTGGGAGTCGGTCGACCAGCACCCGCCGGCTCCGGAGTGGTTCCAGGACGCCAAGTTCGGCATCTACTACCACTGGGGCGTGTTCAGCGTCCCCGCGTTCGCCAACGAGTGGTACCCGCGCAACATGTACTTCGGCGGTTCCAGCGAGAACAACCACCACAGGAACGTCTACGGTGATCCCTCGGTGTGGCCGTACCACAACTTCATCAACGGCGCCCCTGACAAGGCGGGCAACTGGGTGCAGTTCGCCCCCAAACTCAGGTCCGCCGGCGGCAACTTCGACCCCGGCGAGTGGGCGCAGCTGTTCGTCGACGCCGGCGCCAGGTTCGCGGGGCCGGTGGCCGAGCACCACGACGGCTACTCGATGTGGAACAGCAGGGTGAACGAGTGGAACTCGGTCGCCACCGGCCCGAGGCTCGACCTGCTACGGCTGCACGCCGACGCCATCCGGGCCAAGGGTCTCAAGCTGCTGGTCTCCCTGCACCACGCCTACAACTTCACCGGCTTCTTCGAGCGCGTGCCCACCCAGTCCACCGCCTCCCTCAGGAAGCTGTACGGCCAGCTGGACAGGACCGCGGAGAACCAACTCTGGTACGACAAGCTCAAGGAGGTCATCGACGGCTACCGGCCCGACGTCATCTGGCAGGACTTCAACCTCCCCCAGATCCCCGAGACGCAACGGCTGAACTTCCTCGCCTACTACTACAACCAGGCCATCGCCTGGAACAGGGAGATGGTCGTCACCTACAAGGACGGTTTCAACAACAGGGGCGAGGTCTACGACTACGAGCGCGGCGGGCCGGCGGGCATCCAGACCCCCTACTGGCTGACCGACGACAGCATCTCCAGCTCAAGCTGGTGTTACACCAACGGCATCGGCTACTACTCGCTCAACGCCATGCTGCACTCGCTGATCGACCGGGTCAGCAAGAACGGCAACATGCTGCTGAACATCGCCCCGACGGCCGACGGCACCATCCCGTCCGGGCAGCGGACGATCCTGCTGGGCATCGGGGACTACCTGCGGCGCTTCGGCGAATCGATCTACTCCACCCGGGCCTGGACGGCCTTCGGCGAGGGCCCCACGCAGATGGGCGGCGGCTCCTTCGTCACACCACGCGCGGGAACCAACCGGGACATCCGCTTCACGCGCAACAAGACCAACACGGTCCTGTACGCCACCGTGCTCGGCTGGCCGGGCGCCACCCTGGACATCACGACCCTGGGCTCGAACCGGATCAACCTGAGCGTCCTGACCTCGGTGCAGCTCCTCGGCTCCACGGCCGGGTCGTACGTCGATCTGCCCAACCGCAGCCAGGACGGTTCCGGCCTGCACGTCTCGATGCCGTCCTCCACCGCCCCGTTCAGCGCCCCGGCGTACGTGGTCAAGCTGACCTTCTCCGGTCAGATCCCCGCCCTGGGCTCGGGCCCCACCCCGACCGGCTATGTGCGGATCACCAACGGCACCACCGGCCTGGCACTGGACAGCGGCGGCAACGTCGCCTCCGGATCGAACCTCAAGCAGTGGAACGCCTCCGACGGCAGCACCAACCTGCACTGGCAGCTGGTCGACCTCGGCGGCGGCTGGTACCGCATCGTCAACCGCACCAACGGCATGGTCATCGACAGCTGGGGCAACACCGCCAACGGCGCCAACGCCAGACAGGCCGCCTGGACCGGCAACAACAACCAGCAGTGGCGCCTCAACAGCGTGGGCAACGGCCGCCAGCAGATCATCAACCGCGGCACCAACACCGCCCTCGACGGCATGGGCAACAGCACCGCCGGCTCCACCGTCGCCATGTGGGCCCCCAACAACAGCACCAACAACCAGTGGACCATCACCGCGCTCTGACGCTCCCGGCGATCGAAAGGACACAACGTGAGACGAAGGCTCAGCGCCCTGCTCGCGGTCGTCGCGTCACCCCTGACGATCGCGAGCCTGCTGCGGGCGGTCCGGCCCGCCGCGACCGCGTCGCTCACCCGGGTGACGGACCAGCACTGGACCCGCGTCTGACCTCACGGCCGATCCGCCCGGCGCGACGGCGCCGGGCGGATTCCGGCGGCGCCGCGCACCCGCCGTCCGCGTCGCCCGCCCGCGGGGAGTCAGTCGGTCGGCGAGAAGATGCGTTGCTGGATCTCCCTGCGGTAGTCGTCCAGCGTGTTGTCGATGTGCGTCGCCGCGGCCTGGGCCGCCGCCTCGGGGTCACCGGCGCGGATGGCCTGGTAGATGGCGTCGTGCTCCTCGACGGCCTTCGCCGCGTGCCCGCCCACCGAACCTCGCAGTCCGATGAGGTTGGACTGCGCCTGCAGCCGGCGAGCCTCCCGCACCGCTATCTGGAGGAACATGTTGTGCGAGGCCGTCGCGATGGCGGTGTGGAAGGCGTCGTCGCCCTCGTTGAACAGCTCCTCGCGTCCGGTGTCGAACCCGTAGCGGCACACCCCGGCCCACTTCTCGATGTCTCCCAGCTCCGCCGGGGTGGCGCGGCGGGCGGCAAGCCGGCTGGTCTCCATCTCCTGGGCCCGGCGGAACTCGAACAGCATGTAGATGTGGTCCAGGTCGGTGGGCAGGAAGAAGGACGCCCATCGTCCGGTACCGAGCATCCCCTCGTCGTCGGCCACGTAGAGGCCGCGCCCTTTCTGGGCGCGTATCCTGCCGAGCGCGGAGAGTATCTTCACCGCCTCGCGCACCACGGTCCGGCTCGTGCCCAGTTGCTGGGCCAGCTCGTTCTCGGTGGGCATGCGATCACCCGGCCGCAGGTGCAGCCTGGTGATCAACTCCAGCACCTGCTCCGCGGCCACCTCGTAGCCCGGCCGGTATGCGCCTTCCGCGCGCGGATTATCGATCACGCTACCCGCCCTCTCCCTGCCACCACCTCCTCAAGAGTACGACCAACTGAGGCACGGATCAGCATCAATCCCTCTCAACCTACCTGACATTAAGTGCTACACATCCTGCCCGAACTCGGATCCACAGCAAGGAGGGAGGAAGAAGTAAGCCCCCTACCTGCGCTTATCTTCAAATGAACCCCAACTCTGACAAAGGAACCCCTGTGAGGAGTCAGAAATAAGTGGGCTTAAGGTCTTGACGCGACTCAGCGTGAGGAACGTAATTAGTAGCTAAGTCTCCGGGACGCCTCCTGTCGGAGGGCCCCCCTTTGGCCGGACCACATCTGGAGCGGAGGGGAAGCCACCGGAGACAAGGACGGACATCGCCGTCCATGACGGCAACGCGAACGGTCCCGACCACCTCGGACCGGGACGCGGTTGTTCGGCGACACCTGCAAGAACCGGCCAGGCGTGCTGTTCGGCGCGGGCGAAAACAAAAACGGCGTCGAGCCGCCACACCGGCCGGCTGAAACTCCTCACCCCCCACATGAAGGAGAAGCAAGTGGTCTGCCCACCAAGACATGCCGATATTCGAACCGCAGGGGAGGTCACCTGATGGCGAAGCGGAGATCCCTCTTCGGAGCGATCGCGGTCGCGGCCCTCCTCGTCGTGTCCACGGCACATGCCGCACTGAGCAGCTCCAGCGCCACCGCGTCGTCGTCGGCGGGGGCCCGCGCCCTCGCGCCGACCGCCGGGTGCGGCAAGGCCCCGGGGCTGAACAACGGTACGCAGACGATCCAGAGCGGCGGCAAGACCCGCTCCTTCATCCTGAGACTCCCCGACAACTACAACAACAACACCCCCTACCGGTTGTTCTTCGGATTCCACTGGCGGGGCGGCACCATGAACGACGTCGACTCCGGCGGCACCAGCGGTTACCCGTGGTCCTTCTACGGCATGCGGCAGATGTCGAACAACAACGCGATCTTCGTCGCGCCCCAGGGCATCGGCAACGGCTGGGCCAACTCCGGCAACGAGGACGTGGTCCTCGTCGACGACCTGATCAGGCGGATCGACGCGGCCCTGTGCGTCGACACCTCGCAGCGCTTCGCCATGGGCTTCAGCTACGGCGGCGGTATGAGCTACTCGCTCGCCTGCAGCCGGGCGAACGTCTTCCGCGCGGTCGCGGTCTACGCCGGCGCCCAGCTCAGCGGATGCAGCGACGGCAGCCAGCCCATCGCGTACATGGGACTGCACGGCATCACCGACAACGTCCTCAACATCTCCCAGGGCCGGTCACTGCGTGACAGGTTCGTCAGGAACAACGGCTGCACCCCCCAGAACCCGCCGGAGCCGGGCTCTGGCAGCAGGACGCACATCACCACCACCTACTCGGGCTGCCGCGCGGGCTACCCGGTCGTGTGGGCCGCCTTCGACAACGGCCACATGCCGGGTCCGGTGGACGGGACCTACGCCGAGAGCGGCATCACGACCTGGACCAAGGGCGAGGTGTGGAGGTTCTTCTCGCAGTTCGGTAGCGACCCCAACCCCAACCCGACCCCGAACCCGACTCCGACCGCGAACCCGGGAACGCAGACGAGCCCGCTCCGGGGCACGGCCTCGGGCAAGTGCCTCGACGTGACCGGCGCCTCCCAGGCCAACGGCGCTCTGGCGCAGATCTGGGACTGCAACGGCCAGAGCAACCAGCAGTGGACGTCGAACGGCGCGAACGAGCTGCGGGTCTACGGCAACAAGTGCCTGGACGTGAGCAACCAGAGCACCGCCGACGGCGCCGCGGTGCAGATCTGGGACTGCAACGGCCAGAACAACCAGAAGTGGCGCCTCAACCCCGACGGCAGCATCACCGCCCTCGGCTCGAACAAGTGCCTGGACGTGCCCAACAACGCCACGGCCAACGGCACCAAGCTCGTCATCTGGTCCTGCAACGGCGGAGGCAACCAGCGCTGGACCCGGATCTGATCCTCCTGCCGGACCATCTCTGAGACACCTTCGGGAATCCCCCGCCGGGAAGAACGACCCTCCCGGCGGGGGATTCCGCCCACGGCGGGGCACCTTCGCGTGCCCGCCGGGGGAGAGCGGCACGCCGACCGCTCTCCCACCACCCCCCCACGTAAGGAAGTGCCGTGTTCGAACTCTCGTACTCCGCGATACGGAGACTGATGCTGGCCGGAGCGGCCGCGATCGGATTGACCGCCGCGGCCGCCCTGGTGGCGCCGGTCTCCCCCGCCCTCGCGGCCACCACGACCCTCTACGCCTCCCCCTCCGGCAGCGGCGGCAGCTGCTCCAGCGCCCAGCCGTGCTCGTTGCCGGCCGCGCAGACCGCGGTGCGGGCACTCACCGGCGCGATGTCCGGCGACATCGTCGTGGAACTGGCCGACGGGGTATACCGGCTCTCCGCGCCACTACGGTTCACCGCCGCCGACTCCGGTAACAACGGATACCAGGTGATATGGCGGGCCGCCCCGTCGGCGCGCCCCGTGATCAGCGGCGCGAGGGCGGTCACCGGCTGGTCGCTCGCCGATTCAGGGAAGAACATCTGGCGGGCCAACGTCGGCACCGGGGTCGACAGCCGGCAGCTCTACGTCAACGGTGCCATCGCCACACGCGCGCGTACCACCGTGAACCGGTCGGACTTCACCGCCAACAGCAGCGGCCTCTCCTTCACCAACGGCGCCCTGAGCTATCTGAACAACCTCGCCAACAAGAACCAGGTCGAGATGGAGAGCGTCGGCTCGTTCACCGACCGGTACGTGAGGGTGCAGAACATCACCGGGAACTTCATCACGATGCAGCAGCCCGGCTGGAGCAACAACAACTTCGGATACGACACCTTCACCAGCCCGCACCGGGCGGGTCCGCTCTACCTGGCCAACGCCTACGAGTTCCTCGACTCACCGGGCGAGTGGCACCTCAACCCCGGGACCGGCCAGCTCTCCTACATCCCGCTCGCCGGGCAGAACATGAGCAACGTCAGCGTGGAGCTGCCGACGCTGCAGTCCCTGGTGAACGTCGGGGGCACCTATGACGCGCCCGCCCACCACATCTCGTTCACCGGAATCACCTTCACCGGCACGACCTGGATGGGCCCCAGCGGCAACCAGGGCTACGTGGACCAGCAGACCGGCGTCTACATGGCCGGCAACTGGAACTGGCCGGCCTTCTCCTCCTGCCACAACGGCTGCCCGCAGTTCGAGGCCACCCGGCCGAACTGGTACCAGATGCCCGCCGCAGTGCAGGTGTCGGCCGCCAACAACATCACCTTCAGCGACTCGCAGTTCTTCAACCTCGGCCAGACGGCCGTGGGCATCGGCAACGACGCCAACGGCCACACCAGCGGTGTCGGCCTGGGCGCGAGCAACATCACCGTCACCCGGTCCGAGATCGCCCGCACCTCGGCCGGCGGCATCGTGGTCGGCGGCGTGCGCGCCGACGCGCACCACCCCGGCGACCAGCGGATGGTGAACCGGAACATCACCGTCAGCAACAACCGCATCCACGACCTCGGCGTGGAGTACCGGGGCATCGTGTCGGTCCTGACCACCTACGTCAACACCGCCACCGTCTCCAACAACGAGGTCTACAACATGCCGTACACCGGCATGTCGATCGGGTACGGCTGGGGCGCCAACGACGCCGGCGGCAGTGAGCACTACGCCGGTCGCGGCCTGTACAACTACCAGCCGAGGTACACCACGGCCACCACCGCGTCCAACAACCGGCTCACCGGCAACTACGTGCACGACGTCATGCAGCAGATGAACGACGGCGGATGCATCTACACGCTGTCGGCGAACCCGAACGCGGTGATCAGCGACAACTACTGCCTGCGGACCAACGGCTACTTCGGGCTCTACTTCGACGAGGGCTCGCGCTACTACACCGCTCGCAACAACGTCTTCTCCTCCACCGGCACCTGGGCCACCGCCAACTACTGGTACGCCGAGAACATGGGGAACTTCACCGTCACCAACAACTGGGCGACCAACAACAGCACCAACGTGACCAACGGCGACCGGGGCAACGTCGTCAACGGCAACGTCACGGTCACCAACGGCAACTGGCCCTCGGGAGCCCAGGCCGTGATGGCGGCCGCCGGCCCCCAGACGAGCGGTAACCCGCAGCAGAGCGCGCAGATCGTCGGGGCCCAGTCGAACCGCTGCGTCGACGTCACCGGCAACAGCACCGCCAACGGGGCCCAGGCACATCTCTGGGACTGTGGCAGCGCCACCAGCCAGCGTTGGACCCACACCGCGGGCAAGCAGCTGCAGGTGTACGCCAACAAGTGCCTGGACGCCTACGGCCAGGGAACCGCCAACGGCACCCAGGTGGTGATCTGGGACTGCAACAGCGGCACCAACCAGCAGTGGAACGTCAACGCCAACGGCACCATCACGGGCGTGCAGTCAGGGCTGTGCCTGGACGCGCCCAGCAACGGCACCGCCAACGGCACCAAGCTCAACCTCTGGGCCTGCAACGGCGGCGCCAACCAGCGCTGGAGCCTGCGCAACTGATCCAGCCGTCTCATGTCTTCGCCGGGGCGGCCCACCGCCCCGGCGAAAGCCGTCACCCGCCCCCGGCCGGGCGGGGGCGGACGGCCCCACCCGTCCGGGACGCTCCGGGGGCAGTCGAGGGCACTGCCGCCGGAACGCGGGTCCCCATCCCGCCCACACCACCGAACACGAGGGAAAGCACCACATGAGCACGCCGGGCGACATCGACGACCTCCTGCGGTATCTGGAACGCGAAGGTCTCGTCCTTCATCTCGGCATCGGTGACGCCACCGTCTGGTTCGCCGCCGAGTTCCGCGAGCGCATGATCGCCGAACGGCTCGCGATGCTGCCCGACGAGCCCCTGGTGAGCGTCGCCACGGCCGCCGCGGTGCTCAACGTCCCGCACTCCCACGTCATCGCCGAGGTGCGCGCCGCGACCCTCGCCGGCCACGACAACGGCCGGCAGATCCGGGTGCGGCGCGAGTCCCTGGTACGGCGCGTCACCGCCCTGGGCCTGACCGGGCCGGCTCCTTCCACCGAGTCCTCGGACCTCCCCGGCGACCCCGCGCGAGGGAACGCGTGTCCATAGGCCGGCCCTCAGCGCTCCAGGCGTACGGGATCGCCCGGCCCGCCGCGACGAACGAGCCAGGCTTCGGTGATGTGCGTGAACATCGCCCCGGCGGCGCCGCCGGGGTCGTGGGCGGCGATGTGCTCGTAAATACGGCGATGACCGAGGTTGGACGCCACGCACAGTGCCCGCTGGGGCTGGCCCATGTAGCGGGCGGTGTTGATGACCTGACTCTCCAGTGCCCGCACCACGCCGCGGGCGATGCGGTTTCCGGACGCCTGCATGATCGTGTCGTGGAAGGCGCGGTCGTGGTCGGCGTAGGTGACATGATCGTCCACGAGCTCGTCCATCCGGTCCACCAGCGCACGCAGCCGATCGATGGTGTCCTGGTCCGCGAGGCGAGCGGCGAGGTTCGCCATGTCGGACTCCAGCACGCGCCGCGTGACGACGAGGTCGTCGAGGATCGCCAGGCTCTCGTCCTCGGCGATGGTCGCCGCGAGGACGAGTTCGTCGAGCATGTCCCACATCGTCGGCGAGGTGACTATGGTGCCGCTGCCCTGGCGGACCTGCACCAGCCCCTTCTCCTGAAGGATCTTCACCGCCTCGCGGATGACGGTCCGGCTCACCGAGAAGGTCTCGCAGAGGACCGGCTCGGCGGGCAGCGGTGTGCCGGGCGGATGCGCTCCGCGAACGATGCGCTCCACCAGCTCCGCCGTGACCGCCCTGGCGAGGTTCGCCGGCCGTCGCACCCACGCCGGAGGGGACGCCAAGCTCAGGGGCGACTCCTGTGATGCCGTCATATCTCCTCCGGTGCCGCGGGCGGCGCCACATTTCAACATCAGTATATGTCACGCATATTGACGTCAGACGTCATACGAATTACGTTTCGCCTCAAACGAAGGCCGGGTGAGCCCGGCCACCCTCTGGAGAGTGAACAGCAATGAAGCAGCGAGCACTCTGGTCGGCCGTCCTGGCCGCGGGGCTGGTCTTGACCGGCTGCGGAAGCGCCACGCGACCCACGTCGTCGCCGAGCGAGTCCGGCAAGGTCACGAAACTCGTGGTCTGGGACTGGAAATCGGGTGAGGCGTCCGCCGCCAACTACATCCAGAAGGCGAAGGCCGACTTCGCCAAGAAGCATCCGGACGTCACGGTCGAGTTCGTGGCCCAGCCCTTCGACCAGTACTACACCCTGCTGGGCTCGGCGATCCAGTCCAGCGCGGGGCCCGACGTCATGCTCTTCAACGGAGGCGGCCAGATCCGCGACCGCGTGGACGCGCTCCTTCCGCTCGACCAGTACGTGGCCGAGGACAAGCAGCGCCTGGCGGGCTGGGACGCGTTCAGCGAGGCAGGCAAGATCTACGCCGCGCCGTTGACGTTGCAGGGCCACCCGATCTACTACAACAAGACGCTGTACGAGAAGGCGGGACTCGACCCGGCGAACCCCGCCACCACCTGGGACAAGTTCCTCGACGACTGCGCCGCCATCAAGAAGGCGACCGGGGCCAAGTGCTTCGCGCTCGGCAACAAGGAGGGCGCCGGCATCCAATTCTTCATGTCGGGCCTCGGCTCGGGCATCCTGACGGCACAGGAGTACGACGACTGGATCGCCGGGAAGCGCGTCTGGGACTCCCCCAACGTGAAGAAGATCTTCAAGCTGTGGAAGGACACCGGCGACGCGAAGCTGAACAACGACGGGGCCAACTCGACCGCGATGTTCAACGACGCCTTCACGATCTTCAACTCCGGTAAGGCCGCCCACATCATCGGCCTGATGTCCGACATCGGGCACTGGAAGGACTTCAGCGAGTTCCTGGGGGCCGACAAGCTCGGCGTCATGCCCGCTCCGGTCGTCACCGACGGGGTGACCCCGAGCCTCGCCTACGACGGTGGCATCGGCTACGGCGTCGCGAAGTGGGCGAAGGACCCCAAGCTCGCCGCCGACCTGGTGCGGTCGCTGACCACCACCGACGCCCTCACCTCCTTCTACTCCGACGCCGGCGCGATCGCGTCCGACACCACGATCGACGTCTCGCAGGCCCCCGCGGCCGTCGGCACGCTCGTCTCCCAGCTCAAGGAAGGCAAGCCCGCGCTGCATGTCGCGCTGTCCTCCAAGACCCTGGACCTGATGGGAAGGCTTTCCCAGCAGCTCCTGAGCGGCTCGGCGACCGTCGACGAGGTAGTGGAGCAGCTGGCCGCCTCGGATCGGGCGAGCTGATCTCGTGCCGGTCAGAGATTCGTCGCCGTCTGCCCGCCCGGTCGGTTCCGGGCGGGCAGGCGGTGCGGGCGGAACGAGGGAAGCAGAGCAGCGGGCACGCCGCGCCGACGCCGGGATCGTTTCCCTGCCGCCCTCCCGCTCGTTGCGCTCCGAGCGCCTCGCGCCTTACGTTCTGGTGGCTCCGGCCCTACTGATCATCGTGGCCCTGCGGCTGTGGCCGCTGTTGCTGGGCGTCAACTTCTCCTTCACCGGCGACGGTGAGCGCAACGGGGCGATGGTCGGCTTCGACAACTACCTGGAGATGTTCCAGGACGCGACGTTCCAGAGCGCGCTGCGCAACGTGCTGCTGCTGGTGCTGCTGCTTCCCGTCGCGGTGGCCATCCCCGGGCTGCTCGCGACGTTCATCTACCTGCGCGTTCCCGGGCATCGGGTCTTCCGCAGCGTCTACTTCTTCCCGGCCGTGCTCTCCCCGGTGATCGTCGGTGCGATCTTCAACCTGATGCTCGCCTTCGACGGCCCGCTGAACTCCATCCTCGCGACGATCGGCCTCGGCCCGGTCGACTGGCTCGGCGATCCGGATGTCGCCATGTTCGCGGTGGTCGGCGTGCAGATCTGGGCGACGTTCGGGATGGCCCTGGTGGTGTTCCTCGCCGGATTCGCCACCCTGGACTCCGCGCTCCTGGACGCGGCCAGGATGGACGGCGCGTCGCTCCCGCAGACCATCTGGCACGTGATCATCCCGGGCCTGACCCGCACCATTCAGTTCGTCTTCGTGACCACGATGATCGGGATGCTGACATCCATGTTCGGCCTGCTGTACGTCATGACCAGCGGCGGCCCGGAGGGGTCCACCTACCTGCCGGAGTACTACGTCTGGATCCAGCAGGGACAGATGAACCGCCCGGCGCTCGCCTCGGCCGCGTCGACGGTCCTCTTCCTCATCATGCTCGTGGTGGGGCTCCTGCAGATCAGCGTGCTCCGCCGCGCGGGGAGGCAGGACTGATGCTCGGCAAGAGACTGATCAGGTGGGTGCTCGCCGTTCCGATGGCGCTCCTCGCGCTGGCGACGATCTACCCCCTCGTGTTCACCGTCAACGTCGCCCTGAAGACCCGGCGTGAGTACGTCCTCGACCGCTTCGCCCTGACGACCTCCCTGCAGTGGGAGAACATCGTCACGGCGTGGACCAGTGTCGGCATGGCACGATACTTCGCCAACTCGCTCATCGTGGTGACGATCTCGGTGGTCCTGCTGCTCCTCTTCGGGTCGATGGCGGGCTTCGCGCTGAGCCAGCTGCGGTTTCGCGGTTCCAAGGTGCTTTTCCTCGGCTGTCTCGCGGCGCTGCTCATCCCGTTTCAGGTGATCATGGTGCCGCTCGCGCGGGTCATGGCCGACAGCGGCCTCATCGACACCTACCCGGGGTTGATCCTCGCCTACGTCGCGCAGTTCCTGCCGTTCACCATCTTCCTGATGACGAGTTACTACAAGACCATCCCGGCGGAGATCGTCGACGCGGCGAGGATCGACGGGAACACCACGTACGGCGTCTACCGGCGGATCATGCTGCCCATGGGCACTCCGGCGCTGCTGTCGGTCGGCATTCTCAACACGCTGTTCTGCTGGAACGACGTGCTCATCGCCCTGCTGATGATGCCGTCGGCCGACCACCGCACCCTCATGGTCGGGGTCACCTCGCTGCGTGGACAGTACTCCGACAACATCCCCACCTTCGCCTCCGGGGTGCTGATCGCCGCCGTCCCCATGTTGATGATCTATCTCTTTCTCCAGCGCCAGATCGCCGACGGGGTCACCGCCGGTTCCACGAAGGGCTGACATGCGTATTTCGGGGTATCGCACTTTGACGACGGTCCAGGAATGGGACCGTCCTGTCGGTGATTCCAACGGCCTCTACGCCGACGGCGTCGTTCCGGTGTCCATCGTCATGGTGGACACCGACGAGGGGATCACCGGTGTCGGCATCGGACCTCACGTGGAGATCGACGGCGTCTTCGCCGCCATCGAGGGCGAGGACCCGCGCGGCGTGGCGGCGCTGTACGACCGCATGCTGCGGCAGACCTTCAAGGCGGGCCACGCGGGCGCGGTGTTCGGGACCATCGGCGCCATGGACACCGCCCTGTGGGACATCAAGGCGAAGATCGCCGGCGAACCGCTCTGGCGTCTGCTGGGCGGGCGCGACAGGCGGGTCCCCGCCTACGCCTCCGGCCTGGACATCGGCCTGACCGACGACGAGCTCGTCTCGGCCTACGAGGTCTACGCCCGGTACGGCCTGCGGGCCGCCAAGCTCAAGGGCGGCCTCGACATCGAGCGGGACAGGCACCGCCTGACGCTGGTGCAGGAGGTCCTGACCGAGGCCGGGCACGGAAGGCGGCCGGGCCTGATGCTCGACGTGAACGAGTCGTGGTCGCGCAAACAGGCGATCCGGCACGTCTGCGAGCTGGAGCGCACCCTGGATCTCACCTGGATCGAGGAGCCCGTCCGGCGGTGGGACGCCGAGGGCCATGCCACCGTCGGCAGGGGGATCCGCGCGTCGGTCGCCACCGGGGAGAACCTCACCGGACTTGAGCAGTATCGCCCGCTGCTGGCCGCGGGAGCCGTCGACATCGTCCAGACGGCCGCGGTCTGGGGTGTCTCCCATTTCCTGCGGGTGTCGGCCCTGGCTCACGCCCACGATCTGCCGGTCAGCCCGATCGGCAACATCCCGATCGGCCTGCTGCACGCCGCGACCTCGGTGCCGAACCACATCGCCAGCGAGTTGCAGGACCTGCGTCCGCCACTGGGGGTGTCCGTCGACCTGCACGTCGAGGACGGCGCGTTCCACCTCGGGGACTCTCCCGGCCTGGGCGTCACGGTCGACGAGGACGTCATCAGAGGGTTCACCCACCGGCCGGGCACCCTGACGGCCGACGGCCCCGGCGTCCGCCCCGAGCAGGCCGGACGCCGGCTGCTCTCGGTGACCGATCACGATCAGGTCGCGCAGCAGCGCCTGCTCGCCCCCCTGGCCGTGGACCTGCGCGACCGAACGCCGAGGTAGCCCCTCACCGTTCGACACCGACGGTCCACGCCGTGTCCCCGGGCCGGATGAGCGTCCCGGGCCGGAAGAAAGGAACGCGCGTGCGTTCGTCGTTCGTGCCACACAGACGCGCCTCGGCCCCGGCGGAGACCTCACGGGCCGGCCACACGATCGTGGTCGCGCCCACCGGGGCCGAGAACGCCGACGACGGCGGCCCCGGCACTGCGGCGCGGCCACTGGCGACCCTGTGGGAGGCACGGCGGCGGGCGCGCGAGGCGGCGGCCGAGGGCGACCGCGACGTCGTCGTCCTGCTCCTGGACGGGATCCACCGCCTGCTCTCGCCGCTGCGCCTGGACGCCGCCGACTCCGGGCGCGGCGGGCACACCGTGACCTGGAGGGCGGCGCGCGGGGCCAGGCCCGTACTGAGCGGCGCCCGGCCCGTCACCGGCTGGGAACCCGACGACCCCGACGACACCGACACGGGCGTCTACCGGGCCCGGGTCGGCACCGGATTCGACACCCGGCAGCTCTACGTCGACGGGGTCCTCGCGCGCCGCGCGCGGATCAGGCTGGCACCCGGCGACATCACGCCGACCGCGACCGGTTTCACCGTCGACAACCCCGACCTCGCCTACCTGGCCACCCTGCCCGACCAGGGGCGCATCGAACTGCAGGCGATGCTGACGTTCACCAACCGGTTCGCGCCGCTGCGGAGCGTCTCCGGATCGACGGTCGTCATGCAACAGCCGGCCTGGGACAACAACACCTACGGCTACGACACCGTCCAGGCTCCGTTCCGCACCCCGACGTTCTTCCTGCTCAACTCCAGGAGTTTCCTGACCGAGCCCGGCGAGTGGTATCTGGACCCGGCGACGGGGACGCTCTACTACAAACCGCTCCCGGGGCAGGACGTCTCGCGCGCGCGGGTGGAGCTGCCGCGGCTGGAATCGCTGCTCCAGGTCGGCGGCACCTACGACGAGCCCGCCCGCAACCTGCGATTCGAGGGCCTCACCTTCACCGGCACCACGTGGCTGCGTCCCGGTTCGTCCGACGGGTACGCCAACCAGCAGACCGGCGTGTTCATCAGCGGCGTCCAGCCCCGCCGACCGGCCGACGCGTTCACCTCGTGCTCCGTCGGCTGCACGGGGCTTGAGGCGTCTCGTAACGACTGGGCACAGGCGCCCGCGGCGGTGCAGGTGTCGGCGGCCGACGACATCGGGTTCCTCGACAGCACCTTCGTCAACCTCGGTTCCGTCGGGCTCGGCATCGGCAACGACGCGGGCGCCCATGCCACCGGCGTGGGGCTGGGCGCGCACCGGGTCTCGGTGGTGGGGAGCACGTTCACCGCGAGTGCCGGCGGCGGGATCGTGGTCGGCGGCGTGCGCCCCGACGCGCACCATCCGTCCGACCCCCGTATGGTCAACAGCGACATCGTGCTCAGCGACAACCGCGTCCACGCGACCGCGCTCGAATACCTGGACCAGGCCGCGATTCTCGCCACCTACGTCACGCGGCTGACCATCGAGCACAACCACGTCTCCGAGATGCCCTACATCGGCATCGGCGTCGGTTACGGCTGGGGCGCCAACGACGTGGGAGGCAGCCCCGACTACGTCGATCGCGGGCTTTACCGCTTCCAGCCGGTCCACGACACGCCCACGACTCTGAGTGACGTCCACATCGTGGGCAACCACGTGCGCGACGTCGTGCGGACGATGTACGCCGCCGGCTGCATCTACGCGCTCTCGGCGATACCCCGCGGCCGCGTCGAGGAGAACTTCTGCGAGAACAGCGGCCAGTACGGCCTGTACTTCGACGAGGGTGCCCGGTACCTGAGCGTGCGCCGCAACGTGTTCGCCGACACCGCGGAGCAGTGGGCGCACGCCAACAACGGCGTCGCCAACCACACCGGTGATCTCACCCTGATCGGGAACTACACCACCAACCCCGCCGTCACCGGCATCGCCGACGGCGACCGTGGCAACGTCGTCCGCGGCAACGTCGTCGTCACCGACGGCAACCTCCCGATCGAGGCCAGCCGGGTGATCTACGAGGCGGGTCCCGCCGGGCCGTACCGCGGCGCCCCCGACCCGCGGCGTCCCCCGGCCGGCGCCTTCCTGTCCGCCGATCCGGTCACCGTGGGGGCCGGTGGTCCGACGATCGTCACCGTCACGGTGGAGAACCTGGGCGAGCGTCCGGCCACCGGCCTGGCCGTCTCGATCGCCGCCTTGCGGGGCTGGAGGGCCGAACGCGCCGGCGAACCGGTGAGAGACGTGCTCGCCCCCGGCGACTCGGCCACCGAGACCTGGAAGGTCACGGCACCCGAGTCGTTCGCGTCCCCGGCCGATCGCGCGCAGATCAAGGCGTCGGTGATGTTCCGAGCGGGTGAGACCGAGTACGTCCTGAACAGATCGCTCACGCTGACCGCGCCCGTCCCGTCACGAGGAGACGGAACGCCGGCCTGACGTCCCGGAGGCCGACGCGCCAAGCCTCTGGGACATCAGGCCGATCCAAGGATCGATGGCTCACCCTCGGCAGGCCCGGGTCCGGTGAACCCGGGACCGCCGTGGTGCTTTTCCTGTCGAGGCCACGCGAGCGACCTCGCGCGCGGGGTCCGCGCGACCGCTCAGGGGCGAAGCGGCTCGATGTTCAGGACTCCGGAGCGGAAGACCGCCACGTCGACCTGGGCGCCGTGGAAGCCCGCCTCGCGTACGGCGGGGACCAGGCCCGGCAGGCTTGAGGCCCGGGGCAGCAGGTCGGCGTCCAGTTCCACCCGCGCCCGGTCGCCGAGGTCGCGCACCCGCAGGTCGGTGACCGTCAGGCCGGCTCCGGCCAGCAGGCGGCGCACCGCCCGCTCGGCCGTCTCGACGCGGTGCAGCCTGGCCGGTGTCACCTCCACGCCGTAGGCCACCCGGCTGGCCAGGCAGGGCGCGGCCGGCTTGTCCCAGACGGTCAGGTCCCACGCCTTGCAGGCCCGCCGTACCTCGGCCTTGGTCAGACCGGCGTCCCGCAGCGGGGCGAGCACCCCGCGCTCGTCGGCGGCCCTGATCCCCGGCCGGAACGGGTCGGCGGCGTCGTCGGCGTTGGTGCCGGTGGCGACGTGCGCGAAGCCGTGGTCGGCCGCCACCCGGCCGATCACGTCGAGCACCTCCGACTTGCAGAAGTAGCAGCGGTCGCGGCCGTTCGCCCGGTAGCCGGGGTTCGCCGTCTCGGCGGTGCCGGGCAGCAGGTGCCGTACGCCGAGCGAGAGCGCGAACCGCCGTGCCGCGTCGAGTTCCTCGGCCGCCAGGCTGTCGGAGACCGCCGTCACCGCCAGGACTCTGTCGGCGACTCTGCCGGACCCTACCGAGCGGACCGCCGCCGCCAGCACCAGCGCGGAGTCGACCCCGCCGGAGAAGGCGACGGCGAGCGAGGGCAGGGCCGCCAGCCGGTCGAGCAGCGTGGCGATCTTGGCGTCGAGGGCCGTCATCGTGTTCCTTTCCGCGTGGTGACCTCCGCCTTGAGGTGCGGTGAGGAGGTCAACCTGGGCTCTCGTGCGTGGCGGGCCGCTCGTGGGCCAGTCGCAGCGCCCTGGCGGCCGTCTCGCGCAGGGACAGGCCGAGGGCGGCCGAGGCCGCGGCCACGTCGTCGTGTTCGGGTTTGGCCGAGTGGGGTCCGTGCTTGACCCGTACGCGATGGCCCTCCAGGTCGACCTCGGTGATGTGCCGGGGCAGGGCCGTGCGCTCGACCGCGACCTCGCGCACGCCGAGCGCGCCGGTCTCGGCGAGGATCAGTTCGCGCAGGGCGGGGAGGGCGGGACGGCGGCACAGCAGGTGCAGTACGTGCGCCGGTCGCCCCTTCTTCATGGTGGCCGGGGTGGCCCAGGCGTCCAGGGCGCCGGCGTCGAGGGCCCGCGCGATCGTGTGCCCGAGCACCTCGCCGGTGACGTCGTCCAGGTTGGTCTCCAGGACGACGAGGGGTTCGGTGCCGCTGTCCCGGACGGGCTCGGCGACGGTGACGGCGACGATGTTGGGGCGGTCGGGAAGTTTCCTGGTGCCCGCGCCGTAGCCGGTCGCCACCGGGGTCATCGCCGGCGGCGGGGTGTATCGCGCTCGCATGGCGCGCAGCAGCGCCGCTCCCGTGGGGGTCACGGTCTCGCCCGGCAGGTCGCTGCCGGTCACCAGCGCCCCTCGCAGCAGGGCGGCGGTCGCGGGAGCCGGTACGGGCAGTACGCCGTGGCGGGTGGTCACCGTGCCGGTGCCCAGCGGGATCGGGGCGCAGTGCACGGTGTCGACGCCGAGCAGGTGCAGCGCGGCGGCCACGCCGACGATGTCCACGAGCGCGTCGTGGCCGCCCAGCTCGTGCAGGTGCACCTGGCCGGGGTCGGTGCCGTGGATACGGCCCTCCGCCTCCGCGATCGCCCGCAGCGCGTCGCCGGCGAGGGCGGCGACCGGTCCGGGCCGGGCGGCCCCGGCCATCGCGATCAGTTCGGCGGCCCGTCGCTCGGTCGCCGTGTCGGTGACCGTGACCCGTACCCGGGTCGCCGCCAGGCCGTGGCTGAGGGCCCGCTCGGCGGTCAGCTCCCAGCCGGTGAGGCCGGTCGATCCCACCGCCGCGCGGATGCCCTCCAGCGGCGCCCCGGCGTCGATGAGCGCCGCCAGCAGCATGTCGCCGGCGAGCCCTGTGAACGGGTTGACCCAGCAGATCACGGCCGTCCCCCGGGCCGCGCCGCCTCCGCGCCGGCCGGGGTGGGCGGGGGTGGTGAGAGGGTGCGGCGGGTGCGGCGGGTGGCTGTGTGGGCGAGGCGGTGGGCCGCCATGGCGGCGCCGAAGCCGGAGTCGATGTTGACGACGGTGAGGCCCGCGGCGCACGAGGACAGCATCGCCAGCAGGGCGGTGACGCCCTCCAGGGCCGCGCCGTACCCGACGGAGGTGGGCACGGCGATCACCGGCGCCGCCACGAGACCTCCGACGGCGCTGGCGAGCGCGCCTTCCATGCCCGCCACGACGATCACCGCGTCGGCCGCGCGGAGCCGCTCGGTCTCGGCGAGCAGCCGGTGGATGCCCGCGACGCCCACGTCGCGGATCACGGTGACGGCGAGGCCGAGCGCCCGGGCCACGGCCGCGGCCTCGGCCGCCACCGGCCCGTCGGAGGTGCCCGCCGTGACGACCGCGACCGCGAAGGTTCCGGGTGCGGCCGGCCGCCATGCCAGCAGCCGCGCGGCCGGGTCGTGGGACCCGCCGGGCACGGCCGCGAGGACGGTCCGGGCGTCGGCCTCCTCGACCCGGGTGGCCAGCACCGGGCCGGTGTTGCGGGCGAGCAGGGCGGACGCGATCGCGGCGATCTCCCCGGCGGTCTTGCCGGGCCCGTAGACCACCTCAGGCGTCCCCTGGCGGGCCTCCCGGTCCACGTCGACCCGGGCGAACCCCAGGTCCACCACGCGCTCGCTCACGCCCGGCCGCCGGCCAGGTACGGGATGGTCTGCGGCCCCTCGGGGAGCACGCACACCCGGGCGCCGGGGCCGGCGGCGGCCAGCGCCTGGATCACCGTGGCCTCGATGTCGTCGGTCTGCTCCAGGTGGGCGGTCGCCAGGTCGGCGTCGCCGAGGTAGGAGGTGTGCATCACCACCCGGGCGCCGGCCTGGATGCGTGCCTGGATCTGCACCTGCCACTGGTCGGGGACGGTCACCGGCCTGGCGGCGATCGCGTCGAGCAGCGCCTGCGGGGAGGGCTCGGAGGCGAGCACCTCGCGGTAGGAGCCGTGGTCGGGGAAGCCGTCGCGGCACTCGGCCGCGCAGACGATCACGCCACCCGGCCTGACCACCTGGAACGCCGCCGACATGCCCTTGACCGCCTGGTAGAGGTTCTGGTCGAGGGGGTAGCCGGAGTTGGTGGTGACCACCACGTCGAAGGGTGCCTCGACCTCCCGCATCGCGACCCGGCGGGCGGCGGCGGTGGCGGCGGCGTGCATGGGCAGGATGTCGCCGCCGAACGCCGCCGCGATGTCCTTGTCCCGGTTGAGGATCACGTCGAGGGCGAAGGTCACCCCGGTGGCCTCGGCGATCGCCCGCACGTCGTCGTGCACGGGGTTGCCCTCGATCACCCCCCAGGTTGCCCGGGGGTCGCCGATGCGCGCGGCGTCGTGCAGGGTGAGGACGGTCTCCAGCGCGGCCAGGCCGGGGGCGACGAGTTTGGGGCCGCCGGAGAAGCCCGCGAAGAAGTGAGGTTCCACGAAACCGGTGGTGATCCGCACGTCGGCCTCGACCCAGGCGGTGTTCAGCCACACCGGTACGTCCTTGCCGAAGCGGCCGAGGTAGGTGAGCGAGCCGGGGTCGCGGGCGTCGTGGTTGACGATCCGCACGGAGTCCACGACCGCGTCGCCGAACATCGCGCGCAGTTCGGCCTCGGTGTTGCCGCGGTGGGTGCCGGTCGCCACCAGGATGGTCACGTCGTCGAGGTCGACGACGCCGTCGAGTTCGTCGAGGATCGCCGGGATCATCAGGTGCCGCGGCTGGGGACGGGTGCCGTCACAGGCCGAGATGGCGACGGTCTGTCCCGGCCGTACCCTCTCGCGCAGCGGCGGCCCGGCCACCGGATCGCGCAGGGCCGCCCGCAGCACGCCCATCTGGTCGGGCGCGGCCTCGTGGTGTACGGGGGTGACCACCGTGGTGGCCGTGTCCGGCAGCTCGACCGTGAGGCCGGTCTCCCCGTAGGCCAGGCGTATCTTCACCGTGTCTCCCTCGTCTCCGTCTCCCCCGTGTCTCCCCCGAGATCCTGCCAGAGCCCGTCGGCGACGCCGCTGCCGGGCGGTGCCTGATCACCGTCGGCCTCGCTCGGGGAGTTCTCGACGTCTTCGAGCACCGAGCGGATCCACGTCTCGGTCGTGCCGATGTGCATCAGCGCCGCCGCCTGGGCGAGCGTCGCGTCGCCGGCGGCGAGGGCGTTGTAGATCGCCTCGTGCTCGGCGACGGTCTTGTGCGAGCTGCCGGCCTCGACCGTGCCGCGCCACACCCGCATCCGCAGGGTGTGGCCGGAGATCCCGTCGAGCAGGGTGGAGAGCGTCTCGTTGCCTGTCGCCCGCACCACGGCGCGGTGGAAGGCGGCGTCGTGGTGGATCAGCTTCTCCACGTCGTCGCTCGCCTCGCGCATCGCGGCCAGGTGCTCGCCGATCTCGGCGAGCTGGGCGGCGGAGATCCTGGACGCGGCCAGTGCGGTCGCCGCGGGCTCCAGCATCCGCCGCACCTGGACGATCTCCAGCAGGGTGTCGTCGCGCAGCAGCTCGACGGCGAGTCCCAGCCCTTCCAGCAGCAGCCTCGGCTCCAGGCTGGTGACGTAGGTGCCGTCGCCGCGCCGCACGTCGAGCACCCTGGCCACGACGAGTGCCTTGACCGCCTCGCGCAACGGGTTGCGGGAGACGCCGAGCTGGGCGGCGAGCTGGTGTTCCGGGGGAAGCCGCGACCCCGGGGGCAGCTCCCCCGACTGGACGAGCGCCCGGATGCGGGAGATCGCCTCGTCGGTCAGGGACACGGGCGCGACCTCCGGTCGTGGAGTCGCTCGATCGATACGCAGGTCACCGCCGGAACATAACAGACATCCCATGTTCACGCGAGAGCCGGATTCCCGGGGAGCAGACATGGGCTACATGACGCGCGATAAGACACCAAATATCGGACTTTTGTGCAACGTTCACGGTATTTCGCCGGAAGGTCTAGACACATCGCGTCAGGAGGATTACAAAGACATCCCATGTCCATGTGGTGAAGATCTCTTCATCTTCCGGAAACATCCACTGGAGGTAGACCTTCGTGCGCACGCATCACCGGAGCGGGACCCCGTGACGGAGCTGATCACCGCGGTCGAGGCCCACGACATCCGCTTCCCCACCTCTCGGCACCTCGACGGTTCCGACGCCATGAACCCCGAGCCCGACTACTCCGCCGCCTACGTGATCGTGCGGACCGACGGCGGGCAGGAGGGGCACGCGCTCGCCTTCACCGTCGGGCGCGGCAACGAGATCGCCGTCGCCGCCGTGGAGTCGCTGGCGCCGCTGGTCACCGGACGGCCGGTCTCCGAGGTGCTCGGCGATCTCGGCGGGGTGTCGCGCCGGCTCACCGGCGACAGCCAGCTGCGCTGGCTCGGCCCGGAGAAGGGCGTCATCCACATGGCGGCCGGGGCCGTGCTCAACGCTCTGTGGGACCTTCGGGCGCGCAGGGAGGGCAAGCCGCTGTGGCGGCTGCTGGCGGAACTGTCCCCCGAGGAGATCGTCGACGTCGTCGACTTCCGCTACCTGGAGGACGCGCTCACCCGCGAGGAGGCGCTGGCCATCCTGCGCGCCGCCGAGCCCGGCCGCGCCGAGCGCCAGGCACGCCTGCTCGCCGAGGGTTACCCGGCCTACACCACCACCCCCGGCTGGCTCGGCTACACCGACGACAAGCTGGTCCGGCTGTCCAAGGAGGCGGTCGCCGACGGGTTCGGTCTGATCAAGCTGAAGGTCGGCGCCGACCCCGCCGAGGACGTCCGGCGCGTACGCCTGGCACGCGAGGCGGTCGGCCCCGAGGTGCGCATCGCCGTGGACGCCAACCAGGCCTGGAGCGTCGGCCAGGCGATCGAGCGGATGGCCGCCCTCGCCGAGTTCGACCTGTACTGGATCGAGGAGCCCACCTCCCCCGACGACGTGCTCGGCCACGCCGCCATCCGTGAGCGGGTCGCGCCCGTCAGGGTCGCCACCGGCGAGCACGGCCACAACCGGGTGATGTTCAAGCAGTTCCTGCAGGCGGGCGCGATCGACATCCTGCAGCTCGACGCGGCCAGGGTCGCCGGGGTCAACGAGAACATCGCCATCCTGCTGCTCGCCGCCAAGTTCGGGGTGCCGGTGTGCCCGCACGCGGGCGGCGTCGGTCTGTGCGAGATGGTCCAGCACCTGTCGATGTTCGACTACGTGGCCGTCAGCGGCGCCATCGGGGACCGCGTCATCGAGTACATCGACCATCTTCACGAGCACTTCACCGACCCGGTGGTGATCAAAGAGGGCCGATATGTCGTCCCCGTCAAGCCGGGCGGGGGCGCCGAGATGCGTCCGGCCTCCCGCGCCGAGTACGCCTACCCGCACGGCCCCCAGTGGGCAGCCGACGCCACGGGGGTGGCGTGATGGGTGCCTTCGACGATTCCACGGCTTCGGCCACCGGCACCAACCTGGTCGCGGACGACGACATGGACGAACTCCGTCCGCGACCCAGCACAGGAAAGGAACAACCATGAGACGAGGATTCGCTCTGGGAACGGCCATCGCCCTCGCGGTCGGTCTGACCAGCGCGTGCGGGGGCGACGCGGACTCAGGCACGACAGCCACCGCCCCGGCAGATAGCAAGCCGGTCGTCGGGGTGGACTACCCCCGCTCCGACACCGACTTCTGGAACTCCTTCATCAAGTACGTCCCCCAGTTCGGCGCCGAGAACGGCCTCGACCTGAAGACCTCCAACTCGCAGAACGACATCGCCAAGCTCACCTCCAACGTGCAGAGCCTCGTCAGCCAGGGCGTCAAGGGCCTGGTGCTCGCGCCGCAGGACACCGCGGCCGTGGCCCCCACCCTCCAGCAGCTCACCGCCAAGAAGATCCCCGTCGTCATGGTCGACACCCGCCCCGAGCAGGGTGACGCCTACATGGTGGTGCGTGCCGACAACCGGGCCTACGGGGAGAAGGCGTGCAAGTTCCTCGGCGAGAAGCTGTCGGGCAAGGGCAAGGTCGTGATGCTCCAGGGCGACCTCGCCTCCATCAACGGCCGCGACCGCACCGAGGCGTTCAACGACTGTATGAAGGCCGACTACCCCGGCATCACGGTGTTCGGTGAGGCCACCAACTGGGACGGCGCCATCGCCTCGCAGAAGCTCCAGACGCAGCTCACCGCCAACCCCGACATCAAGGGCGTCTACATGCAGTCGAGCTTCGCCCTGGCGGGCACCCTCCAGCTGCTCAAGCAGCGCAACCTGCTCGTCCCCCCGAGCGACCCCAAGCACGTCTTCGTCGTCTCCAACGACGGCATCCCCCAGGAGCTGAAGGAGATCGCCGCCGGCAACATCGACGCGACCGTCTCACAGCCGGCCGACCAGTACGCCAAGTACGCGCTGGAGTACACCAAGGCCGCCATCGAGGGCAAGACCTTCCAGCCCGGCCCGACCGACCACGACAGCACCATCATCCAGGTGCGACCCGGCCTGCTGGAGGACCAGCTGTCGGCACCCCTGGTCACCGCCGACGGCGGCACCTACGGAGACGTCCCGAGTGTCAAGTCGGACGACGCCTCGCTATGGGGCAACAACCTTGGCGGCTGACCAGACGACCACACCCCTCGTCGAGGCGGTTGGCGTCACCAAGAGGTACGGCGAGACCGTCGCGCTCGACCGTGCCGGGATTCGGATCATGCCCGGCCGGACCCACGCGCTGGTCGGCCGTAACGGGGCCGGGAAGTCCACCCTGGTCTCGATCCTCACCGGGCTCCAGTCCCCCGACGAGGGCGAGGTACGGTTCGGCGGCGAACCCGCCCCGCGCCTCGCCGACCGTGACGCCTGGCGGCAGCGGGTGGCCTGCGTCTACCAGAAGTCCACGATCATCCCCGAGCTGACCGTGGCGGAGAACCTCTACCTGAACCGTCATGACCTGAACAGGTTCGGGCTGGTCCGCTGGGACGCGCTGCGGCGCAAGGCGGCCGCGCTGCTCGCCACCTGGTCGGTGGACGTCGACGTGCGCCTGCCGGCCGGCGAGCTGGACGTCGAGCAGCGGCAGTTCGTGGAGATCGCCCGTGCGCTGTCCTTCGGCGCCCGGTTCATCATCCTGGACGAACCGACCGCCCAGCTCGACGCCGCCGCCATCGCCCGGTTGTTCACCCGCATCCGCGCCCTGCAGGAACAGGGGGTGACCTTCCTGTTCATCAGCCACCACCTGCAGGAGATCTACGAGATCTGCGACACGGTCACGGTCTTCCGCGACGCCAAGCACATCCTGACCACCACGGTGGCCGACCTGACGCACACCGAACTGGTGGCGGCGATGGCGGGAGAGGCGACCGGCCTGACCACGGCATCGCCCAGGGCGGCGGTGCCCGCCGACGCCGGTGTCGCGCTCGACGTGCGCGATCTGTCCTACGGCGACGCCTACCGGGAGATCGGCTTCCGGGTCCGGGCCGGCGAGATCGTCGGCCTGGCCGGCGCGGCCGGCAGCGGCCGGACCGAACTGGCCGAGACCGTCGCCGGGCTGCGCGCGGCCGATTCGGGCACGATCGAGATCGCCGGACGCCGTCCCCGTCCCGGCAGCGTGCCCGACGCGCTCGCCGCGGGTGTCGGCTTCGTCCCCCGTGACCGGCATCACCAGGGGTTCGTCGCGATGATGTCGATCGCCGACAACGCCACCATGACCGTCCCCGAACAGCTCGGCGAGGCCGGTCTGATCAGCGGCAGGCGGCGCGACCGGCTCGCCAAAGTCTTGATCGACAACTTGGCGATCAAGACTCCCGGCCCCGACCTGCCCGTGATGGGCCTGTCGGGCGGCAACCAGCAGAAGGTCGTGATGGCCAGGGCGCTCGCCTCCGACCCCCGGGTGCTCGTGCTGATCACCCCCACCGCGGGGGTGGACGTGAAGTCCAAGGAGTTCCTGCTCGGCAAGGTCGAGGAGACCGCCGAGAAAGGGAGCGGTGTGGTGATCGCCTCCGACGAACTCGACGACCTGCGGCTGTGCGACCGGCTGCTGGTGATGTTCCAGGGCCGTCTCGTCGCGGAGATGGCCTCCGGATGGCACGACCACGACGTGGTGGCGGCCATGGAAGGAGTCCGGCTCGATGCCCTCGACGCCTGAGAAAACCCGCACGCCCGCGCCGGAGAGCGCCGCCCCCCAGCGGGAACGCCCCCGGGTGCGGCTCGCCAGGCTGCGCGACCTCGCGCTGATCCCCGCGATCATCGTGATCGCCGTTGTCGGCCAGATCGTTCACCCGATCTTCCTGCAGGGCGACAACCTGATCAACATCCTGCAGACCATGTCGGAGATCTCGCTGCTGGTCATGGCGCAGACGCTCGTCCTGGTCGCCGGCAAGATGGACCTCTCGCTGGAGTCGACGTTCGGTCTCGCGCCGGGCGTGGCCGCCTGGCTGACCGTCGCGGTCGGCTCGGGCGCCGGGCTCGGCGTGCTGTCGGGCGCCTGGTCGATCCCGATCACCCTCGCCGTCGGTGTGCTGATCGGCGCGATCAACGCCCTGCTCATCGTGCGGTTCGGGCTCAACGGCTTCATCGTCACCCTCGGCATGCTGATCGTGCTGCGCGGCCTGCTCACCGGCATCTCCGGCGGCCAGACCTTCTTCAACCTGCCGCCGTCGATGCTCTACCTCGGCTCGGCCCTGTGGTTCGGGGTGCCCGCCTCGATCTGGCTGTGCCTGCTGTTGTTCGCCGTCGGCATCGTGCTGCTCGGCTTCACCCGCTACGGCCGCGCCCTGTACGCCCTCGGCGGGAACGTGGACGCGGCCAAGGCGGCCGGCATCCGCACCGACCGGGTGCTGTGGACCGCCCTGGTGGGTGCCAGCCTGCTCGCCGCGCTCGGAGGTCTGCTGCTGTCGGGGCGCCTCGCCTCGGTGGCCGCCGCGCAGGGCGACGGCGCCATCTTCACCGTGTTCGCCGCGGCCGTGATCGGCGGCGTCAGCCTCAACGGCGGCAAGGGCACGATGTTCGGCGCCTTCACCGGCATCCTCCTGCTCTACATGATCCAGAACGTCCTCACCCTGGCCGGCGTGCCGGCCCAGTGGATCCAGGCTCTCAACGGCGCCATCATCCTCATCGCCCTCATCCTCTCCCGTCTCACGGGAGGCAAAGTCCAGGACTAGTTCGTCTCAGGTACCTCTTTCCCGTTCCTCCGCCATGGCGCCCTTCCGGGCGCCATACCCCCTGACCGATTGGAACGAAATGTCCGAGCACCCCCTGACACGCAGACGACTGATGCAGATCGGAACGGTCGGAGCAGGCTCCATGCTGTTACCGATGCCGTGGACGGCGGCCGCCCAGGCCGCCTCGGCCCCGCCCCCGGCGGTGGTCGCCGCGAACGACATGGCGCTCTGGTACAACCAGAGCGCCGGCACCGACTGGCTCCGCGCACTCCCGATCGGCAACGGCCGCCTGGGCGCGATGGTGTTCGGCAACGTCGACGTCGAGCGTCTGCAGCTCAACGAGGACACCATCTGGGCCGGTGGCCCCTACGACCAGAGCAACACCAGAGGCGCGGCGGCGCTGGCGCAGATCAGGCAGCTGGTCTTCCAGAACCAGTGGAGCCAGGCGCAGACCCTGATCGACCAGAACATGCTCGGCAGCCCGGCGGGGCAGCTCGCCTACCAGCTCGCCGGCAACCTGCGGCTCACATTCGGCAACACGAGCGGGGTCTCCGAGTACAACCGCTACCTGGACCTGACCACGGCCACCACCATGGTGTCGTACCTGAAAGGCGGCATCCGCTACCAGCGCGAGACGTTCGCGAGCGCGCCCGACCAGGTCATCGCCCTGCGCCTCACCGCCGACAGGCCCGGCTCGATCACGTTCTCCGCGACGTTCGACAGCCCTCAGCGCACGACGCGCACCAGCCCGGACGGCACGTCCGTGGGGCTCGACGGCATCTCGGGCAACATGGAGGGCAAGACCGGCGCGGTCCGGTTCCTCGGGCTGGCCCGCGCCGTCGCCGAAGGCGGCACCGTCACCAGCAGCGGCGGCACGCTGCAGGTGACCGGGGCCAACAGCGTGACGGTGCTGATCTCCATCGGCACCAGCTACGTCAACTACCAGAACGTCGGCGGCGACTACCAGGGCATCGCGCGGCGGCACCTCGACGCGGCCGTCACCAGGTCCTACAGCGACCTGCGCAGCCGGCACGTCGCCGACTACCAGCGGCTGTTCTCGCGCACGACGCTCGACCTCGGCCGCACCTCGGCGGCCGACCAGCCGACCGACGTGCGGATCTCGCAGCACTCGAACACCAACGACCCGCAGCTGTCGGCCCTGCTGTTCCAGTTCGGCCGATATCTGCTGATCTCATCCTCGCGTCCGGGCACCCAGCCGGCCAACCTGCAGGGCATCTGGAACGACTCGCTGAGCCCGTCGTGGGATTCCAAGTACACCATCAACGCCAACCTGCCGATGAACTACTGGCCGGCCGACAGCACGAACCTGTCGGAGTGCTACGAGCCGGTGTTCAAGATGATCAACGACCTCACGGTCACCGGCGCCCGCACGGCCCGGGTGCAGTACAACGCCGGCGGCTGGGTGACCCACCACAACACCGACGGGTGGCGGGCCACCTCGGTGGTCGACGGCGCGTTCTGGGGCATGTGGCAGACCGGCGGCGCGTGGCTGGCCACCATGATCTGGGACCACTACAACTTCACCGGTGACGTCGACTTCCTGCGGGAGTACTACCCGGCGATGAAGGGGGCCGCGCAGTTCTTCCTCGACACCCTCGTGGAGGAGCCGGCCCTCAGGTATCTGGTCACCAACCCGTCGAACTCCCCGGAACTGGCCCACCACTCGGGTGTCAGCGTGTGCGCGGGTCCCACGATGGACAACCAGATCCTGCGGGACCTGTTCGACGGCTGTGCCAAGGCGAGCCAGGTGCTGGGCGTCGACGCCGACTTCCGTACGCGGGTCCTGGCGACCAGGGACCGGCTCCCTCCGATGAAGGTCGGCTCGCGCGGCAACATCCAGGAGTGGCTGTACGACTGGGTCGAGACCGAGCCCAACCACCGGCACGTCTCCCACCTGTACGGCCTGCACCCCAGCAACCAGATCACCAAGCGCGGCACCCCCTCCCTGTACACCGCCGCGCGGCGGACCCTCGAACTGCGCGGTGACGACGGGACCGGCTGGTCGCTCGCCTGGAAGATCAACTACTGGGCGAGGATGGAGGAGGGCAACCGGGCGCAGAACCTGATCCGCCTGCTGGTGACGCCGGCCAGGCTCGCGCCGAACATGTTCGACCTGCACCCGCCGTTCCAGATCGACGGCAACTTCGGCGCCACCTCCGGCATCGCCGAGATGCTGCTGCAGAGCCACAACGGCGAGCTGCACGTGCTGCCGGCACTGCCCTCGGCCTGGCCGAGCGGGAAGGTGCAGGGGCTTCGGGGGCGCGGCGGCTACACCGTGGACATCACCTGGGCCTCCGGCCTGGCGGGCGAGATCCTCGTCAAGTTCGACCGCGACGGCACGGTGAACGTGCGCAGCCAGTCGCTCACCGGGACCTACCAGGTGGTCGACACCGCGACCAACGGTGCCGTCACCGTCACCAGCCCGGAGGCCGGCGTCATCAGGCTGACCGGCCAGGCCGGTCGCACCTACCGCGTGACGGCGTCCGGCACGCCGCAGCAGCCGACGGGCTATGTGCGGATCACCAACGGCACCACCGGCCTGGCACTGGACAGCGGCGGCAACGTCGCCTCCGGATCGAACCTCAAGCAGTGGAACGCCTCCGACGGCAGCACCAACCTGCACTGGCAGCTGGTCGACCTCGGCGGCGGCTGGTACCGCATCGTCAACCGCACCAACGGCATGGTCATCGACAGCTGGGGCAACACCGCCAACGGCGCCAACGCCAGACAGGCCGCCTGGACCGGCAACAACAACCAGCAGTGGCGCCTCAACAGCGTGGGCAACGGCCGCCAGCAGATCATCAACCGCGGCACCAACACCGCCCTCGACGGCATGGGCAACAGCACCGCCGGCTCCACCGTCGCCATGTGGGCCCCCAACAACAGCACCAACAACCAGTGGACCATCACGAACGTGTGAGGTCGCCGACCTGATCACCGTGCGCTTCGCCGCGACCGTCCACCGGTCGCGGCGAAGCCCGCCCCGGTGCGCACCGAAGGGGCGGCCGGAACGCCGTCGAGCCCGGAGGGTCGCGACGCGACCCCGACCGGCCCGGCCGCCGTGACCGGCGCCTTTCCCTGAACTCCTCGTCCGCGGGCCCGGCAGGCAACGGGTAGATCTTTCTGCGTCCTGTGTCAAATGCAACCCTCGGACGGTTACAGTTCCCGCGTGCGCTTCATCCCTTTTGTCATGATTTCTGCCGCTCTCGCGACGATCACCGCCTCCCCGGCACGGGCGATCACGAATGGTTCGCCCGACCTGACCGTTCACCCGCAGGTGGGAGCGATCATCGGCGACAAGCCCAACGATGACGGCACATGGTCCTACTGCACCGGCACGCTCATCTCGCCGACCGTCTTCCTCACCGCCGCCCACTGCGCGGAACCGGGGCAGAAGAGCGCCCAGGTCTCCTTCTCCAGTCGCTACCGGCCGGGAGACAAGATCTACACCGGTCGCTACGTCCTCGACTCGCGCTACCGGGACGAGTCCGATCTTCATGACATGGCCGTCGTCGTCTTCGACGCGGCGATCCCCGGCATCACGCCCGCCAGGTTGCCCACCGAGGGACTGCTCGACCGCCTCAAGGCCGACAAGACCCTGAAGACGATGAGATTCACCCCGGTCGGGTACGGCGCCATGGCCTCGGTCAAGGTCAAGCACAGGACACGGCTGACCTACACCGACACCCGCCACCAGGCGTCCATCTCCTTCGAGGCCCTCACCCGCGACTGGCTCAAACTGTCACTGGACCCCTCCAAGGGCGACGGCAGCACCTGCTTCGGCGACTCCGGCGGCCCGAACTTCCTGGGGGGACCCACCTCGGACCTGCTCGTGGCCACGACCATCAGCGGGGAGGACGAGGCGTGCAAGAAGATCAACTACGACTATCGCCTGGACACCCCGGCGGCCCGGAGTTTCCTCAAGAGGTTCGTCACGCTCCCCTGAACGGGTGATCGCCCCGGCGCGAAAGCCGCTCCGAGCGGACCTTCACCGCAGGACCGGACCCGTACCGCGCGGGACCGGGCCAACCCGCCGCCGACAGCACCCCGGCCCGTGACATTCGTGGGCCGATGAGACCCGGTGAGACATCGCCACCGTCCACCGCGACCCGCTCGGCAGGCAGTTCATGCCGCGGCGTCCGATTGCTGAATTATTCATCTTGGCCGGCATGAAAGATGCACGCGCTTTTGATGATTGATGCTCTGGCCGCCCTTGGCCTGCGACCACATAATTGATTCACACCCGGAACAATTATGTCGACGCCAAGGAGAGTGAAAATTGTCGGCCAAGACCATGCTTCTCCTGTCGGCAGGCGTTCGTATTCGCCCACGATCCACGGACGGCCGCTGAGCGCCAACAGCGGCTCGCCCGGCCGCGTGCCATTGAGACGGTTGTGCCCGAAACAGCCACTCGGGTCATCGGTCGTCACGAGAACATGCGGGCTTAAATCGACGCCAAGAATAGCTTAATCCGTGCCAGGAGACAGGAGAAAGAAATCATGGACTCTCAGGTTAAGAAGCCACCACCACTGCTTCTTTTGTGCCTCGCCCAGTTCATGCTGACGCTCGACTTCGCGATCGTGAACGTCGCGCTGCCATGGATCAAGACCGACCTGTCCTTCACCTCCGGCGCCCTGCCCTGGGTCGTCGGAGCGTACGCGCTGTTCTACGGCGGCTTCCTGCTGCTCGGCGGGCGCGTGGGCGACATCATCGGCCGCAAGCGCATGTTCGTGTGGGGCCTCGCGATCTTCACGATCGCCTCCCTGGTGGGCGGTTTCGCGACCTCCTCCATCGTGCTCATCGCCGCCCGTGCCCTGCAGGGCTTCTCGGCCGCGGCGGTGGCTCCGGCCGTGCTGGCGATGATCGGTGCGGGCTTCCCCGAGGGGGAGGCGCGGGCCAAGGCCATGGGCGTGTTCGGCGCCGTGTCCTCGGTGGGCTTCGCCGGTGGCGTGCTCGCCGGCGGTGTGCTGACCGAGATCTTCGGCTGGCGTGCCGTCATGTTCATCAACGTCCCGGTCGGCATCGCGATGGTCGTGCGCGCCGCGATCCGCCTCGACGACGACAGCGTGTCGACGCGCTCCTCGCGCATCGACGTCCCCGGCGCCATCCTGGTGACCGCGAGTATGTGCGCGATCGCCTACGCCCTCACCGTCGCCTCCGACGAGGGCTGGGGCAGCGCCGGTGTGCTGACCCCGCTGATCGCGGGAGCCGCGCTGCTCGTCGTGTTCCTCTTCGTGCAGACCCGCGTGTCCGCGCCGCTGGTGCCGCTCTCGATCTTCCGTAACCGCGGGGTGACGGGCGGCAACCTGGTCGCGTTCCTGTCGGGTGGCGTCATGTCCATCTCGACGTTCTTCATCACGCTCTACATGCAGCAGGTCCTGGGCTTCTCGGCCATCCTCACCGGGCTCGCGTTCTTCCCGCAGGCCCTCGTGGTCGTGCTGGCGTCGCTGCCGGTGGCGAAGACGACCGCGCGGATCGGAGCCCGTCCGGTGCTGGTCGTCGGCGCCCTCTTCCTGGTCGTCGGCTCGCTGGTGCTGGCGCTCGCGCCCGCCAACGGCTCGTTCCTGCTGAACGTGCTGCCCGGAGGCGTCCTGCTCGGCGTCGGTGTGACGGTCATGATGATCAGCACCGCGGTGGCGGCCACGTCCGGTGTGGCCGGTGCCCAGATGGGCCTCGCGTCGGGTCTCTACAACTCGAACCGCCAGCTCGGGGTCGGGCTGTGCCTCGGCGTCGCGGTGGCGGTGGCCTCGCTCGTCGGCGGGACGGGGCAGGGCATCTCCGTCGACGGGATCCAGACGGCGTTCTGGCTCTCCACCGCGCTCTCCGTGGTGATCGTGATCATCTCCGCGACCGTTCTTCCTGCGGTGCGCAAGCCGGCTCCCGCCGCTCCCGCGGCTTCCGTCCCGGAGGCCAGGTCCGCCTCCGTGGCCGGCGCCTAGTCTTCGGCGGGTCTTCAGCGGGTCTTCACAGGGAAAGGGCCGGTCCCGGCGCACGCCGGGACCGGCCCTCTCCCCATGTCCGCTCGGGCTCCCCGCGCGCGCCTCGCGTCGGGGGCGGAGCACGCTCGGACCCGACGGCACTCCCACTCCAGGCCCCCCTGGCCGAAGCCGGGAGTCCGCGCCCGGCAGCTCCGACCGCGAACGCGCCGGTCGGTCTTTTCCGGTTTCAGACGGCCGCCTCAGCCGCCCAGGTACTCCCCCGCCGCGTCGAGGAGCCAGGCCGCGAGGTAGGCCGCGAAGGACGAGCGTACGAAGACGTGGAACTCGTCGCCTCCGCGCGCGGCGAGGACGACCTGGGCTCGGGCGAGCATGGTCTGGGCGCAGCGGCCGGGGCCGAACACGCGAGGGTGCAGGTCGAGGGCGCAGCCGTGGGAGAGCAGGTCACGGGCCCTGGGACCGGCCACGAGCAGTACGGTCCGCTGGGCGGAGACGTCGGTGACGGCGGCGTGACCGGTTCCGGCCGCGGCTCGCAGCCGGGCCTCCAGACCCGTGTCGCCCGCGGGCCCGACGACGAGCCACTCGTCGGGACCGAGCCACAGCACCAGGGTGTCGCTCCCGGCCGTACCGGACGGCGGCACATCGTGGCCGGTGCTCGCGAAGGTGCCCGGCTCGACGGGGAGCGGGACGCCGAGGGCGGCGAGGGCGCTGACGACGCCGGTCGCGGTGCCGCTCCCCGGCTCCACCCGCAGGTCGATCTGGGTGAGGAACGGCAGCTCCGCGATACGAAGGTCCTGGCTCGACACCGGTTCCAGCCGGGCGAGCGGGCTCAACCGCCCGGTCGGTGGCTCAGCCATCGCGGCGCGCTCCCTCGGGGTCGTAGAGGACGTGGTGGGTGACGGTGACGGGCAGCAGCTCCCCTGCGACGGGCACGTACAGCCGCTCGCCGACGCGTTCGCGCCCGCCGCTGACGAGGGCGAGGGCGAAGGTCCTGCCGAGCGCGGCGCTGCGGTAGCTGGAGGTGACGTGGCCGAGCGTGGGGACCGGCGGCTCGGGCAGCCGGTCGAAGGCCACCAGGTGGGAGCCCTCGGGCAGCAGGAGGTCCGGGTCGAGCGGCAGCAGGCCGACCAGGTGCTTGCGGTCGGGCCTGGCGGTGTCGGCGCGGGAGAAGGAACGCTTCCCGAGGAAGTCGGCCTTCTTCTTGGACACCACCCACTCCATGCCGAGGTCGGCGGGGGTGACCGTGCCGTCGGTGTCCTGCCCCACGATGGGGTAGCCCTTCTCGGCCCGCAGCACGTGCATCGTCTCGGTCCCGTACGGGGTGACCGCCCCGGTGGCCTGGAGCGCCTCCCACAGGGCGAGCCCGTCCCAGGCGCTGACATTGATCTCGTACGCCAGCTCACCGGAGAAGCTGATCCGGCACACCCGCGCGTCCAGGCCCGCCACCCGGCCGTCACGCCACGTCATGAACGGGAAGCTCGCGTTGTCCACGGCGAGGTCGGGGGCGAGTGCTGCGAGCACCTCGCGGGAGCGCGGCCCGGCGAGCGCGACCGTCGCCCACTGCTCGGTGACCGAGGTGCAGTAGACCCGCAGCGACGGCCATTCCGTCTGCAGCCACTCCTCCATCCAGTCGAGGACGGCCGCGGCGTTGCCGGTGGTGGTCGTCACCAGGAAACGGTTCTCGGCCAGGCGGATCACCGTACCGTCGTCGAAGACCATCCCGTCGGGGCGGCACATCACGCCGTAGCGGATCGAGCCGACCTTGAGGGTGCTCATCAGGTTGGTGTAGAGCCGGTCGAGCAGCTGCGCGGCGTCCGGCCCCTGAATGTCGATCTTGCCGAGGGTGGAGGCGTCCATCGCTCCGGCCGCCTCCCGCACGGCCCGGCACTCGCGCAGGACGGCGGCCTCCATGTCCTCGCCCTCGCGGGGGTAGTACCAGGGCCGCTTCCACTGGCCGACGTTCTCGAACGGCGCTCCGTGGGCCACGTGCCACTCGTGCAGCGCGGTGACCCGGACGGGATCGTGCAGCGCTCCCCTGTCGCGCCCGGCGAGGGTCGCGAAGGAGACGGGCACGTAGGGCGCGCGGAAGGTGGTGGTGCCCAGCTCCGAGACGTCCACGCCGAGGAGGTGGGCGACGACACCGCTGGTGAGCACCCCTGAGGTCTTTCCCTGGTCGTGCGCGGTTCCCGCGGTGGTGTAACGCTTGACGTGCTCGACCGAACGGAGCCCGGCCCCGGTGGCGCGCATGATGTCGGCGACGGTGACGTCGCGCTGCAGGTCGACGAAGTGGGTCCGGTAGTCGTCGGCGGGGACGAGCCACACGTGCTCGGGAGGGACTCCGCCCAGTGTCTCGTCGGCTGTCTCGTCGGCCGTCTCCCGGAGGTTCGAGACCGCCTCCGTGTCCCGCGCTCCCCCGGCCCCCGCGGCCTCCGTCGCCTCCCGGACGGACGCGTGGGGGGCGGTCGGGAGGGCACCGAAACCGGCCGCCTCGGCGGCCCGCGCTCCGGCGGCGGCGCCGTCCTCCAGGCAGGAGGCGAGGGTGCGGAGCCCTCGGGCGGCCCCGGCCACCTCGACGGCCTGACGGCAGGTTCCGGGGACGAAGGAGCCGAGCGCCTCGTCGTAGCGAAGTGTCCCCGACGCCTGGCTGAACAGGTGGACGGCGGGGTTCCATCCGCCCGAGACGAGCAACAGGTCGGCTTCGATCTCGCGTCCGCCGGAGGTGTCCGCCTCGGACGCGTTCGTCCCGGAAGCGGGCGCCTCTGAGGCGACACCTCCGGGCGCGGCGGACCCGGACGCGGTGATCCCAGAGGCGACGGCCTCTGACGTGTTCGTCCCGGCAGCGGCTCCGGAAGGCGTGCCGGCCTCGGCGGGTCTTTTCGAGACGGTCACGGAGGTGACGCCGTGTTCGCCGTTCACGCGGGTGACGACGTGACCGGTGAGCACCTCGGCACCTCCGAGGCCCCCAGCGAGGTCCCCCGCGTCGGCCGTGCCGTCCACGTCGTCCGGACCGCTCGAATCATCCGGGCCGCCCCGCCCCGCCACCCCGCCGGGGCCGTTCCGGCTCGGGTCGGCGGCGAGGCGCGTGTCCACGACGGCGGCGATCTCGACGCCCGCGGCGGCCAGGTCGCGGGCCGCGGCGTAGGCGCTGTCCCCGGTGGTGAAGACCA
This sequence comes from Streptosporangium sp. NPDC000509, assembly GCF_042898365.1. Taxonomy (NCBI): domain Bacteria; kingdom Bacillati; phylum Actinomycetota; class Actinomycetes; order Streptosporangiales; family Streptosporangiaceae; genus Streptosporangium; species Streptosporangium sp. NPDC000509. Next base: position 61,876 of record NZ_JBIAYX010000025.1, on the reverse strand, counting down.
CCGCACGGCGGCCGGGCAGGACCCCGTACCGGTTGACGTAGGCGCGCGCCGAACCGGCGAGCATCACACCCGGCAGGTCGTTGCCCGCGAAGGCGATCGAACGCTCGTGCGCGCCCGTGGCGAGCACGACGCGGCGGGCCCGGACGCGCCAGACGCGCGTCCGGGAGGAGGCGTTCTCCCCCCTGCGTTCCACGGCGACCAGGTAGTTGTCGTCGTAGTAGCCGAACACGCTGGTACGGGTGAGCACCCGCACCTCGGGACGGGCCTCCAGCTCGGCCAGCGCGGTGGCGGCCCAGGTCACGCCCGGGAGGCCGTCGACGTTCTCGCCGGTGTCGGGCAGGCTTCCACCCGGCGAGGGACGGTCGTCGGCGAGGATCACCCGGGCGCCCGAGGTGGCCGCCGCGGTCGCCGCCGCGAGGCCCGCCGGTCCCGCGCCGACCACCAGGACGTCGCAGTGCGCGTACACGCCGTCGTGGCGCGCCGGGTCGGGTTCGGCGGCGAGCCTGCCCCTGCCCGGCAGGCCGGTGGCCACCAGTCCCGCGTACAGCTCGACGACGGTGGCCTGGAGCATCGGCTCGGGGAAGGGGTGCTCGATCTGGACGACGGCGTTGGGCTCCTCGGTCCAGGCGGCGAAGATCCCGCGAGGGCGGCCGAGTGCGACGCTCGTCGCGACCGTACGGACGCCGTTGGCGAGCAGCGCGGCGGCGAGCGTGTCGCCCCGGTACCCCTCGTAGTCGCGGCCGTCGAACCGGAACGGCAGTGTCTCCCCGCGATGGCCCGCCCGGCGGAACGGCTGCTCGCTCACCGGCTCACCGGCCCCGGCTCGCCCACCCGGTAGACGGCGTGGAACTCGTTGGTGGCCGTGTCGCGGACCGCGTTGAACCAGCGGCGGCATCCGGCCACGTGGTACCAGCGCTCCGCGAAGGGCCCCTTGGGGTTGTCGCGGAAGAACAGGTATCTCGCCCACTCCTCGTCGGAGAGCGCGGCGGGGTCGTCGGGGTAGACGACGTGGGCCTGCCCGCCGTAGTGGAACTCGGCCTCGTCCCGTGGCCCGCACCACGGACAGGGGATCAGCAGCATCGGTCGGGCTCCTTCAGTGGGCCACCGCGGCGGCGCCGTGCTCGTCCACGAGCGCGCCGGTGGTGAATCGTTCGAGCGTGAAGGCGGCGTTGAGGGGGTGCGGCTCGTCGTGGGCGATCGTGTGCGCGTAGCACCATCCGACGCCCGGGGTGGCCTTGAAGCCGCCGGTCCCCCATCCGCAGTTGACGTAGAGGCGGTCGACGGGGGTGAGCCCGACGACGGGCGAGGCGTCGGGGGTGACGTCGACGATCCCTCCCCAGGTGCGCAGCACGTGGGCCCGCGCGAAGACGGGGAACAGCTCGAGCGCCGCCGCCATCTGCCGCTCGATGATGTGGAACGCGCCGCGCTGCCGGTAGGAGTTGTAGGCGTCGATGCCCGCCCCCATGACCAGCTCGCCCTTGTGCGCCTGGCTGACGTAGACGTGCACCGCGTTGGACATGACCACCGTGGGGTGTACGGGCTCCAGCAGCTCCGAGACCAGGGCCTGCAGCGGGTGGCTCTGCACCGGCAACTCCACCCCCGCCATCCGGCCGACGACCGAGGAGTGTCCCGCCGCGCACATCGCGACCCTGCCCGCGGCGATGCGGCCCCTGGTGGTGCGTACGGCCTCCGCGCGCCCGTCCACGACGTCGATGCCGGTGACCTCGCAGTGCTCGATCAGGTCGACGCCCATCGCGGCGGCGGCGCGGGCGAACCCCCAGGCCACGTAGTCGTGCTTGGCGATTCCCGCGCGCGGCTGGTAGGTGGCGCCGAGGACCGGGTAGCGGGTGCCGGGCGAGACGTCGACGATCGGGCAGACCTCCTTCACCTCCTCGGGGCCGAGCCATTCGGCGTCGACGCCGTTGAGGCGGTTGGCGTTGACCCGGCGGACGCCCTCCCTGACGTCCTGCAGGCTGTGCGCGAGATTGAGCACGCCGCGCTGGCTGAACAGGAGGGGATAGCCGAGGTCCTCCTCCAGCCCCTCCCACAGCTTCAGCGAGTGCTCGTAGATGCCCGCGCTCTCGTCCCACAGGTAGTTGGACCGGATGATGGTGGTGTTGCGGGCCATGTTGCCGCCGGCCAGCCAGCCCTTCTCCAGCACGGCCACGTTCGTGATCCCGTGGTTCCTGGCCAGGTAGTAGGCGGTGGCCAGGCCGTGGCCTCCGCCGCCGACGATCACCACGTCGTAGGAGGGCTTCGGCTCGGGAGCACTCCACAGCCGGTCGGGGTGCTCGGGGAGCTCCTCGGTGCTCATCGTTTTCCTTTCGGCGTGGAGTCCTCCGCCTTCATGCACGGCAAGGAAGTCGACGTCGTCCCTTCTCGGTCCCTCGGGCGAGCCCGCACGCGGGCGGGTTCGGGCCTCGCGGAGTTCACGGGCATCCCCTTCGTTCCCGGTGCCCGGTCAGCCACGCAGACGCTCCATCGCCGGGTCGTAGAGCGGCTCCTCGGCGACGACGGCGGGCACCCGCTTGTCGAAGTAGCCGATGTGCAGCTCTCTCCCCGGCACGGACAGCTCGGCGGGCAGCCAGGCGTAGGCGATGTTCTTGCCGATCGTGTGGCCGTAGGCGGCGCTGGTGACGTATCCGGCGCGGGACGCGCCGTCGTACACCGGCTCCTTGCCCATCACGACGGCGGCGGGGTCGTCGACGGTGAGGCAGGTCAGCCTGCGCCGGGGGGTCGTGCCGCGCTCGGCGAGGGCCGCGCGGCCGATGAAGTCGCCCCGGTCGGCCTTGCGCACGGCGAAGCCGAGGCCCGCCTCGTACGGGTCGTGCTCGTAGGTCATGTCGGTGCCGAAGGAGCGATAGCCCTTCTCCAGCCGCAGGCTGTTGAAGGCGCCGCGGCCCGCGGCGATGATCCCGTGCTCCTGGCCCGCCTCCCAGAGGGTGTCCCACAGCTTCGCGCCCATGTCGGCCGTCGTGTAGAGCTCCCAGCCCAGCTCCCCGATGTAGGAGAGCCGCAGCGCGGTGACGGGCACGGCGCCGACGTACGCCCGCGCGGCACGGAAGTAGCGGAAACCGCCCGGGCCGAAGGCGGGCCCGGCGAGCGGGGCGACGACCTCGCGGGCCAGGGGACCCCAGACGCCGACGCAGCAGGTTCCCGGCGTGATGTCGGCGACGGTGACCGACCCGTCGGCGGGCAGGTGACGGCGCAGCCAGTCGAGGTCGAGATTGCCGTTGGCGCCGACCTGGAACAGGTCGCGGCCCAGCCGGGCGACGGTGATGTCGCTGCGGATGCCGCCGTCGTGGTCGAGCAGCAGGCAGTACGTGACCGAGCCGACGGACTTGTCGACGTCGCCCGTGGAGATCCGCTGTAGAAAGGCGGCGGCACCGCGGCCCGCGACCTCGATCCGCTTGAGCGCACTCATGTCGTAGAGGGCGACGGCCTCGCGCGAGACCTGGGCCTCCGCGCCGACGATCGGCGACCAGTGGCGGGCGGCCCACTCGTTGGGGCGGGGGATGTCACGGCCGTCGAGCAGTGGCGCGTTGGCTCCGTACCACTGGGGCCGCTCCCAGCCGACGGCCTCGAGGAAGTAGGCGTCCAGCTCGCGCTGGCGGGTGTGGAAGGGGCTGGTGCGCAGCGGGCGCAGGTTCTCCGCCGGTTGGAGCGGGTGGATGATGTCGTAGACCTCGACGAAGTTCTGGCAGTCGCGGGTGCGGACGTACTCGGGGGCCAGCTGGTGGGCCTCGAACCGGTTGACATCGCACTCGTGCAGGTCGAAGGAGGAACAGTGACCGTCGGCCAGCCACTCGGCCATGGCACGGCCCACTCCCGCCGAGTGGGTGACCCACACGGCCTCGGCCACCCAGAAACCCTCCACCTCGCGTGACCGTCCGAGCAGCGGCATGTTGTCGGTGGTGAAGGAGAACAGGCCGTTGATGCCCGCTTCGAGCTCGGCCTTCCCCGTGGCGGGCAGCAGCGCCTTCGTCTCGGCCCAGGCGGGGGCGAAGTCGTCGCCGGTGAACGCCAGCACCGAGGGCATGACCTCGGCGTCGGCGAGCGGGAGGATCTCCTCGGCGGTGATCGGCATCGGGCGGTGGCCGTAGTAGCCGACGCCGAGCCGGTCGAAGCGCTCCCGGTAGTACAGGTCGGCGTCCTGGTGACGCAGGATCGGCCGGACGGCCTCGCTGTCCTGTCCGGCGAGCGCGGGGACGGGACCTGTCCAGGCGAACTGGTGGGCGAGGGGGGTGAGCGGCAGCGTCATGCCGACCATGCCCGCGACCTTGGGCCCCCAGATCCCGGCACAGCAGACCACGAGGTCCGCGGGAATCTCACCCCGGTCGGTGACGACGGCCGCGACCCGGTCGTCCTCGACACGGATGTCCAGCACCTCGTGCCGGTCGAGGACGCGGACACCGCGTTCGCGTGCGCGGGCGAGCTGGACCTCGACGGCGCGCACGGCTTTCGCCAGGCCGTCGGTGGGGACGAAGAGTCCTCCGAGGATCCTGTCCCGGTCCAGCAGGGAGTGGCGCTCCACGCACTCCTCGGGGGTGAGCACGCTCGCCTCGATCCCCCAGGAGGTCGCCCAGCCGTGGCGCCGGTGCAGCTCGGCGAGCCGCTCTGGCGTGGTGGCCACCTCCAGGCCGCCCACCTGAAGGAAGCAGTCGAGGTCGACGAGCTTCTCGACGGTGTAGCGGGCGAGCTCCGCCATGGTCTTGGAGGGGTTGGTCTGGAAGACCAGGCCCGGCGCGTGGGAGGACGATCCCCCGGTGGCGGGCACGCTGCCCTGGTCGACGACGGTGATGTCGTTCCAGCCCTTGGCCGAGAGCTCGTCGGCGAGGGCCGCCCCGACGACCCCGGCTCCGATGATGACGACGCGTCGGCCCGCCATACCCACCTCCGTCGTTGCGCAGTCCGAAACGAAGTGCGCTTCCCGCAACAGATTGTCCTCCCGTCGACAACACTGTCAAGAACGGGCCAGCGGTTGTCCACGGGAAACGGCGAACGGGGACAGCCGAACCTGCTCCGTCCCCTGGTGTTCCGAATCGATCCGGGTCTGATGGAGGCTCTGGTGTGTCCCGAGTTCGGATACGGGGCGCTTTGGCTGGTGGGTACCGACGGACTCACCCGAAGAATTCGACTGGCTTGCAAAGCACGGCCCGTTCCGTCACGTCTTCTGTGTCGCCTTCGCCCGGTCCCTCAGCCCTCGCGAGGCGTTGATGCGTCTCGGCGCGGACAGCAGCGGCCTCGAAGAGGTGACCTTTGAAAAGCACCAGGAACGAATGATGGAGTACATCGATTCGGACAGCATGCGCACCAGCTACGTGGCCGCGCTGGACGTGAGCGGCTGGACCGTACTGATCCAGCTCTGAACTGGATCAATCGGCCTCAACAGGCTTCTACTGCGTCTCTCTGCTGATCAGGCCGCGTGCGGCTCGAACCATACCGAGCCCAGATCGTGACCGGAGGTAAGGCGAACGTCAGCATTCAGCGCCGCAGCCAGATGCCGTAGCAAGGCGATCGTCGGCGCGGTCCCACCCTCCTCCATACATTCGATCTCATCCTCGGTCATACCCGCACGCTCGGCCAGTTCGGCAACGGTCAGCCCAAGCGCATCACGTCGGTCATACAGAGCCTTACCGAAGGCCAACGCCTCTCGAATCATGATCCGTTCAGGGTCCTCGGCCTGAGGCTCAGGTCGCACCCAGCGGGTGTGATAGCCAGTCATCACACCTTCCTCTCATAGATCTCGGCCACCGGCCCATGATGGTCGCGTTCACAGATTTTCTGCGCCCGGACCGCCCTGTCGATCTGCCGCTGATCGTGCTGCTTGGTCTTACGGAAAACCGTGAGCAACACGATCGTCCTACCCGGAGTAGACCAGTACGTCACCCGAGCTGCAACGTCACGAAGCCGAACCCGTAGTTCCCAGACCGGCCCTTCCAGGTGGTCCGACCATGGACCACCAAGTTCAGTCCCTTTTTCCGCCAGCAGACCGGCGACCTCATCGACCCGCTTGAAGTCGCTGTCACTCAGGCTGTCGAGCCACTCACGGACTTCGGGTTCGATCTCAAAGCCGTATGGCTTACGCACATGAGGCCCTTCCCGTGCACACATCCCACTCAGAGTAGCGAACCGTTGCCGACAGTGACGGGCATCGAACCCATCTCGCCCCACATGAGCCCTCATCAGCGCCAGGCCGCCCTCGGAAAATCCGCCGACATGGACGGACGCAGTTGGGGCGAGTTCTGTCTGAGCGGTACAACCAAAGGACATGACACGAAACACAAAAGACCCCGACTTGTTTGCACAGGTCAGAGTTTTGCGGTGGGCATTACCGGGTTCGAACCGGTGACATCTCGCTTGTAAGGCGATCCGAGCGAGGGCGCGACCAGGGCCGATACCGGCGCCGACCTGGGCGCACGGTCCACAGCCGTCCACCGTTGTCCGCCCCCGTCCGGGGTCGTTGTCGCCCGGCTGGTCACCCAGAAGTGGCGCTCTCCACAGGCTCGCACGGCTCCTCCGCCCAGACGTCCCGGCTGGAGATCTGCTCGGCCACGATCCTCACCGTGGCCGATGGAAGGTTCCAGGTAAGCGGACGACCGTAATAAACCGGTCAGTACGGCACGTTTCCCCCAGGGAACATACGTGACATATCACCGTAATGGCTGATCTATAGCGTCACGCGCAATACCGGGTTCCTCAAGGAGCACGTGGTGCGCAAAGTCCTCATCTCCCTCATCTCCCTCTCCCTCTCCTTCACCCTCGTAGCCGTGCAACCCCAGCAGGCCAACGCCAAGGTCAAACTCGATCTTGAGAGGTTGACCGGCGCCGAGGCCATCTCCCTCATGGCCGCCGGCAAGCTGACCTCGGTCGACCTGACCAAGGCGTACATCGACCGGATCACCGCGCTGAACAAGCGCGGGCCCGGCCTGAACGCCGTCACAGACCTCAACCCCAACGCGTTGAAGGAGGCCGAGGCGTACGACCGCCTGCGTAAGAAGGGCAAGTCGCTCGGCCCTGCCATGGGGCTGCCGATCCTGCTCAAGGATTTGATCGACGTCGAGGGCATGCCCACGACGGCGAACAACTGGTCGCTGCGCCGGTCCTTCCCGGCCTCCGACGCCGGCATCACCAAGAAGCTGAAGGAACGCGGCGTCGTGATCCTCGGCAAGGTGGGGCTGTCGGAGTACGCCAACAGCTTCGGCTCGCAGCCCTCCGGGTTCGGCAACTACGGCGGTCAGGTCATCAACGGCATCGACGCCGACCAGAACCCATCCGGGTCGTCGTCGGGCACCGGCGCGGCCATGGCCGCGGCGCTGTCGACGCTGGGCATCGGGACCGAGACCTCCGGTTCCATCATCTCGCCGTCGAACGCGCAGTCGCTCGTGGGTCTGCGGCCGACCGTGGGTCTCGTGCCCGGTTACGGCATCGCGCCCATCTCGGCCTCGCAGGACATCGCCGGCCCGATGGTCCGCACGGTCTCCGACGCCGCGCTCACACTGGCCTCGATCGCCGGGCCCGACCCGGTGGCCGACGCCGGGTACAAGGCCATGTTCGGCGACGACTACATCGCCAAGGGCATCATCCCGCCGCTCCCCGCGACGCTGCCCGACTACACCAAGGCCATCGATCTCGGCTTCGTGCGCGGCAAGAAGATCGGGTACAACGGCACCCTCACCGAGGGCAGTCCGCTCAAGATCGCGTACGACGCCCTGACCGCCGCCGGCGCCATCCTGGTGCCCCGCCCGCAGGCGACGATCCCCGCACTGCCCGCGCTGCCCAGCGGCTATGAGCAGCACAAGAGCATCGACTCCTACTACGAGCGGCTCGGCCCGCAGGCGCCGATCAAATCGCTGGTCGAAGAGGTGCAGGTCAACCAGGCCGAAGCTCACCAGGCGCTCAAGTTCGGCAACGTCAACCACCTGAACTCGTCGCAGGCGGACGTGACCCCGGGTGGTGCCAACGAGCAGGCGTACCGGACGAACCTCGCGATCCGTAAGGCCGCCTGGCACAAGGCCATCGACGACATGGTGACGTACACCAACTCGGACCCGGCGCAACCGGCCGACCCGGTGATCGCCATCCTGGGCAGCGCGCCGAGCGCCCCGCAGGCCGGTTACCCGTCGATCACGATCCCGATGGGCTACACCGCGACCCATCGGCGCGCCCAGAACGTGCAGGTCCACGGCAACGCCTACAGCGAGTTCAACCTGCTCGGCGTCGCCTACGTCATCGAGCAGGCCACCAAGCTGCGTCAGCCGGCCAGCCTCGTGAACCCGAGCATGTACCGCTGCGCGAAGACGACCCCGGCTCCGCCGTTCGCCGAGCGCGGCGCCTGCAACCCCGACTACGACGCCGTCCTCAAGGTGACCCACTACGACTCCCGGCCGCTCGGTTTCTCGCTGGAGACCGAGACGGCGCAGAGCCTGATCCAGAGGCTGAACAAGGACGAGGTCTCGGCCGAGGAGCTCACCCGTGCCTACCTCGACCGCATCGCGCTGACCAACGCCGAGGGCCCGGCCACCCAGGCCGTCCGCGAGATCAACGCCGACGCGATCAAGGAGGCCCGCAAGCTCGACCAGGAGCGGTGGAAGTACCGCACCGGCAAGCTCGCCGGCCCGAACGACGCGCGCCCGCCGCGTCCCGCCCTCTGGGGCCTGCCGGTGCTGGTCAACGACACCATCGACGCCAAGTCGCTGTCGACCACGGGCGGCTCGATCGCCCTCCAGGGTCTCAAGCCGGCCAACGACTCCGCCCTCGTGGCGAAGCTGAAGGCCGCCGGTGCGATCGTGCTCGGCAAAACCAACGTCACCGAGCTGAACGGCGTCTTCGACGCCAACCTGCCGAAGGGCTACTCCTCGCTCGGCGGCCAGGTCCTGCTCCCGAACGACACCGACAAGACCCCGGCGGGTTCGTCGGCCGGCGCCGCGGCGGCCACCGCCTCGGGTCTGGCCGCGATCACGATCGGCATGGAGACCTCACTCGACTCGGCGCAGCTCCTCGCCCCGGCCGACGCGGCCGGTGTGGTGGGACTCAAGCCGACCGTCGGCCTGGTCAGCACGACCGGTGTGCTCCCTGTGGCCACGTCGCAGGACGCCCCCGGCCCGATCACCCGCAGCGTCGGCGACGCCGCGACGATCCTCAACGTGATCGCCGACCCGGCGAGCCCGGTCGACTACACGAAGGACCTCAAAGCCGACGCCCTCGCGGGCAAGAAGATCGCCGTGGTGTCCAGCGCGAGCGCCCCCTACCAGGAGGCGATCGCCAAGCTCCAGGGCCTCGGCGCGACCGTCACCCAGGTCTCGATCGCCACACCGGCCGCGACCGACAGCGTCGTCGCCACCGAGTTCAAGCGTGACCTGAACGCCTACCTCGGCGCGGCCAAGCCCGGCACGACGCTGCGGAGCATCATCGACTACAACAACGCCAACCCGGTCGAGGGCCTGAAGTACCAGCAGGGTCAACTGCTGGCCGCCCAGGCGATCGACCTGTCCGACCCTGCGACGAACGCCAAGTACACGGCCGACCTGGAGGCCGGCAAGGCCGCCAACAAAGCCGTCCTGGACACCGTCCTGAGCGAGTATGACCTGATCCTGGTCCCGAGCGGCAGCAACGTGATCGGCTACGCCGACCGCGCCGGCTACCCCGCGCTCACCATCCCCGCCGGGTATGGCGCGCAGCAGAGCTCGTCGGGCCGCAACCCCATCGGTGTGACGCTGATCGGCGACGCCTTCTCGGAGGCGAAGCTGCTGGCCGGCGGCTACGCGCTGGAGCAGGCGATCGACGACCGCCTCGCCCCCAGCTACACCAACCCCAGCATGTGGCGTTGCGTCCCGGAGAGCACCTTCTTCACGGGCGAGTTCTGCCTGCCGGGCGACCGCCTGGCCCCTCGTTACAAGGGCTGACCACTGGTTGAGGAGAAGGGCCCGCGGTCTCCCCCGCGGGCCCTTCTCTCGTTGCGGGGGTACGACCTGAGCTGCCCGTCCACTGCCTGACTTGGGCCCGGGCGGCCCTTCACGCAAGGCACCGAGGCCATGGATGACATCTTTGGGAGTCACTCACGCCCCGTTCCGAAGATCAGGAACGGGGCGTTTTGGCCGGTGGGCACCACTGGGTGCGAACCAGTGACATCGCGCTTGCAAGGCGAGCGCGCTCAGGAGGTGGGGAGCCAGGCCTTCACCTTGTCGGGGTTGTCGCCGACCCACTTCTCCGCGGCCTCCTCGGCCGTCATCTTGTCCTCGGAGATGTACTTGGCCACGAGGTTCTGGTCCTCGTTCGTCCAGGTGAAGTTCTTGATCAGGTCGTACGCCGGACTGCCGGAGTCGGCGAACTTCTTGCTCACGATCTTGTCGAGGTCGTAGAGCGGGTAGTCGCAGGCCACCTTCTCGGCGTCGGCGTCGCAGCCCTCGGTGTACTCGGGCAGCTTGATCTTGACGAGCTTGACCTCCGACAGGAACCACTGCGGCTCGTAGAAGTAGCCGAGCATCGGGGTCTTCTGCTTCTCCGCCTGCCTGAACCCGGTGATGAGCGCCGCCTCGCTGCCCGCGTAGACGACCTTGTAGTCCAGCTTCAGATTCTTCACCAGGGCCGCGTCGTTGGTCACGAAGGACGGGTCGCCGTCGAGCAACTGCCCCTTGCCCCCCGACTCGGAGGTCTTGAACAGGTCGGCGTACTTGTTGAGGTTCTTCCAGTCGGTGATGTCGGGGTACTTCTCGGCCATCCACGGCGGCACGTACCAGCCGATCACCCCCTTGTTACCCGTCGACCCCGCCGAGACGGCGACCTTCTGGTCGTCGATGTACTTCTTCTTCAGGTCGTCGTGGGCCCAGTTCTCCACGATCGCGTCGACCTGGCCGGTGGCGAAGCCCTGCCAGGCGACCTCCTCCTTGAGATCCTTCTTCGTGACCGAGCAGCCGAGATCCTTCTCCGCCACGTGGGCGATGACCGCCGCCGTCGCCTCGTACCCGACCCACGGGTTGATCGCGATGTTGACCGCGCCGCACGCCTTCCTGCCGTCCGCGCCCGAGGCGGCCGGAGCGGCTCCCGTGTCGCTCTCGCCGACCTTCGCCCCGCCGCACGCGGAGACGAGGAGGCCGGTCGCGACCAGGAGCGCCATCGCCCGCGGTCGCCCGATCCTCGAAACTGTCACCAGGTCCTCCTGATATTGGGTGTCGTGTGCCGTGTTCGTTCCGCCCGGCGGGTGTTCGGCCGCGCCCTGTCTCTCGGCTGTCTCTCGGCTGTCTCGTCTCTTCCCGCTCCTCACCGGACGCCGTGCGCCTCGGCGTCGGCCCGCCGTGCCGCCGCCCTGGTGATGCGCTCCAGCATGATCCCGAGTACGACGATCGCCACGCCCGCGGCGAGCCCCTTGCCCCGCAGCTGCAGCTGGGAGAAGCCCGCCACCACGTCGTAGCCGAGCGCGCCGGCGCCGACGAGGCCGCCGACGACGACCATGGAGAGCACGTAGATGAGCCCCTGGCCGGCGGCGAGGGTGAGCGCGGCGCGCGCCATCGGCAGCTGCACCTTGGTGATGAGCTGCCAGGTACTGGAACCCGCGGCCGTGGCGGCCTCCACCGCGCTCGGCGCCACGCCGCGGATGCCGTCCGCGGTGAGCTTGACCGCCACCGGCGCCGCGTAGACGACCGCAGCGATGATCGCGGTGATCCGGGTGGCGCCGAACAGGCCGAGGATCGGCACCAGGTAGACGAACGGCGGCATGGTCTGCCCCGCGTCGAGGACGGGCCGCACCAGCTGGTCGACGCGGTCGCTGCGTCCCATCCAGACGCCGAAAACCACCCCCAGGCCCATCACCAGGACGGTGGCCACCAGCGTGGAGGCGAGTGTCACCATGCTGTCCTGCCACAGGCCGAGCACGACGAGCAGGGCGACACAGACCGCGGTGACGAGTACGACCCTGACATTCGTCAGGATCGCGGCGAACGCGATCAGCACCGCGCCGACCAGCCACCACGGCGAGTCGGTGAGCAGCGCCTCGAACGGGTTGAGCAGGCCGTAGGAGACCGCGTTCCTGAACGCGCCGGTGTAGACGGCGAGGTTGTCCTGCGCCCACAGGGTGGCCGCGTCGACGCCCTGGCGGACGTACCGTCCGACGTTCGCCTCGCTGGGGAACTCCGCGGCCCACACGTAGACATGGGAGAGGTAGACCAGCACACCGGTGACCGCGAGGACCGCGCCGATCTCCGCGCGGCGGCGGCCCGCCCCACGGGAGAGTCCGGCCCGGTTCCTGGCCTCGACGCGGCGTCCCGCGGCGGAGGTGACCCGGTCGAGCACGATGGCCATCACGACGATCGCCAAACCCGCGTTGAAGGCACCGCCGACGTCGAGGGTCTCCAGCGCCTTGACGACGGTCTTGCCCAGGCCGGGGGCGTCGATCAGCGCGGCGATGGTGACCATGCACAGCGCGGCCATGATGGTCTGGTTGACGCCGACGACGATGGTCCGCTTGGCCAGCGGGAGCCGTACCTTCCTCAGGGACTGCCAGGCGGTCGCGCCCAGGGAGGTGCTCGCCTCCAGCGTCGCGGGCCGCACCTCGCGGATGCCGTGCGCGGTGATGCGGATCGTGGGCGGGACCGCGTAGATGACGGTCGCCACGGTCGCGCTCGCCGGGCCGATGAGAAAGAACAGGGTGAGCGGCGCGAGGTAGACGAACGTCGGCATCGTCTGCATGAAGTCGAGCAGCGGGGTGACCAGGCGGTTGAACCGGTCGTTCACCCCGGCCCAGACACCGAGCGGGATGCCGATGAGCAGCGAGATCGCGACGGCGGCCAGAGTGAGGGCGAGGGTGTCCATGCTCTCCTCCCACAGCCCCAGCAGGCCGAAGGAGGCGAAGCCGATCGCGGTCAGCAGGGCCACCCTGAGGTTGCCCCACAGCAGCGCGACCGCCGTGGCGACGGCGACCACGCCCAGCCAGCCGACGACCGGCAGCGGGCGCCCGAAGGACGGCCGGCTGATCAGCGCCTGGACGAAGGTGACGAACTCATCGAGGAAGAGCCGGATGTAGTTGATGAAGTACAGGAAGAACGGGTTCTCGTTCCTGCTGTTGTCGATGACCTCGCTCGCCTCGTTGACCCGTACGTGCAGCGGGGTCAACTCCGCGCCGCCGAGCTGGAAGGTGTCGCGGCCCTGGAGGAAGACCCAGAGCAGCACCCAGGCCGCGACGACGGCGGCGATCAGATAGCGGCGGGGCCAGGCGGGCAGGAGCCGCAGGCCACCGGCCGGGGTGGCCCCGGTGGCCATCAGCCCTGCTCCCCTGACCTGCCCGGCCCGGCGACGGGCTCCGCGGACTCGGTGGAAGTTCTGTCCGGAGACGGCCCAGCGGGTTCGGCGGAGGCTCTGTCCGGAGACGGCCCAGCGGCTCCGGTGGGTTCTGCGAGTGTGGCCGGTTTGGTGGTGGCCCCCTCGGGAGACGGCTCGGCGAGCACGCCGAGGACCTCCTCGGCGGTGACGACCCCCAGCAGCTCACCGCCCTCGACGACCTTGACCGGGCGCGTCGCGCGCAGGACCGTGTGCACGACGTCGCGTACGACGACGTCGGGGCCGACCTCCGGGCCGTCCAGCGGTTCGTCCGGCCGGGGCGGGCGCATGATCCAGCGGGTGGTGAGCACGTTCGAGCGGGGCACGTCGCTGACGAACTCGCGCACGTAGTCGTCCACCGGCGCCCCGACGACCTCGTCCGGGGTGCCCATCTGGACGAGTTCGCCGTCGCGCATGATGAGGATGCGGTCGCCGAGCTTGAGCGCCTCGCTCAGGTCGTGCGTGATGAAGATCATCGTCTTTCCGACCTCGCGGTGCAGGCGGATGACCTCGTTCTGCATGTCCCGCCTGATCAGCGGGTCGAGCGCGGAGAACGGCTCGTCGAAGAAGAGCACGTCCGGGTCCACCGCGAGCGCCCTGGCCAGCCCGACGCGCTGCTGCATGCCGCCCGACAGCTGGTCGGGGTAGGAGTCCTCCGAACCCGACAGGCCGACGAGCTCGACCATCTCCCTGGCCCGCTCGTAGCGGGCCTCCTTCCTCATGCCGCGGATCTCCAGCCCGTAGGCCACGTTGTCCAGCACCCGCCGGTGCGGCAGCAACCCGAAGTTCTGGAAGACCATCGCGAAGCGGTGGCGGCGCAGCTCGCGCAGCCGCCGGTCGCCCGCCTCGCGGATGTCCTCGCCGTCGAACAGCACCTGTCCCGCCGTCGGCTCGACGAGCCGGGTCAGGCAGCGGACGAGGGTGGACTTGCCGGAGCCGGACAGGCCCATCACGACGAAGACCTCCTGGGACCGCACGGTGAAGGAGACGTCGCGGACGGCGGTCACGCAGCCCGTCCTCGCCCTCAGCTCGCTTCGCGACAGCTCCGCGAGCGGGGTCCCGACGACCCGGTCCGGACGCGGGCCGAAGACCTTCCAGAGACCTCGCACGTCGAGGACGGCCCGGTCCTCGCGTCGCGCGGCGGCCTCCGGCCGCACCTGCTGGGTCGGTGACGTCATGGTCGTGACCACCTCACGGGTCGTCTGGGGACGAGGGTCGGTCCGTCAGCCGCGGAACCACCGCTGCGGGCGGGGGCGGACGTTCCGCCGCACGTGCTTGGTCTCCCGATACTCGGCCGGACCCGCCTGGCCCGGCTCGCGGCCTATCCCCGGCCGCCTGAAACCGCCCCGCTCCGCCCGGGGAGCGTAAGGACGGTGGTCGTTGATCCGGACGGTCCCGCGCCGGAGCCGCCCGTTCACCTTCCACCAGGCCCGCAGCAGCACGAACGGCCGTCCTTCCGCTACCGCATGATCCGCTGCGCGTAACGCAGTTGCGTATGACGCATCGGAATGCTTAACGAGGAACAGAATCGTCCTTTTTTGTTCACGCAGTCAAGGGTTTGCGGTCTTCATTCCCGTGCCAGCCCAATCGTGAGGAGACCTCGGCGGCGGCCGCCATCACCTGCTCGGCCACCTCCGGGAGGCGCTCGGGCGGCAGCCGGAAGGTCGGCCCGGACACGCTCATCGAGGCGACGACCGCACCCTCGACGTTGAAGATCGGCGCCGCCACCGCGGTCAGGCCGATCTCCAGCTCGTCGACGGCGGTGGCGTAGCCACGCCTGCGGACGGTGTCGAGTTCCTCGCGCAGCAGGGCGGCGTCGGTGACGGTCAGGTCGGTGAACGGGCGCAGCGGCCCGGCGGCGAGCCGCTCGAACCGCTCTTCAGGGGCGTGGGCGAGCAGCACCTTGCCGTTGGACGTCGCGTGCAGCGCCACCCGCCGCCCCGCCCAGTTGTATGCCTGCAGGGCCGAGGGCCCCGCCATCTGGTCGACGTACAGGGCCTCGTCCCGATCGAGGATCGCCACGTTCACGGTCTCGCCGACCGCCGCCGCGAGCCGCTCGCCGCTCGCACGGCTCTCCCGCACCACGTCGAGCCGCACGGTCGCGGCGCCCGCGAGCCGGACGATCCCCACTCCCAGCCGGTACTTCCCCCGGTCGGCGGTCTGCTCGACGAGCTCGTGCAGTTCCAGCGTCATGACGAGACGGAACGCCGTGGAGCGGTGGACCCCCAGTTCCGCGGCGATATCGCTGACGCCGAGGTCACCGTGGCGGGCGAGCAGCCGCAGGACGGACAGCGCGCGGTCGACGGACTGCACCGCAGCGCCATCTCTCTCCAGCTCGTTGCTCATGACACAACTGTAAGCGGATCGCGCACAGACACGGCCTACGGAAAACCCCTCACCACCGTCCACGGGAGAAGGCCTCGACGACGGAGGTGGCCTCCGCCCATGCCGGAGACCGCGCGAGACGCGGCGGACGGACGGGCACGGTCGGCGGACGGGCACGGTCGGCGGGGGCGGCCGGCGCACGGCCGACGGGTGAACGGTCAGCGGGTGAACGACCGGCGGGCGCGGTCAGCGAGGGGAGCCGTCGCGGTGCCGATAGAAGTCGGCGTGCTCGGCGGCGAGCGGGGTGTTGCCCAGGATCAGGTCGGCCGCCTTCTCCGCCACCATCATGACCGGCGCGTAGATGTTGCCGTTGGTCACGTACGGCATCACCGAGGCGTCCACCACGCGCAACCCCTCCAGACCGTGGACCCGCATCGACAGCGGATCCACCACCGACATGGCGTCGACACCCATCCTGGCGGTGCAGGAGGGGTGCAGCGCGGTCTCGCCGTCCCTCGCCACCCAGTCGAGGATCTCCTCGTCGGTCTCGACCCCGGGGCCCGGCGACAGCTCACCGGCGTTGAACGCGTCCATCGCGGGCTGGTTCAGGATGTCGCGGGCGACCCGGACGGCCTCCAGCCACTCGCGCCGGTCCTGCTCGGTGGACAGGTAGTTGAAGCGCAGCGCCGGGTGAACCCGGGGATCGGCGCTCTTGATCTTCACCGAACCGCGCGAGTCGGAGTACATCGGCCCGATGTGCACCTGGTAGCCGTGCCCGCCGGCGGGCGCCGAGCCGTCGTAGCGGACCGCGATGGGCAGGAAGTGGAACATCAGGTTGGGGTAGTCGACGTCTTCGTTGCTCCGGGCGAAGCCGCCCGCCTCGAAGTGGTTGGTCGCGCCGGGGCCGCTGCGCAGGAAGAGCCACCGCGCGCCGATGAGCGGCCGGTTGCGCCACTTCATCGCGGGCTGCATCGACACCGGCTGCTTGCAGCCGTACTGGATGTAGACCTCCAGGTGGTCCTGGAGGTTCTCGCCGACGCCCGGCAGGTCGTGCACGACGTCGACGCCGAGGGCGTCCAGCTCGGCGGCGTTGCCCACCCCGGAGAGCTGCAGCAGCTGCGGGGAGTTGATCGCGCCGCCGCACAGGATCACCTCGCCCGCGTGGACCGTCCGGCCGTCGTACTCGACGCCGACCGCGCGCCCGCCCTCGAAGAGGATCCGGGTGACGTGCGCCCGCGTCCTGACCTCCAGGTTGGGACGGTTCATCACGGGGTGCAGGTAGGCGCGGGCGGCCGACAGGCGGCGCCCCCTGCTGATGTTGCGGTCGAAGCGGGCGAAGCCCTCCTGGCGGTAGCCGTTGACGTCGTCGGTCAGCGGGTATCCGGCCTGCTGCACCGCCTCGAAGAAGGCGCCGAACAGCGGGTTGCGCACCGGCCCGCGCTCCAGCACCAGGGGGCCGCCCCTCCCCCGCCAGGAGTCGGCGGGGTCGGCGGCCAGGCAGTTCTCCATGCGCTTGAAGTAGGGCAGGCAGTGGGCGAAGTCCCAGGTCTTCATGCCCTCGTCGGCGCCCCAGCGCTCGTAGTCCATGGGGTTGCCGCGCTGGAAGATCATCCCGTTGATGCTGCTGGAGCCGCCGAGCACCTTGCCCCTGGCATGGTAGATCCGGCGGCCGTTCATGTGCGGCTCGGGCTCCGACTCGTACTTCCAGTCGTAGAAACGGTTCCCGATGGGGAAGGGCAGCGCGGCGGGCATGTGGATGAAGACGTCCCACGGATAGTCCGGGCGGCCCGCCTCCAGCACCAGCACCCGGTTGGCGGGGTCGGCCGACAGCCGGTTCGCGAGGGCGCTTCCCGCAGAACCGCCCCCGACGATGACGAAGTCGTACATGTCTGCCTCGCCTCGCTCAAGCTGGAGGTAATGTCCAAAATTGTAGCGAATGGCGCAATGGGCTGCACTATTCGCAACGGCGATTGTTCCCGCGATGGCATTCGTTGTCCCCAGCGCCTACAGTCCCTGGCTATGGGCAACGATCCCCTCGGCGGCCGTACCGCCGACAGCAGTGGCGGAGTCCAGTCCGTCGACCGGGCCATCACCATCCTGGAGATCCTCTCCGAGCGCCGCGAGGCCGGGGTGAGCGAGATAGCCCAGGAGATATCGGTCCACAAGTCGACGGCGTTCCGGCTGCTGGGGGCGCTGGAGTCACGCGGCCTGGTCGAGCAGGCCGAGGAGCGGGGAAAGTACCGCCTCAGTTTCGGGATCATCCGCCTCGCGGGCGGGGTCGCCTCCCGGCTCGACCTCACCCAGCAGAGCCGTCCCGTCTGCCGCCGCCTCGCCGAGGAGATCGGCGAGACGGTCAACATCGCCGTACTGCGCTCCCACTACGCGATCAACCTCGACCAGGTACGCGGCCCGGCGGCGGTCACCACCCACAACTGGGTCGGCGAGCTCACCCCGCTGCACGCCACCTCCAGCGGCAAGATCCTGCTCGCACACCTCGACGACCTGCACCGGGTCCAACTGGTCACCGCGAGCGGGCTGAAGACGTACACCCCGAACACGATCACCTCGGCCGACGCGCTGGAGAAACAGCTTCTCCAGGCCCGCGAGCGGGGCTACGCCGTCACCGTCGAGGAGTACGAGATCGGCCTGAACGCCGTCGCCGCGCCCATCCGCTCCCACGACGGCGAGATCGTCGCAGCCGTCAGCGCGTCCGGCCCGGCCTACCGCTTCGGCGAGGAGCGGCTGCACGAGCTGGCGCCGGTCGTGATCGCCGGAGCCCTGGACATCAGCCACCGCCTCGGCCACACCGACCGAACCTGAGCGCCACGGTCCTCGCCGCAACGACCCCGGCCTGGTGCGCGGCGACCGGCAGCCCCGCGCCGATCGCGAATCGTGCGCCGTGAGCGCCGCCCTGCGGATCGTGCGCCGTAAACGCCGTCCTCCGGCCCAAAAGCGTTCGCCCCGCGTTCCTCGGGCGGACTAGCGTTGACCTCCCTCAGGCGCGGGAGGACGTGCCCTGCCCCGCGCCCACGAGCCGGCGAATTGGAGAAGCCACATGACCGCTCAGCTCGTAGCACTCTGCTTCGACGCGAACGACCCGCTCCGTCTCGCGCGCTTCTGGGCCGGAGTCCTGGGCTGGGAGACGGCCGACGACGCCCGCGACGACATCACCCTCCTGCCGAGCGATGACACCGGATTCCGGATCCGATGTCTGCCGACCCCGGAGAAGAAGACCCGCCAGAATCAGATGCACTTCGATCTGACGAGCACCTCCCTTGAGGACCAGCGGCGCACGGTGGCCAGATCGCTCGAACTCGGCGCGCGGCACATCGACATCGGGCAACGCCCCGAGGAGGGGCATGTGGTGCTCGCCGACCCCGAGGGCAACGAGTTCTGCGTCATCGGGCCGGGCAACAACTTTCTCGCCGACTGCGGATTCGTCGGAGCGCTCGCGTGCGACGGTTCGCAGGAGGTCGGATACTTCTGGAGCGAGGCTCTGGGCTGGCCGCTGGTCTGGGACCAGGACCAGGAGACCGCGATCCGCTCGCCGCACGGCGGACCGAAGATCACGTGGGGCGGCCCCCCGGTGGCGCCGAAGGCCGGGAAGAACAGGCTGCACTTCGACCTCGCCCCACCCGCCCACGGTGATCATCAGGCGGAGGTCGAGCGTCTCGTCTCTCTTGGCGCGACCCTGATCGAGAGCGGTCCGCGCGGGACCGGCCGGGTGCTGATGGCCGACCCCGACGGCAACGAGTTCAGCGTGTCGCCCCCGCCGACCGCGTGACCGGCCCCGGCGGATCGACGCCGAGCCGGCCGGGAGACCCAGGTCACGTTCGTCCGATGTCACAGGGAGTCGGGCTGCCTCGTCTCAGGAGGTGTAGCCATCGACGACCACGAAGGGGCACACCATGGACGCGCGACTGAACTATTTCGCCGACCCGACCGCCGGCAAGATCCTCAAGCACTTCATGGCGGCGGGCAAGGCGCTCAAGGAGTCGCCGCTGCCGGCCGCCACGCAGGAGCTGGTGGCGCTTCGCGTGAGCCAGATCAACGGCTGCGCCGTCTGCGTCGACATGCATACCAAGGACGCCGTCGCCGCCGGCGAGAGCTCGGTCCGGCTGAACCTGGTCGCCGCGTGGCGGGAGGCCACGGTCTTCACCGAGGCCGAACGTGCCGCGCTGGAGCTGGCCGAGGAGGGGACCCGGATCGCGGACGCGGCTGGCGGGGTCGGCGACGAGGTGTGGGCGTACGCCGCCAAGCACCACGACAGTGAGCAGCTCACCGCTCTGGTGCTCCTGATCTCCTTCATGAACACGGCGAACCGGCTGAACGTCATCAGCCGGCAGCCGGCCGGCGACTACGAGCCCGGCCGGTTCCACTGAGGGGTAGGGGTCAGGCGTGAGCGAGGTCGAGGAGTTCGAGGAGCTGCGGCCGCTGCTGTTCTCGATCGCCTATCGGATTCTGGGCAGTGTCGGCGAGGCCGAGGACGCGGTGCAGGAGACATGGCTGCGTTTCGACGCCTCGGCGACCCGGCCCACGTCGGCCAAGGCCTTTCTGTCGGCCACGGTGACGCGGATCTCCATCGACGTGCTGCGCTCGGCGCGGATGCGACGGGAGGAGTACGTGGGTCCGTGGTTCCCCGAGCCGCTGCTGAGCGATCCGTATCAGGATCCGGCGCGGGCGGCGGAGCTGGCCGACTCGGTGTCGATGGCGGCGTTGCTGCTGCTGGAGCGGCTCAGCCCGTTGGAGCGGGCGGTCTTCGTGCTGCGGGAGGTGTTCGGCTTCGGGTTCGACGAGGTCGCCACGGCGGTGGGCCGTTCGGAGGCGGCGTGCCGGCAACTGCTGGTGCGGGCACGCCGCCACATGGAGGCCGGGCGTCCGCGCTTCGAGGCGGTCCGCGCGGAGCGGGAGGAACTGGCGTCACGGTTCTTCTGCGCCTTCCGCGAAGGTGACCTCGCCGGTCTGCGTGAGCTGCTCGCCGCCGACGTCTCGATGGTCGGCGACGGCGGCGGCAAGGCCCCGCAGCTGGCCAGGGCGGTCATCGGCGCCGAGTCCGTGGCCCGGCTGCTCGCCTCCCTCTCCCTCAAGCTGGCCCGGATCGACGTGACGTTCGAGCCGCACGAGGTCAACGGCGAGCCTGGCGCGATCTTCCGCGACCGGGACGGCAAGGTGCTCTACACCCTGGTCCTCGACATGCTCGACGGGCAGGTCCAGACGATCCGCTCGGTGATCAACCCCGACAAGCTCGGGCACGTGGGCCCGGTGGCGGATGCCTGGGCGCTCGTCCGCGAGCTGAGGCAGACACACCGGCCCACGAAATGATCGTGCCGAGGAGCGGGGGCCCTCGGCACGATCGTTTCGTGCGCCCTCGCTCCTCGGCTCGGATCATCGGTGGCGGGCGGTACGAGCGGTTCTTTACGCGGCGTAGGTCTCGAACTCCGCGACCTGCGGCGTGGCGTTCGCGCCGGTGATCCTGAAGGTGATCTTGCTCAGCGAGGTGGCGGTGAAGGTGATGGTGCCCGCCCCGCTGCCGGACTTCAGCACGGCGCCGTTGGCGGGGTTGACGACCTGCCAGGACCCGATGGCGCCCGTGGCGCCCGACGCCTCACGGATGACGATTCTGGAGACCGTCTTGGCGGAACTCCACTTGATCGAGATGTCACCGGTCGACCCGGACGGCGACCAGTAGGTGCTCAGGTTGCCGTCGCGCACGTTGCCGTAGCTGGTCCCACCGCCCTTGCTGGAGCCGTCGGAATCGGCCCCGATGCTCAGGTTGGTCCCGCCGGACGGAGGGGTCGACGGCGTGACGGTGGGGGTGGGAGTGGGGTTGTTGGTCGGCGGCGGCGTCTGCGGTGAGCAGCTGCCATTCGACACCTTGATTCCCTTGTTGGCGCCCGCCGTCTGACTGACGATGCTCGGCACGCAGCTCGCCCCGTCGAGGGTGTAGGAGTACGGGACGCTGACGGTGGTGTTGGACTGCGGGTTGGGACCCGCCGGGTTGTTGTCGCCGCTGCGGCTGGACCAGGTCACGTTGTCGAAGATGTTGCCCGCGACCTGCCAGTAGCCGGCCTCACTGGTGTAGAAGGTGCCCAGGACGTCCTTGGAGTTCCTGAAGTAGTTGTTCTCCACCTTCGCGCGGGCCCCGGCCCGGGAGTTGATGCCGGACTCACGGAGGTTCACGTAGGAGTTGTTGTAGATGTGGGCCACGCCGCCACGCAGCAGAGGGGTGCGGGAGTCGATGTTCTCGTACAGGTTGTGGTGGAAGGTGATGAAGCCGTTTGAACGGTCGCTCTCGCTGGAGCCGATGAGCCCGCCGCGGCCCGAGTTGCGCAGGGTGCTGTAGGACAGGGTGACGTACTGGGTGTCGTCCTTCATGTCGAAGAGGCCGTCGAAGCCCTCCGACTCCCCGCCTGAGGCCTCCAGGGTGACGTGATCGACCCAGACGTTGCGGACACCGCTCTCCATGCCGATGGCGTCGCCGCCGTTGGACGTGGGCGAGCCCGACTTCTTCACGTTCCGGATGGTGACGTTCTGGATGATGATGTTGCGGGACTCGCGGATGTGGATGCCCAACTGGTCGAAGACGGCACCGTTGCCGACCCCGATGATCGTGACGTTGCTGATCTGCTTGAGCTCGATCACACCGGCGGCGGTGTTGCAGCTCCCGCCCGACACCTTGGTGGTGTTGCCGTGGTTGATGGTCCCCTCGACCTGGATGGTGATCGGGGTGCTGCTGCTGGCCCGGCCGCACAGTGCCGCGTGGATCGCGGTCCCCGTGGTGGCCCGCACCGTCTGCCCGCCCGCGCCGCCGGTGGTCCCGCCGTTGGCGGTCGCGTAACCGGTGGCGCTGCCGACCGCCGCCGACGCCTGGAACGTCGGCAGAACCACACCGACCGCGGCCACGGTGGCCGCCGCGGCCAGCGCCGCCTGGAGTCGCAACGCGACTGCTCGTCTCATCTTCGTCTCACTTTCGTCGCCGGGGAGGGGGCCCGCGAATCCATGCAGGTCGAATCCGTGCAGGTCGATACGGAAAGCGCTTTCCCATCGCTTGCACGATAACGTCGGCCGTCAAAAGGCGTCAATGGCGACGGTGAAAGCTGCAACAAAGCTGCACACGCACCTGTGAGCTCCGCGTAACGCGCCACCTCCACCCACCGGCCGAGGACGACCATGAGGCTCCAGAGGCCGACCGGGGATCGCGGCCCCATCCCTCGAACACCGAAGACCTCTATCTTTCCGAGATCGAATGATCCGCCCTCCCCGACGTATCCAGAGCGGTGGTTGTACGACCGGAATCGAGACGCGAATCCCCTGCCGCATCCGGCTGCGCAGCGGGAAAGGCCCCGACGCACACTCCAGAAGTTCGAACCTGACGTAAATCCCGGTTTCGTTCAAGAAAGAAACGGAGACGTTCGGTTCGTTCGGACAGGCATCGGCCCGAACGTCTCCGCCAGGAAGGATTGCATCCCGGAAAGGGCCGCCCCCTCCCCCTTTCGACTTCGGCGATTCGATGGCTGGGTCACGACAAGAGACGGGACTTCCCGACGAGGCGTCGACCCTTGGCAGGGGTGCCGCTATACCGCGATACCACCCCCAGGTCAACCCACCTCATGCGCGTTCCTCGCGAACCCCGGCCATTGGATTGACAGAGATTCGAAAAAGCCGCCGCGTCTCGATTATCGGCGAGCTCACAACGCTTTTATGGTCGATGACAAACCCTCGGCCCGTCGGCCCGAATTTTACGTGCAATAAAAAGTGTCATTAATATTGAAAGTCTGGTCACGGCGGCACACACTCGGCGTTGAGAAGGCCCACCCCCCAGCTTTTGGAGCCTCAATGGACCGAGCCGTAACCGGAATTCACGGGCGCAGAAAAACGACGCTCCGGCGCCTCGTATCCGCCGTCGTCGCGACCCTCGCCGTGGCATTCCTCTGTGTGCCGTCCGCCAACGCCCTCGCGCTGCCGACACCGAAGGATCTGACCGCCTTCCTCGACCTCGAATGCTTCAAGACCGACCCGTACCAGCCGCCCCCCACCACGCTCACGCTGCGGCACCTCAACCCGGTGCTCGGCAACCTGCCGACCGAGACCGTCACCCTCGGCCAGCGTGAGCAGTTGTGCGTCCCGGTCGCCAAGAACAACCAGGCGCCGCCGTCGCCCGCGCTCGACTTCATCAGGTTCATCGACCTGGCCTGCTACAAGATCTCCGGTGTCACCGTGAACACGGGTCTCGTGCTCAGCCACCTCAACCCGCTGTTCCAGGGCCTGCCGCGCACGCAGATCTCCATGACCACCCCGCAGCAGCTGTGCGTGCCGGTCATCAAGAACAACGCGGTCCCGCCCGCGGAGATCCTGGCGTTCGTCCGCCACATCGACCTCAAGTGCTACGCCATCACCCCCAACGTCTCGCTGAACCAGCAGCTGTCCCTGCGCCAGCTCAACCCCGTCCTGACGCCGATCATCCCCACGCACGGAGCTCAGATCCTCAACGCCCGCCAGCTGTGCGTCCCGGTGCAGAAGGCCGGCGACAACATCCCGGGCGAAGTGCTCAACATCGTCCGGTGGATCGACCTGGAGAAGTTCGACCTCGCCACCCCCGCCCTGCCCACGGTCTCGCTGACCCTGCGGCACATCAACCCCGTCCTCGCCGGTCTCCCCGCCGAGAAGGCCGTGCTCAGCGGCGCCAGCCAGATCGCCCTGCCCGTCGCCAAGAACGGCAACTTCCCACCGGGCTGACCCCCTGACCCGCAATCCCTGACACGGAGCCCTTCCGCCTGCACCGGTGGAGGGGCTCCCCCGTTACCCGGCCCCCGATAAGGCGGGGCGCGCCGAAGCCGTTCATCGATCACCCGGCACTTCGGCGAACGTGGCGCCGATCTCCGTCATCCGCTCGACCGCGTAGGCGGGGTCGATCAACGCCTCGGGGGTGTGCAGGCCCGGCGCCACGGCTTCGCCGCGCAGGCCGAGCAGTCGTTCGACACCGAGGGCGACGGCGAGCGCGGTCAGGTCGCGCTGCCCCTCCGGGTGGCGGAGACGGCGTCTCCTCCTGAGCGGCGCACCCCGGTGATCCTCTCCTTCGAGATCGATCCCGACCACGCTGGAGGCGGGCTCACCTCGGCGCCTGTTCTCTGCGGACTCGCCGACCGCGAACGCGAAGCGGACGTTCGGCGCGCCCGTCGCGAGGGCGAGACTCGGAACGTCGAGGGTGGCCATGATCTGGCCGGGCAGGACGGCGCCGTCGGCTCCGGAGACCTCCACCCGCGCGTCGGGACCGTCGACCCAGCTGAAGACACCGTCGCGGCGGACGAGACCCGCCGAGGTGGCGGCCGTCAGGCGTTCCATGTCCGCCGCCGCCGCGGGCCCGCCGATGTCCGGCTCGTCCAGCACGGCGCCGACCCGGATGGTGTCGATCCGGCCGAACTCCCTGGCGAGGTCCAGTGTCGCGAGGACGACGAGACCGGCGTACCAGTGGCTGGCCAGCAGGATCGGCGCGGCGCCGGCCCGCCGGCCGCCCGCGACGACCTCGGGGGCGATGTCCGTCAGACCACTGGAGAGGCTGACGTACGGCAGCCCTCGGTCCTGGGCGTAGCGCAGTCCGTTCAGGTGGCTGTCCCACAGTGCCGCGACGACCGCCGAGTGTTCATGGCCTGCGGGAAGGCCGAGGTCGTCGCGGCGCAGATCGACGGTCACCGCTGTCGCGTCGCCGAGGTCGTCGGCGACGCGCCGTGCGCGCTCCAGATCGCGGCCCGCGATCGTGAGCGGCAGCGTCGGATACCACCGGCGCAGGATGGCCGCGATCCCCGCGCCCGTCTGGCCGGACCCTCCCATGATCAGTACCGATTTCGCGTGCTCCATCGCATTCTCCTCTCGCGTCTCCGCTAACCTACATTTTGTAACCTACACTTTGTAGCCTAGGCTGGGCAGCAACGCAAGGGAGGACGATGGCCCCGGTATCGACCCGCCTGTCCAAGCAGGCCAGGCGGGAGCAGCTGCTCGACACCGCCCTGACGATCGTGCGCGACCAGGGCGCCGACGGCCTCACCCTGCTCACCCTCGCCGAAGCCGCCGGAGTGAGCAGGCCGATCGTCTACGACCACTTCGGCACCCGCCCCGGCCTGCTGCTCGCGCTCTACCAGCGGCTCGACGAACGCCACAGGACCGCGTCGGAGCAGGCGTTGCGGGAGGCCGAGCCCACCCTTCGCGAGACGGCGCGCGTCCTGAGCGACGCGTACTTCGTGTGCTCCACCGACATGCCGGAATGGAACGCCGTCTCCGCCGCGCTGAGGGGAAACCCACAGATGGAGGCGATCGAGCGCGAGATGTTCGACAGCTTCACGAACCTGATGGCCTCGGCGTTGCTGCCGTACTCCGACCTCACACCGGAGGCCCTCCGGCTGCGCTGCGTCGGCGCGCTGGGCGCGGCCGAGGCGATCGCCGCGGAGCTGAACCGGGGACGAACCATCGCCACCGACGCGGTCGCCGCGCTCACCGACCTGATCGTCGGCGGCATCGCAGTCGGGACCGGCCGATCGGCGACCGACGGTTCATCACGGTAGTCCCGCGGACCGATGGGAACTCCGCCAGCCCGTCGAGCAACGCGTACGGAAGCGGATGATTCCCCTCCGCCCTACGGCCAGGCGGCCAACTGGAACCAGACCGACTTGCCGTACGGGTTGAGGGTCCAGCCCCAGTTGTGGGAGAGGTCCTCGACGATGGCGAGACCACGGCCCGAGGCCTCCAGGTCGTCGGCCCGCCTCAGGCGCGGGACCGCGACGCACGCGTCGTAGACGTCCACGGTCAGCAACTCCTTCTCCTTACCGACCGTGACGCGGACGGGACTCATGGGAGAAACGTCCGACGAGCCGTACTCCAGCGCGTTGGTGACGAGTTCCGAGGCGAGGAGTTCGGCGATTTCCGGGATTTCTCCGGTCGCCTTCCAGTCGATGGCGACATCGCGCACGAACCGGCGGGCGGAGGCGACACTCGCCGGTTCACGCGGTATCCACTTCTCCCCCAGCGGAGAAAGTCCGGGATTCATCGCGTAGCGATATTCGGTCAGCGCCGCGCTCGCCTTGAGGGCCTCTTCCATGATTTTCTCTCTCCGTCTCGGATTTCGTATGTTCAGCCTGCCGAGACGTGGCTACTCTTGGTAGCCGAACGGTTACCAAGTCTGCTGGCTGGAGTTCATCGGCCTTTTGTTGAACTCCGACAAGGAGGGCATCATCTCCAATCTCTATACGCCTCAGGCGATCTGGGGCAGAGAGCTGCGCCACCACCGCAAGGCCGCGGGCCTCACCCAGAGCCAGCTCGCCGAGCGGATCCACTACAGCGAGTCCTTGATCAGCGGGATCGAGACGGGCCAGATCCCGTCCTGCCCGGATTTCGCCGAACGCTGCGACGAACTCCTCGAAACCGGAGGCCTCCTGTCCCGCCTCCTCGACTGGCGCAAGGGCCAGGTCTTCCCTTCCTGGTTTGGGAAGTGGCACGAAAAAGAACAGGTCGCGGTCACCCTCCGGACCTATCAACCTCTGGTGATCCCCGGCCTGCTCCAGACCGAGGCATACGCCCGCGTAGTGCTGCGTGGAGACGGGGCAGCGGTAGAGGCTCGCATGCACCGCCAGGCCATCCTTGTCCGCGAGGACCCACAACCTCCGACCTACCGATGTGTAATCGATGAAGGAGTTCTTCATCGACCAATCGGTGATCCCAAGACAATGAAAGGCCAGCTAGAGCACCTGATTTCAGTGATCAATCCACGACTGAGTGTTCAGGTGATCCCTCATGGCATGCATTCGGGCTTGATGGGCGGGTTCGTAATCGCGACTCTGGAAGGAGGAGACGACGTACTGTATGCAGAGACGGCCGTTCGAGGTCTCACCACAAGCGATCAGGAAGATATCGCAGCGGCCGTGGAACGTTTCGAGGCCATCCGCACCGAAGCGCTGCCACTAAACATGTCCATCGAACTCATACAAAGGACGGTAGAGGAAAAATGGACCTGAGCAACGCCACATGGGTCAAATCAAGCCTCTCCGGAGACAACGGCGGCGACTGCGTCGAGGTCGCGAGGCTCGAAGACAGCGCCAACCACTCCAACCTGATCGCCGTACGCGACTCCAAAGACCCCGACGGCCCCAAACTCCTCCTCACCCCCACCACATGGACCACCTTCCTCAACCACCTGAAAGCCGACAGGCTCACCATCGGCTGAGGTCGTGTGTCAGGAGCCGTCCGGGGACGGGGAGCGGCGGAGGAGTCTGATGACGACGCTTTTGGAGGTGGGGGTGTTGGAGGTCTCCGCGACCGAGTCGAGGGGCACCAGGACGTTGGTCTCGGGGAAGTAGGCGGCGCAGCAGCCGCGGGCGGTGGGGTAGGCGACGGCGCGGAAGCCCTCGGCCCTGCGTTCGCCGTCGGGCCACTCGCTGACCAGGTCCACCATGTCGCCGTCGGCCAGGCCCCGCTCGGCGAGGTCGTCGGCGTGGACGAAGACGACCCGGCGGCCGTTGCGGATGCCCCGGTAGCGGTCGTCCATGCCGTAGATCGTGGTGTTGTACTGGTCGTGGCTGCGGACCGTCTGCAGCAGCAGCCGCCCCGGTGGGACCCGCAGCACCTCCAGGGGGTTGACGGTGAAGTTCGCCTTTCCGGTCGCGGTCGGGAAGCGGCGCTCGTCGCGGGGCGCGTTGGGCAGGGCGAAGCCGTCCGGGAGGCGGGCGCGGGCGTTGAAGTCCTCGAAGCCGGGGATCACCCGGGAGATGTGGTCGCGGATCACGTTGTAGTCGGCCGCGAACCGGTCCCAGGGCACGTGCGGGTCGGCGCCGAACAGTTCCTTCGCCAGGCGGCAGACGATGTCGACCTCGGAGAGCAGGTCGCCGGAGGCGGGCGGCAGGTTGCCCCGCGAGGCGTGGACGAGGCCCATGGAGTCTTCGACCGTGACGAAGCGGCCCGCGCCGCCGTCGGGCGCGGCGTCGCGTTCGGTGCGTCCCAGGGTGGGCAGGATGAGCGCCTCCCGCCCGCACACCGCGTGGGAGCGGTTGAGCTTGGTCGACACCTGAACGGTGAGCCGGGCCCGGCGCATCGCCTCCTCGGTCACCGCCGTGTCGGGGGTCGCGGCCACGAAGTTGCCGCCCATCGCGACGAAGACCTTCGCCTGCTCGGAACGCAGGGCGCGGATCGCCTCCACGGTGTCGAAGCCGTGCTCTCGGGGCGGCTCGAAGCCGAACTCGTCGCGCAGGGCGTCGAGGAACCACGCCGGAGGTCTCTCGTTGATGCCCATGGTGCGGTCGCCCTGGACGTTGGAGTGGCCCCGGACCGGGCACACGCCCGCTCCCGGACGGCCCACGTTGCCGCGCAGCAGCAGGAAGTTGACGACCTCCCTGATGGTGGCGACGGAGTTCTTGTGCTGGGTGAGCCCCATCGCCCAGCAGACGATGACCGACTTCGCGCCGAGCACCTCCCGTACGGCGTCCTCGACGGCCGGGCGGTCCAGCCCGGTCGCCTCCTCGACCTCGGCCCAGTCCAGGGAGCGCAGGTCCTCGGCCCACTTGTCGAAGCCGTGGGTGTGGGTGTCGACGAAGTCGCGGTCGACCACGGTGCCGGGGGCGGCGTCCTCGGCTTCGAGCAGGAGCAGCGACATCGCCTGGAAGAGCGCGAGGTCGCCGTTGAGGCGGATCTGCAGGAACCGGTCGGCCAGCGTGGTGCCCTTGCCCACCAGCCCGGAGGCCCGCTGCGGGTTCTTGAAGCGGAGCAGCCCGGCCTCGGGCAGCGGGTTGACCGCGATGATCCTGGCGCCGCCGCGCTTGGCCCGCTCCAGCGCCGACAGCATGCGCGGGTGGTTGGTGCCGGGGTTCTGACCGACCACGAAGACGAGGTCGGCCCGGTGCAGGTCCTCCAGCGAGACCGTGCCCTTGCCGATGCCGAGGGTCTCGTTGAGCGCCGAGCCGCTGGACTCGTGGCACATGTTGGAGCAGTCGGGCAGGTTGTTGGTGCCGAACCTGCGCACCAGGAGCTGGTAGGCGAACGCGGCCTCGTTCGAGGTGCGGCCCGAGGTGTAGAAGAGCGCCTCGTCGGGGCTGTCGAGGGCGCGCAGCTCGCGGGCGACGATGGCGAACGCGTCGTCCCAGGTCACCGGCACGTAGTGGTCGGAGTTCTCGGGGCGGTGCATCGGCTCGGTGAGCCGTCCCTGCTGGCCGAGCCAGTAGTCGGTGTGCCTGGCCAGGTCGTCCACGGTGTGCCTGGCGAAGAAGTCGCGGGTGACCCTGCGGACGGTGGCCTCCTCGGCCACCGCCTTGGCGCCGTTCTCGCAGAACTCGGCGGGGCTGCGGTGCCCGCCCTCGGGCCAGGCGCAGCCGGGGCAGTCGAAGCCGTCCTTCTGGTTGATCACGGCGAGGGTGCGCAGGGTGCGGCCGACGCCCATCTGGGCGTTCGCGGCCCGCAGTGACCGGGTCACCCCGGGGATGCCGGCGGCCCACTCCTTGGGCGGGCCGACCTCGATGGCGTCCTCGTTGACGTCGTCGCGCGGAGCCTTTTTGGCCATCCTCGCGCCTCCTTCCGGCCGGGTCAGCACACTATAGGCGCTCGCCCGGTCCCTGGCCGGACCCGGTCCCCAGTCTGTCGAGCACCCAGTCGTGGAAGGCCCCGATGTGGTGCTCGCTGGGCACCAGGACCCCACCTTGAGCGTACGCCCGGGAGTTCATCGCGGGCTGGCACCTCTCGCAGGCCTCGAAGTCCTGCACGTTGACGCGGTGGAAGAGCTCGACGGACGGGCCCAGGTCCCTGCCCGAGTCCACGACGTCGCCCACGAAGAG
The DNA here is from genome assembly GCF_042898365.1 of Streptosporangium sp. NPDC000509. Taxonomy (NCBI): domain Bacteria; kingdom Bacillati; phylum Actinomycetota; class Actinomycetes; order Streptosporangiales; family Streptosporangiaceae; genus Streptosporangium; species Streptosporangium sp. NPDC000509. The sequence continues at coordinate 31,436 of NZ_JBIAYX010000025.1, read as the reverse complement.
CCAGTCGCACTCCACGATCGTCCGGTCGGCCGCCAGCGGGAACATCCGGTGCAGGATCACGTGGTCGGGCACGAGGTTGACGAAGACCTGCGGTTTGATGGTGATCGCGTAGTAGCGGCGGTCCTGGTCCTCGCCGATCCCCGGGATGCGGTCGACGCCCTCGGAGCCGTCGACGGTGAACCCCCGGATCTCCTCGCCGAACTCGGCCCCGTGCCCGACGAAGGACTGCGCCGCGTACCCGTCGGCGAACTCCGGCAGCACCTCGGTGAGCTCGGGGTGGATGGTGGCGCAGTGGTAGCACTCCATGAAGTTCTCGACGATGAGCTTCCAGTTCGCCTTCACGTCGTAGACGATCCTGCGGCCCACCCGGAGGTTGGCGATGTCGTAGTTCTCGATGGACCTCTCGTCGCCCAGCCGGTGCGTCGCCTCGGCGATCACGTCCGCCTCGAACGACGGCGGCTCGTCGGCCAGGCACACCCACACGTACCCGATCCACTCGCGCACGTGCACGTTGATCAGCCCGTACTCCACCCGGTCGATGTCGGGCATCCTGGTGAGGTTCGGCGCGGCGATCAGCTTGCCGTCGAGGTCGTAGGTCCACGCGTGGTACGGGCACTGGAAGGACCGTTTGACCTCGCCGGACTCCTCGGTGCGTATCCGGGCGCCCCGGTGGCGGCACACGTTGAGGAAGGCCCGGATCGAGCCGTCTCTGGCCCGGGTGACGAGGACGCTCTCGCGGCCCACCTGGACGGTCCTGAAGGCTCCGGGTTTGCCGAGGTCGGACGCGCGGGCGACGCAGAACCACATCGTCTCGAAGACGCGGGCCTGCTCTGAGGCGAAGATGTTCTCGTCGGTGTAGTAGCCGCCCGGCAGGGTGGCGATCACGCTGGGGGGCAGGCTTCTCGCGGTCACGATCGCTCCTCTTCACGCGGTGCTCGCGTCTTCACGGTGCTCGCTTTTTCTGCATGGCCCTCGGGGCGGCACCCTCGCCTACGCGGTGCTCGCGTTCTCACGCGGCGCCCCGGCCTACGCGTTCTCGCGCGATCTTTTACGCGGTGCTCGTGCGGACGCCGGGCGGCAGGTTCGGCGGCTCGGAGGAGGGGATGACGTAGACGGTGTCGTCCTCGACCACCACCCGGTGGGTGCGCAGGGGCAGCTTGGCGGGAGGAGAGTTCGGCCGTCCCGTCCTCAGGTCGAAACTCGACGAGTGCAGGGGGCACTCGATCTCGCAGCCCTCCAGCCACCCGTCGGACAGGGAGGCGTCCTGGTGGGTGCAGGTGTCGTCCACGGCGTAGATCTCGCCGTCCTCGGTGTGGAAGACGGCGATCGGCGGGTCGACGTCGAGCCGGTGGGCCTCACCCGGTGGAAGAGCCGCGAGGGGACAGGCAGGGATCATCGCAACAAACCCCGGTTTCGTAAGGCGGAACAGGCAGCGCTATACGCAACAGCGTGACCTCAGGGAATCCCGATGTCAAGGGTCGTCCCAGAGCTTCGGCGGCCGGGTTCACCCTGGTGACCGGCACGTCACGTCACCGTCACACGAAGGGCTCACGCGTAGGCGTCGAGGCCGAGTTTGATCGCGACGATCAGGCCGCAGGTGGCGGTGCCGAGCCGGAGCGCGCGGCCGGGCAGGCGGCGGGCGAGCGGCGGCCCGAGCAGGCCGCCCAGGAAGAATCCCAGCGCGAGCGGCGCCACCGCCGACCACTGCACCGGGCCGAAGAGGGCGAAGCCGATCGTGGCCACCGCGTTCGCCAGCGAGGACACGACGGACTTGATCGCGTTGACCCTGACCGGCGCCTGGTCGAGCACGGCCGAGAGCACCGCGAACATGAGGATCCCGCCCGCGGCACCGAAGTAGCCGATGTAGACCGCGACGACGAAGAGCGCGGCGCGCGCCGTCCATCCGTTCTCGTCCCCGAAGCCTCCCTCCGCTCTGGGCGGGCGGACCAGCAGCAGCGAGGCGACCGCGATCAGCCACGGCGCGATCGCCTCGAACGTGTCGGAAGGGGTCATCAGCAGCAGCGCCGACCCCACCGCCCCGCCGATCAGGGTCATCACGCCGAGCCGCAGGACCCTGCCGCCCTGCCCGGCGAGCTCGGGTCTCGAACCGAGCGCCGCACCCACGCCGTGGAAGGTGAGCGCCACCGTGTTCGTGACGTTCGCGGTCAGCGGCGGCAGGCCGAACGCGAGCAGCGCCGGGTAGGAGACGATCGACGCCAGGCTCACCACCGTGCCGACCACCCCGGCCAGCGTCCCGGCGCCCAACAGTCCCAGCATCTCGGCCATGTCCACGGGGTCACAGCCAATCACACGCCCACGCGCGACGTGCCCGGGCCCCCCAGCCCCACCTCCTTGTCGGTCGGTACGGGGTCCGCGGGGAGCAGGACGGTGAACACCGCCCCGGCTCCCGGGTGCCCGTCCGCGGTGACGGTCCCGCCGTGGCCGTCCACCACCTCTCGGACGAGGGCGAGACCGAGACCCAGGCCCCCGCTGCGGGACCCGCCGACGAACCGGGTGAAGAGACGTTCGGCGTCGCGGGGGTCGAAGCCCGCGCCGTCGTCGCGGACGTCGAGCCTGACCGTCTCCGGGTCGCCGGAGAGGACCACCCAGATGTGACCGCCCGCCCGGGTGTGGGTGAGCGCGTTGTCCAGGAGCGCGGAGATCACCCTGCGCAGCGCGGACTGCGCCCCGCGCACGACGTGGCCGCCCGGCCCCTGGCACCGTACCTCGATCGTCACGCCGCGCGCCTGGGCACGGGCCGTCTCGGCCAGGACGAGCTCCTCGGCCAGCGCGGCGAGGTCGACCGGACCGAAAGGCTTGCGCAGCTGCCCGAACTGGGCCGTCAGCAGCAGGTCCTCGACCACGTCGCCCAGCTGCCGGGTGCCGTTCACCAGCTGGTCGACCTCGGCCGCGGCGAGGAGCGGGTCGGTCTCCCGCCGCAACCCGCGGGCGACGATCTGGGCGCGGACGTGCAGGCGGGTGAGCGGGGTACGCAGCTCGTGGCTGACGTCCGCGGCAAATTGGCGCTGGCGGGCCAGGGCCTCGCCCAGCGGCGCGATCGCCCTTCGGGCGACGACCTGACCGATCATCAACGCGGCCAGCAGGCCGGTGAGCTCGGCGACGGCGAGTGTGCGCAGCAACCGGCGCCGCTCGGCGGCCTGGTAGCGAAGGTCCATCGCCGCCTGGACCGTCACGTCACCACGCCGCTGGGTGCGGATGAGATAGGACTGCCCGGCGAGCTCGACCTGGGCGACCTGGGGCTCGCCTCCGGCCGCGACCCGGTGCAGCGCGGTGCGCACCGGCAGCACCGTCGGTGCGCCGGGAGAGCTCAGCACGGCGCCGTCCCGCAGTTCGAACAGCCAGACGCAGGGCGGGGGCTGCGACAGGGGGGCGCGCTGAGCCGCGACGGTGAGGTCACGCCGCGCGGAGTCCTCCTGGTCGCTCACGATGACGCAGTACGCCAGCCATCCGACGAGCACCAGCATCACGGAGATCGCGCCCGCCACCTGCGCGGTGATCCGGCGGCGGGCCCGGGCCAGCAGGTGGCGCTCCGGCTCGTGGGGCGGACGCCTTCTCACAGCCCGCCCAGGCGGTATCCCACGCCTCGCACGGTGCGTACGACGTCCGCCCCCAGCTTGGCGCGCAGATAGTAGACGTAGGTGTCCACGATCGACTCCGTCCGGGCGCCGTCGAAGACGCGATGGCGCAGCGAGGCGCGCGTGTGCACCTGCCGCGGCCGGGTCGCCAGTGCGCACAGCAGCCGGCACTCCTGCCCCGACAGCGTCACCTGCCCACCGGTCGGCAGCTCCACGACGTGGGACTCGGGGTCCAGCCAGCCCGCGCCGAGCGGCAGCAGCCTGGCGTGGTCGAGGTTCCTGCGGTGCAGCGCCCGCACCCTCGCCAGCAGCTCCTCGATCTCGAATGGTTTGACCAAGTAGTCCTCGGCGCCCGCGTCGAGCCCGGTGACCCGGTCGGCGACCGTGCCGAAGGCGCTCAGCACGAGCACCGGCACGGTGACGGCCCGCCGTCGCAGCCGGGTCAGCAACTCGATGCCGTCGACCGCCGGCAGGCCCCGGTCGACGATCATCACGTCGTAGGGGCGGCTCAGGCCCAGGTGCAGGCCGCGCTGTCCCTCCAGGGCCAGGTCGACCCTGTATCCCTGCTCGGTGAACAATCCGAACAGCATGGACCCGAGCTCGCGGTCGTCCTCGACGAGGAGCAACCGGCCAGCGGACGGGCTGGATATCGCCGATGTCGCAGCCACGAAGCAACCGTAGACATTCCTCCCACCGAATTGCCAGTTTTCCTGAAATTGTTGAAACTTACATGACAATGCCCGCAGCGTGTTCAGATGATCACAAAGCGATATTTATCATGCATTCGGGGCATTCAACGCATCTGAGCTATTCGGACGGTCACGAGGAAAGAGATTTCTCGACCTGTTCCTCCGAGGAGCGCGGATCACGGTCGGCGGGCACGGATCCGTGGGCGCGTTCGTGGCGCTCCGGCAGTGCCAGTTTGTACAGCGGCATGGCTCCCGCGGTGGTGACGATGGCCACCAGCACGAGAATGGCGAAGAGCTCCTCGGTGATCATGCCCTGTGCCAGGCCGATGTTGATGAAAATGAGGATCATCAGCCCTCGCGCGTTCATGAGCGCCCCCACCGCGTAGGACTCGCGCCAGCCGAATCCCAGTGCCCTCATCGACAACGAGCAGCCGAAGTACTTCCCGCAGAAACCCGCGGCGAGGATCGCGGCGAACGCCAGGAGCATGGGACCGCCGGCGATGCCGTCGAGATGGGTGTTCAGCCCGGAGAAGGCGAAGAAGACCGGCAGTAGCAGCGTCGAGACGACGTCCATCATGCGGCCGTGCAGCGCCTGGCGGAACGCCGGGTCGCGGGGCATCGCCAGCCCGGCGATGAAACCGCCGAAGACCGCGTAGACCCCGATCCAGTCGGTGAGCCAGCCCGCGGTGAGAGGGACGATGACGACGACGTACATCGCGCCGGGGCCGATTCTTCCGGTCCGCGCGACGCTCTCGCCCAGGGGCCGCAGCAGCGGCGCGACCACCTTCAGCATCACCACCGCGAACAGCGCCGCCAGGGCGATGGTGCGCAGCGCGTCGCCGGTCCCCGCGTTGAGGTGCATCGCCGACAGCACGGCGAGGATGCACCAGGCGAGGGCGTCGTCGATGGAGGCCGCCACCAGGGTGAGCCTTCCGAGGGGGGAGTTCTCCAGCCCTCGCTCGTACAGGATCCTGGCCAGCATGGGGAACGCGGTCAGCGAGAGCGCTCCCCCGACGAACAGGGCGAACTCCCACCGGCTGACGTCGGGGCGCGAGAGCATCTCCCACAGGAGCAGGCCGACGCAGGAGCCGAGGACGAGGGCGGGGACGATGCCGGCGAGCGCCAGCGTCGCCGCCCGGCGGCCCTGACCGGGCTCCTCCGCGCCGTGCCCGAGCCCGGCCCCCACCAGGAACATGTACAGCGTCAGCCCGATGGTGCTCAACACGTACAGGACCGGTCTGACCTCGGCGGGGAACACGGCCGCCTGCGCCTCGGGGAACAACTGGCCGAACAGCGTCGGGCCGAGGAGGACGCCGGCGACCATCTCGCCGAGGACGCGCGGCTGCATCATCATGAGCGCCAGCCGGCCGCATATCGCCGCGGCCAGCAGGATGACGACCAGCGCGGGCAGGACCTTGAGGATCAGTTCGAGGTTCGGGTCACCGGCGGTGACCTGTGCCAGGGTGGGCATACCGTTTCTCCGCTCGTGGTCCGGGTGATCATCTGCTTTCTGCGGCGGCCAGGCGGTCGGCCTCCGCGAAGTGGCGCTCACACAGCCGTTGCTCGCGCGCGTCCCAGACCATGTAGGTGCCGAGGACGAGTTGCACCAGGCTGCGCCAGACGTCCTCCCAGCGGTCGCGGAACCGCACGAACACCAGCGTCGCCCGATGGGCCGCCCCCCTTCGGGCGCCCCTCGGAACGAGCAGGCACGGTCCCCGGTTGGGCATCGAGCGGGTGTGGGAGGCGGAGGTGTCGAGGGCGTACGCGCGCAGGACCTCCCGCACCGCGACCCGCATGGTGATCGGCGCCAGCCGCCAGGCGGGGCAGGGACGGTTCGCGGCGATGCCGAACGGGATGTGGTTGAGCTCCCGGACCGCGGGCCGGTCCGGGCGGGCACGGCCCGAGACGGGACAGCCGGGGACCGGGCGGTCCGGGGCGGGGCCGCTCCCGTCTGAGTGGCCCGGCCGGTCGCCCCGCCCCGAGCGGTCCGGCTGAACGCCTCGCTCTGAGCGGTCCGGCCGGCCGCCTCGGCCCGGACGGTCCGGTTCCGGAGGGGCCTGACCTGAGCGGTCCAGGTGCGAGTAGTTCGCGTGCGAGCGGTCCGTGGCGAAACGGCCGGGGTCGAAACGATCGGGATCGGAGAAGCCCTCGCGGTGGAAGGCGGGATAGTCGAAGCACAGTACCGAGCCGGTCGGGATCGTCGTGCGCTCGTCGAGGGAGATGTCGCCGGTGGTGACACGGTGGGCGACGCCGAAGAGCGGGTAGCGCCGCAGCGTCTCGGAGATGACGCGGTCGAGGTGGCGATCGTCGCCCGCGAGCACCTCGGCCTGGATCTCCGGGTGCTGGGCGAGGACCATCAGCAGGTGGGCCGTCGCCTCCGACATCTGGACGACCGCGGTGTTGAAGAAGGTCCCCTGCAGATAGAGGGCCTGCTCCCTGGCCGACAGCCCCGCGGGGAGCCGGTCTCGCACCCGGGGAAGCAGGCCGGTGAGATACCGGGTCAGCCGGTCGCGCCGGTCCATGTGCCGCAGCCCGCAGCACTTGAGCGCGGTGACGACGTCGTCCGCGTTGGCCACGATCAGGTCGCGCGCCGTCGGCGGGCACGGCTCACCGAAGACGAGTTCGTAGTAGAACTCCGCCCAGACCGGCATCATCAGGTCGCGCAGCCGGACCAGTCCGCCCGCGTCTCGCAGCGTCCGGGCGACGCAGCGTCGGGTGAGCTCCTCGGCCGCCACGCGCGGCACGGAGAGGAAGCCGCGCGTGGCACGGGCGACCGCGTCGTAGCGCTCTCCCTCCTCAAGGTGTTCCTGGTGCAGCTCGGCGCCGGGCGAGAGCCAGTACCAGAACAGGTCCGACAGCGCGGCCCCCCTGCTGCGGCCGTTCGCGGCCGGGTGGGAGTAGATCTCCCTGAACCTCTCGACGCCGACCAGGTCCCCGGGGACGGTGATCCCCTCCTCCCCGTTGATCCGGGCGAAGACCCGCGTCCGCAACGCCACCACCTTGGCCGGGAGCCATCGGGGCAGGCTCAGCACGGCGACGGCACCGGCCGCGATCACCGCCGCCCTGACCGGCGCGGTCACCGGCATGACCGTCGCACCATGCCCGGATCGAGGTCGTGGACCGACGCGCAGCCGCACAGGGTGAGCGCGTGCTCGACCTCCGAGCGGAGCAGGTCGAGCACGCGGGTCACGCCGCGCTCGCCGTCCGCGGCCAGACCCCAGATCACCGGACGGCCGACCGCGACCGCGCCGGCGCCCAGCGCCATCGCCTTCAGCACGTCGGTGCCGCGCCGTACGCCTCCGTCCATCAGCACCGGGACGGTCCCGCCGACGGCGGCCACGATCTCCGGCAGCAGGTCGACGGCGGCCGGGACCGTGTCGAGCTGGCGGCCGCCGTGGTTGGACACCATCAGCCCCGAGACCCCGTGGTCGAGCGCGAGGCGCGCGTCGGCGGGGTGCGCGACCCCTTTGAGGACGATCGGGAGCGCCGTCATCTCCCTGAGCCGGTCGATGTGCTCCCAGGAGATCTCCGGCGACATGACGATCGGCCGTACCCGCCCGCCGTCGCGCAGGTTCTCGCAGGCCATCCCCTCCGGCAGGTCGTGGAAGCCGTGCTGCCGCTCCCGGTCCCGCAGGCCACGGGCCGGTGAGTCCACCGTGACGACCAGCGCCCGGCACCCGGCCGCCTCGGCGCGCCGCACGAGCGTCTCGGTGAAGGCCATGTCCGGCTGGACGTAGAGCTGGAACCACAGGGTGGCCTCCGGCGCCGCCGCGGCCACCTCTCCGACGGCGACGGTGGAGGCCATGCTCACGATCATGATCGTCCCGGCGCGGGCCGCCGCCCGCGCGGTGGCCCGCTCACCCTCGGGGTCGGCGAGCCGGTGGAACGCGGTCGGCGCCACCAGCACGGGCATCGCCGCCCGGCCGCCGGGCAGGGTGATGTCGGTCCCGGGCCTCCCCGCGCCGCGCAGCACCCGAGGCACCAGGGAGAGCCTGTCGAACGCGGCCTCGTTCGCCCGTACGGTGACCTCGTCCCCCGCGCCGCCCGCGAAGTAGTCGTAGTGCTCGGGGGCGAGGCGCGCACGGGCCGCGGCCTCGAACTCGCGCGGGGTCCACGGGTCCGCCGGGGTCGTCGGGGTCACAGTCGACCGTGTGCTCCCGTCCGCCAGGGGCGGGAGGCGCTCATCCGCCACGTCCGGCGCCCTCGCGTCCGCCGCGTGCGGGACCACGTCCGGCACGTGCGGGAATGGATCACCCGCCATGTCCGTCCTCCCCACGCCCATCAGGTGCATCAGGTGCGGGACCATGTCCGGCGTCCTCACGTCCGTCACGCCGGTACCGAGGCGGTCTGGCGGGCGAAGAACGCGCGGAGCGGTTCGACATGGACCTCCCGGGAGGTCCACTCGTTCTCCAGGTTCTCGGTGACATGGTGGACGGCGGGCGGCGCGCCGGCCCTGTGGTGGCGCACGACCGGGTGCAGATAGTGCCCCTCGGCGGCGCGCTCGGCGTCGTTCTGCCGGATCCGGCCCACCCCGATGTCGAACGGATCGACCTTGTCGTGCTCGGGCCCGTACTCCAAGGTGATCGTGAAGTGGCCGCCGTCGCCGATCGGCGGACCCTCCAGGTCGACCGGCAGCTCCTCCATGTAGCGCGCCCCGCCCTGGCCGTCGAGGACGATGACGTCGCCCAGCAGCCCGAACTGCTGCCACAGCGCCGAACTGCGGTTGACCCGTTCGAGCACCGCCTCCGCGAGCGCCTCCGGTTCGGCCGGGAGCTCACGGCCGGGCCACGGGGCATCGTGGTACCTGTTCTCCAGGACGCGGTGCAGTGCCCGGGTGCCGTACCGGAAGCCGTGGATGAACCCGCTGGTGCCGCGCTTGAAGTCGCGGGACTGCGTCAGGGTCCCCGCGAAGTAGAGGCCGGGCACGTTGACCGACTCGTAGGAGGGGGTGAGCGCGGGAAACCTGTCGTTGATCATCAGGTCCGGGCGGCACTCGTCGGAGAAGATCGAGGCGTCGATCCGGAAGCCGGTGCAGACGATGACCCTGTCGTACGGGATGTCCTTGGTGACCTCGTCGGCGCGGACGAAGCTCACCGTCACCAGGTACGAGCCGTCGGCCTGGCGCTCGATCCGCTTGACGTCACCGTCCAGCAGCGCGTTCTGGGACTTGAGCTGGTAGGTGTCGAGGAAGTTGTTGTTGACCGCGCGCAGGTTCCCGACGAAGTGGGTGCGCCACGCCATCCGGACGGAGTTCGGCCCGGAGACGTGGATCACTGCGGCCGTCTCGACCAGGCTGTCGGCCGTCTCGAACGCCGAGTTGCCCTTGCCGATGACGAGCACCCGCTGGTTTATGTATTCGGACGGGTCGGTGGAGACGGTGCCGTAGGGTTCGGCCGTCTCGATGCCCGGTATCGGCGGGATGTTGGACCGGCTGACCCCGGTCGCGACGACCAGCCGTCTGGCCTCGTAGGTCCGGCCGCGCTCGTCGGTCACCAGGAAGTGGCCGTTGCCGGAGGCGCGGGTGACCTGGGTGACGCGGGCGTCGTAGGTGACGCGCAGGTCGCAGGCGGCGGCGAAGTCGGCGAGATAGCGGACCATGTCGTCGGCGTGCGGGAAGTAGCGGTCGCTGTAGCGGGTGAACAGCAGGCCGGGGTCGTCCGACAGCAGCGAGTTCCAGTCCATCCGGAGGTTAAGCTCGGGATCGTCGGAACCGGTGTACTTCTTGTTGATCGAGATGAGCTGGCGGTGGCGCGGGAAGGTCTGGAAGAACGTGCCCGGCGTGGGGCCCGCCTCCAGGATCAGATAGTTCCGTCCCGCCTTGGCGAGAAGGTATCCCAGCTGCAGCCCCGCGGGTCCTGCACCGATCACCACGTAGTCCAGGGCATTGTCCGGCACGTACAACCTCCGTCACAGCGATCTGGTCGAACGGACGCCATCAGTGTTGGCGGGCAATTCTCAGAGAAGGATCAGAGAGCCCGCCGGTCGAGCAGGTCCAGCAGCGCGCGCTTGTCGGGCTTGCCGCTCGCGGCGACCGGGACGGAGGACAGCGTCGTGATCGTCCAGGGGACGCTGTTCTCGCCGAGTTCGTCACCCACCAGCGCGGCCAGCGCGTCGCAGTCGGGGACCCGGCCCTCGGCCGGCACGATGAACGCGTGGACCGCCTCTCCCGTCACCTCGTCCGGGGCCCCGGCCACGTACGCCTCGGCGACGTCGGGGTGGCCGGCCAGCACCCGCTCGATGGGCCCCGCGTACACCACCATCGCGTTGACCAGGATCACGTCGCGGGTACGGCCGACGAGGTGCAGGAAACCCTTCTCGTCCAGGTTGCCGAGGTCCCGGGTGCGCACCCAGCCGTCCCGCAGGGTGTCACCGGTCTCCTTCGGATCCTCCCAGTACCCCGACATCAGGTACGGAGTGCGCACGTAGATCTCACCGGTGCGCCCCGCGGCCATCTCGCGGTCTTCCTCGTCGCGCACGCTGATCTCGACACCCGAGTACGGTCGGCCGACCGAGGGCAGGGCGTAGGCCGGGAACGCGGCGATGTCCGCGGGAGTGAGCACCGAGATCAAGCCCACCTCGGTCTGCCCGTACCCCTGGTAGACCACGGGCCCGAGCCGGTCCACCGCCTCCGCCAGCCGCCCGGGGCCGATCGGTGATCCGGCCACCATCAGCGCGCGCAGGGAGCCGACGTCGACCGGTTCGTCCCTGAGCAGGTCGAGCATCTGGTACAGCCGGGGCACGGTCACGATGGAGCCGGTGATCCGGTGGCGTTCGATCGCGTACGGGAACAGGGGCTTGCCGTCGTCCTCGGGGATCACCGCGGTGCCCCCGCCCAGCAGGCACAGCCCCAGGAAGTCCAGGACCACCATGCTGGAAATGGTGCCGAACAGCAGGTAGCGCTCGAAGGCTCCCGCGAGCTCGTTCGTGAGCGGGGACCACACGCGGGGCTGCCACGACCAGTGCTCGCCGAGCGCGCGGTAGGTGATCGCGCAGCCTTTGGGGCGGCCGGTGCTGCCGCTGGTGAAGCTCAGGGCGGCCACGTCGTCCGGATGCGCCGCGGCGACGAGGGGTCGCTTCTCGTCGGCACCGGTGTCGGCGAGCAGGTCGATCGCCGCGAGGACGGAACGGCCGCCCGGCTCGGGGCACGGCCCGAGCGAGAGCAGCCTGAGGGGTCCTGCGGCCCCGAGCAGATCCGGCGTCACGGTGGACCGGTCGACGAGGAGGGCGTCGACTCCCATCCCGAGCACATGGGCGAGCTGGGCCGCCGGGTAGCCGGGCCGGACTCCCACCACCCGGCAGCCCAGGGTGTAGGCGGCGATGTGGGAGGCGAACGCCTCGGGGGTGACGCCCGTGCTGACGGCGACGGCCTTGCCCGGGCCCAGCCCGGCATCGAGCATCGCCCCCGCCAGCCGCCGGATGATCTCCAGTAGCTCACCTCGCGAGACGATCCTGTCCCCCTGCTCGAAGGCCGGGGCGCCGGGCGAGTTCCGCAGCGCTTCGAGAAGGGGGTACGGGAACGGCGGCTCGGCGGGAACACTCATGCTCGGCTCCTCTGGTCTCACGCGGGTCACCGCGGCGTCTTCGCGATTCCGGATCTCTCCGGGATCTTCGCCGGGGTTCTTCCGGGGGCGTTTCCCGGACCCTCGCGGGTCCCTGCGGTGGCTTTCCGCCCCCTGAGGCGGCATGCCGTCGTACGGTCGGCATGCCGCCCATCACGAAGCTAGACAGCGCAGATCAGAGAATCATCAGAGCCTTCGCCCGCCGGTCTCCGGTCTCCGGTCTCCGGTCTCCGGTCTCCGGTCTCCGGTCTCCGGTCTCCGGTCTCCGGTCTCCGGTCTCCGGTCTCCGGTCTCCGGT
>NZ_JBIAYX010000025.1:5794-19196 GCF_042898365.1 Streptosporangium sp. NPDC000509 | reverse complement strand
TCCGGTCTCCGGTCTCCGGTCTCCGGTCTCCGGTCTCCGGTCTCCGGTCTCCGGTCTCCGGTCTCCGGTCTCCGGTCTCCGGTCTCCGGTCTCCGGCGAGGGTGCCCCGGGCGGGCCCCGGAAATCCGGCGTCACGGAAACCCGGTAGGAATCGTGACCTCAAAGTGAATCTGACCGCGCCCGACCGATCGAATGACCGTCCATGGGGCACAGCCATCAGATGAGCAGCGGACGATCCGGGCACGACGCGGTGCGGGAGCGGCCTTCGCCGGTGAGAGCGCGGGCAGGCGCGGCGAGCGCGATCGGCACGGCGCTGCTGGGCGCGATGGTCGTCGCGCAGGTCGCCACGGGACTGCAGACCCGGCCGATCCTGCTGACCAGTGTCGTCGTCCTGCTGCTCGCGGCGAGCGCGCTCGCCTTCGCCTGCGCGACCCACTCCCCCGTCAGGGTCTTCGCGGCGTTCTCGGCCGTGGTCGCGACCGGGTACGCCGCCGAGTGGGTCGGGATCAGGACGGGCGTGCCGTTCGGCGCCTACCACTACACCGACGTTCTCCAGCCCGCGCTCGGCGGGGTGCCGGTGATCGTGGCGGTGGCGTGGGGTGGCATGGGGCTCGCGGCCCACGCCGTGTCCGCCGCCATCGCGCCGGGGAGCAGGGCCGCGCGGATCGTCACGGGCGCGCTCGCCCTCACCGCCTGGGACCTGTTCCTGGACCCGCAGATGATGCGGCTGGACCTGTGGGTCTGGCACGACCCCGGCCCCTACCGGGACGTCCCCATCAGCAACTTCGTGGGCTGGTTCGTCGTCTCCCTGCTGGTCATGGCCCTGCTGGAAGGCGTACTCACCGAACCGGCGACGTGGAACGCCGGGCTGGTGTCGGTCTACACGGTGATGGCGGTCATGGAGACCATCGGCTTCGCGTTCGTCTTCGACCCGACGGACCCGCTGGTGGCCACGGCCGGTGGCCTCTCGATGGGCCTGTTCACCCTGCTCGCCTGGAGGCGCGGACGCCGCGGACGGCCTGATTCCGAGGCGGGCCGGGCGTGACGCCTCACCCATCGAACTCGTCGAACCCATCGGACTCGCCGGAAGGGGGCACGGATGCCTGAGACAACGGTGATAGGCGGCGGCGTCGGCGGCATGGTCTCCGCGCTGCTGCTGGCCCAGCAGGGGCATCGGGTGCGCCTGTACGAGCGGCTCCCCCGGCTGGGCGGCAAGCTCGCCGAGCACACCAGGGACGGCTTCACCTTCTCCATCGGCCCCTCCCTGCTCACCCTGCCCGGCGTCTTCACCGACCTCGGGCTGGAGCTCGACCTGGTGGAGCTCGACGAGCTGTGCCGCTACCGCTTCGCCGACGGCTCGGCGCTGGCGGCGTACCGCGACCCGGTGCGGATGGCCGCCGAGGTCGACCGGCTCGCGCCCGGCGAGGGCCGCGCCTGGCTCGCCTTCCACGACTGGGCGCGAGGCTGCTTCGACGCATCGCGTCGCACCTTCTTCACCGGACCGCTCACCCAACCGCCTACCGAGGCCCGCCTGTCCGACCTGCTCGCGGTGGCACCCGGCCGGACCCTCGACGGCCTGGCCCGCCGTTTCTTCACCGACCCGCGCCTGCGCCAGTACGTCGGCCGTTACGCGACCTACGCGGGCTCCGACCCGTACCGCGCCCCGGCCGCGCTGGGGTGCGTCCCGGCTATCGAGCACGGCGAGGGCGGCTGGTACGTTCCCGGAGGGCTGCCCCGCATCGCCGACGCCCTGGTCCCGCTGCTGGAGAAGGCTGGGGTGGAGGTCGTCCTGGGCGCGGAGGTGACCCGGGTGCTCACCGACGGCGAACGGGTCACGGGGGTGCGGCTCGCCTCGGGCGAGCGTGAGCGCGCCGACATCGTGGTCGCCAACACCGACGCCGCCGCGCTGTACGGGCGACTGCTGCCCGACCGGCGGCGGCTGCGGCGCATCGCCGCGCTCGGCACCTCCTCCTCGGCGTTCCTGTTGCTGGCCGGAGTGGAGGGCAGGACAGAAGGGCTCGGTCACCACTCGATCGTCTTCTCCGGCGACTACGAGCGGGAGTTCGGTGACATCTTCCGGCGGTGCAGGCCACCGGAGGACCCGACCGTCTACATCGGCTGCTCGGTCGTGGACGACCCCTCGCAGGCCCCACCGGGCACGGAGAACTGGGTCATGCTGGTCAACGTCCCCGCCCGCGACCCCGGCCGGTGGCCGATGTCCCCCGAGGCGTACCGGGACCTGGTGCTCGAACGCCTGGCGAGCAGGGGCCACGACCTGTCGGGACGGCTGCGTTTCGTGGACCTGTTCACCCCCGCCGACCTGCGCGACCGGTACGGCTCGTGGGGCGGCTCGATCTACGGCGGCGCCTACTCGGGCAGGCTCGCGCCCTTCCGCCGCCCGGGCAACCGAGGTCCCCGGCGCGGCCTGTACCTGGTGGGCGGCTCGGCGCATCCCGGCGGCGGGCTGCCGCTGGTCGCGATGGGCGCCCGCATCGTCGCCTCGCTCGTACGGAAGGACTTCCCCTCCGGTTCTCCGGGACATCCCGGCGTGGAGGCCCGGCGATGAGAGTCCTCACCGCCCTGCAGGCCGCCGCCGCGCTCGTCGTGGCGGTACGGCTGGCCAGGGGGCGAAACCGCCTGCCCCCGCTCACCGTCGCGCGAGACCGTCTGCCCGCGCAGGCTCCCGCCCGGACGGCACGAGACCGTCTGCCCGCGCCGGTTACCGCCCGGACGGCGCCGCCGCGCGTCTCGGTGGTGATCCCCGCCCGTGACGAGGAGGCCCGCATCGGCCCGTGCCTGTCGGCGCTGCTCGCCGATCCGGACGTCGCGGAGATCGTCGTCGTCGACGACGAGTCACGCGACGGCACCGCGTGCCTCGCGGCCGAACTCGGCGCGAAGGTCATCGCGGGAGCGCCGCTGCCCGAGGGCTGGGTGGGCAAGCAGTGGGCGCTGAAGCAGGGGGTCGAGGCCGCCGGAGGCGACGTCGTGGTGACCCTGGACGCCGACGCCAGACCCGCGCCGGGGCTCATCGGCGCGCTCACCGCGGCCCTGGGAGAGTACGACCTGGTGAGCGCGGGACCCAGGTTCGTGTGCGAGGGAGTGGCCGAGCAGGCGCTGCACGCGTCGTTCCTCGCGACGCTCGTCTACCGCTTCGGCCCGATCGGTCCTTCGGCTCCCCCGGCCCCGCACCGCACGATGGCCAACGGCCAGTGCACGGCCTTCCGTCGCACGGCGATGCTGGACGCCCGGGGATTCGCGCGGGTACGCGGGCACATGGCCGACGACGTGGCACTGGCCAGGACCCTCGCGGCGGACGGATGGTCCGTGGGATTCCTGGACGCCGGAGGGCTGCTGGAGGTCGACATGCACGATTCGGCCGGCGAGGTGTGGCGGGAGTGGGGGCGGTCGCTGTCGCTGCGCGACGTCACCGCGCCCGGCTGGCAGGCCGCCGACCTGGCCGTGGTCTGGCTCACCGCCGCGCTGCCCGTGCTTCGGCTGGTGACCGGCCGTCCCACCCGGCTCGACCTGGCCCTGCTGACCGTACGGTCGCTGCTCGCCGGTGCGCTGCGCGGCAGCTACACGCGGCCGGGTCTGGGCGTGCTGATCTCCCCACTGCTCGACCCGCTGGCGGCCCTGCGGCTGACGCAGGCCACGCTGCGCCCGGTGCGCAGCTGGCGGGGCCGTACCTACCCGGCGACCACCACGGTCTCCCGCCTCGGCCAGGTCAGGACGGGTACGCCGCCGGAGCAGGCCACGACGGGCGGACGTCCCGGACCGGACGCGACGACCATGCCGCCGGAGCGGGTCACGACGGACACGCGTTCCCGGCCGGGTCCGACGGCCACGTGGCCGGGCCGGGTCACGAAGGGCGGGAACTCCGCGCCGCCTGACCGAAGCGCAGCCCGATGAGGCACATGAGCAACCCCGTCCCGGCCACGTACCCGATCGGCGCGAAGAGCAGTTGCAGCAGCGGGAGGCCGAAGACACCGACGCGCGCCCCGATCGCGAACGACCGCGTCGCCAGGGCGACCACGATCAGGGCGGCCACGCCGAGCAGGAAGCCCGGCGGGCAGATGACGGCGAAGCCGCCCGCGAAGGTGAGGATCGAGCGGCCGCCCCTGAACCCGGCGAAGACCGGCCAGGCGTGCCCGGCCATGGCCGCGGCCACCGCGAGATACACCGGCACCGTGCTGTCGCCGTTCACCCCGCCGGGCCAGGTGAGGTGCGTGCCACTGACCGACAGGGCGAGCAGGCCCGCGAGCGTGCCCTTGAGCATGTCGCCCGCGAAGACCGGTACGGCGGCCCGCCAGCCGAGCCGCTCCCTGACGTTCCAGAAGCCGGGGTTGCGGTCGCCGACCTCCCGGGGGTCGAACCCGTACGCGCGGGCGACCAGCACGGCGACCGGTACGGACCCGAGAAGGTAGCCGCCGATGACCGAGACGAGCAGAGGAACCATCGCTTCCTTCCATCTCACGAAATATGCGGATCTTGGGGCTATGCGCTACATGGCGTTCGACCGCCCGGTGCTGCGAAGAACGCCGGGGCTGGTGTTCTGGCGACTGCTCGGCTCGGGGCGCGGAGCGTCGACAGGCATCGGGGCGGACCTGCGCCGCTGGGCCCTGCTCGCGGTGTGGCGCGACGAGCGGGCCCTGGATCGCTTCCTGGACGAGTCTCCGGTGGTGACGCGCTGGCGGCGCGAGGCGCGGGAGTCCTGGCAGGTGCGGCTCGCTCCCGTCGCCTCACGTGGCAGCTGGAACGGGGTGGAGCCGTTCGGCCCGCTTCCCACGAGCACGCCAGGGATCGCCCCCGGCGGTCCCGGCGGTCCCGTCGTCGTGCTGACCCGCGCGTCGATCCGGCCCTCCCGGCTGACGGCGTTCTACCGCTCGGTTCCCGAGGTGGACCGCCTGCTGGCGGAGCAGGACGGCTGCCTCGCCTCGGTCGGCGTCGGCGAGTGGCCGCTGGCCAGGCAGGGCACGTTCTCGCTGTGGCGCGACGCCGCGGCGGTGCGGGACTTCGCCCACAAGGGGGCCGCGCACCGGCGCGTGATCGGCAGGACACGCGAGGAGAACTGGTACTCCGAGGAGCTGTTCGCCCGGTTCTCCCCCTACGCCAGCGAAGGCACCTGGGACGGCGCCGACCCCCTGGCCTGACCCACCCCGCTCCGTCCTGCCCCGGGACCGGGGTCCCGCCCCCGCCCGACACGCGGACATCACCGTGAGACGCGCGCACCGCGAGCACGGGAGCACCCCCGCTCAACAGGTGGACACCATGGTGAGACGCCCGCACCGCGGCCGGGAACTCGGGATCCCCCGGCCGCCCACCCCTGTTCACCGAGCGGGGCCCGCGGTGAGATGGTCGCCGAAGCGGGTGACGACCCCGCCCTCGGCGAGGTCGTGGGCCACCGCGCAGGCACGCGCGATCGTCGCCGCCCGCGAGGAGCCGTGCGCGACGACGACGGTGCCGCTCAGCCCGAGCAGCGCCGCCCCGCCGTGGGTCTCGGGGTCGTATCGGTCGGCCACCGTCTTCAGTTCCTCGGCCCCGGCGATCCCCGAGCGCGCCACCAGCGTCAGCGCGGCCCGTACCGAACCCTCGACGTTCTTGAGCACCACATTGCCGGTGAAGCCGTCGGTGGCGATCACGTCGACGGTGCCCGCGAGCACGTCGTGGCCCTCCACGTTGCCGTGGAAGCGGAACGGCAGTGCGGGAAGCAGCTCACCGGCCCTACAGATCAGCCGGTTGCCCTTGCCGGGCTCCGAGCCGATCGACAGCAGTCCCACCGACGGGTCGGCGACGCCGAGCACGAGTTGCGCGTAGGAGACCCCGAGCAGCGCGAACTGGGCGATCATCTCCGGTGTGGGGTCGGAGGTGGCTCCCGCGTCGATCAGCACGGTGGCGCCGCCGGTGACCGAGGGCAGCGCGATCGCCAGGGCCGGCCGCAGGACGCCCGGGGCGCGGCCGATGCCACGGATGGCACATGAGACGACCGCGCCCGTGGATCCGGCCGACACGAAGGCCGATGCCGCTCCTCGCCGTACGAGATCGCAGCCGACCGTGAGGCTCGTCGTGGTGGAGGAGACCGCTCCCGCGCCCCGTTCGGTCATCGGGACGACGTCCTCGGCGTGCACCACGCCGATCTCGGAGACGGCGCCGTGCCGGTCGAGTTCGGCACGGATGGCCCCCGCCCTGCCCACCAGCAGCACGGGGACCCCCAGCTCGCGATGGGCGGCCACCGCCCCGGCGACCGTCTCGACCGGTCCGTGGTCCCCGCCCATCGCGTCAACGACCACAGGCTCTGACATCACACTCTCCCAACGACAACGACAACAGCGACAGCGACAGCGACAGCGACAACAGCGGCGGCGAGAGAGAGGACGGCGCCGAACGGCCTCTCACCGGACGCCCTCGCGACCGGCGGCCCCGCACCCGCACCCACTCCCCTCGGCGACCTCTCATCGAACGACCTCACGACCGGAAAACTCGCGACACGTCCGACCGCCGGTTCAAGGAACCTCGACGATCACGCGGCGTTCGGCGCGGTCGGCCGCGGACGCCGCGAGCAGGTGCCGCGCGAAGATCGACAGTCGTCGTCGCCGGGGTACGACGATCCTCGCGCCGAGGACGTCGTAGCAGGCGGCCTCGATCCGGTCGAGGATGCCCCCGTACAGCTCGAAGGCCGCTCGGATGCACGGCCGGGAGGAGGGGGTCAGCATGGCGAACCCCTCCTCGGCCCGCGCGTAGTGGTCCCTGGTCCGCTGAGTCTGGAAGGCGAACAGCTCGCGCAGTTCGGGGGTGGTGACGCCGCCCTCCAGATCGGCGACCTTCACCCCGAACCTGTCCAGGTCCTCCATTGGAAGGTAGACCCGGCCGCGTTCCAGGTCCTCGGCGACGTCACGCAGGAAGTTGGTCAGCTGGAAGGCCAGCCCCAGCTGGCGAGCCGGTTCGCGGGCCTTCTCCTCCATGCCGGGCAGCGGTTCGAGAACGGGCAGCATCATGGTGCCGATCACCGCGGCCGAGCCCTCCATGTAGCCGAGCAGGTCGTCGTAGGTCGGGTAGCGGGTGACGGTCAGATCGGCCCGCATCGAGCTCAGGAACGCCTCGATGTCGCGGTGGTCGATGCCGAAGGAGCGCACGGTCTGCGCGAACGCGGGAAGCACCGGATCGCCGGTGGTCTCGCCCGCCAGGGCCGCGGTGAGCCGGGCGGACAGGTCGTCGAGCGCCCGCGCCCGGTCGCCGGTCATCGCGAAGGAGTCCACGATCTCGTCGGCGTAGCGCGCGAAACCGTACAGGGCGTGCACGTGCGGGCGTTTCCAGCCGGGCAGCAGCAGGGTCGCCAGGTAGTAGGAGCGACCGTGCCGGGCGTTGAGCCTGCGGCAGAGTTCGTAACTGGCGGTCAGGGTCATCGGGGGGTCTCCAGTACGCGTTCCGCGGCGAGCCGGCCGGAGATCAGCACCGGTGGCACCCCGACCCCCGGCGCGGTGTACATCCCGGCGAAGTGCAGTCCCGGGACGCGTCTGGCCGCCCCTGCCGGCCGGAACCAGGCCGTCTGCGCGAAGCGGTGGTCCAGCGCGAACGGGGTGCCCGCCGAGTGGCCGAGCCGCGCCCAGGCGGGCGGGTCGATGGTGAGCCTCGGCGCTGCGGACAGATCGCCGTAACCGAGGTCGGCGAGCCTGCCGAACAGCCGGTCCTCCAGTTTCGGGGTGAGCCGCTCCCAGTCGGCGCCGCCGCGCAGGTTCGCGGTCGGCTCCAGCACGGTGAGGGTGGCGTGGCCCGACGGCGCGGCGCCGGTGTCGGACTCGGGGTAGGTGACCAGCAGGTTCGGGTCGGGCTGCGGCCTCCCGGCGCGCAGCGCGTCGAAGGTGGCCTCCCACTGTCTGCCGAAGTGCAGGGTGTGGTGCGCCTGCCCGGCCAGGCGGCGGTCCAGGCCGAAGTGCATGACCAGGCAGGAGGGCGAGTAGCGGGGCCGGCGGAGCCGCCAGTCGCCCGCGCCCTTCGGGAGCAGCCCGGTGTGGGCACGGGACAGGTCGCAGGCGACCACGACGTTGCCGGCCGCGAGGCGCTCCCCGGTGTCGAGCCTCACCCCGGAGACTCCGGAGGATCCGGCCTCGACCTTCACGGCGCGGACACCGTACCGGATGCGCGCGCCCGCCTTCTCGGCGAGCGCCGCCAGGGCGACCGGGATGGCGTGCATCCCGCCGTCACGCGGGAAGAAGACGCCCCCGACGGTGTCCATGTGGGCGATGACCGCGTAGATCCCGAGCGCCTGGCGGGGCGGCAGGCCCACGTACAGGGCCTGGAAGGTGTGCGCCTTGATCAGCCGGTGGTCGGTGAGGTGGCTCCTGACGAGGGCGTCCATGCTGCGAAAGCCGCCCAGGGCCGCGAGGCGCGCCAGGACGCGGGGCTGGGCGAGGTCGCGCAACCTCGTCATGTCGCGGTCGATGAACGCGGGCCACTCGATGTCGAAGAGTTCGCCGAGCCTGGCGCGGAAACGCCGGTATCTCGCGGCCTCCGCGGCGCCGCTCAGCGCGCGCACCCGCTCGGTCATCGCCTCCTCCCCGGCCACCACGTCCAGGTGGGAGCCGTCGTGGTAGCGCAGCCGGTAGTACGGGTCCAGGCGCCGCAGCGGAAGCATGCTCTCCATGTCCTGTCCGGCGGCGGCGAAGACGTCGGCCAGGACCTCCGGCATGGTCAGTACCGAGGGGCCGGTGTCGAAGCGGTACTCGCCGAGGGTGGCCGTACCGCAGCAGCCGCCCGGCACCTCGTTCGCCTCCACGATCGTGACGTCCCGCCCGGCGGCGGCGAGCCGGACCGCGGCGGCGAGACCTCCGAGACCGGCGCCGATCACCACGACCGGGCTCACGCGCCCCTCCTCGTCACCGGGTCTCCCTCACCGGCCGGCCCGTCCACACCCGCGACGGGTACGCCGACCGCCCGTACGGCCGGATCCGTCACTCTCCCGCCGGTGACCTGCGGCGGCGCGTCGGCCTGGGTGCGGGCGGGCGGGGTCGCCTTCCGTCCCGGATGGGGGTCCATCCGCTCACGGGACCGGTCGGTCCCACGCGTGACGGCGGCCATGGGCATCACTCCTTCTCGTCCACAGAGGACTTCGCAAGCGACACCACGTCTGGATGCGTTTGTCCGACGGCAGGCGGATGGCCCGTGACCGGTGGCATCTGACGATCCATCCCCGAGCCGGGCTGCGGGTAAGTCAACCCATGGCGCAAGAAGACGTAAAAACGGCGCGGGCCGGCGTCCGCCGCGGCGGACGCCGGACCCCCCGTTCAGGTCGCCGGGCGGACCGCCCGGAGGGCGTCGACGATCCCGTAGCCGTAGAAGCCGTTTCGCGACGTGTTTCCCTCACACGTCTGCGTCGAGGTCGCCGTGCTGCCGTCCGGCAGGTGCCGGGTGTAGGTGTGGGCGGGCGGGGTGGGGCAGGGCGTCCTGGTCGCGGTGCCCTTGAGGACCCTCTCCACGACGGTGGGACGGAGCCTCTTGCCTCCGTGCACCCGGTCGCGCCGGCCGTACTCGCTCACGATCAGCGCGGCGACCCCGGCCGCGCGCGGAGAGGCCATCGAGGTGCCCTGGAGATATATGTAGTAGGCGCAGACGTCGTCCTTGCAGCTGCGGACCACGTTGGTGACCTTGGGCGTGCCATCGGGGTTGAGCTGGCCGCGCGCCTCGGCCAGTGACTTGGGATAGGCGGCCAGTGTCGCCCTGGTGACGTCGCGGTCGCCGTTCGCGGTGTCGTAGACGTCCCCGCCCGGGGAGGAGACGTCGATGTAGCCGTTGCCGTAGTCGGAGTGGTACGCCTTGCGCCCGCTGATGCCGGTCGAGGACACCGAGATCACATGCTTGGCCTCGCTCGGCATGGAGACGCAGCTCGGGGGGATCGTGCGCGAGTGGGGCGACTCGCCGGGCACACCGGCGAAGTCGGGGCTGGAGGCGTCGACGATCTCCTTGGTGTAGTCGAAGGCCCCGTTGCCCGCCGCGGACACCAGGGTCACCCCCTTGTTGTGCGCGTAGGTGAGCGCCCGCTGCATCGCCTTGATGATCGTGGCCTGTTCCTGCCGGTCGGCCGGAGAGTCCGCCGGGTTGTCGACGCAGTTGAACATCCACGGGTCGATGTAGTAACTCATGTTGACCACGTCGACGCCGATGTCACCGGCGTAGGTCAGCGCGTCGACGCTGGGCTGCAGGAAGAAGAATCCCGAGTCCTGGCCGGCCCGCAGGCTCACGATCGAGACCTTGGGCGCCACGCCCGATATGCCGATCCCGTTGATGGGAGAGGCGATCGACGACGCCACGTGGGTGCCGTGCTCGTTCTCGTCGACGTCCACCGGGTCGTTGCAGGAGCGGTCCGGTTCCTCCTCGCACGGGCCGTCGACCTTCTTGCCGTCGGCGTCGACGGGAATGTCGACGGTGAAGTTGCGGCTCAGTTCGCGGTTGAAGTTGGGGGCGATGTCGGGGTGGGAGCCGTCGACACCGGTGTCGATGACACCGACCAGCACGCCCGGGTCGCCCTGCTGGTGGTGGTAGGAGCCGTCGACGGTCGCGTGGATCTGCTTCATGTCCCACTGCAGCTCCGACAGCGGCTCCGCGGCGGGCGCGGGTGCGCCGAAGGTGGAGGCGGCCAGGGCGCCGTCACCGGCCTTCTCCACGGCGCTCGCTCGCACGGCCGCGTGGCCCGCCGCTCCCCTCCCGGCGGAGGGGACGCTGCCGATGGACCGGTTGTGGGCGAGGTCGTCGATCGAGGCGGCGTCGCGCACCGCCTCGGCGAAGTCGGTGTTCGCCGTCTTGACGGTGGCGACGCCGATCGCGGTGTTCTCCCTGAGGATGCTTCCGCCTGCCGCCCTGATGGCCTGCCGGGCGTCCGCCGGGCGCGCGCCCTCGGCGTAGAGGACGACGTACTCGGCCTCCACGACCGGTTCGGCGACCGCCCGCCGGGCCTGCGCCGGGGATACCAACGTGGCCGCCGCGAAGGAGACGACGGCCGCGGTGACGATGACGCGTTTCACATATACCTCCGTATATCCAAAGAGCTCCCCGCAAATGTGATTTCACGCACACCAAGCAATTCATACGTGGACACATTTGCCGCCGATGCGCAATAAGACCAACAGGCGCCGGGAATCCCGTCACCCCTGTGAACTGCACACATTGGCGAATCATGCCATCAGTGAACCGTTACGAGGGAATTCTCGCGCCGAAAACGACGGCGACATGAAGTCTCACGTGTCAAACCCGTTGTGAAATAACAGGAATGAGACCGAAAAAGCGGCAAAAGACAGGGCGGGAGGTCAGCCGGGAGGGCCGATCCGCTCCTGCCGTCCCGGCAGTGAGGTCACGTACGAGATGAGCGCGCGGAGCGCGCCCGACAGATCGCCCTCGCGTGCGCGGGTCGTGAGCACGTGGCCGCCGTCCTCGACGGTGAGCTCGTAGTCGAAGCGGTCGGGCCGCCCTTCGGCGCCCACCTGCCGCTCCGGCACGCCGGACAGCCCGGCCCGTTCCACCCGGGCGCGCAGTTCGGTCTCGTCGTCCGGCGCCAGCGACGCGGAGTCGACCGTGGTGACCGTGACGAGGCCGGCGATGCCGCCTCCCCGGACGATCGAGACCTTCATGGAGGCGATCCTAGACCGGCCCGCGCGGCCCGGCCGATGTCGCGCGGGGTTTCCGGCGCGACGACGGCACGTGGCGCCGATATGTCGCGCGCGAGGTGATGCCGAGCTTGGGGAAGGCCCGGTACAGATGGCTGCTCACGGTGCGGTGCGACAGATAGAGCTACTGGGCGATCTCACGGTTGGACAACCCACCGGCGGCCAGCCGGACGATGTGCAACTCCTGCGAGGTGAGGAGCTCGGCGGTCGGCGGGACGCGCAAATCGCTCGTCTCTCCCGCCGCCCGCAACTCCCCACGCGCCTTCTCCCCCAGGCGAGCAGCATGACCGCACACCAGGCCGTACGACTGTGCCAGACCATCACCCCGCACACGATTCGCACGGCTCCGGCGTTCGTGGTGAGCATGAGCAGTCACGCACGGAGGAATGAGTAGTCAGTACTCTACCTCTCGAATTCCACAGCTGAAAAAGTTTCCCTTGTCGAAAAAAGCATTCCAATTTCGAAAGGGACAATGAGAATGAAGCTCCGCACCTTATCCGCGGGACTCGCCGTCGCGGCCGCGGCGGTGACGCTCGCCGGGGGCCCCGCGACCGCCGCGGACGGCCCTTCCGAGGCCGACGTCAGGGCGGCCATCGAGCACGCCGTGTCGGGCAAGGCCACCGCCGCGGACCTCAAGATCATCAAGGACGACCCCCAACTGGCCCGTACGGTGCCGGTGTCGGTGAAGACGGGCGATCCGGTCGTCACCAAGGTCGACCCGCCCCAGCGGTCCGGCGGCCGGGACTCCTCCGCGCTGCGTGCCGCGCTGGCGTCGTACCAGCAGAAATGCTGGGCTGTCGATTACCCGCTGACGCTTACGTCCTGGGCGGGCACCACCATCTACACCTGGCATCACGCGTTCTCCTACTGCACGGCGAACCAGGTTTCCGGCTGGGAGAGCACCCGGGTCATCTCCGTGGCCCCGTACAGCCGACGTGACTACCTCACCGACAAGTCCTCTGTCGTCTACCCGCAGGGCCTGGTCACCGACGTGGTCAACGCCCTCGTGGGCGCGCCGATCGGAACCAACACCACCGGCGTCGGGTCGCCCTATTACTCCCACATGGCGCGCTCGGTCAACCTCTGCTTCGCCCAGTTCAACTGCTACGCCAGCAACCTGCCGCAGAGCAAGCTCACCCTCGGTTCGGATGGCGTCGCGGTGGCGCTCGCCTCCGCCTTGTGAAAACGCCCGCAGTGAATTCAAGAGGATATGGAAACGCCATGAACAATATTGTCAGGAAAGCGGGCACCACCGCACTCGCCGCGCTCACCGTACTCGCTGTACTGGGCCCGGCCTCTCCGGCGGCCGCGGGCGCATACAAATATCTGGAGACGGACAAGGTGGCCTGTCCGGTGTGGGCGACCGGAATCTCCTATGACAGCTACCAGCCGACCGGCTATCGCGCCTTCGCGAACGAGTGCCATACCAAACCCTACGTCACGAGCGCGCGAGTCCGGCTCGTCACCAGTTGCTCGTGGGGCTTCACCTATCGCAGTGCGCCGGCGGCGGTCGTCGAGGGCCGCTGGACGAGCTTCACGAGCCCTCCGCGGACTGAGCCCGGCTGCCTGTTCGGGGTCTCCGACTACTGGCTCGAAGCGGCCTGACGCGCCGCCCGCGCCACCCGGGTCCCGCCCCCCCCCCCCCCGCGGGGGGGGGGCCCCCCCGGGCGCCCCCCCCCCCCCCCCCCCCCAGGCCGCCCCCCCCCGGGGGGGGGGCGGGTGCAGCGTTGTGGGGGCCGCGCCGCCCGGCC
>NZ_JBIAYX010000025.1:0-5784 GCF_042898365.1 Streptosporangium sp. NPDC000509 | reverse complement strand
GCGCTCTGCCCCGGGGGGCGTGTGGGGGTACACCCAATCGGGCCTCCCGGGGCCCCCCCCCCCCCCCCGCCCCCCCGGGGCCCCCCCCCCCCCCCCCGGGGGGGGGGGCACCCGGCGAGTCCGCGACCGCGCCGCCCGTGCACAGGGGCACGGGCGGCGTGGTCGACCGGTTCACCTGTTCGTGCGGCCGAGCCGGCCGGTCAGCTCCTGGCGGTCCGAGACGCCGAGCTTCGCGTAGACGCGCTGCAGGTGGTTGTCCACCGTCCTGACGGAGATGGTCAGACTGGCCGCGATGTCCTTGCTGGACATCCCTCCGGAGGCCAGGCTCGCGATCTCCCTTTCCCTGGCCGTGAGCGGCACGGCCGCGTCGGCCGCCTGGAGCAGGGGCGTCCGCGCGCCCTCGCACAGGGCCGCGGCGGCGGCCGACCGCGCGGCGGCGGCGGAGGCCTGCCGGGGGTTCCCGAAACGGCGCCACAGCTCCGCTGCCGCGCCCGCCGCCTCTGCCGCGAACAGGCTCGCCCCCATCCGGTCGAAGTCGTCGGCCACCGCTATCAGACCGTCCCGGTCGCCGACGGCCAGCGCGACCGCCAGCCGTGCCCGGGCGGTGATGAAGGGCCCCCCGGCCTTCGCGAGCTCCGTGAGACGGTTCGCCGCCTCCGCGGCGCCGCCGAGCCGCGCGAGGTCGGTCAGCAGCGTGGCCTCGGAGGAGAACTGCCCTCGTTCGCGGGCCTCGGCCGCCGCCTCCCGTAGCACTCTCCTGGCCGTCCCCCGCTCTCCTCGCGCCACGTGCGTCCACGCCTCGCCGAGCCGTTCCTCGGGCACGCGCACCGCCACCGCGAGCCCGGCGTGCTCGGTGAGGGCGGCCTCCGCCGCGCGCACGTCACCCTGTAGCGCCGCGGCCGCCGCGAGCCCGGCGAGGGCGAGTGGACGCAGGATCACTCCCTGAGGGCGGGTGTCGTGCGCGATCTCCGCGTACCAGCGGCGCGCCGAGGCCGGGCGGCCGGCCATCCAGGCGTTGCGGGCGAGCGGGAAGACCAGGAGCGTACGCTGCCACCCGGTCGGCACCCAGCCCGATTCGGTGTGGGCGCGCTCGGCGGTGACGCGAGCCTCCTCCAGACGTCCGATCTCGGTCAGGGCCAGAACGAGCGCGGACCACGCGGCCGCCTCCTGCGGGCCGTGGCCCCTGCCCTCCGTCCTCGCCTTCGCACACAGGGCCACGGCCCGCTCGGCCCACGGCACCGCCTCCTCACTGCGGCCGAGAAAGGACAGCGCACTGGCCCTTGTCGCGGCGGCAGCCGTCCACGCCGCCACGCCCGCGATGTCACCCACCGCCGGTTCCTCGTCCCGCAGGTCGTCGAGCAGGTCGAGGCTCTCGGCGTGACGACCGAGACTGGAGAGTATGTTGGCCTCGTTCACCCGCAGCGCCCACAGCCCTGCGGCACTCGTGACGCGGTCGCGCGCCGCGTCGTTCGCGGCGACGACCTCCTCGCGGGCTGTGCCGCGGCACCACATGAGGTTGTGGGTGCGCGCCAACGCCACCGCGAGCGTGCGGCTCTCCGTGGTGGCCCACCCGTCGGCCCTGCGCAGCACGTCCTCGGCCTCCTGCGGTCGGCCCGCCTCGGAAAGCGTGCGGCCGAGCAGAAGCAGAGCCGGGAAGGTGAGCTCGTCCTCGGGGATCGCCCGGAGGAAGGCGAGCGCGCGGGCATGGTCGTCGCCGTGCGCGGCGAGCCGGGCGGCTTGGAGGAGGAGGGCCGGATCGGCGCTGCCGGTGCCGGCGAGCCGGTAGGAGGCCAGGCGCATGGCGTCCTCCCGGCGGCGCGAGCCGGTCCGTTCCAGTCTGTCCGCCTGTTCGCGCAGGATCTCCTGCCGTCGCCCCTCGGTGATACCCGGGGGCAGCACCTCCGCGTAGAGAGGGTGCGCCAGGCGGGCGTACGTACGCCGTCCCTCCCGCACGACGGTGACGAGCCCGGCTCGCTCCAGCTCGTCCAGAATCTCGGTATCGGGCTCGCGTTCGAGGTCGGCCACGGACACCGGACCGCACAGCGCGAGGACGTCGAGGAGGCGACGGCCGCGCGGCACCACCGTCGCGAGCCGGTGGCGGATCACGTCCGTGAGGCGGC
Source organism: Streptosporangium sp. NPDC000509 (assembly GCF_042898365.1). Taxonomy (NCBI): domain Bacteria; kingdom Bacillati; phylum Actinomycetota; class Actinomycetes; order Streptosporangiales; family Streptosporangiaceae; genus Streptosporangium; species Streptosporangium sp. NPDC000509. The sequence continues at coordinate 3,664 of NZ_JBIAYX010000025.1, read as the reverse complement.
GGGTGACCGGAAGGGGCTCGCCGGCGACCAGCTGCCAGACCTCCCCGTCGTTCGTCAGCCTGCCCTCGGCCAGCGCACCACGCACCAGTTCGCCCAGATAGAGCGGATTGCCGCCGCTCGCGGCGTGTAATCGGTCGACGGTCTCGCGGTGGACGTGCCCGGCCAGGGCGTGCTGGAGGAGCTCGTTCACCTCCCGCCACGTCAGCGGCGCGAGGTCGGCGTGGTGGACGGCGTCGCCTCGCCCGAGCGTCACGACGCTCTCCAGGGAAGAGGCGTCCGAGCGCACCGTGCCCACCAGGAAGACGGCATCGGTCTCCATGAGCTGGCGCAACAGCATGACCGAGGCGGAGTCGAGCAGGTGCAGGTCGTCGATGAGCAGAACGAGGCGGGCCGTCGCGGTGTAGGCCCGCGACATGAGCCGGACCGCCGTCGCGAAACCCGCGATGGGATCCGACAGGTCCACGCCGTCCGGCAGGAGATGCGCTACCGCCCCGAGGGGGATTTCCGCCGCCGCGCCGGTCGCGGCGGCGCGGCCCACGGCGTGCCCCCGCAGAGCGGCGACGGCGAGACACTCCTCCGCCAGCCGGGTCATGCCGACGCCGGGTTCACCGAAGATGAGGAAACCCTTGTAGCCGGTTTCATGGAGAACGGCCTTGAACGCCTCCAGCTCCGCGTCGCGGCCCACCAGGGACCAACGCCTCACCACCGTCTCAACCGTCGTCACCGCGGCCTCTCCTTCCACCGAGCAATGTCCACCGAGCAATCGGGCGTGTCGTACTGCGGGCCGGCCGGAGACGCCTCCGAATGTCCACGGAAGCCGGGGCCGGGAAGGAACAGGTGCGAAAAACCGCACATCGGTAGTCGTGCGGTTTCGCCAACGGCATCCCACAACGCTGTGTGCCGACCAACTGATCGTCAAGGTGATCTGTGGCGGCAGCCGACCTGCGCGCCATTCTGCGAGTGTCTCCAAAAGATGTCAATTGCATTAAGCCGCGACCGGAATAACCCTGTCCGTGATCTTGTATGGATTTTTGTTCTACAAGGTGCCGTCTTACGCGTGGACCGAATGGTCAGCGCCGGAGATCTTCCCGCCGGAGAAAAACTCCATTCCCGCCCGCACGGCCTTCCTCATGGGCAGCCTTGTAGGCGGGTTCGGGCTCGTGTTCGTGCTCGGGTCCCCGATCGGGCTTACGCGTGGGATCGCGTTCGGACTCGCGACCGTGCTGGTGGGCGGGATCAGCGTCTCGAACGGCGCGGAGGCGCGGCATACGGTCGGTGTGGCGCTGGCGGCGATGCGGGGCCGGTTGCCGTGGCGGTTCGCCGCTTTCTGTCGACGGGCGTGCGCGGCGGGCCTGCTACGGGTGGCCGGGGCCGGCTATCGGTTCCGTCACCGGGAACTACAGGAATGGCTGATCGACGATTGAGCTGACGCAGCGCGCCACCGAACGAGGCGCGCTGCGCTTAGGCGCTCTCCGAGGTGGCGAGGGTCCTGAGTGCGGCCTCCCGCTCGGCGGGGGTTCCGTGTTCGGCGACCGCCGCGAGCAGGTCGGGGGGTGCGATACAGCACGGGGGCATGCTGTCGAATGTCGTCATACGTTAAGGATCGTCACCGCCTGCTCAAACTGTATGAGTATTGCCATACTTGATGCCTTCGGGGGTGGACTGGGGTGTGCCCACGGGAGCGGTCGTGAGAGGGTTCTTCTGCTCGACGATCACGGGGTCGTGACCGCGCCCGGGGAAGAGGGCGAGACGGAGGCGGCGGTGCTGGGAAACGTGGAAGAGAACGAGGGGACGGCGCGGGCGCTCACGGTGGCGACGCGCGGCGATCGGCTCGGCTCGCCGATGACGGGTACACCGGTGACGGGCCTCGCGCGGAGCGAGACCGGCTCGCGAAGCACGCGACTCGCGCCGCGAGACACCGCTTCTCGGAGGACGGGCCACGCATGACGTCACTGCTCGCCATCAGCGACCTGCACATCGGCTACCAGGAGAACCGCGACATCGTCGAGAAGCTGCGGCCCACCTCCTCCTCCGACTGGCTGCTGGTCGCCGGGGACGTCTCAGAGAAGGTCTCCGACGTCGAATGGACCCTGGGACTGCTCGCCGAACGGTTCGAGAAGGTGGTGTGGGCGCCCGGCAACCACGAGCTGTGGACCCATCCCAGCGACCCCGTCCAGTTGCGCGGCGAGGAGCGCTACCGGCACCTGGTCGAGGTGTGCCGAAACCTGGGGGTGGCGACGCCCGAGGACCCCTACCCCACCTGGACCGGCCCCGGCGGCCCGGTCACCGTCGCCCCGCTGTTCGTGCTGTACGACTACACCTTCCGCATGCCCGGTGTGGCCACGAAGGAGGCGGCGCTCGCCCGCGCGTACGACAAGGGGGTGGTCTGCACCGACGAGATGCTGCTGCACCCCGACCCGTACCCCACCAGGGACGCCTGGTGCGACGCCAGGATCGCCGAGACCGAACGGCGCCTGGAGGCCAGGCCGCCTGGGGTGCCCACGGTGCTGGTCAACCACTACCCGCTGGTGCGCGAGCCCACCCTGATCCTGTACCACCCGGAGTTCGCGATCTGGTGCGGCACCGAGCGCACCGCCGACTGGCACCTGCGCTTCGACGCCGCCGCGGTCGTCTACGGTCACCTGCACATCCCCAGGACCACCTGGCACGACGGTATCCGCTTCGAGGAGGTCTCCTTGGGCTATCCCCGCGAGTGGCGTCCCAGGTCCACCGCGCCCGGTCAGCTGAGGCGCATCCTGCCCAGCCCGAAGGCCGCCTCGTGATCGAGAAGATCCTGCCGTCGTGGGTGGCGAGTTCGGAACGCTTCGAGGACCCGCCGGACGTCGTACTGTTCCCCGAGGAGGAGGAGGCCGTCGCCCGCGCGGTGGAGAAGCGGCGGCGCGAGTTCGGCACCGCGCGCCACTGCGCGCGTCAGGCCCTGGCCGAGCTCGGACTGCCGCCCGCGCCGATCCTGCCCGGTGAGCGCGGCGCCCCCGTGTGGCCGGACGGGGTGGTGGGCGCCATCACCCACTGCGCCGGATACCGTGCGGCGGCCGTCTCCCGCGACGCGCTCACCATCGGCATCGACGCCGAGCCTCACGAGCCGCTCCCCGACGGCATCCTGCCGGCGGTCTCGCTGCCCGAGGAGCGGGCCGCGCTGGAGCGGCTGAACGACGACGTGCACTGGGGCCGGCTGCTGTTCAGCGCCAAGGAGAGCGTCTACAAGGCGTGGTTCCCGCTGGCCAGGCGCTGGCTCGGCTTCGAGGAGGCCCACCTCGTCTTCTCCCCCTCAGGTACGTTCACCGCCCGCCTCCTCGTTCCCGGCCCCGTCGTGGACGGCCGGGAGCTGACCGGTTTCACCGGCCGCTGGCTGGTCTCCGACGGCCTGGTCGTGACCTCCATCGCGGTGCCGGGAAAGTCCGCGCCAGGAAAGTCAGCGCCGGAAAAGCCGGCGACGTCCGCTGAGGGAGTTCAGGACTCCCGTTGACGTCCGCTCCGCTCCGAAGGGCGGAGCCCGCTACGCGTGCGGCTTGCGGTGGTCGTGGGGGCGCCCCCCCCCCCCCGGGGGGGGCCCCCCCCCCCCCCCCCCGGGTGGGGGGGGGGGGGGGGTGGGGGTGGGGGGGGGGGGGCAGGGTTGAGAGGAGGTGGTGGTTTTGGTGTGGGG
>NZ_JBIAYX010000024.1:0-135400 GCF_042898365.1 Streptosporangium sp. NPDC000509 | reverse complement strand
CCTGAGGGGGGTGGGGTGCGGCGGGCGGGGGTGTCGTCGTTCGGGATCAGTGGGACCAACGCGCATGTCATCCTCGAACAGGCACCCGACGACCCGGAACCCGAGGACCTCCCGGACGATGAAGGCCCGGTGCCGCTCGTCCTGTCGGCGAAGACCGGGACGGCGCTGCGGGCGCAGGCCGGGGCACTGCACGATGTCCTCACCTCGGGCAGGGCGCCCGGCCTGCGCGACATCGGCCTCACCCTCGCCAGGCGCCCCAGGTTCGAGCACCGGGCCGTCGTCGACGCCGACGAGGAGAACGCGGTGGCCGCGCTGGCGGCGCTCCGCGACGGCGAACGCCATCCCCGAGTCGAGGCGGGACGCGCACTTCCCGACCAGCGGCTCGCGTTCCTCTTCTCCGGGCAGGGCACCCAGCGGACCGGGATGGGCGCGGAACTGCTGGAGACATCCGCACCCTACGCGAAGGCGTTCGACGAGATCTCCGCGTCGATGGAGCCGCACCTGCGTGTCGGCCTGCGGGAACTGGTCACCGGCGACGCGGACCGGCTGCGGCGGACCCGGTACGCACAGCCCGTGCTGTTCGCCCTGGAAGTCGCCCTGTACCGGTTGGCCGAGTCCCATGGGCTGCGGCCGGACTTCCTGATCGGCCACTCCGTCGGCGAGCTCGCCGCGGCCCACGTCGCGGGCGTCCTGGACCTGGACGATGCCTGCGCGCTGGTCACCGCGCGGGGCAGGCTCATGCAGTCCGGCAGGGAGGGCGGGGCGATGGCCGCCTTCTCCGCCACCGAGGCCGAGGCGGCGGAGCTGGCCGCCGCCTCCGGCGGCAGGGTGGAGATCGCCGCGGTCAACGGCCCCGCGGCGGTGGTGCTGTCCGGCGACGCGGACGAGATCGACCGCCTGGTCGGGCGATGGAAGAAGACCGGGCACAAGGCCGCGCGGCTGAAGGTCGACCACGCCTTCCACTCCGCGCACATGGACGGAGTCCTCGACGAGTTCCGCCGGGTGGTGTCCGGACTCTCCTTCCACACCCCCCACCTCCCCGTCATCTCGACGGTGACCGGAACGCTCGCCGGCGAGGGGGAGATGTCGGCGCCGGACTACTGGGTCGCCCAGCTTCGCGGAGCGGTACGGTTCGCCGACGCGGTGCGCGCCGCACACCGGTCGGGGGTGACCCGGTTCGCCGAGCTGGGGCCGGACGGATCGCTCGCCGCGATGGCGCGGGAGAGCACCGACGGGGTGCTCGCCGTACCCCTGCTACGGCCAGGCCGGCCGGAGGCGGCCACCTTCGGGGCCGCGCTGGGCGCGTTGCACGCGGCGGGGGTTCCGGTCGACTTCGGTCCGTTGCTGGCCGGTGGCCGGCTGGTGGACCTGCCCACCTACCCGTTCGAGACACGGCACTACTGGCTCCTGCCGACCGAGGACGACGGGCGGCCCGCCACCTATGGGCTGGACGCCTCCCCGCACCCGCTGCTCACGGCCTCGACCGAGCTGCCGGACGGCGCACGGCTCTTCACCGGCACGCTGTCCGCGCGCAGACAGCCGTGGCTGGCCGAGCACCGCGTCGACGGACGGCTGCTCGTCCCGGCCGCGGCACTGGCCGAGCTGGTTCTGGCGATCGGTGCGAGCATCGGCCGCCCCGCGCTGGGCGATTTCGTGATGCGCACGCCGCTGGAGCTGGACGGCGCCGCGGAGACCTGGCTCCAGGTGAGCGTGTCCCCGGCAGGGGAGCTCACCGTGCGCGGCCGCGCGGCGGGCACGGAATGGACCTCCCACGTCACCGCGATGCTCACCGACGCGGAGATCACCCCCGGCCGCGCGGCAACGCCCTTCGAGTCCGGCACCCGCCTCGACGAGGGCGGCCTTGAGGCGACCTACCGGCTGCTGGCCGGGCACGGCTACGAGTACGGGCCGGCGTTCCAGGGGTTGGGCGCGGCCTGGCTGAACGGGGCGGATCTCTACGCCGAGGCGGAGCTTCCCGCGCCGCTCCGGGGCGAGGCCACCCGGTACGGTCTGCACCCGGCTCTTCTCGACGCCGTCCTGCACACGATCTCGTTGCATGGGATCGACGGGCCGCGGCGCGTCCCCTACGCCCTGGACGGGGTACGGCTGCACGCCGCGCACGCGACCAGGGTGCGGGCCCATCTGACCCCGGTGGACCCGGACACCTACCGGATCGACCTGACCGGCGACGACGGGCAGCCCGTGCTGACCGTGGAACGGCTGCGGCTGCGCCCGCTGCCGTCCGCGGCGGGGCTGTATCGCCTCCGCTGGGAGGCCGTGGCGCCGCCGGTGCCCACGGCCGGTGACCTCACGGTGAACAGATCTCTCCCCGAGCGGCTCACCGGCACCGTGCTGCTCGCCCTCACCGACGACGGCGACGATCCGTACGCCGAGGTGGAGAGGGCGCGCCAGGCCGTCCGGCGTTGGCTGGCCGAGGCGGAGGACGGACTGCTGGTCTTCCTCACCCGAGGTCTCGCCGTCGACGACGGCGAGACGGCGCGCCCCTCGGCCGCCGCGTTGTGGGGCCTGGTACGGGCGGCACGGGCCGAGCATCCCGGCAGGTTCGCGCTGCTGGACATCGGCGACGACGAGGCAGCCGATCCCGCGCTGCTCGCGGCGATCGGTACCGAACTGCCCGAGGCAGCGCTCCGTGACGGCGTACCGCGGGTTCCCAGACTGTCGCCCGAGCCCGAGCCCGAGCCCGAGCCCGAGGCCGGTGCCGAACCCGGAGCGGGAGCCGGAACGGGAGCCGGAGCCGAATCCGAGTCCGGAGCCGAGCTCGACTCCGGACTCAGGACCATGACCGAGTTCGGATCCGAGCCCGAGCCTGGAACCGGGGCCAGGCCCGCGGCGGACGGAGCGGCCTGGCCGCGCAGCGCCGCGGGTGGCACCGTGCTCATCACCGGCGGCCTCGGCGCGCTCGGCCGCCGGATCGCGCGCCATCTCGTCACCCGGCACGGCGTGAGAAACCTCCTGCTGGTCAGCCGTCGCGGCGAGGAACACCCCGACGCCGCCCACGTCGAGGCCGAACTGGCCGCACTCGGCGCCCGCGTCGCCATCCGGGCCTGCGACCCGTCCGACCGGGACGCCCTCGCCGATCTGCTGACCGGGCCGGACACCCCGCTGACCGGTGTGGTGCACGCCGCGGGTGTCGTCGAGGACGCGGCCGTCGAACGGCTTCCCGCCGACGCGCTCCGCCGGATGATCGAGGCCAAGGCCGTGGCAGCCGGCAACCTGGACGAGGCCACGCGCGGCACAGAACTCGACGCGTTCGTGCTGTTCGGATCGGTCGCCGGCGTCGTCGGCACCGCGGGGCAGGGCGGCTACTGCGCGGCCAACGCGGCGCTGGAGGCGATCACCCACCGCAGGCGGCTGGCCGGCGGGCACGGGGTGACCGTCCACTGGGGGCTGTGGGACATCGGCACCGGCATGGGCGCCGGGCTCACCGAACGCGACGTCGCCCGCCTCGGCAGGGCGGGCATCAAGCCGATGGGCGAGGCCGAGGGGATCGCGCTGTTCGACCGTGCCCTGCGGCTGGACACCGCCGCGGTGGTCGCGGCGCACCTCGGCCCTCGGGCGGTGGAACGGCACCGCGGCCCCGCCGCCGTCCGGCGGGCGCCGGACACAACGAACACAACGAACACGACGGACGCGTCGGCCACGCCGACGCGGGACACCTCCCATCTGGTGCTCGACGCGGTCGCGGCGGTGCTCGGACACGCCGGCGGCGCGGAGGTCGACCCGGAACGCTCCTTCAGCGACCTCGGTTTCGACTCCCTGACGGCGGTGGAGCTGCGCGACCGGCTCAGTGGCGAGCTCGGTGTCCGCCTGCCGGGAACGATCGTCTTCGACCATCCGAACCCGGTCGCCCTGATCCGTTTCCTCGACGAGGTGACGGGCGCCGGAACGAGGGACGAGCCGAAGGACCCGGCCGCGCCGCGCGGTGCCGCCGACGACGCGATCGCGATCGTCGGCATGGCGTGCCGGTTCCCCGGCGGGGTGCGTACCCCGGCAGAGCTGTGGGAGTTGCTCGTCTCGGGGGGTGACGCCATATCGGAGTTCCCCGCCGACCGTGGCTGGGACCCGGATCTGTTCGACCCCGATCCCGAGCGCTCGGGGACCTCCTCCACCCGGCACGGCGGTTTCCTGCGCGACGCCGCCGAGTTCGATCCCGGGTTCTTCGGGATCAGCCCGCGCGAGGCACTCGCCGTCGACCCACAGCAGCGACTGCTGCTGCAGACAGCGTGGGAGGCGGTGGAGGACGCGGGGATCGACCCGGCCGCCCTGCGCGGCACGCAGAGCGGCGTCTTCGTCGGCGTCATGTACTCCGACTACGGCGCGCGGGTGCACCAGCGCCGCGGTACCGCCGGGGATCTGGAGGGATACCTGGTGAGCGGCAGCGCGGGCAGCGTCGCCTCCGGCCGCATCTCCTTCACCCTCGGCCTGGAGGGGCCGGCGGTGACCGTGGACACCGCCTGCTCCTCGTCGCTGGTCGCGGTCCACCAGGCGGCTCAGGCGCTCAGGTTGGGCGAGTGCGCGCTCGCCCTGGCCGGCGGCGTGACCGTCATGGCGAGCCCGGCCACGTTCATCGAGTTCAGCCGGCAGCGCGGCCTGGCACCCGACGGCCGCTGCAAGCCGTTCTCGGCCGACGCGGACGGTACAGCGTGGGGTGAGGGCGTCGGGCTGCTCGTCCTGGAGCGGCTCTCGGACGCCCGCCGCAACGGGCACCGGGTGCTGGCCGTCGTCCGCGGTTCCGCGGTCAACCAGGACGGCGCCAGCAACGGCCTCACGGCGCCGAACGGACCCTCCCAGGAGCGGGTCATCCGCGGTGCCCTGCGCAGCGCGGGACTGCGGCCCGCGGACGTGGACGTGCTGGAGGCGCACGGCACGGGAACCAGGCTCGGCGACCCGATCGAGGCCGGCGCGGTGCTCAACACCTACGGTCGCGACCGCGAGGACCGGAGCCCGCTGCTCATGGGCTCGGTGAAGTCGAACATCGGGCACACGCAGGCCGCCGCGGGGGTCGCCGGGATCATCAAGATGGTGCTCGCCATGCGGCACGGGCAGGTCCCGGCCACCCTGCACCGGGGAAGGCTCACCGAGCACGTCGACTGGTCGGACGGCACCGTGTCCGTGCCCGCCGAGCCGGTCGCCTGGCCGGACACGCCGGGGCCGCGCAGGGCGGCGGTCTCGTCGTTCGGTATCAGTGGCACCAACGCCCACGTCGTCCTCGAGTCGGGTGAGGAGACGCCCGTGGCGGCGGGCGACGGCGCCGTCGACGGAGCCGTCGACGGAGCGGTGGTGCCGTGGGTGCTCAGCGCCCGTGACGCGGCCGGTCTGCGGGAGCAGGCGGTCCGTCTCAGGCGGCACGTGCTCGCCACCCCCGGTCTGCGGGCCATCGACGTCGCCCTGTCCCTGGCGACGACGCGGACCGCCTTCGAACGGCGTGCCGTGGTGCTCGGCCGCGACCGGAGCGAGCTGCTCGCGGGCCTCGACCACCTCATCGACGGCACCGCGACGCCGCCCGGGGCTTTCCCGGCGGTGCTCACGGGCACACCGGCGCGCGGCGGGACCGCCGTGCTGTTCACCGGCCAGGGCAGCCAGCGCGTCGGCATGGGAGCCGCGCTGTACGGCTCGTTCCCGGCGTACGCGCGGGCCTTCGACGAGGTCTGCGCCGAGTTCCGCGGGGTGGACGGCACGGACGTGGCCGGAGTGGTGTCCGGGGACATCGCCGCAGGGCCGATCGACCAGACCCGGTACACCCAGGCCGCGCTGTTCGCGGTGGAGGTCGCGCTGTTCCGGCTGCTGGAGTCGTGGGGGTTGCCCGCCGACCTCCTCGCCGGGCACTCCATCGGCGAGATCACCGCCGCCCACGTCGGTGGCACGCTGAGCCTGCCCGACGCGGTGGCACTCGTCGCGACCCGCGGGCGTCTGATGCAGGAACTCCCCGCAGGAGGCGCGATGACCGCGGTCCAGGCCGACCTGCCGACCGTGGAACGGCTCATCGCCGAGACAGGGGCGCGCGTTGACGTCGCGGCGGTGAACGCGCCCGGCTCCGTGGTGCTCTCGGGCGACACCGGAGCCGTCGAGGAACTGGCCGGCCTCCTGGCGGTGAACGGGCACCGCACCAGGTCGCTCACCGTCAGCCACGCGTTCCACTCCGCGCACATGGAGCCGATGCTCACGGCCTTCCGCGAGGAGATCGGCGACCTGCGCGCCGTACCGGGGACCCGCACCGTGGTGTCCACACTGACCGCGCGAGAGAGCGGGGCGGACACACTCGGGTCGGCCGCGCACTGGGCCGCCCAGGTACGCGGGACCGTGCGGTTCGCCGACGCGGTCGGCCGGATGCGGGAGCTGGGCGCGGCGCGCTTCCTGGAGGTCGGGCCGGACGCCGCGCTGACCGCGATGGTCCGGCAGCACGACCTGGGAGAGGACGTTGTGGCGATCTCCGTGCTCGACCGCAGGCACGACGACGGGTTCGCGCTCTGGTCGTTCGTGGCGCGGGCCTTCATCGCGGGTGTCGCCTGGGACTGGCGGGCACTGCTCGGCGGCAACGGCGAGAACGACAGAAACAGCGAGAACGGCGGAAACGGCAGGAATGCTGGAAACGGCGGAAATGCCGTCATCGTTCCGCTGCCCACCTACCCCTTCAAGCGGGAGCGCCTGTGGCTCCTGCCGCCGGCCGAAGACGGGACCGCCGCCGGAATCGGCGCCGAGGATCCGGGCCACCCGCTGCTCACCGCCTCGATCGCCGTGCCGGACGGAGCACAGACCCTCTACACGGGAGTGCTCTCCCAGCGGCGGCAGCCGTGGCTGGCGGACCACGCGCTGGCGGGTACGCCGGTCCTCCCGGCCACCGCCCTCGTGGATCTGCTGGGATGGCTGGCGGATCGGCACGGCATGACGACGGTGCGGGAGCTCACGCTGCACGCCCCCGTCACGGTCGGTACGGAGGAGGAGGTGCACCTGCGGGTCACGGTGGCGGACGCCACGGTGCGGATACACGCGCGCTCCGGCGGGGAACAGGCCGACGGCGAGTGGACCCTGCACGCCGAGGCCGTGCTGGACGGTGACGGCCCCGTACCCGGCTGGTCGGGTCACCGCCCGCCCGAGGCACGCGCGGTGGACGTCACGGGGATCTACGAGGTCTTCGCCGAGCGCGGGTACGACTACGGCCCGGCGTTCCAGGGCCTGCGCGCACTGTGGACGACCGGGGACGAGCTCTACGCCGAGGTGGACACCGGCGGCGACCTCGTCCCGGGGTTGCTCGACGCCGCCCTGCACGCGTGGATCGCCGACGCGGGCGAGGCGGTGGAGGGAGGCGTCCAGGTGCCGCACACCTGGCGGGAGGTGCGCGTGCACGGCCTGCCGCGAGGGCCGCTGCGGGTCAGGATCCGGCACACCGGTGAAGGGACGTTCGCCCTCGACGTGGTCGACGCGGCCGACGCGGACGACAGGGGCGGCGCCACGGCGCGTCCGGTGCTGTCGGCCGGTGAGGTCCGGGTGCGCAGGGTCGAGGAGAGTGCCCTGTCACGCGGCGGGGTCTCGGCCCGGCCGTACGAGCTCGCCTGGATCCCCGCTCAGCTGGCCGCCACGGCAACGGCGGGCGAGGAGGGCGGCGGGCACGGCGAGGACACGATCGTGCTGACCTTCGGCGGGCACGGCCTGGACCTGCCGTTCGCCACGGTCTCCTACGAGGCGGAGCAGGACGACCCGGCCGCCGCCGTCCGCGCCTGCCTTCTGGCGGTCCGAGAGAGCATCCTCACGCTGCCCGAGCGGACACACCTGGTGGTGGTGACGCGCGGGGCGGTCGCGGTGGACGGTGACGACCGGCTGACGGGGCTGGCGGAGGCCTCGCTGTGGGGCCTGGTCCGCGCCGCACGCAGGGAGTACCCCGGACGGATCAGCATCGTCGACGTCGACGGGCACGGGGAGTCGTCCGCGCTGTTGCCGCACGCGGTGGCGGCCAGGCCCGGTGAGCTCGCCATCCGCCGGGGAGAGGCGTTCCGGCCGCGCCTGCGCGCGGTGACCGGCTCGCCCGGCACCCCGCCGGAGCTCGGGACGGGCACCGTGCTGGTGAGCGGCGCCGGCGGCGCGCTCGGCGCCGCGGTCGTCCGCCACCTCGTCGCCGAGTACGGCGCCCGGCATCTCCTGCTGGTCAGCAGGCGCGGCGACGCCGACCCGGCGCTGCGCGCCCTCGCCGGGGAACTCGGCGACCGGGCGCGGATCCGGACGGCCGCGTGCGACCTCGCGGACACGGCGGCCACCGAGGCACTGCTCGCCGGTGTCGACCAGGACAGACCGCTCGGTGCCGTGTTCCACATAGCCGGCACGCTCGACGACGCGGTGCTGGAGAACACGACCGGCGAGCGGCTGGAACGGGTCCTGCGCCCCAAGGTGGACGCGGCCTGGAACCTGCACCGCCTCACCGGGGATCTGCCGCTGACGGCGTTCGTGCTGTTCTCCTCGGTCGCGGGCGTGCTGGGCAACGCCGGGCAGACGGGCTACGCGGCGGCGAACGCCTTCCTGGACGCGCTCGCCCACCACAGGCGGGCGGCGGGCCTGCCGGGCGCGTCTCTCGCCTGGGGTCTGTGGGAGACCGGATCGGACACCGGGATGGCGGCCGGGCTCGACGGAGCGGCGCGGGCCAGGCTCGACAGGCTGGGCATCCGCGCGCTGCCCGTCGGCGCGGGGCTGGATCTGCTCGACAGGTCGCTGGCGAGCGGCCTGGCCGTGGTGGTACCCGCCTGGTTCGATCGGGCGGCGCTCGCCCGCAGACAGGACGACCTTCCCGACGTGCTCGGTGGCCTGGTCCCCGCCCGGCCCGCCGTGGCGGCCGTGCCGCTCGCCCGGCGCCTGCACGGCATGGAGGAGACCGTGTCGCGCGCCGTGGTGCGCGACACGGTTGCCGGCCGGGTCGCGGAGGTGCTCGGTCTCGCGGGACCGGCGCAGGTTCCCGACGACCGGGGACTGTTCGACCTGGGTCTCGACTCGCTGACGGCGATCGAGCTGCGCGACCGGCTGGGCGCCGAGGTCGGTGAGCGGCTTCCCGCGACCGTGCTGTTCGACCACCCGACCGTACGGGCGCTGACCGAGCACCTGCTGGAGCACCTGCTGGAGCGCAGCGCCCTCGCCCGGCCCGCGTTCGACACGACGGCGCTGGACACCTGGGTCTCCTCGGCCTCGGACCTGGACCCCGGCCACCGGCGTCGCGTCGACCTGGTCCGGGCGCTGCGGGCCGCGCTGAACGCGCTGGACACCGGCGAGACCGCCGTGAACGGCGCGGGAGAGCCGCTCTTTGGCGTGGATTCAGCGTCCGATGATGAGCTGTTCGGGCTGCTGGACCGAGAACTGAGCGACTGATCCGACGTCTCGGGCACTTTCGAGGACGACCACGGGGAGCGGTTCACCGATGGCGAACGAAGACAGGTTCCGCGAGTACCTCCGGCGCACCACGGCCGACCTGATGCGCACCCGCGCGGCACTGGAACGACTGGAGCAGGCCGCCCGCGAGCCGCTGGCGATCGTCTCCATGGCCTGCAGGTACCCCGGCGGCGTCCGGTCGCCGGAGGACCTGTGGCGACTGGTGGAGGCGGGGACCGACGCGATCGGCCCGTTCCCGAACGACCGCGGCTGGCCGCTGGAGGAGCTGATCGACCCCGACCCGGACAGGGAGGGCACCAGCTACGCCGCCGAGGGCGGCTTCCTGTACTCCGCCGCCGACTTCGACCCCGAGCTGTTCGGCGTCAGCCCTCGCGAGGCGCTGACGATCGACCCGCAGCAGCGGCTGCTCCTGCAGACCGCCTGGGAGGTGTTTGAACGCGCGGGGATGGACCCGCGCTCCCTGTCGGGGGAGCGGATCGGGGTGTTCGCCGGCGTCATGTACTCCGACTACGGTTCCCGCCACGTCCGCGCGCCCGAGGGTTTCGAGGGGTTCGTCGGCACGGGAAGCGCGGGAAGCATCGCCTCGGGCCGCGTCGCCTACACCTTCGGGTTGCAGGGACCCGCGGTCACCGTGGACACCGCGTGCTCGTCCTCGCTGGTGGCGCTGCACTACGCGGCGCAGGCGGTGCGCCGGGGAGACTGCGAGATGGCCGTCGCGGGCGGGAGCACGGTCATGGCCACCCCGGCGACGTTCGTCGAGTTCAGCCGCCAGCGCGGGCTCTCGCCCGACGGCCGCTGCAAGGCGTACGCCGCTTCGGCCGACGGCACCGGCTGGGCGGAAGGGGTCGGTCTGGTGCTCGTCGAACGCCTCTCTGAGGCCCGGCGCAGGGGACACCCGATCGTCGCGGTGCTGCGCGGCAGCGCGGTCAACTCCGACGGCGCGAGCAGCCGGCTGTCGGCGCCCAACGGGGTGGCGCAGCGGCGGGTGATCCTCGCCGCGCTGGCCGACGCCGGTCTCGACCCCGCCGAGGTGGACGCCGTCGAGGGGCACGGCACCGGCACCGGCCTGGGCGACCCGATCGAGGCGGGCGCCCTCATGGAGACCTACGGCCGGGCACACCCGGCGACGGATCCGGTGTGGCTGGGCTCGCTCAAGTCCAACATCGGGCACACCCAGGCCGCGGCGGGCATCGGCGGTGTGATGAAGATGGCGATGGCGATGCGGCACGGGATGCTCCCGGCGAGCCTGCACATCGACGAGCCGTCACCGCACGTCGACTGGGACGCCGGAGGGCTCGCCCCGCTCACCGGGGCGAGGGCGTGGCCGAAGCGGGACCGCCCGCGCCGGGCCGGGGTCTCCTCGTTCGGGATCAGCGGCACGAACGCGCACGTCGTCATCGAGGAGCCCGCGGAGGAGCCCTCGGAGAAGACACCCGAGAAGTCACCCGAGGAGCGGTCCGGGGCGCCGGAGTCCTCGCGGACGGGCGGCACCGTGGCTCCGGCGCCGGTGGTGTGGACGGTGTCCGGGCACACCGAGCAGGCGCTGCGTGACCAGATCGGCCGGCTGCGGGCACACGTGGCGGAGAATCCGGGCCTGTCCCCGGCCGACGTCGCCCACAGCCTCCGCACCGGGCGCGCCGACCTGTCCCACCGCGCGGTCGCCGTCGGTACCGACCTCGACCGGCTCGCCGGGGAACTGGCGCTGGTGGAACAGGGACTTCCGTCACGGCGCGCGGTGCGGGGCGAGGCGACGGTGAACGGGCGGCCGGTCTTCGTGTTCCCCGGCCAGGGGTCGCAGTGGGCCGGGATGGCCCGCGATCTCCTCGCCGCCTCAGAACCGTTCGGCGACGAGATGCGGCGGTGCGCCGAGGCACTGGCGCCGCACGTCGGCTGGGACCTGCTGGAGGTGGTGTCCTCCGGTGAGGAGACCCTGCTCGGCCGGGTCGACGTGGTGCAGCCCGCCCTGTTCTCGATGATGGTCTCGCTCGCCGCGGTGTGGCGTTCCCTCGGGGTGGAACCGGCCGCGGTGGTGGGACATTCGCAGGGTGAGATCGCCGCCGCCCATGTCGCGGGAGCCCTGGACCTGGCCGACGCGGCGGCGCTGGTGGCCCGGCGCAGCGCCGCCCTCTCGGACATCGCGGGGAGCGGGGCGATGGCGTCGATCGGCCTGCCCGACGGAGAAGTACGTCGCCGGTTCGGCGGCCGCGACGAGATCGTCGTCGCCGCCGTCAACGGTCCGGACGCGACCGTGGTGTCCGGGGAGGCGGGCGCGGTGCGCGACCTCGTCGCCCGCTGCGAGGCCGAGGGGGTGCGGGCGCGGCTCGTCCCCGTCGACTACGCGTCCCACTCACCGGCCGTCGAACCGCTGCGGGAGCCTCTGCTCGCCCGGTTCGCCGGTCTCCGCCCGCGGACGTCCGCCGTCGGTTTCTTCTCCACGGTCACGGCCGCCGAGATCGACACGAGCGCGCTCGGTGCCGGGTACTGGTACGACAACCTTCGCCGCCCGGTTCGCCTGGCCGAGACCGTCACCGCGCTCCTGGAGGCGGGCCACCGGTGCTTCCTCGAGGTCAGCCCCCATCCGGTGCTCGTGGCTCCGCTGCGCGACACCTTCGACGAGGCCGGTGTGGAGGCGCACGCGCTGGCCACGCTGCGTCGCGGCGACGGCGGGCTGGATCAGCTGCTCACCTCGGCCGGAAGCCTGTTCGCGGCCGGGCTCGGCGTCGAGTGGGGGGCGGCCGCGCGGGGACGTCAGGTCGCCCTGCCCACCTACGCGTTCCAGGAGCGGCGATTCTGGCTCGACACCCGCACCGAGGGGGCGCCGCTCTCGACCGGCCCCGCCGGGGTGGGGCACCCGCTCCTGGAGGTGGTCGTGGAGCCGGCGGACGGGCGGGCGGTGCTGTTCACCGGAGGTGTGCCCGGCGGGCCTGGCGGCTGGGTCCGCGAGCACCGGCTCGGAGAGCGTCCGGTGCTCGTCGGGAGCGCGCTGGTCGAGCTGGCGCTCGCGGCCGGAGAGCGTCTCGGCCTGCCGAGGGTGGACGACGTCGCACTTCTCGCCCCAGTGGACGTGCCGGACGGTCCCGTACAGGTTCAGGTGGAGGTGAACGCCGAGGACGGCGGCGCGGGTGCGACGTTCACGGTCCACGCCCGGCCGGGAGGCGGGGACACCGGAGACACCGGAGACCCCGGAGACCCCGGAGACGCTGCGGAGCCGTGGAGGTTGCACGCCTCGGGCTCGCTGAGCGCGGGCGATGCCGATGCCGACGCCGTCGTGGCGCGGACGGGGATCCCGGGGGAGTGGCCGCCTGCGGACGCCGAGCCCGTCGACGTGGACGCCGGCTACGCCCTCCTGGCCGACGCGGGTGTGCGCTACGGCCCCCGCCTGCGCCGCGTGGGTGCCGCCTGGCGTTCGGGTGGCGGCGTGTTCGCCGAGGTGACCCCGCCGGACGGGGACGGAGGCCGGAGCGGCGCGGGCGGCGAGGGATTCGTGCTCCATCCCGCTCTGCTGGACGGGATGGCGCAGGTGGCCTTCCTCGACCGGGCGGCCGCTGCCTCCGGCCGGGGTGAGCGGCCCGAGGCGGTCGTGCCGTTCAGCTGGAGCGGCGTACGGTCGTACGCCGCCGCGACGGGCCCGGTACGCGTCCGCCTGACCTGGACCGGGCCTGACGCCTTCTCGCTCGCCGCGTTCGACGCCACGGGCCGGACGGTGCTGAGCGTCGAGGAGGTGCGCGTCCGCCCGGCCGCCGAGGGGTCCGGTGAGGCGCAGCCCCCCGCTCCCGTCTCCGTCCCCTGGGCGCACCGCGCGGTGCGACGTTCTCGGGAAGGGCCCGGGCGGGCCGCTCCCGAGGACGCCGGGCCGGTGGACGTGCTGGCGGGGCTTTCCGGGAGCGAGCGGGAGGAGCGGGTGCTGGACCTGGTCGGGCGGGCGGTCGCCGGCATCCTCGGCTACGAATCCGCCCGGGACGTCCGCCCGGACCGGCCCTTCCGCGACCTCGGACTCGACTCCATGACGGGGGTGCGGCTCAGGGACCATCTGAGCCGCCTTCTGGGCCGCCGCCTGCCGAGCACGCTCGTGTTCGACCATCCGAGCCCGCGTGCCCTGGCCCGCCATCTGAGCCGTACCGCGCCGGAGGGCCCGTCCCGCGCCGTGGCCCGGCGCGGGCGGGAGGCCGAGGATCCCATCGCGATCGTCGCGATGGCCTGCCGCTACCCGGGTGGCGTCAGCACCCCCGAACAGCTGTGGGAGCTGCTGGAGTCGGGCGGGGACGCGGTCGGGCCGTTTCCCGCCGACCGGGGCTGGGACCTGGGCGCCCTGTTCGACGACGACCCGGACAATCCGGGGACGTCCTACGCGCGCGACGGCGGTTTCCTCCACGAGGCCGCCGACTTCGACGCGGACTTCTTCGAGATGAATCCGCGCGAGGCCAAGGCCGCCGATCCGCAGCAGCGGCTGCTGCTGGAGACCTCGTGGGAGGCATTCCAGCGCGCGGGCATCGACCCGGCCGGCCTGCGCGGCTCCCGGACCGGTGTCTACGTCGGCCTGATCTACACCGAGTACGGCGGCCGGGCGCAGGACGACCCGCGCGAGTACGGCGGGTATCTGGGCACCGGCAGCGCCGGGAGCGTGGCCTCGGGCCGGATCGCCTACACCTACGGCCTGCAGGGGCCCGCGATCACCGTGGACACGGCCTGCTCGTCCTCGCTGGTGGCGCTCCACCTCGCGGAGCGGGGGCTGCGCGACGGGGAGTGCGATCTCGCGCTGGTCGGCGGGGCGACGCTCATGGCGACACCCGCGACCTTCGTGGAGTTCAGCCGCCAGCGCGGGCTCTCACCCGACGGACGGTGCCGCGCGTTCGCCGACGCGGCCGACGGCACGGGCTTCAGCGAGGGCGTCGGGCTGCTGCTGGTGGAACGACTGTCGGACGCGCGGCGCAACGGGCATCCCGTACTGGCCGTGCTCAAGGGGTCGGCGGTGAACCAGGACGGCGCCAGCAACGGGCTCACCGCGCCCAACGGCCCCGCCCAGGAACGGGTGATCGAGGAGGCCCTGCGCGCCGCGGGCCTCTCACCGGCCGACGTGGACGCGGTGGAGGCGCACGGCACCGGCACCACCCTGGGCGATCCGGTGGAGGCGCGGGCGCTGCTCGCCACGTACGGGGCGGCGCGCGGGGACCGCCCGCCGCTCATGCTGGGCTCGCTCAAGTCCAACGTCGGGCACACCCAGGCGGCGGCCGGCGTCGGCGGGATCATCAAGATGGTCATGGCGCTGGAGCACGGGACGCTGCCGCGCACGCTGCACGTCGACAGGCCGTCGCGCCACGTCGACTGGGAGCGGGGCGGTGTCGCGCTGCTCACCGAGAACACCCCCTGGCCCGCCGGGGAGCGTCCGCGGCGGTTCGGGGTCTCCGCCTTCGGCATGAGCGGGACCAACGCGCACGTCGTCATCGAGGAGCCGCCCGCGCCCGAGCCCGCTCCCGCACCGGAGCCTTTCGGCGGACCGGTCCCGCTCGTCCTGTCGGCGAGGTCGGCGCGCGCGCTCGGAGGCGAGGCGCGGCGGCTGCGCGCCTACCTGGAGCGGCATCCGCAGGTCGCCCTCGCCGATGTCGCGGCGGCCCTGGTGACCACCAGGGCCGAGTTCGGCCACCGCGCGGTCGTCGTGGCCGGCGATCGCGAGGAGGCGCTGGCGGGGTTGTCCGCCGTCGCGGACGGTGCGCCGTCGGCGACGGCGGTGAGCGGGTACGCCGGGGATCCGCGCCTGCCGGTCCTTGTCTACCCCGGCCAGGGTGCGCAGTGGGAGGGCATGGCCCGCGCGCTGCTCACCGAGTCGCCGGTCTTCGCCCGCAGGATCGGCGAATGCGCCGACGCCCTCGACCCGGTGACCGGGTGGTCGCTGCTGGACGCGCTGCGCGGCGGCGTGGGCCTGGGGCGGGTGGACGTGGTGCAGCCGGTCCTGTGGGCGGTGATGACCGGGCTCACCGCGCTCTGGGAGTCCTTCGGCGTACGGCCCGCCGCCGTCATCGGTCACTCGCAGGGTGAGATCGCCGCCGCGCTCGCCGCGGGCGCGCTGTCGCTGGAGGAGTCGGCGGCGGTGGTGGCGTTGCGCAGCCGGGCCATCCGCAAGATCGCGGGCGGCGGGGCGATGCTGTCGGTCGCGGCCTCGCGGGAGCGGGTGCGCGCGGTCCTCGAGAATCTCGGGCTCTCAGAGGATGCAGGGAGCACGGGGAACGCGGGGAACGCGGGGAACGCGGGGAACGCGGGGAACGCGGGGAACGCGGGGAACGCGGGGAACGCGGGGAACGCGGGGAACGCGGGGAACGCGGTGTCGGTCGCCGCGCTCAACGGACCGGCCTCGACCGTCGTCGCCGGCGAGGCCGGGGCGGTGCGCCGCGTGGAGCGGGCACTGGAGGAGCTGGGCGTGCGGGTGCGGCCGGTGGACGTGGACTACGCCTCCCACTCGCCCCAGGTCGAGGCGCTCGAAGCCGAACTGCTGGAGATCCTGCCCTCGCCCGCGCCGGGCCGCGCGTTCAGCGCCGGTGTCTTCTCCACCGTCACCGGCGCGGCGATCGAGCCGGGTGACGGCACCGGCTTCGGGAGCCCCGGCTACTGGTACCGCAATCTGCGCCGGCCGGTGCTGCTGCAGGCCGCGGTGGAGGCGGCGGCCGAGGCGGGGCACGAGGTGTTCGTCGAGGTGAGCCCGCACCCCGTCGTCGGGACGGGAGTCCAGGAGATCCTGGAGGCGCTCCCCGGGGTGGAACGGCCCGCCGTGCTGGGCACACTGCGCAGGGACGACGGGGGCATGGCACGGGTGCTGGTCTCGGTGGCCGAGGCCTGGGTGAACGGGGTCCGGGTCGACTGGCCGGGGTATCTCGGCGAGCGCCGAGGGCGGGTGCCGGTCCTGCCGACCTACGCCTTCGACCGGCACCGGTACTGGCTGGACGCGCCGGTGCCCACCGCCGGGATCCCCGCGGGCGCGCGGCCGGTCACGCATCCGCTGCTGTCCACGGCCGTGCGCGCGGCGTCCGAGGACGGCCTGCTGCTTTTCGGCAGGCTCTCCCTGGACGACCAGCCGTGGCTGGGCGATCACGTGGTGGACGGCGCGGTCCTGGTCCCCGGCGCGGTCCTCGCCGAACTGGCGGGCCACGCGGGGGAGCTGGCCGGTGTCGCGCGGGTGGACGAGCTGACCCTCCGGCGCCCGCTGGTGCTCGATGACTCCGGCGCGGTCGAGATCCAGGTGACCGTGGGCCCGGCCGAGCGGGACGGTCTGCGCCCCGTCGGGGTTCACGCGCGACTGGCGGACACCGGTGACCCGCTGGGTGCGCCGTGGACGGTGTACGCCGCCGGCTCGCTCGCCCCGCTCCCCGCACCCGCCGCCCCGCCGGTTCGTGCCGAGTGGCCGCCATCCGGCGCGGTGCCCGTCGACGTCGGCGGGCTGTACGAGGACCTGGCCGCGAGGGGCTATCACTACGGCCCGGCCTTCCGCGGCCTGCGCGGGGCGTGGCGGTCGGGGGAGGAGGTCCTCGCGGAGGTGTTCCTGGAGGGCCCGCCCGGGTACCGCGTCGCGCCCACGCTGCTTGACGCCGCGCTGCACGCCGTCGGGCTCGCGGACCTGTTCCCCGACGACGGCGCCGTACGGTTGCCCTTCGCCTGGCGCGGCCTCACCCGGTACGCCGACGCGCCCTCGGCGGTACGGGTACGCGTACGCCGCACCGGAGAGGAGACGGTCGCGGTCGACCTGACCACGGCCGAGGGCGACCCGGTGGCGGGCATCGAGGCGGTGACGTTCCGCGCGGCCGACCCGGCGGACCTCGCCGCGGCGGGCACGGAGGACCTGCTGTACGAACTCACCTGGGACCCTGTGCGCCCCGGCGCCGGTGTGCCGCGCGAACGCGTGCGAGTCCTCGGCGCTCCCGGAAACACCGGAAACACCGAGGAGACCGCGGATGCCGAGGAGACCGCCCACCCGCGACTCGGCGCGGTGCTCGCGGCGCTGGACGCGGGAGAGCCCGCGCCCGAGGTGCTCGTCGTCTCGGCGGGCGAAGAGGCCGGACCCGTACCGGAGGCGGTCCGAGCCGCCCTGCTGCGGGTGCTGGAAACGCTCCGGCGAGGGCTGGCCGACGACAGGCTCGCCGGAACGCTGTTCGTGGTGCGCACCTGCCGCGCCGTGGAGGCGGTTCCCGGCGAGCGCGCCGGCGCGCTCGCCGGCGCCGGGGTCTGGGGGCTGGTCCGCGGCGTGCAGGCCGAGGAGCCCGGCCGGGTGGTGATCGTGGACACCGAGACCGTCTCCACGCCCCTCTCGGAGGTCCTGGACGCCGTGGCGTCCGGCGAGCCGCAGATCGCGATCAGGGGCGGCGGGGCACTGGTGCCCAGGCTCCGGCGACGCCGGCGCGACCCGGTACCGTCCGGCGCGGGCAACTGGCGGCTGGAGGCGGCCGAGAGCGGGGTGGCCGACGATCTGGCGTACCGGCCCGTCGAGGACAGGCCACTGGGCCGAGAGGAGGTCAGGGTCGCCGTCCGCGTCGCCGGCCTGAACTTCCGCGACGCGATGCTCACCCTGGGCATGTACCCGGGCGCGGCGGATCTGGGCACCGAGGGCGCCGGGGTGGTGCTCGCGGTCGGGGACGACGTGACCGGTATCGGTCCCGGCGACCGGGTGATGGGTCTCATCTCCGGGGGGATAGGGCCCGAGGCCGTCACCGACCACCGTCTGCTGGTACCGATCCCGCAGGGCATGTCGTTCGCCCAGGCGGCGACCGTGCCCGCGGTGTTCCTCACCGCCTACTACGCCCTGCGCGACCTGTCCGGCGCCCGCCGGGGGGAGTGGGTCCTGGTGCACTCCGCCGCGGGCGGCGTCGGCGGGGCGGCGATCCAGCTGGCGCGCCACTGGGGGCTGACCGTGTTCGGCACCGCGAGTCCCGCCAAGTGGCCCGCGCTCGAAGAGGCCGGACTGCCCCCCGGCAGGATCGCCGGCTCCCGGGACCTGGCGTTCGCCGGGGCGGTGCGGGAGGCGACCGGCGGGCGCGGCGTGGACATCGTGCTGAACTCGCTCGCCCGCGAGTTCGTGGACGCCTCACTCGAACTGCTCGCTCCCGGCGGGCGGTTCATCGAGATGGGCAAGACCGACGTACGAGACCCCGAGGAGGTCCGCGCCCGGCACGGCGTGCACTACCGGGCGTTCGACCTGGCCGAGGCGGGGCCGGACCGGATCGGCCGGATGCTCGCCGAGCTCGCGGACCTGTTCGAGAGCGGGATCCTCACGCCGCTCCCGGTCACCTCCTGGGACGCCGGGCGGGCGCCGGACGCCGTCCGCCATCTCGGACTCGCCCGGCACGTGGGCAAGGTGGCCCTCCGGATCCCGGGGCCGATCCGTGCCGACGGCACGGTCCTGGTCACCGGCGCGACCGGCGGTGTGGGCAGGCTTGTCGCGCTGCACCTGGCCAGGGAACACGGCGTCGGGCACCTGCTGCTGCTGAGCAGGCGGGGCGCCCTCGCGGAGGGCGCCGAACGGCTCCGTGCGGAACTCGGCGGGCTCGGCGTGAAGGTGACGATCGCCGCCGCGGACGTGGCGGACGCCGGCGCGCTGGCCCGCGTGCTCTCGGAGGTCCCCGACGAGCATCCCCTCACGGCCGTGGTGCACGCGGCCGGGGTCCTGGACGACGCGACGCTCGCCAACCTCGTCCCGGAACGGCTCGACGCGGTGCTGCGGCCCAAGGTGGACGGCGCCTGGAACCTGCACGAGCTCACCAGGGACCTCGACCTCGCCGCGTTCGTGCTGTTCTCCTCCGCCGCGGGGATCGTGGGCAGCGCCGGGCAGTCGGCCTACGCGGCGGCCAACGTCTTCCTCGACGCCCTCGCCGTGGCCAGGACCCGCGAAGGGCTCCCGGCCACCTCGATCGCCTGGGGACTGTGGCGGTCGGAGAGCACCATGACCGGCTCGCTCTCCGCCGTCGACCGGGCCAGGATGGCGCGGTCCGGACTGCTGCCGCTGTCACCGGGACGTGGCCTGGCACTGCTGGACGCGGCGATGGCGGCGCCGGAGCCGACCCTGGCCGCGGTCCGGCTGGACCTCGCGAGGCTGGCGGGGGTCCCCGACCCGGCCCCGCCGCTGCGGTCCCTGGTGCGCGGCCGCGCACTTTCGGCGAAGGCCGACGGCTCCGGCGGGTCCGACCCCGCCGAGCCCGCGCTGGCGCGGATGCTCGCCGACACCGAGCCGGCGCGCCGCGGGGAGCTGATGACCGAGACGGTCTTCCGGTATGTGGAGGCGGTGCTCGGGCGGGCTCCGGGGGAGGCGGCCGAGGAGGGCCGCAGCTTCAAGGAACTCGGCTTCGACTCGCTGACCGCGGTCGAACTGCGCAACCGGCTCGGCAAGGCCACCGGGCTGCGGCTCCCGGCGACCATCGTGTTCGACCATCCGACCCCGGCCGCTCTCGCCGGCCACCTGCTCGGCCGGCTCGCCCCGGCCGAGCGGGAACCGGGCGTGCGGAAACCGGGCGCGGGGGCGGGCGGGGAGGTCCCGGCGACCGCCGAGGAGCTGTTCAGGTTCATCGACTCCGAGCTTCGATCCTAGGGATGGCGGGCGGTATGAGTGACGAGAAGAAGCTGGTCGAGTACCTCCAGTGGACGACCGGTGAGCTCGCCCGGGTGAAGAGGGAGCTGGCCGCGCTGTCGAACCCGGACCCGGTGGCCGTGGTCGCGATGGCCTGCCGCTACCCCGGCGGGGTGCGCTCGCCCGAGGACCTGTGGCGGGTGGTCGCCGACGGCGTCGACACCGTCGGTGAGCCGCCGCGGGACCGCGGCTGGGACCCGGCCTTGCGGGAGCGGGCGAGGGCCGGTGGCTTCCTGGACGACGCGGCAGGGTTCGACGCCGCCTTCTTCGGGATCTCCCCCAGGGAGGCCGTGGCGATGGATCCGCAGCACCGGCAGCTGCTGGAGGTCTCCTGGGAGGCCCTGGAGCGCGCGGGGATCGTCCCGAGGTCGCTGCGGGGCAGCCGGACCGGGGTGTTCACCGGGGTGATCTACCAGGACTACGCGCCCGCGATCGACGACGCGCCCCCCGAGCTCGACGGCTACCTCATGACCGGCAACGCGGCGAGTGTGGCGTCCGGGCGGGTGGCGTACACCTTCGGCTTCGAGGGGCCCGCGCTCAGCGTCGACACCGCCTGCTCGTCCTCGCTCGTGGCGATCCACCTCGCCGCCGACTCGCTGCGCCGCTCCGAGTGCGACCTCGCGCTCGCCGGAGGGGTGACGGTGATGGCCACCCCCCGGGTCTTCGTGGAGTTCGGGCTCCAGGGCGGGCTCGCCGCGGACGGTCGCTGCAAGGCGTTCGCCGACGCGGCCGACGGCACCGGTTTCGGCGAGGGCGTGGGGGTGCTGGTGCTGGAGCGGCTCGGGGACGCCCTGCGCAACGGGCACCCGGTCCTGGCGGTGATCCGCGGTTCGGCGATCAACTCCGACGGGGCGAGCAACGGGCTCACCGCGCCGAGCGGGACCGCCCAGGAGAAGGTGATCGAGGCGGCCCTGCGCGGCGCGGGGCTGTCGCCGGCCGAGGTGGACGCGGTCGAGGCGCACGGGACCGGCACCGCGCTCGGGGACCCGATCGAGGCGGGCGCCCTGATCGCGGCCTACGGCACCGCGAGGCGGCGACCGCTGTGGCTGGGTTCGGTCAAGTCGAACCTGGGGCACACGCAGGCCGCGGCGGGAGTCGCCGGTGTGATCAAGATGGTGCAGGCGCTGCGGCACGGCGTGCTGCCCGCGACGCTGCACGTGGCCGATCGGTCCACCCTGGTCGACTGGGACGACGGCGGGGTGGAACCGCTGGAGCGCGCCCTTCCCTGGCCGCGCGGCGACCGTCCGCGCAGGGCGGGTGTCTCCTCGTTCGGGATCAGCGGGACCAACGCGCACCTGCTCGTCGAGGAGGCGCCGGTGGCCGAAGGGGAGTCACCGGCCGCAGGGGCCGAGGCAGGGAACCCGCCGGTGGCCGTCCCCTGGCTCCTTTCCGGCAAGACGCCCGAGGCGGTGCGGGCACAGGCCGCCCGGCTGGGTGACCTCCTGCGCTCAGGAAGGGAGACCGATCTCGCCGCCGTGGCCCGCACCCTGGCGGGACGGCGCTCGGAGTTCAGGTACCGGGCGGTGGCGCTCGGCTCCGGCGCCGCCGAGCTCACCCGCGAACTGGACGCGCTCGCCGGGCCGTCCAGCCCGATCGTCACGGCGAGCGCGGCGCCGAAGGTGGCGTTCGTGTTCAGCGGCCAGGGCACCCAGCGGGCGCGGATGGGACGCGAGCTGTACGAGAGGTTCCCGGTCTACGCCGAGGCGTTCGACGCCGCCTGCGCCGCACTGGACCTGGCCAGACGGGTCCACCACGCCGAAGGCCCGCCCCTGGGCGAGGTGGTGTCCGCCGCGGCCGACGGCCCGCTGGGAGGGCTGCTGCGGCGCACGGAGTTCGCCCAGCCCGCGCTGTTCGCCACCCAGCTCGCGCTCTGCCGGCTCGCCGAGCACCTGGGCCTGGTCGCCCACGCGCTGCTCGGCCACTCCGTCGGGGAGCTCACCGCGGCACACGTCGCCGGGGCGCTCTCGCTGGAGCAGGCCGCGCGCCTGGTCGTGGTACGGGCACTGGCGATGCAGTCCGCGCCGGAAGGCGGGGGCGGCGGGGGCATGGTGTCACTGCGGGCCCCCGAGGCGGAGGTGCGGGCATCCCTGGCCGAGCTGGACGGACGGGTGTCCGTGGCGGCGGTCAACGGGCCGAGGTCGACCGTGGTCTCCGGCGACGCGGACGCGGTGCGGGGGCTGGCCGCCCGATGGCGCTCCCGTGGGGTGCGTACGAAGGCGCTCGCGGTCGGCCAGGCCTTCCACTCGCCGCACATGGACCCCGCGCTGCCGCGGCTGGTGGAGGCGGCGGCGGAACTGGACGTCGGCGAACCCGCGACCCCCCTGGTCTCCAACACCACGGGCCTGGTGGCGACGCGGGACGCGCTGGCCGCACCGGACTACTGGGCCGCCCAGGTGCGCGGCACGGTCCGTTTCCACGACGGCGTGCTCACCCTGCGGGGCCTGGGCGTCGACACCTTCGTCGAGATCGGCCCCGACACCACGATGACCGGCATGATCGCGGACTGCCTGGCAGGGGAGCGGGACGGCGTGTCGGCGATCCCGCTGGTGCGAGACCCCGCGGCGGAGGCCCGGTCGGTGTTGCGCGGTGTCGCGCAGGCCCACGCGCGCGGCGTGCGGATCGACTGGGAGA
This sequence comes from Streptosporangium sp. NPDC000509, assembly GCF_042898365.1. NCBI lineage: Bacteria > Bacillati > Actinomycetota > Actinomycetes > Streptosporangiales > Streptosporangiaceae > Streptosporangium > Streptosporangium sp. NPDC000509. Next base: position 112,782 of record NZ_JBIAYX010000024.1, on the reverse strand, counting down.
AGGTGCTCGGCGAGGGGCCGGTCGCCGATCCGGCCACCGTGCCGACCTACCCGTTCCGGCACGAACGCTACTGGCTCATCCCGCCGAGGAGACACGGACGGGACCTGCCACCGTACGAGCCGCACGAGCCGACGACGGCACCGGCCGCATCGTCGCCGGTGCCGTCGTCCGGCCTGCCCGAGGGCGAGCGCCACGACCTCCTGACGTCGCTGGTGCTGACGGCGGTGGCCGACGCGCTCGGGCACTCCCACGGCGCGATCGGCCCGGCGGACGACCTGACCCAGATCGGCATCACCTCCTTCGGTGCGCTGGAGATCGCCGCCAGGCTCTCCAGGGAGATCGGCGTCGACGTGCGGGTGGGACTGGTGCTCGACCACGGCACCGCCCGCGAACTCGCGTTCCGGCTGGAGGAACTGCTCGGCCCGCAGAACGCGCCGGCACTGCTGGAGAAGCGATGACCTCCACGAGCGCCGAGGCGCGCGCGTGCCTGCGCTCGCTGCACCGCGAGGGGGCGCTCGCGGCGCGCTACGACGAGGTCGCGGCACTGCTGGCCGCGATGGACGAGGAGGACGCCGCCCGGTCGGCGCGGCTGCTGGAGCGGGTCGACGTGGAGGCCGCCCGCGAACACCATCCGGGGCTTCCGCTCGCGGCCGTGACCGTCACCGGACACGGCACGCTCGGTGCGCTGCGCACCGCGCTCACCGGCGAGCTGGCCCGCCACGGGTATCTGCCGGACGTCCGGCTCGCCGACTTCGGCTCGTACGCGTTCGAGCTGGGCGATCCCGGCAGTGCCCTGTACGCCGGACGGCCCGACGTGACCGTCTGCGTACTCGACCACGCGGCCGTGTTCGACGAGGTCGGCGTGCCGTTCACGGTGGACGACGTGGAGCGCGTGCTGGAGGAGAAGCTGGCGCTGTGGCGGCGGCTGGCGGCGCGGTTCGGTGAGAGCGGGTCCGGCGCGCTCGTGTTCAACACCGTCCCGCTGCCCCGGGTGTGGCAGGCGCAGTTGCTGGACCATCCGTCCAGGGCGCGGCTCGGCGCGGTCTGGCGGCGGGCCAACGCCGAGTTGCTGGCGTTCGGCGAGTCGGTGGAGCCGGTCGTGGTGATGGACCTCGACCCGCTGCTGACGGCGCCGATCGAGCTGTCCGATCCGCGGTTCGAGGTCTACGCGCGGGCGCACCTGTCGGACGCCCTGCTCGGCGCGTACGCCCGTGAACTGGCCCACCTGGTGCGGGCCCGGACCGGGCGTGCCAGGAAGGTGCTCGCCGTCGACCTCGACCAGACGCTGTGGGGCGGAGTCCTCGGCGACGACGGGGTGGAGGGCATCGAGGTGGCCCACGGACGGCGAGGCGAGGCCTTCCGGCGGTTCCAGAAGGTGGTGGCGCAGCTGCAGTCGCAGGGTGTCCTGCTGGCCGCGGTGAGCAAGAACGACCAGGAGACCGTGCTCGCCGCGCTGCGGGAACACCCCGACATGGTGGTGCGCGAGGACGCCTTCGTCCGCATTCTCGCCAACTGGCGGCCGAAACCGGCCAATCTGCGCGTCCTGGCGCGGGAGCTGAACCTGGGCGGGGACAGCGTGGTGTTCGCCGACGACAGCGTCCACGAGTGCGCCGCGGTCGCGGCGGAGCTGCCGGAGACGGCGGTGATCCACCTGGACGGCGACCCGGCGCTGCACGTGACGCGGCTGCTGGCCGACGGCTGGTTCACCGTGAACGAGGTGACCACGGAGGACCGCGTCCGGACGCGGCGCTACCACGAGGAGGTGGCGCGCTCGGAGTTCCTGTTCGCGGCGGGGTCGGCCGAGGAGTTCCTGGGCGGGCTGGGGGTGTCCGTACGGCTGGCGCCCGCCACCGGCGCCGACGTCGCGCGGCTGTCGCAGATCACCTTGCGCACCAACCAGTTCAACCTCACCACCGAGCGCCTCTCCCCGGAGGCGGTGCGTGAGCGGGCGGAGCGGCCAGGGTCGCGGGTGCTGACGCTGTCGGCGGCCGACCGGTTCGGGAGCAACGGGATCGTCGGAGCGGTCTTCCTGCGGGCGCTGCCGGAGGGGTTGCTGATCGAGAACCTCCTGCTGAGCTGCCGGGTGTTCGCCCGGGGGATCGAGCAGGCGTGCCTGGCCGCGGTGCTCGGCCAGGCACGTGCCGCGGGTTTTCCGGCCGTGCACGGTGACTACGTGGCGAGCGCGAGGAACGCGAAGGTCGCGGACTTCTACCCGCACTACGGGTTCACCGCGACGGAGGTGACGCCGCGGCGGTCGCGGTACGCGCACGACCTCGGCGAGATCGTCGGCGTGCCCGGCCATCTCACGCTGGAGGTCGCGGGCCGGGTGGTGCCGGCCCCGGCCGGTCCCACGGAGGCGGCGTTGACAAGCTGAGGCATCCTCGATTTAACTTGCGGACATAACGTGAGGAAGCCTCCGTATATGTGTGAACGGGATGAGGGAGAGGGCATTGCCTGAGGGAATCGCGGTCTCGGTGCACGACACCGCGCCGGTCTGGCGAGGTGACACGGCGGGTGACGCGCTGCGCCGTTCGATCGATCTGGCCAAGGCCGTGGAGGCGCTCGGTTACCGGCGTTACTGGGTGGCCGAACACCACAACACGCCGGCGCTGGCGGCGTCGAGCCCCGCGGTGCTCGCCGGGCCCATCCTGGAGGCGACCTCCAGCATCCGGGTCGGCTCGGGTGCGGTGCTGCTGCCGAACCACTCGCCCCTGGTGGTCGCCGAGCAGTTCGGAGTCCTGGCCGGCCTCTATCCGGGCCGGGTCGACCTGGGGCTCGGGCGCGCCCCTGGCGGCTCGGGCGAGATCGCGGCCCGCATCGGCGACCCGCGCCGGCTGGACTTCGGCGACGCGCTGCACGAGTTGCGCGAGTACTTCGCCGGAGGCAGCGGCGGCGTGCGGGCGATCCCGGAGCCGGCGATCGCGCCCGAGCTGTGGATGGTGGGCTCCAGCGTCGGCAGCGCCGCCTACGCGGGCCGGGCGGGCCTGCCCTACGTCTACGCGCACGCGATCGTGGGGGGCGGCGCCCCCGAGGCACTCGACGCCTACCGCCGGGCCTTCCGGCCCTCGCCGTGGCTGTCCGAGCCGCACGCGTGCGTGGCGGTGATCGTCGTCGCCGCCGACACCGACGAGCGGGCCCACCGGCTGGCCGCCTCCTTCGTGTTCGGCCAGATCCTGATGCGCACCGTGGATCCGGGCACCGTGCTGCCCACCGAGGAGGAGACCGCGGCGCACACGTTCACCCCGCAGGAGGAGCGCTTCCTGCGGGACCGGATCGACCCGCAGTTCGTCGGCTCCCCGGAACGGATCACTCCCCGCCTGACCGAGCTGCTGCGCCAGACCCGCGCCGACGAGCTGTTCGTGCTCACCCAGGTGCCCGACCACGCCGCCCGGATCCGCTCGTACGAGTTGCTCGCCAAGATCGTCTCATCCCTGTAGGCCGCACGGGCCGGTGCGCCCGAGCACCGGCCACAGCTCTCCTCAGCCCGCGTTCAGCCCGGCTTTAGAACCGCCGAGCACTGTGTGTCTGTCCAGCCGGAGAACGACCTCCGGCGCACCCCGACGTTCGAACGATGAGGATGAGGATGGCTGCTGCTACGAGGTCCCGGTCACGCACGCCCGCCACCATGGCGGGGGCCGCCACGTTGATGCTGGCACTGGCCACCGCGTGTTCCTCCGGCGCGGACGGCGCCACGACAGGGGAGGGGAGCGCCGCCGCGCAGCCCAGGAGCGGCGGCACGCTGCGCCTGGCCGTCGAGAAGGAACCCGAGTGCCTGGACCCGCACCAGAGCCCCACCGAGTCGGCCAGGGCCCTCACCCGGCCGATCCTGGACTCGCTGGTCCACCAGGACGCGCAGGGAGCCATCGGTCCCTGGCTGGCCACGCGCTGGGAGGTCTCGCCGGACCGGCTCACCTACACCTTCGACCTCCGTCAGGGCGTGACGTTCACCGACGGGGAGAGGTTCGACGCCCAGGCGGTGGTCGCCAACCTCGACCACGTGGTGGCTCCGGAGACGAAGTCGCTGCTCGCCGGAAGCCTGCTCGCGGCCTACCGGTCGGCCAAGGCCGTCGGCCCCTCCACGGTCGAGGTCAGGCTCAAGCGGCCCGACTCGGGATTCCTCGCCGCGCTGGCCCTGCCCAACCTGGGCATCCAGTCCCCGCCCACCCTCAAGGGCTCCCCCTCCGCGCTGTGCGCGAAGATCGTCGGAACAGGCCCCTTCCGCAGTGACACGGGGCTCGTGCCGCAGAAGGGCATCGACTACGTCAGGAACCCCTCCTACGACTGGGCGCCGGAACCGCGTCGCGGCCCGGCACGGCTGGAGCGGATCGAGGTCAAGGTCGTGCCGGACAACGCCGCCCGGCTGGGCGCGCTCACCAGCGGCCAGGTCGACGCGGTCACCGGCCTGTCGCCGACGAGCCTCAACACGCTCAAGAGCACGCCCGGATTCACCCTGCACTCGACGCCGTTCCCCGGGATCAACTACAGCTACTGGCCCAACACCGCGAGCGGCCCGCTCAGCGACGTCAACGTGCGCAAGGCGCTGCGTACCGGCATCGACTGGGCGCAGATCGTGAAGAACGTCTACTTCGGCGTGTACGAAGGCGCCCAGGGGGTGCTCTCGTCCGGCACACCGGGCTACGACGGCTCGCTCGCCCCCGCCTACGCCCACGACCCGGCCGAGGCGGAGCGGCTGCTCGACCAGGCGGGCTGGACCGGGCGCGACGCGGCCGGGTACCGCACGAAGAACGGCAAACGTCTCACCCTGCGCCACATGTGGTCCGACGGGTCCGTGGCCAACCTCGCCACGCAGATCCAGTCCGCGGCGAAGGGACTCGGCGTCGAACTGGTCGAGGAGAACCTCGACGGCGGGACCTTCGTCAAGCGCCTGCTGGACGGTGACTACGAACTGATCGACACCAGCTTCTCCGCGCCGGGGCCGGACGTGTTGCGCGTCCTGTTCGGCGCCGACAACATCCCCACGCCCAAGCGCGGGATCAGCAACAACATGGCACGCTACGACAACCCGGAGGTGGAGGCAGGTTTCCGGCGCGCGCTCGGCGCCGAGAACCAGGCCGAGCAGCACCGCGCCTACGCCGAGGTGCAGAAGCGCATCACCGAGGACGCCGCGGTCCTGCCGATCTACTCGCCCCTGTCCACGGTGACCGTACGCGAGGGCGTCCGGGAGGTCGGCTTCAACGCCGACGGCACCCCCGACCTGTACGGCGCATGGCTCGCGTCCTGAACGTGCCCGCCGCCGAGGCGGCGGACGCGGAGCCCTCACGCCGTAGAAGCGGGGCGGCGCGTCTCGTGCTGGTGCGCGTGGCCGCCTCGGTGGCCGTGCTGTGGGGAGCGGTCACGGCGACGTTCCTGCTGCTGCGGGTGATGCCGGGCGGCACCGCCGACGTGCTGCTCGCCCGCTCCGCCGTCACCCCGGAGGTGCGCGAGCGGATCATCGCCGAGTACCGGCTCGACGATCCGCTCGTGGCGCAGTACCTCGCCTACCTCACCAGGATCGCGCGGGGGGAGTTCGGCGAGTCGTACGTGCTGCGCAGGCCGGTGTGGGACGCGATCGGATCCCAGCTCCCCGACACTCTGTTGCTGGTCCTGGCGACCCTGCTGGTCACGCTGGTCGCCTCCGTCCTGCTCGCCGTGGTGAGCGCGAACCGCCGGCGGTGGGTGCGCTCGTCGTTCTCCGCGACCGAGTCGCTGGTGGTGGCGCTGCCGCCCTTCTGGCTCGGGCTGCTGCTGCTGACGGTGTTCTCCTTCAACCTGCACTGGTTCCCGGCCATCGGCTCCTCCTCCCTGTCCGGCCTCGTGCTGCCGACCGCCGCGCTGGCCGCGGCGCCGGTCGCGGTGATGACGGGGGTGCTGCGCGACGGGTTGCTGCGCGCGCTGGAGGACCCGTTCGTGGTGACCGCCCGCTCGCGGGGCATCGGCGAGCTCGCGCTGCGCCTGCGGCACGTGCTGCGGCACGCGCTGCTGCCCGCCACCACGCTCCTTGGCTGGATCGCCGGCTCGCTCATCGGAGGCGCGGTGATCATCGAGATCGTCTTCTCCCGGCAGGGGATCGGACGGCTGGTGCTGTTCGCGGTGGAGAACAAGGACATGCCCGTGGTGATCGCGATCGTGCTGCTCACCGCGGTCGTGTTCGTGCTGGTCAACATCGTGGTCGACATCCTGGTCCGGGTGATCGACCCCAGGACGCGAGAGGCGGGGAGCCGGCCGTGACCAAGAGCTTCTGGCCGGGGGCGATCGTGCTGGCACTGCTGGCCGCGATGGCGCTCTTCCCGTCGCTGTTCACCGGGACGGACCCCGACGCGGCCGACCTGAACGCGACGCTGCGGCCGCCCGACGGCACGCACTGGCTCGGCACCGACCAGAACGGCAGGGACCTGTACGCCAGGATCGTTCACGGCGCCGGCCCCTCCCTGCTGATAGGCGCCGGCGCGGTCGGGCTCGCGCTGGCCGTGGGTGTCCTGGTCGGGGTCGCCGCCGCGCAGCTCGGCCGGACCATGGACCAGGTGCTCAGCAGATCGCTCGACGTGATCCTCTCCGTCCCCGGCCTGCTGCTGGTGTTCCTGGTCGTCGCGGTGCTGGGACCCGGCGGCGGCCCGGCCAGCGTGGGCCTGGCGGTGATCTCCCTGCCGGGCTTCGCCAGGGTGACACGCGCGGAGGTGATCAGGCTGCGCGGAGCGCACTACGTCGAGGCGGCCCACGGGTTCGGCTGGTCGCGCGTCCAGGTGATCCTGCGGCACATCCTGCCCAACGCGCTCGGCCCGGTCATGGTGCTGGCGACGGTGACCCTGGGAGCGATGATCGTGGCGGGCTCCTCGCTGAGCTTCGTGGGCCTGGGCCCCCAGCCGCCGACCGCCGAATGGGGCGCGATGCTCGCCGACAGCCAGGAGTTCCTCGCGATCGCCTGGTGGCCGGCGGCGTTCCCCGGGGCCGCCATCACGATCGCGGTCCTGTCCATCACCGTCGTCGGCGGGCACCTGCGGCAGCGGATCGAACGGGGGCGGACATGAGCCTGGCATCCGGCGACACGACGGACACGAGCCCGGCGCCGGGGGACACGAGGGAACTGCTGCGCGTCCGGGACCTCACCGTCGGCTTCTCGACGGGCCGCGGGCACGTCGACGCGGTGCGGGGCGTGTCCTTCCGCATCGACCGCGGGCAGGTGGTGGCGATCGTCGGTGAGTCAGGCTCCGGCAAGAGCGTCACCGCGCGCAGCCTGGTGGGACTGGCCGGCGACGGCGCCGACGTGCGGGCGGAAGAGCTCGTGTTCGACGGGCTCGACCTGCGCCGGGTGCGGGGCCGAGGCTGGCGTGCGCTGCGCGGGCGACGCGTCGGCTTCGTCCTGCAGGACGCCCTGGGCTCCCTCGACCCGCTGCGCCGCGTCGGCGCCGAGGTGGCGGAACCCCTGCGCGAGCACCGGACCGTGCCCTCGGGCGAGATCGGCGACGAGGTCGTACGGCTGCTCGACTCGGTGGGCGTCCCCCTGCCGGAGAGCCGGGCACGGCAGTACCCGCACGAGATGTCGGGCGGGCTGCGGCAACGCGCCCTGATCGCCTCGGCCCTGGCCGCGCGGCCCGACCTGCTGATCGCCGACGAGCCGACGACGGCGCTGGACGCGACGGTGCAGAGGCAGGTGCTCGCGCTGTTGCGCGAGCGCGCGGGCGACGGCACGGCGATCCTGCTCATCAGCCATGACCTCGGCGTCGTCGCGGAGATCGCCGACCACGTGTACGTGATGAAGGACGGGCGGTTCGTCGAGGACGGCCCGACGCGCGAGATGCTCCAGGCGCCCTCCCACCCCTACACCAGGACCCTGGTCGCCGCCGCGCTCGGGCAGGGACGGGGCCTGGCGCGGGGCGCGGGCGTCGCGTCGGCCGGCCCCGATGCGCGTCCCGGTCCCGGACGGGTGGTGCTGAGCGCCGAAGGGCTGGTCAAGAGGTACAGGCTGCCGGGCAAGGGCACGTTCACCGCGGTGGACGAGGTGTCGGTCGAGGTACGGGCCGGTGAGACGCTCGGCATCGTCGGAGAGTCGGGGTCGGGGAAGACGACCGTGGGTCGGCTGCTGCTGGGCCTGGCCGCGCCGGACGCCGGCCGGGTCGAGGTGAACGGGCGGACCTGGAGCGAACTGCGCGGCCCCGAACGGCGGGCGGCCCGCCGCCGGATCCAGATGATCTACCAGCACCCGCTCGCCTCCTTCGATCCCCGCTACACCGCGAGGCGGCTTCTCGAGGAGCCCCTGCGCGCGCAGGGCACCCCCGGCGCCGAACGCGCACGACGGGTGGCGGAACTCCTGGAGCACGTGGGCCTGGACGAGGAGGTGCTCGGCCGGCGGGCACGTGAGCTGTCCGGAGGCCAGCGGCAGCGCCTCGCGATCGCGCGGGCACTCGCCCCGCGACCGGACGTCATCATCTGCGACGAACCGGTCTCGGCCCTGGACGCGGTGATCCAGGCGCAGGTGCTCGACGTCCTGACCGGCGTTCAGGAAAGGCTCGGCGTGGCCTACGTATTCATTTCCCACGACCTGGGTGTCGTCCACAGGATCAGTCACGAAGTGGCGGTCATGAAAGACGGAAAAGTGGTCGAGTCCGGCGACATAAGAAAAGTGTTCGAAGCTCCGGAGCACCAATACACAAAGACCCTCCTGGAAGCGGTTCCCCGGATTCACCGGGCCGCTCGGGGAAGCGCATAAGCAATTCTTAATCGGCGCTGAACCGGCCTTGCCCAATATTTCGTTCCTGCCTAATGTCGTTGTCGTCGCACGGCACCGGCGGCGCCCTTTTCTTGTCTCGCCGAAGGATGAAGGAAATGACGGAAGCTCCGCCGTATCCGCAGAAACGCACCTGCCCGTATGAGCCGCCGCCCGGATATCGGGAGATCGGTGAGCGGGGGCCGGTGCTCAAGGTGACGCTCTTCGACGGCCGCGAGGCGTGGATGGTGACGGGGTACCGGGAGTCGCGGGAGATCCTCACCCACCCGAACCTGTCCTCGCAGCGCACCCACCCCGGGTTCCCCATCGTCGCCCCCCGCTTCCGCTCGCAGATCGCCCGCACCCTCGCGCTCATCGCGATGGACCCGCCCGTCCACGACATCTACCGGCGCTACCTCAACCCGCACTTCAGCCTCAAGACGGTTCGCGGAATGCGTCCCCAGCTTGAGGAGATCGTGTCCGGATACATCGACGCGATCATCGACCACGGCCCTCCCGCCGACCTGGTGCCGCTGCTCGCGGTGCCGCTCCCGTCCCTGGTGATCTGCCGGCATCTCGGCGTCCCCTACACCGACCACGACTTCTTCCAGGACGCCAGCGGCAAGGTGATGCTGGGCACCGAGCAGGAGTCGGCGACGGCGGCTCAGGACCTGGTCGACTACATCGACCGGCTGGTGGCCGCACAGATCAAGGAACCCACCGACGGCCTGCTCGGCACGCTGGTGAGGGAGCGGGTCATCCCCGGCGACGTCGGGCACGACGAGCTGGTCTCGATCGCGCTGGTGCTCCTGATCGCCGCTCACGAGACGACCTCCTCCTCTCTCGCCCTGGGCGTCATCACGCTGCTGGAGCACCCGGACCAGCTGGCGCTGGTGCTTCAGGACCCCTCCCGCCTGCCCGGCGCGATCGAGGAACTCCTGCGCTACATCGCGACCACGGACCTCGTCGCGACCAGGGTCGCCAAGGGGGACATCGAGATCGCGGGCCATCTCATCCGGGAGGGGGAGGGGGTGCTCGTCTCGGGCACCCTGGCCAACCGGGACGAGCAGGTGCACCGGCGGGCCCACGAGTTCGACGTCCTGCGCGAGGACACCCACCACCTCACCTTCGGGTTCGGCATCCACCAGTGCCTCGGCCAGAACCTGGCCCGGCTCGAACTGGAGGTCGCCCTGCACCAGCTGCTCACCCGGATCCCGGGGATACGGCTGGCCGTACCCGTGGACGAACTGCCCATCCTCGGCGCGGGCACCGTGCAGCGGGTGCTCCAGCTGCCGGTCGAATGGTGACGCCGGATGTGGGTGCGGGCGGATCGGGAGCGCTGCATCAGTGGCGGGCGCTGCATGGCCGCCACCTCCGAGGTCTTCGATCAGGACGATGACGGCCTGGTCGTCGTGCTCACCCCGCGGCCCGAGCCGCAGCAGGAGGAACGGGTCCGCAGGGCCGCCTTCCTCTGCCCGGCGCAGGCCATCCGGATCAGCGAGAAATCACCGGGGGACTGACCTCCCCACAGGGTCGGGCCGGCCCCGCACAAAGGCCGGCCGAAGAAAGCAGAAAAGATGACTCATTCGACGCACCCGTCGAAGGAGGCCGCGCGGCTCCCCTCGCTCACCGGGTTGAGATTCGTGGCGGCGTTCCTGGTGTTCGTGTGCCACGCCTGTGTCCTGGGTTTCTTCCACCGGGAGACCGCGGCCTCCCTGCAGACCTTCGCCTTCGCCTCGGGCTGGCTCGGCGTGGAGTTCTTCTTCGTGCTGAGCGGGTTCGTGCTGACCTGGTCGGTGCGGGAGGGACAGTCCAGGACGAGTTTCTGGCGCCGGCGCCTGGTCAAGGTCTACCCGGTCCACGTGGTGACCTGGCTGGCCGCGCTCGGCCTGGCCGTGTGGGCGGGCCAGGCCGTGGACCTGCCCAAGCTGCTGCCGAGCCTGCTGCTCGTGCACACCTGGTATCCCCGGATGGACGTGATCATCACGATCAACGTCGTCACCTGGTCCCTCGCCTGCGACCTGCTCTTCTATCTGGCCTTCCCCTTCCTGTACGCGCTCGTCCGCAGGATCTCCGCCCGGCGGCTGTGGTGGGCGGCCGGCGCCGTCGCCGCCGTGATCGCCCTGCTGCCCGCCGTCGCCCTCCTCGCCCTGCCGGGAACACCCCGGCTCCCCGGCCAGGACATGTCGTTCGTGCAGAACTGGTTCCTGGTCTCCTTTCCGCCGATCAGGGCGCTGGACTTCGTCCTCGGCATCATCATGGCCCGCATCGTGCTGACGGGCCGGCGGGTCCCGCTGGGCGTGGGCCGGGCGCTGCTGGTCCTGGCGGTGGGGTTCGCCCTGCAGATGTACCTGTGGCCGAGCGTCTACGGGCTCACCGCGACGATCGCGCTGCCGCTGGCGCTGCTGATCGCGGCCGTGGCCGCCGCGGACGAGCGGGGCGCCCCCACGCCGTTTCGCGGCCGGATCCTGCGCTGGCTGGGCGGGGTCTCGTACGCCTCCTACCTGGCGCACTTCCTGGTCCTGCACTTCGGGCACCTCGCGATCGGCGCGGAGCGGACATGGGACGTGCCTGCCGCCCTCGGCGTCATCGCGGTTCTGTTCGGGGTCACCACGGCGGCGGCGTGGGCACTGAACCGCCTCGTCGAGGAACCCGCGATGCGCGCGTGGGCACAGCCGCGCTCCCGTCCCCTGCCGCCCGTCGGCACGCTACGACCGGAGACCCCCGCCCCGGAACCGGCGAGCTGACCGCCCCCTCACACTCGCGACGACGGACGGAAAAAACGACAGGAGGCACCACATCGTGAACACTCCCATCCCGGCCGAGGACGAGCGGCTCTTCGCCTACCCCCAGGACCGGAGCTGCCCCTGGCAACCCTCCCCCGGATACCGGGGACTGGGGGAGCAGGGGCCGCTGCACCGGGTACGGCTGTGGGACGGCAAGTCCATCTGGATGGTGACCGGGCACGCGCAGGCACGGCGGTTGCTCGCCGACCCGCGTATGTCGGCCGACCGTTCCCGCGACGACTTCCCCGCGGTCCTGCCCCGGCTGGACGCCCCCATCTTCAAGCCCATCGCCATCATCGGGTTCGACCCGCCCGTGCACGACATCCACCGCCGCCTGCTCGCCCCCGACTTCAGCCTCAAGCAGGTGCGCGCTCTGCGCGCGAGCGTCGAGGAGCTCGCGGGCAGGCTGGTGGACGAACTGCTCCGCAAGGGGCCGCCCGCGGAGCTGGTCGAGGACTACGCGCTGCCGATCCCGTCCATGGTGATCTCGGAGCTGCTCGGCGTGCCGTACGACGACCACGCGTTCTTCGAGGCGATGACGAACGGGCTGCTCCAGGCCAAGAGCGCCCAGGACGCCGAGGCGGCGGGCCAGGCGCTCTGGGACTACCTGGACGGGCTGATCACCACCAAGGAACGTGAGCCCGGTGGGGCGGGGGTGCTGAGCAGACTGGTGGGTCAGGTCGACGAGGACGGCGACCTGACCCGGGAGGACCTGGTGCGCATCGCGCTGGCGCTGCTGATCGGAGGACACGACACGACGTCCCAGATGATCGCGCTCGGGGTGGTCACCCTGATGGAACACCCGGACCAGCTGGCGGCGCTGCGCGCGGACCCGGGTGTGCTGCCCGCCGCGGTGGACGAGTTGCTGCGGATGGTGTCGGTGACGGACGTCTCCGGAGTGCGGGTGGCGACCGAGGACATCGAGATCGACGGACACGTCATCCGGGCCGGAGAAGGAGTCCTGGTCTCCTCCTCGATGACCAACCGCGACCCCGCGGTCTTCTCCGACCCGTACCGGTTCGACATCCGCCGCGCCGGCGGGCACAACGCCGCCTCCGGCCGCCACCACCTCACGTTCGGGTTCGGCATCCACCAGTGCCTCGGCCAGAACCTGGCGCGGATGGAACTGGAGGTGGCGTTCTCCGTCCTCTTCGACCGGATCCCGGACCTGCGGCTCGCCGTGCCGCTGGACAGGCTGCCCACGCGCGGCGGCGGCACGATGCAGGGCGTGCACACCCTGCCCGTCGAGTGGTGAGAGGAGAAACGATGAAGGTGACCGCCGACCGGCGTCGCTGCATGGCCGCCGGCCACTGCGCGATCAGCGCGCCCGCGGTGTTCGACCACGGGGAGGACGGCCTGGTCGTCGTCCTGGACGCGGATCCGGGGGAGGACGCCCGGGAGGCCGTGGAGACGGCCGAGGACCTGTGTCCGTCCCGGGCGATCGCCGTCGCGCCCGCGGGCGCCGAGCGGATACCGAGCGGGTGACGCCGGGATCGGTGCGCCGGTGTGGGCCGGGGGAACGCGACGTCGCGTTCCACCGGCCCACACCGGTCCCGTCCCTCAGCGGTCGACGAACCGCATGCTCTGCTCGTTCCAGCGCTCCCCGTAGACCTCGTCGGAGGGAACGGCCGCCTCCACGGCGGCCAGGTCGGCCGGGGTGAGGCTCAGGAAGGCGGCGTCGACGTTCTCCTCCAGATGGGCGCGACGCCTCGTTCCCGGAATGGGGATCACGTCCGGCCCCCGGTGGTGCAACCACGCCAGCGCCAGTTGCGCCGCCGTGACCCGCAGTGAGGCGGCGAGCTCGACGAGACGGTCGGCCAGGGCGAGGTTGCGCGGCAGGTTGTCCGGGGCGAACCGGGGCAGCCCGAAGCGCCGGAAGTCGCCCTCCTCCAGCTGCTCGGGGGAACGGATGGCGCCGCTGAGGAAGCCCCGGCCCAGCGGGGAGTACGGCACCAGCGCGATGCCCAGCTCCCGGCACGTCGCCACGATCCGGCGCTCGATGTCTCGCGACCACAGCGACCATTCGGTCTGCAGCGCGGCGATCGGGGCCACCGCGTGGGCGCGCCGGATGGTCTCGGGCCCCGCCTCGCACAGTCCGATCTCGCGGATCTTGCCCGCGGCGGCGAGTTCGGCCATCGCGCCGACGGTCTCCTCGACACCGACCTCGGTGTCGACGCGGGTGAGGTAGAACAGGTCGATGTGGTCGACGCCGAGCCGCCGCAGCGAGGCCTCACAGCTTCGCCGGACGTAGCGGGCGTCCCCTCGGACGGCGGCGCCGACGCCCGGTCCGGGGCGCACCACGCCGAACTTGGTCGCCACGATCGCCGTCTCCCGCCGCCCGGCGACGGCCTTGCCGACGAGCTCCTCACCGGCGCCGTGGCCGTAGACGTCGGCGGTGTCCAGCAGTGTCGCCCCGAGATCGAGGGCACGCCGGATGGTCGCGATCGACTCGGCCTCCACCGTGGCGCCGTAGAACTCCGACATGCCGAGGCAGCCGAGGCCCTGCGCGCCCACGGTGAGGGATCCGATCCTGCGCGTGGGAAGTCGTGTCAGGGTCATCTGCGTTCTCCGTCCCGTTACCGCAGGTAGACGACGATCGACGACTCGTAGGTGTCGTGGGCGTCCTTGACCAGCGGCCGGAACTGGCGAAACCCGATGGCGCCGCGCAGCGGCCCCGCGACGACGACGGCGGGGAAGGTGGCGGCCTCGCCGGCGGTCAGCCGGGCGTCGTCGACCAGTCCTCCCGAGCGGATGACGTTGCCGTCGTTCAGCCGGATCTCCTCCCCGAAGTAGGCGATGAAATGGCCGTCGTGCTCCTGACGGTAGAGCATGCGGCCCGCCCCTCTGGTGTGGCCGAGCGGCTCGCCGTCCGAGCCGAATATCTCAAGCCTCACGGTGGCGAAATCCTTCTCCGTGGGCGTCGTCCCGGTGGGGTCGGGATTACTGGAGTGGTATTCGACGACCTTCTCGGTGAGATCGCGCAGGATCAGCGACCGGCCTGGCCGGCCGAGGGCGCCGACCCTTTCCGAGGTGGTTTCCGGTGGCGCCGCCACGAGTGGCAGGGCCCAGGAGTTCACGGTGTCGAGCACCGGTGAGATCCGAGCGGAAAGCACGCGGAAATCCATGGTCGCCTCCTGGGCGGAATTCCGAGCCGCCGTCCGGAACGCGGAGGCTCGCAGGAACCGACATTAGAAAGAACGGCTCAAGTGGTCCTAAAAGCGCGTGGCGTAGTCGCGGCCGGCCGTTTTCCGCCGGGTGGCCAGGGCGAGTTCCATCCGGGAGCTGACACCGGTCTTCCGGTAGATCCGGGTCAGGTGAACGTCGACGGTCCGCATGCTGATGGTGAGCCGGTCGGCGATCTCGCGGCGCTTCATGCCCGTGCAGATGAGCAGCGCGATCTCACGCTCGCGGTGCGTGAGCCGGCCGAACATCTCCACGGGGCCGGTCTCGGGTTCGAGTTCCGCGGCGGACGGCCCGCTCGTCTGCCTGCCGAGCCAGTCGAGCATGGTCGCCGCCCCTGACCGGCGTGCCATCTCGGCGGCGAGCCTGGCCGTGCGGGACGACCGTTCGGCGTGCCCCAGCTCGCCGAGCACGCGTGCGGCCTGTCCCAGCGCGTAGCACTGCTCGATTCCCATTCCCGTCGACGCGAAGCGGTCGGCCGCGTCCTGGTAGCACCTCGCCGCCTCGGCGAGCGAGCCCCGCACGCGGTGCAGATGCCCTCGGGTGAGGTCCGCGTAGGCGAGGTTGTGCGGCATCGGAACGGCCCGGGCGTGTTCCTGGCTGTTGCGTACCCAGCCGTCCAGGGGCATGCCGGCGTCCATTCCGGCGGCGCACAGCATCTCCCAGGCGGTGTTGCGGTAGGCCATGGGAATGGTCCGCAGCCCGGACCCCTTGCCCTCGTTGAGCAGGAGGGCGACGCAGTGCGCGGGGTCGTCGTCGAGCCACGCGCATCTGGCGAGGGTCAGCGCGGCGATCGAGGCGCTGCCGTTGACGTTGGCCTGCGACGGTGACTGCCTGGCCAGTGCCTGCTGGGCGAGGGACCTGGCCTTCCCGCTGCCCACCGGCTGCATCCAGACCTCGGCCGCGGACTTGAGCGCGACCGCCTGGGTGTGCCGCAGGGAGTTGTCAGGGCCGGACTCGATGATGGCGGCGTTGGCGGCCTCGCGGGCCTGTTCGAGCTGCCCGAGGTGGCGCTCGGCCTCACTGAGCAGCACCAGGAGCGCCGGGAGCAGGAAGATCCGCTGGCGGTGGCGGGCGACGTCGACGCCCCGCCGCACCTGCCGCTGGGCCTCCACGTAGCGGCCCAGGTAGAGATGGGCGAGGACGACCACGAACAGGCTCTCCAGGTGACACGCCACCAGGTGCTCCGGGGCGCGGTCCAGCGTCTCGCCCGCGGCGGTCGCGTCGGCCAGTGCCCGGTCCACCTCACCGGAGAAGGTCGCCTCCAGCGCCCGAAGACCGAGCAGGCCCGCGGCGGTGAGGTCGTCGCGGCCGGTACGGGCGACCTGAAGGGCCTGTTCCAGCTCGGCCCTGCCCGGTATCCGGCCGAGCATGGTCGTGCGGAAACCCCGCGCGAACACCAGCCGCGGCCAGACCGGTGAGCGTCGCAGGTCCTGCCGGGCGAGATACTCGTTGAGCAGGCCGAGTGTCTGCGCGTCCTGGCTCAGCACGGCCTCGACCATCGACACGGAGGCGACCTGCCCGGCCAGCGTGAGCGGGTCCACCGAGCCACCGGACTCGTGCACCAGGAAGAGCAGGTCCCGGCTCTCGGTCATCCGCCCGATCCGCCCGAACGCGGTGCTCAGTGCCAGCCGGGCGCGCATCCCGATCTCGCTGGAGACGGGTGCCTCGGCGATCACCGGTGTGAGCCAGGAGACGCACTCGGCGACGTCCGTCTCCATGATCTCGTAGGACGCGTCCACGATCCGCGCCAGCTCGCTCGCGCGGACCCGTGACAGCGAGCTGACCAGGTGGAAACCGAGCTGCTTGCCGGCCTGACCGCGGGCGGAGAGCAGGCCGAGGGCGCGCTGGTGGGCGCGGGTGGCCCAGCAGGGGTCGATCGTCCTGCGCAGCAGCGTGCCGAAGACCTCGTCGCGGATGGAGAACAGCGTGCCGATCGGCTCGACCCGCACCAGGTCACGCCGGACCAGGCCGCGCAGGGCGGCGGAGACCACCAGCGCGTCCAGTTCGGCGATCTCGGCGAGCAGTTCGACGTCGAACCGCGAGCGCAGGATCGCCGCGGCGTTCAGCACATAGCGCTCGTTCAGCGTGAGGCCCCGGACCTCGGTGAGCACGGTGAACTCGAACGGGGCGACGGCGGTGTCACTTCCGGACCACGTGCTGTGGTCGAGGGCCTGCAGGGCGCGGAGGCTGAACGGGTTGCCGCGGCTACGACGGCGAAGATCGTACGGAGCGGGGACGGGCGTCATGGCGAGCATCTGCTCGTCGCCGAGCGGCGCCAGCTCGATGCGCGCGGTGCGGCCGAAGGCCACGCCGAGGGAGACGGCCTCGGCCAGCGCCTCGGGCGTCTGCCGGGGACGCAGCGACACGACCACGTCCACCAGCGGCGGGGAGGCGCCTTCGGCGATCTCGGCCAGTTCGTGGAGGGTTCGCTTGTCGGCGAGGTGGGCGTCCTCGATCACCACCAGCTCGCGGTCCGGCTGCCGCCGGTGCCGTGACAGGCCGGCCACCCCCGGCGGTTGATGGCGTTCCGCGGACAGCCGGGCCCGCCGCAGCATCCTCCTGACGCTGTTCATCGTGCCCTCTCTGTCGCCGCGCGAGCAGCGGTAGACGGCGGCGGGCAGGACGGTCCACTGCCGGTCCCGCACGAGTGCGGAAAGCAGGTGCGTCTTGCCGGCCCCCGGTTCGCCGAACACGGCGACGAGGCGCCCCTCGCCTCCTGGTTCCCAGGTCAGGTGCTGCAGTCTGTCCAGTTCGGCGGTGCGTACCACGGCGACGGAAGCGGTGTCGGAGAGGCTCTCTTCGTGCGAACTCATCTCTGTGAAGACCCCAGGCGTTCGTGAAAGAAAGACGGCGGGTGGCCCTGGCCGCGCTCCCTTGTGCGTACGGGCCGGTGTTTCCTGTGGTGACGGTTTGCGAGGTTCCGCTGCCGGTCCCCTGATCCGGCGATAACCACTATTAGCCTACCTAATTAGTTGGTTTTTATCACCACCTGTCGCCGATGGGGCGTGCGGGAGGCCGGTCGCCCGCCGTCGAGGGGATGGGTGGTCCGGTCGCGGGCCCGCTCAGGACCGGTGGTCGCGTGTGGTGATCCCCTCCAGGACGAGGCGCAGGAGGCGAGGGCTGTCGTCCCTGTCCGGCAGGGACTGCTCACGCACCCAGGCGGCACCGCTGAGAAGGTCGAACAGTTCGCCGGGGGTCAGATCGGCGCGTACCAGGCCGGCGGCCTGTGCGGCGCGAAGCAGGTCCGCGCCGCCGTGATGCATCGCGTTGCACATGGTGTACGAGGGGGTCCCCTCGTCGTACATGCTCTGCGCGAGGATGCCGACCAGCCCTCGGAAGGTGCTGAAGTGCCGCACCGCCCGCTCCATCCACTCCGCCAGGGCCCCCAACGGGTCGGGGGAGGAGAGCAGTCGCTCGGCGTGGGCGACGAGATCGGCCAGCCCGTCCCTGGTGGCGGCCTCCACCAGGGAGGCGCGGACGGGGAAGTGCCGGTACAGCGTGCCGATCGCCACGCCGGCCTGGGCGGCGATGTTCTCCAGGGACGCCTCGGAGCCGTCGGCCTCGAACGCCTTGCGGGCCGCGGCCAGGATCGCGTCGTAGTTGCGCCGGCCGTCGGCGCGTTTGGGGCGCTGGGCGATGTGGGGCGTGCCGGTCGTCATCGAACCTCCCGCTTGACATCCTGAGGCAGCCTCAGCTTGACTCTTCTCATCCAAGCTGAGACGTCCTCAGTATAGTTCCGGCCTCTAACCTGAGGATGCCTCAGTATGTGTCCGGGTGATCGGCATCGGAGGTTCCATGAGTACCGACAGCGTCTCCGAGGGGATTCCGGCCAGGGACGCCCCTGCCCGGCCGTGGGCGCTCACGCTCACCGCGATCGTCGGCGCGGAGTTCATGCTGCAGCTCGACGGCACCATCGTGAACGTCGCGCTGCCGACCCTGCAGTCCGACCTGGGACTCTCGATCACCGGCGGGTCGTGGGTGCCGAACGGTTTCCTCCTCGCCTTCGGCGGGCTTCTGCTGCTCGCGGGCCGGCTCGGCGACGTGCTCGGCCACCGCCGGGTCTTCCTCGCCGGAATCGGGCTGGTCGTCGTGGCCTCGCTGATCGCCGGTCTCGCGCCCAACCTGGAGGTCCTGCTGGTCGGCCGGGTCCTGCAGGGGGCCGGCGCGGCGATCGCCGGCCCGACCGGCCTGGCGCTGCTCGCGATCGTCTTCGAAGGAGAGCGCCGCCAGCGCGCCTTCGGCCTGTACTCCACCGTCACCGGCCTGGGGGCCTCCGCCGGCATGGTCCTGGGTGGCGTACTGACCTGGGCGGGGGACTGGCGCTGGAGCCTGCTGGTCAACGTGCCCATCGGCCTGCTCATCATCGCCGTCTCCGCCAAGGTGCTGGGTCTGCGTGACGAGGCCACCCGGCCGCGCCCGCTCGGCCTGCCGAGCGCCCTGCTGGGCACCGCAGCCGTCACCGCCGCCGTCTACGGGCTGGTACGCGCCGCCGAGAGCGGCTGGGGCGACACCGGGGCACTGAGCTCACTCGCGGCGGCGGTCCTGCTGGCGGCGGCGCTGCTGATATGGGACCGGCGCACCGAGGAGCCGCTTCTGCCGCTGGTGGTCTTCGCCGGCAGGCAGAGGGCCGGAGCCCTGCTGTGCCTGCTGCTGCTCGCGGCGGTACTCACCGGTTTCCTGATCTATCTGGTCCAGTACCTGCAGGGTGTGCTCGGGCTGGACGCGCTGCGCAGCGGGCTGGCCATCCTCCCCTTCGGCCTGGCGCTGCTCGTCGTCACCCAGCTGCTCACCAAGCACATCGCGAGCGTGAGCCTGCAGACCCGAGCGGTGCTCGGCCTGGTCGTGGTGCTGGCCGGGGTGGCCTGGCTGACCCGCCTCGACGCCGGCAGCACCTACCTGACCGGCGTGCTCCCGGCGCTCGTCGTCATGGGACTCGGCGTCGGAGTCGCCATCATCCCGTTCAACATGATCATTCTGACCACCGCCCCGCCCGAGTACGCGGGCGTCACCGCGGGCCTGCTGCAGACGGCACTGACCGTCGGAGGGTCACTGGGCCTGGCGGCCCTGCTGATCCCGTTCACCGAAGGAGGCGGTGGCATCGCGGCGAACATCTCGTCGGTGTTCGTCTGGGCCTGCGCGGCGATCGTGCTGGCACTGGCGGTGGCGCTGCTCTTCTGGTTCGGTCCCGGGGCGCGCCGGGCCGCGGCCCAGGGCTGAGCGGGAGGTGAGCTCCGGCACCGTCCCGCGAGGGGGACGGTGCCGGAGGCATCAGCCCGCGATCGCGTAGTCGGTGTCCGCCTCGAGGATCGCGAACTGCAGCCTGCGCATCGTCCTGCGCGGATCGAGGCCGAGTTCCTCCCGCAGCGCCTGCCGGGCGGACTGGAAGACCTCCAGCGCCTCGGCCCTCCGGCCGGAGCGGTAGAGGGCCAGCATGAGGTGCTCGCGGAGGTTCTCGTTCAGCGGGTACTCCTCGACCCACGCCGACAGGTCACCGATCAGCTCCCGGTGCCTGCCGAGCCGCAGCGAGCAGCGCGCGACCGTCTCCAGGCACTCCAGTCGCACCTCCTCCGCCCACCGGGCGAAGGTGCCCACGATGAGCCCGTTGTTGATCCCCGCCAGGACCGGCCCGCGAAACAGGCCGGCCGCTGCGGCGGAGACCTCCAGCGCCCGCTCGGGCTCGCTCTCCGGTACGGCGCGCGCCTCGGCGTGCAGGGCCCGCAGGAGGAACACGTCGACCGACGACCTCTCGACCTCCAGCAGGTATCCCTGCGCGTGGGTCCGGATCGTCGCGCCCTCGACCGCCGGCTGGACGAAATTCTTGCGCAGGTGGGAGATGTAGACGTGCAGCGCGGCACGAGCCCGCCGGGGCGGCTCGTTCCCCCACAACTCGTCGATCAGCTCATCCGTCGAGACCGGCTGGTTCGCGCGGATCAGCAGGGTGGCCAGCAAGGTCTCCACCTTGGGCGCGTTGACCGTGCGCGTTCTCTCGTCCACCAGTTGCAGCGGCCCGAGCAGTTCGTATCTCATCTGTCTCCCGAGTGGCTTGAGCCTGGCATCAAGTGGTGATCGACCCTTTTTTGCCGGGTAGCGCCATTCTTGCGACGGATGAGCGGGTTGCCATCAGCGGAAGTGCGTACGAACCCACCGGCGAGTGCGTAGTCACCGCCCCCGCCGGAACACGCCCGGCTCCCGCCCCGGGTGGCCGATCTCCCGCACCGGTCACCCGGGGCGGGAGCCGGCCGCGACGCCGTGGCCGACTCCCGGTGAGAACGGAACTCGGGGGCCGAGCCGGTTGTCCCGGGCGCCGGGACCGCAGGCTCAGCCGGCGGCGCCGAACCACCTGGACAGCCCGCTGACCAGCTCCTGCTGGTCCTCGCCGACCCACGCCACGTGGCCGTCCGGCCGCAGCAGCACGGCGGGCACGTCCAGCTCCTCGCCGCCGTCGACGACGTGGTCGACCCGGCCCTCCCAGCCCGCCACCGAGAGCCGGCCGGTCTGGTCGAGCAGCAACCCGCGACCTTCGTGCGTCAACTCGTAGAGACGACCGTTCTTCAGCGCCACGTCCCGCATCCGCCGGCCGAGCAGTTCGTGCCCCCCGCCGAAGTCGTAGCGGACCCCGATCGCGACGATTTTTTCGATCAGATACCGGTTCACCTCCTCGAAGTCCATCAGTTCCGACAACAGGCGGCGCACAGAGCGAGGGCCGGGCTCGGTGGACAACAGCTCCATCTGGGCGCGGGTGTTGTCCAGCACGTCGGCGGCCACCGGATGCCGTTCGGTGTGGTAGCTGTCCAGCAGTCCTTCCGGTGCCCAGCCGCCGACCTCGGCGGCCAGCTTCCAGCCGAGGTTGAACGCGTCCTGGATGCCGAGGTTGAGCCCCTGTCCGCCGACCGGGGGGTGGATGTGCGCCGCGTCACCGGCCAGCAGCACCCGGCCGGTCCGGTAACGCTCCGCCTGCCGGGTGGCGTCACCGAAGCGAGACAGCCAGCGCGGTGAGTGCACGCCGAAGTCGGTGCCGGAGAAGACCCGCAGCTGTCGCTTGAACTCCTCCAGCGACGGCGGGGCCGAGCGGTCCTCGACCACCCCCTCGGCCGGAACGACGACGCGGTACACGCCTTCCCCGAAGGGGCCGAGGCCGAACCGCAGGTTGGTCTTGCGGACCTCGGTGACCACGGCGGCGACCGTCTCCGGCGGCACGCCCACCTCCATCTCGCCCAGCAGCGTGTCGTTCCTGGAGGGCTCGCCGGGGAAGGCGACACCGAGCAGCCTGCGCACCGTGCTGCGGCCACCGTCGCAGCCGACGAGGTAGCGCGAGCGCAGCCGCGTGCCGTCGGCCAGCTCGGCGGTCACCCCCTCCTCGTCCTGGCTCAGCCCGACCAGCTCGTGGCCGCGCCGGATCTCCGCGCCGAGCTCGGTGGCACGCTCGGCCAGCAGGCGATCGGTGACGGGCTGCGGGATGCCGAGGACGTAGGGATGCGTGGTGTCCAGCCGGTCGGGCGCGGGCTTGGCGAGGCCTGCGAAGAAACCGCCGAGCGGGTGCTTCCTGCCGTTCGCGAGGAACCTCTCCAGCAGGCCACGCTGGTCCATCACCTCGATGCTGCGCACGTGCAGGCCTAGCGCGCGGACATACCCGGCTGGCTCCGCTTCCTTCTCCAGCACGAGCACGCGCACCCCGTGCAGCCGCAACTCGGCGGCGAGCATCAGGCCGGTCGGCCCGCCGCCGACGATGATCACGTCGATCATGAAGATCCCCCATTCGACAGAGTTCGCTTTTCGGCCGGCTGCTCCGCGTGGTCCGGCGGCGCGCACACCCGCGTCCTCGCGCCGGGTGCCCGCGACCGCACCGCGAGTTCCACCGGTGGTCCGGCGTCTCGCATGACCCGTACGTCGATCGGCGAAGAACGCGTACTTCGCGGACCCCTGATTCCCCCAGGTTCCGGCCTCGGGCCATGATTCTGCGGCATGACCCGGGTCTTGCCGCAAGCCCCCCGGTGCGCTATACGTTGAGAGTGGCAGGTAGTGGGTGATTTCCCGAACTTCGCCGTTTGTCGATTTCACCGGTCGCCGTTCGTCGCGGCCGCGCGGTCTTCTCCCGAAGCGATGACGCGTCGCGTACGGCGTCCGTCCAGCCGAGCCCGTTCGCCCAGGTCGTGGACGCTATCGTCCTCCGACCTCGTCTCCCGTCCGTTGCCGGAACCCGTCGATCCGGCCGGGCGCCGAACCGGGCGCCGCGAGATTCACGGCGCTGCCGTCGGAGAGTCCTCCTCAGGGGCGGCCCCGTCGGCGGAGCGGCGCGGGGCGGGGGCGGTCGTGAAGCGCAGGGAGATCGGGGGAGCGAGGAGAAGGTGCCGGACCGGGGTTTCGGGATTGGCGATGCGCTGGATGAGCAGGTCGACGGCGTGGGCGCCGAGCTGGTCGGCGGGGACGTCGGCCGCGGTGAGAGGCGGGTGGAGGTTCTCGGCCCAGTGCTGGGCCGCGACGCCGGTGACGGAGAAGTCCCGGGGGATCTCCAGACCGGCGTGCCGCAGGGCCCGGTAGACGCCGGGGAGCGCGGCCTCGTTGATGGTGGCCAGAGCGGTCACCTCGGGGTGGTCGGCCAAAAGCCGCTCCACGCACGTGTGCCCCGCTGAGGCGTCGTCGGCACAGCACAGTTCGACGCCTGTCAGGCCACGTTCGGCGATGGTCCTGGCGAAGCCCGCCTGGGCGCGGTGGCCCGGCCCGTAACCGGCGGCGACGAGCTCGGCGGAGCGGTTGACCAGCGCGATGTGCCGGTGCCCGAGATCGGCCAGATGCTGCACGCATCGGGAGATCAGCGTCTCGTAGTCGACGTCCACCCAGCACATGTCCTCGGGCTCGGCGGTACGGCCGATGCCGACGAACGGCAGGCCGGTCTGCTGGAGCCGGGTGACCCTGTCGTCCCGCAACCGGATCTCCATCAGGATGATCCCGTCCACCCGGCTGCCGGTGACGACCCGCTCGAAGGAGCGGTCGTGCTCGCCGCCGGACGGCGAGAGCAGGACGTCGAGGTCGGCCCGGGCCGCGGCGTCGACCACGCTGGCCACGAATCCCAGCTGCATGTCGGTGAGCCGCTGGCTGGCCGGCGGGATGACCAGGCCCAGCGTGCGGGTGCGGCCCTCCTTCAGTGCCCGGGCGCTGGCGTTGGGCCGGTAACCGAGCTCGTCGATGACGTCCTGGATGCGTCGCCGGGTCTGTTCCGACAGCGAGCGTTTGCCGCTGAGCGCGTAGGACACCGTGCTCCGCGATACCCCTGCCCGCCGGGCGATCTCCCCGATGTTCATCGAGACTCCTCAAAAATCCGGATCGACACAGACACATGATAGGTCGAATCGATTCACCCGGGGAAAGCGGCCGGACACGCCATGTGAACGACGTGGCGTACGGGCCTCCGAGGTCCCGCTCTGAGGGGCGGGCGGAGGCGGGCAGAAACCCTCGGGGGCCATGCATGTCGGTCCAGGCACCCCATTGACCTTCGTCCCGGTGGGGCCTATGTTCATCGAATCGGTTCGACAAATCGATTCGACACGAGATCGAAACAATCCGGAAAAGTCCGTTGGCGGAAGGAAGACCCGATGAGATCAGCGGAATGGGGGCGGCGCGGCGCCGGAATGAGCCTGGTGATCTTCGTGCTCACGAGCGGTCTGGCCGCGTGTTCGTCCTCCGACGCCCCTTCCGGCGGAACCTCCGCCGACGCCTCCGGTGGCACCTACACGATCTGGGATCCGTATCCGCAGTTCGACGGCACCTCCGAGTGGGTGAAACTGCTCACCAAGTGCGGCACCGACGCGGGAGTCTCGGTCACCAGGACCGGTTACGACACCAGCGACCTGACGAACAAGGCCCTCCTCGCCGCCCAGCAGGGCAACTCCCCGGACGTGCTGATCGTGGACAACCCGGTGGTCTCGACGCTGGCCGAGGCCGGAGTGCTCAGCACGACCGAGGAGGCGAAGATCGACACCTCGGCGATCGACCCCAACCTCCTCGCGGCGGGCCAGAGCGGCGGCAAGACCTACGGGATCCCCATCGGGGCGAACACCCTCGCGCTCTACTACAACAAGGCGGTGCTGAAAGAGGCCGACGTCGACATCGACACCGTGAAGGACTGGGCCTCGCTCACCGCCGCGCTGGCCAAGGTGAAGGACGCCGGCAAGAAGGGCATCACCTTCTCCGCCATCGGCACCGAGGAGGGCAGCTTCCAGTTCCTGCCCTGGTTCTGGGGCTCCGGCGCGAACCTCACCCAGCTCGACTCCCCGCAGGCCGTCTCCGCCCTGGCGCTGTGGACCGACTGGCTGAAGAAGGGCTACGCCCCCAACTCGGTCATCAACAACACCCAGACCACCAGCTGGCAGGAGTTCGCGACCGGGGACTACGCCTTCGCCGAGAACGGCACCTGGCAGCTGGCCAACGCCAAGGAAGCCGGCTTCGAGTACGGCATCATTCCGATCCCGGCCGCCGACGGCGCCACCGCGCCCGCACCGACCGGTGGCGAGTTCGTCAGCGTGCCGGTGCAGAAGGACCCCGGCCGCTACGCTGTCTCCCAGAAGCTGGTGAGCTGCCTGACCAGCGCCGACAACTCGCTCACCACGACCACCACGCTGTCCTACATCGCCCCCACGGCGGAGGTTCAGGCCAAGCAGGTGGCCGCGACGGCCGACCTGAAGGTGTGGGTCGACGCGGTGAAGGCGGCGAAGGGCCGCACGAGCGACGACCTCGGCACCAAGTACCCCAAGATCTCGCAGCCGATGTGGACCGGGGTGCAGAGCGCCCTCAGCGGTTCGAAGACCCCGCAGGAGGCGTTCGCGGAGGCCCAGAAGGCAGCGTTCGCCGCCACGAACTGACCGCGTCGGAGACTCGGCGAAGGACGTCATGAACAACCCCACACAGACCGCGGCCTCCCGCTCTGTGCCCGAGCGTGGCGGGGTGGCGCGCGTCGCCGCCCCGCCACGCTCGCGTGACCGGCGGCCACGCTCCACCCAGTGGGCGGCCTGGGCGTTCCTGGCCCCGGTGACCACCTATCTGATCGCCTTCTATCTCTATCCGCTCTACCGCAACATCGACCTCAGCCTCCGCGACTACACGGTCCGCTCGTTCGTGCAGGGCGGGGCGGAGTTCAGCGGCCTGGACAACCTGCGCGAAGTGCTCGACGACCCGACCTTCGGGCCCGCACTCACCCACACCGTGGTGTTCACCCTGGTGTCGCTGGCCTTCCAGTTCGCCATCGGCCTGGCCCTGGCGGTGTTCTTCAGCCAGAACTTCAAGCTCTCGGCCACATTGCGCGCGCTGTTCCTGGTGCCGTGGCTGCTGCCCCTGATCGTGTCCGCCTCGACCTGGTCGTGGATGCTCAACAGCGACTCGGGCATCGTGAACGCGGCCCTGGGCTACGTGGGCCTGGGACCGGTCAACTGGCTCACCTCCCCCGACTGGTCGCTGGTCTCGGTGACCATCGCGAACATCTGGATCGGTATCCCCTTCAACCTGGTCGTGCTCTACAGCGGCCTGCAGGCGATCTCGCGCGACGTCCACGAGGCCGCCGAACTGGACGGAGCAGGCGGCTGGCAGAAGTTCTGGCGGGTGACCTTCCCTCTGCTGCGGCCGGTGTCCGCGATCACGCTGCTGCTGGGCCTGGTCTACACGCTGAAGGTGTTCGACATCATCTGGATCATGACCAAGGGAGGGCCGGCGGACTCCTCGACGACCTTCGCCACCTGGTCCTACCGGCTGGGGTTCGGCAACCTGCTGCCCGCCTTCGGGCCGGGCGCGGCGGTGGGCAACCTGCTCATCCTGATGGCCCTCGTCTTCGGCCTGATCTACATCCGCGTACAGCGAAGGCAGTCGCAATCATGACCGGCAAGAGGGTGTGGTGGAAGAGCGTCCTGGGAGTGGTCCTGACCGGGCTGATGCTGTTCCCGGTCTACTGGATGGTCAATGTCTCCTTCACCCAAGACCGGGACATGCGCAAGAGCCCGCCGCCCTGGTTCCCGTTCGACGGCACGCTGGACGGCTACCGGGCGGTCCTCGACCAGCAGATGCCCTACCTGGCGACCAGCCTGATCGTGGGCCTGGCCACGGTGGTGCTGACCGTGGCCATCGCCGCGCCCGCGGGCTACTCGCTGGCGAAGCTGCGTCCCAGGGGCGGCGGCGCGCTGAGCTTCGCGCTGCTGATCGCGCAGATGATCCCCGGAATCATCATGGCGATGGGCTTCTACGCGATCTATCTGAACCTGGGGGTCCTCAACTCGCTGCCCGGCCTCATCGTCGCCGACACCACGATCGCCGTCCCGTTCGCCGTGCTGGTCTTCACCGCGTTCATGTCCGGAATACCCCGGGAGATGCTCCAGGCGGCCACGGCCGACGGGGCGGGGCCGGTGCGTGTCTTCTGGTCGATCGTCCTGCCGGTCAGTCGCAACGCCGTCGTCACGGTCTCCCTGTTCGCCTTCCTCTGGGCGTGGTCGGACTTCGTGTTCGCCGGCACGCTCGACGGCGGTGGCACCCTGCGACCGATCACCCTGGGCATCTACCACTACATCGGTAACAACAACCAGCAGTGGAACGCCATCATGGCGACCGCGGTCGTGGCCTCCCTTCCGGCCACGGTGCTGTTGATCATCGCGCAACGCTATGTCGCCGCGGGCGTCACCGCCGGAGCGGTGAAGGACTGACCGCTCCTCGCCCCTTCCCGCGGCGGCCGCCAGGGGCCGGTCGCCGCGGGCCGCAGGCGTCACCGCCCTGCGGAACCCACATCGAGAAAGAGAGCCGACTCCTTGACCTCCTCCCCTCCCTGAAGAGAGGGGAGTCCCCACGGTCACCCGTGAGGGTTCCTGCTTCACCGCCAGTCGCCCGCGAGGAGGATTCCCCTTTGAGGTCTTACACCGGCTCCACAGGCGTTTTACCTCTCCGCCAGCCCGGCGGCGAGGATGTTCTTCGCGGCGTTGACGTCCCGGTCATGGGCCGCGCCGCAGGCGCACACCCAATCGCGGACGCCCAGCGGCATGGACCGCTGGAGGGCGCCGCACGCCGAACACAGCTTGGACGAGGGCAAGAACCGGTCCACGACCAGCAACTCCCGCCCATACCAGGCCGCTTTGCACTCCAGCATGGACCGCATCTGGCGCCACGAAGCGTCGGAGACGGCGCGAGCCAGGCTGTGGTTTTTCACCATGTTGCGCACGGTGAGGTCTTCGATCACGACCGTTTGGTTCTCACGGACGAGACGAGTGGTGACCTTGTGCAGATGGTCGCGGCGACGGTCGGCGATGCGAGCGTACACGCGGGCGAGGGTGAGTTTCGCCTTGGCCCGGTTCGCCGACCCCTTCTCTTTGCGGGAGAGGTTCCGCTGAGCCTTGGCGAGCTTCTTGCGGTCAGCCCGCTCATGCTCGGGGTTGACGATCTTCTCTCCGGTCGACAGCGTCGCCAACGCCGTAATACCCGCGTCCACCCCGACCACATTGGTCGTCGGGTCAAGCGGCCGGAGGCTGTCTTCGCACAGGATGGAGACGAACCAGCGGCCCGCCGCGTCCTTCGACACCGTCACCGTGGACGGCTGTGCTCCTTCGGGCAGTGGGCGCGACCACACGACGTTCAGCGGGTCGTTCGTCTTGGCGAGGGTGAGCTGCCCGTTCTGCCATCGGAAGGCGCTGCGGGTGTACTCGGCGCTGAGGCGGGACTTCTTGCGGGACTTGAACGCCGGGTACTTCGCCCGTTTGGCGAAGAAGTTCGTGAACGCCGCCTGAAGGTGGCGCAATGCCTGCTGAAGCGGCACCGAGGAGACCTCGTTCAAGAACGCGAGGTCGTCGGTCTTCTTCCACTGCGTGAGCGCGGCCGACGACTGCACGTAGGAGGTCTTACGGCCTTGCAGCGTGTAGGCGCGGGTGCGTTCTTCGAGGGCCTTGTTGTAGATCAGGCGCACGCAGCCGAACGTCCGGGCAAGCTCTTCGGCCTGCTCAGGGGTCGGGTGGAAGCGGAACTTGAACGCCCGCTTCACGGTCTGCGCCATGCCTCACATTCTAATGCAAGATCAGTTAACAGTGGACGTGTGTTCGATTCCAGATTCGTGTCGCATGAGGCCGCGTTTCCTCTCCGGCCTGAAGGCCGGAGTATCCACACTGGAGGTATTTGATGACCGTCGCCGCACCAGGCCCGGAGTTCTCCGTCCAGGAGATTCCCTTCAGTTTCCGAGGGTCCTGGTTCAACTTCTCACCCGTTATAGCGGAGAAGACCTACGCGGATGACGTGCATCTCGTGTCGCACCAGACGGGACTGCACCCGATCCTGCGGCTGATACCGACCACCGGGGGAGTACGCGCCGAGACGACCGTCGTGGCCACACCGCACCGGCTCACCTGGGCCCATGACAGCGGGCAGATGGAACTCGCCTATGAGCGGCCGGACACGGCGCGGCTACGAGGGCGAGGGCTCGGTCTGCGTCTCATCGCGGCCAACCCCGACCTGACCCCGTTCAGCGGGCCGTACCTCTATCGGGATCCGGTCGACGGGGCCCATGTCTTCACGGTCTACGAGACCGGGCGGCGCTACCGGGTCACCGTGTTGCGCGGTGACATGACCGGCTGCCCGGGGGTGCAGGCGCTGGGCTCGGCGGAGCGCGGCGTCGTGCTGTCCGGTGACGGCGAGCCGTGGGAGATCGCGATCGAGGAGTACGGGACCTCCCGTCCGCCGTACCTGTCGGCGGGCACCTTCGAGCAGGCGGTCAAGTCGGCGAGGGCCGATTTCGAGTCCTTCGCCGAGGCGCTCGCACCGTGGCGCGGCGCCGAGACGCCCGCCGCGGATCTGGCGGCCTACGTGCTGTGGTCGGCCACGGTGCGGCCGACCGGGTTCATCACCCGTCCCGCGGTGTTGATGTCCAAGCACTGGATGGACAAGGTTTGGAGCTGGGACCACTGCTTCAACGCGATCGCGCTGGCCGAAGGGGTGCCCGACCTGGCGTGGGACCAGTTCCGGCTCGTCTTCGACCACCAGGACGAGGGCGGTGCGCTGCCCGACTCCATCACCCACTCCGAGGTGCTCTACAACTTCGTCAAGCCGCCCATCCACGGCTGGGCGCTGCGCCACCTGCGAGAGCGCATGCCCCGGCTGCCCGCGGCCGAGCTGGCCGAGACGTACCGAAAGCTGGAGAGCTGGACCGGGTTCTGGCTGACCGCGCGCCGTGTTCCCGGGCAGGAGTTGCCGCACTACCAGCACGGCAACGACAGCGGCTGGGACAACGCGACCACCTTCGACCCGGAGCGGGTCGTCGAGACCGCCGACCTGGCGGCCTTCCTCGTGCTCCAGATGCGGGAACTCGCCCACCTCGCGGGAGAACTCGGGCTCGCCGAGAAGTCCGCCACGTGGTCCCAGGCCGCCGATCGGATCCGTGAGGCGCTCCTCGAAGAGCTCTGGGCCGGCGACCGGTTCGTCTCGCGCGGTGCGCACTCCAGGCGGACCTGGTCCAGCGACAGCCTGCTGGACCTGATGCCGATCGTGCTGGGAGCGGAGCTGCCGGAGCCGGTGCGCACCACGCTGGCCAGGAGGATCGAGACGCACCTCACCGCTTACGGGCCCGCCACCGAGCTGCCGACCTCGGAGCACTATCGGGACGACGGCTACTGGCGGGGGCCGATCTGGGCGCCCTCGACCGTCCTGATCGAGGACGGCCTGCGCCGCGCCGGTTTCGCCGAACTGGCCGACAAGATCAGTACGCGGTTCCGCGCGCTGTGCGAGAAGTCCGGCTTCGCGGAGAACTTCGACGCCCGAAGCGGTGCCGGGCTGCGCGACCGTGCCTACACCTGGACGGCGAGCGGCTACCTGATCCTGGCCGCCGCGCACGAACGACGCCGGTCCGGCGCTCTGCTCCCGGACGTGCCCCCGGCCGCCGGGTAGCCCTGGGGCGGTTCGTGTTCCCGCCGTCCCGCTCCGGCTGCCCACGGACGGTCGCTGGGGTCACAGGGCACGCAGGAAGTCTTCGAGGATCTCGTTGAAGACGTCGGGGCGCTCCATGTTGGGGTAGTGGGCGGTCCCTTCGACCGGGATCGTACAGCGCATGATCAACGAGGCCGCCGCCCGGAACCTGGTTGAGTCCGTCCCCAACCCGGCGCACAAGAGGTCCTCTCTCATCCGGCTGACCGAGGAGGGGCGGGTCGCCGTCACCGCCCTGATCGACCGCGAGCGCGCGCTTCGGTGCCGGTCACTTCGGTGGCCGGTTCGAAGCGCCCGATTTTCCGTCCGCACGGTGCCCGTCGCGTCTAGGGGCGTACCGGAGCGGGGCCGGTGCTGGCCCGCAGCGAGATCGACGGCTGCAGCAGAACCTGGCGCGGGGGAGCGTCCGGTGACGAGATCCGTTCCACGAGAAGCTCCACGGCCTGGGTGGCCATGGTCGCGACAGGCACGTCGGCTGAGGTCAGCGGCGGGTGGAAGTCCTCCGCCCATTGCCGGGCCACCACGCCGGTGATCGAGAAGTCGTCGGGCACCGCGAGTCGCCTGCCTCGCAGAGCCCGATCCACACCTGGCAGGGCGGCTTCGTTGAGCGTGACGACGGCGCTGACGGCCGGATTCAGGCGAAGAAGGTCCTCGACGCGTTCCTCGCCGGCCGTCGCCTCGTCCGGGCAGCACACCGCGGTGGCGCTCAGGCCGCGTTCGGTCGCCGCCGCGGTGAAACCGTCAAGAGCCCGGCGGGCGGGACCGTAACCGGCGGCCAGCAACTCCTGCGGCCGGTTGAGGAGCGCGACGGCACGGTGTCCGAGGTCGGCCAGGTGGTGGACACAGCGGGAGGTCAACGCCTCGTAGTCCACGTCCACCCAGCAGTCGGCCTGGGAGTCCGCGGTGTGACCGATCGTCACGAACGGCAGGCCGGACCGGCGCAGCCGGTGCGCTCGCGGATCCTCCAGCCGGACCTCCATCAAGACGACACCGTCGACCCGGCGGCTGCTCACCATCCGTTCGAACGACCTGTCGTGCTCGTCACCACTGGGTGAGAGCAGCACGTCGAGTCCGTGACGGCCCGCGGCCTCCACCACGCTCGCGACGAAGCCCAACTGCATGAAGGTGAGGTTCCGGCCGGCGGGCGGGACCACCAGCCCGAGCGTACGAGTGCGCCCCTCCGCCAGTGCCCGGGCGCTGGCGTTGGGACGGTAACGCGCCTCCGCGATCACTTTTTCGATCCGTCGACGGGTCGCCTCGGATACCGCCCGCTTGCCGCTCAGCGCGTACGAGACCGTGCTACGTGACACGCCGGCGCGCCTGGCGATCTCCCCGATGTTCACTGCGGCCTCCCCGTGGCACCGGATCGAGCCCGCGCCTTGCGACACCTGGTTCGAATCGATTCGATACGAGGCTATGGGCCGGAAAGGCCGGGTGTCAAAGCAGCTCAGCGTGCTGTGGCGAGGATGCGCCGTCTCTGGGAGGGAGGGGAGTGGGGTAGTGCGTCGTCGGCGACCTGGGCTCTCCGGCAAACGCCTCTCGCCGTTGGCCGGTCGGCCATCCGGCCTGGGGCACCACCTTGTGGAGGGGGCAGATGCCCCTAATCGATTCGTTGAACCGGCCGACAGATAACGTGCCTCGCGGAACTGTCGGGCGTCAACTCCTGACGGCGTTGACGGCTTCCGGAGCAGTTATAAATCTACATTGTAAAGGGAGTCGGTTGATTGAAAACCACTTCAAGATCAAAAACCAACCATCGGCCAGAGGAGAACGCAACGCGCCCGGTTGCGCCCGCTGCTCACTTGTCGATACCTCTTACGGTTGAGGGACGGCTGCCGGGGTCACCGTGCGTATTGCGTCGCCCTGCTTCCAGGAGGTGACGCCACTCGCCGTCCGCCACCGGGTCCTCGAAGGTCGCGGTCGTTTTCGGGCGGTTGGCCGCGCAGGGTGGCAGGTCGTCGGGTGGGGGTGGCTGGGGGGCGTCATGCGCACTTGGCGAGGATGTCCGTCCGGTTCAGCAGGCCGAGTAGGCGGCGTATGTCGATCGGTGCGTTGGTCAGGTGGGCCGTGCCGTCGCGGCACAGGTCGGTCAGCATGCGCAGGCCCGCGACGTCGACGAACTCCAGGTGTCCGATGTCGATGGTGAGGGTCTCCTCGGCGGTGCCGGCCTGGGTCAGGGTCCGGGCTGCCGCCTGGGTGTTGGTGGCGTCGAGTTCGCCGATCAGTTGGACTGTGCTTATGGGTGAGGTCAGGGTGTAGGTGATGCGCAGTGTGCGGTCGAGGTAGAGCACGGCGTCGGTCCAGTGTTCGCCGGATGTGGCCCGTTCGTGGCGGGGGGTGGCTTCACTGTCGGGCGTTCGTCGTGAATCGGTGGCCGGTGGGGTCGGCAGCCGGTGTTGCCGGGCGTGGAGGCCGATTGGTGTCGGCCGGTGGTGCACGACAGTCATGTGATCGATCCCTTTGTGTGCCCTGGTGCGTGCCGGTGGGCCTGGACGCCGTCCATATTACGTCGGAACAAAGATACATGAAAGATATTTCCGGTATAGTTCTTCGCGTGGTGGTGTCCATGGCTGACTGTTGCGTAGCGAGCCGCCCTGGCGAGGCCGAGAGGATATGACATGGCCGAGAACAGTCCCGATCGGCCTTCGTCCTCGTGGACCTTCCTGACCCATCATGCTCGGGTGTTGCTGGAGATCGCCCGTGACCCGCAGGTGCGGCTGCGTGACATCGCGGCCGTCATCGGTATCACCGAGCGTGCGGCCCAGGGAATTGTGACCGACCTGCACACGGCGGGCTATCTGACCCGCTCCAAGGTGGGTCGCCGCAACCACTACACGATCAATCCCGATCGGCGTTTCCGCTACCCCACCGAGGCGGATGTGCCCGTCGGTGTGCTGCTGGACATCTTCGCCCGTCACGATCAGGTCCTGTAGTAGGTCGGTGCCGCTGAAGGCCAAGGACGTCTCCGTCCCTCCCTGTCGGCCATTCGGGCTGGGGGGTGTTCGGTGGCCGGAAACTGTCGGTGCCGGGAGAGATGATGGGATCATGACCGACGCGCCCCCCAGCACTCTTCTCGCTGATCAGACCGCCTACGCCGAAGCCGTTCAGCTCGCTTTGGACGCCGCTGCGGCCTACTACGGTGACGGCACCTCCAGGTTGGACGACGACGCCTACGACCGGTTGGTCCGGGGCATCGAGGCTTATGAGGACGAGCATCCCGAGGAGGTGTTGCCGACCTCGCCGACGGGCAAGGTGGCCGGGGGTGCGGTGGTCGGTGATGTGCCGCACGCGGTGCCGATGCTCAGCTTGGACAACGTTTTCGGCGCCGGGCAGCTGGCCGACTGGGCCGCCTCGCTGGAGCGCAGGCTTGGGCGTCCGGTCGTGGCCTGGAGTGTCGAGCCCAAGCTCGATGGTCTGGCCATTTCGGCCCGTTATCGTCACGGCCGCCTGGTGCGGCTGGTGACCCGTGGCGATGGCACCGCCGGTGAGGACGTCTCCCACGCGATCGGCACCGTCGTGGGGCTGCCTTCCAGGTTGGCCGAGCCGGTGACCGTTGAGTTGCGCGGTGAGGTGCTGATGACGACGTCGCAGTTCGGGGAGGCGTGTGGCAAGCGGCAGGCGCATGACGGCACCACGTTCGCCAATCCGCGTAGCGCCGCCGCCGGGACGCTGCGTGCCCAGGACCGGCCGTATGTATGCGAGTTGACCTTCTTCGGCTATGGGGCGCTGCCGTATCCCGATGACGTCTCCGAGACGGCTGAGTGGTTGCGCGGGCTGCCGCACAGCGAGGTCATGGCGTGGGTCGCCGGGCAGGGGGTGCAGACCACCGCGGCCACCTCGGTCGCGGGGATCGTCGCCGAGACGTTGGAGGGGGTGCAGGAGCGGGTCGAGGAGATCGCCGCGGTGCGGCCGGAGTTGCCGTTCGGTATCGACGGCATCGTGATCAAGTGTGATCTCGCCGGTGACCAGGTGCAGGCCGGGTTCAGTTCGCGT
This sequence comes from Streptosporangium sp. NPDC000509, assembly GCF_042898365.1. Taxonomy (NCBI): domain Bacteria; kingdom Bacillati; phylum Actinomycetota; class Actinomycetes; order Streptosporangiales; family Streptosporangiaceae; genus Streptosporangium; species Streptosporangium sp. NPDC000509. The sequence goes on along the minus strand of NZ_JBIAYX010000024.1, from coordinate 78,192 downwards.
GCTCCGCGGTGGGCCGTCGCCTACAAGCTGCCCGCCACCGAGAAGATCACCAAGTTGGTCGGTGTGGAGTGGAACACCGGCCGTACCGGCGTCATCGCCCCGCGTGCGGTGTTGGAGCCGGTTGAGCTCGATGGCAGTGTCGTCACCTATGCCACGCTTCACAATGCCTCCGACATAGCGCGTCGGGGTTTGATGCTGGGCGACAGTGTGACCGTCTACAAGGCGGGTGATGTGATTCCTCGGGTGGAGGCGCCGGTGGTGCATCTGCGCACGGGCGATGAGCGGCCGATCGAGATTCCGAAGGTCTGTCCCACCTGTGGTGATGCGATCGACACTTCGCAGGAGCGGTGGCGGTGTGTGCGTGGTCGCGCCTGCCGGGTGATCGCCTCCATCGGTTATGCGGCGGGCCGTGACCAGCTCGATATCGAGGGTCTGGCGGAAAACCGTATTCTGCAGTTGCTGAACGCGGGGTTGATCGCTGACTTCGCCGATCTGTTCTTTTTGACCCGTGAGCAGGTGCTGGGCTTGGAGCGGATGGGGGAGACGAGCACCGACAATTTGCTCGCCGCGATTGAGCGGGCCAAGGCGCAGCCGCTCAGCAGGGTGTTCTGCGCGCTGGGTGTGCGTGGCACGGGCCGGTCTATGAGTCGTCGTATCGCTCGGCATTTTGGCAGCATGGATGCCATTCGCGCGGCCGACGCGGGGGCGATCGAGGCGGTCGAGGGCATTGGTCCGAAGAAGTCGCCGGCGGTGGTGGCCGAGCTCGCCGAGCTCGCGCCGTTGATCGACAAGTTGGTGGCGGCCGGGGTCACCATGACCGAGCCGGGCTGGACGCCTCCTGTCGTCTTCGTCGCCCCTGTCGTGGCCGGTGTCGACGGTGGCGAGGTCGCCGCGCAGCCGGGTGGTGCGTCCGGGTTGCCGCTGGCGGGGATGTCGGTTGTGGTCACCGGCTCCATGAGTGGGGCTTTGGAGTCTTTGACCCGTAACCAGATGAACGAGTTGATCGAGCGTGCCGGGGGGAGGTCGTCCTCTGGTGTCTCGGCGAGGACGTCGTTGTTGGTGGCGGGGGAGAAGGCGGGTTCCAAGCGGGCCAAGGCCGAGAGTTTGGGGGTGCGGATCGTCGGTCCTGAGGAGTTCGCCGGTCTCGTCGGCCCGTTTCTTTGATCGGGGTCGGAGTGGGTTGGTGACGTTGTCGTGCGACCGCCTGGCTCATCGTCCTCTCCTGTTTGTACGGCCGTGGTCGTGAGGTGTTCGGTGTCGTGTTCGCCGGTGCGGGACTTGGTGTGCCGGGTGAAGGGCCGGCTATCGGGCGTCGCGCATTTTGAGGATGTAGGCCGCGGTGAGTGCGACGGCGTGATCTTCGTCGTGTGAGAGGTCGGTGAGGGCGTGTGAGGCGGTGGTCGCCGGGATGTCCGCGAGTGCCTGCGCGAGGCGTCGGCGTGCGGGCGATTCGGCGGTGCCGGGGCTGAGGCGGTCGACGAGACCGGTGGCGATCTGGTCGGCCAGGGCGGGGGTGCTTGCCAGGGTGCTCAGCGCGTCGGCCGCGTCGACGTCGTTGGTGCCTTCGACGACCATGTCGATGAGCGTGGGGACCGCCTCGGTCACGCCGCGTGTCCCCAGTGCCAGGGCCGCGTGCCGGCGGACCACGGGGTCGGGGTGGGCGAGGGCGTCGCGCAGCAGTGCGGTCGCCTGGGCGTCCGGGATCTCGGCGATGGACTGGACGGCGCGTTCGCGTACTTCGGCCACGGGTGAGTCGAGGCCTTTGGCCAGCAATGCGGTTCCGCTGTCGGCCGATCGCGCCAGGGCCCATCGGAGGGCTCCGGCGACGTTCGGGTCCTTTTCGCTGAGCGTCGCCTCGACCAGTGCTTCCACCGGCATCGATGCCTCTTCGGCCGAGGACAGGGCCGCGTGCTGGCGCTTGCCGGCGCTTTTTGATCCCAGTGCCTGAAGGAGTTCGACGATGTGGAGGACCTCCTTCCAGTCGGCGGGTTGGGCGGCGCCGATGCGGCGAAGTCGCGTGAGTAGCTCGGTCTGTCTCGTGATGCGTTCCTGGGTTTGGTCGATGAGGTGTTCGACGAGTTGTGCGGGGGTGAAGGCGGGGTCTTCGAGGGCGCGTCCGACGTCGTGCAGTGACAGTCCCAGCGATCGCAGGCTCTCGATGTGGAAGATGCGTTGGATGTCGGCTGCGGAGTATTCGCGGTAGCCGGCGCTGGTGCGGCCTGTTGGCCGCACCAGGCCGAGGGTGTCGTAGTGCCTGAGCATGCGGGCGCTGACTCCGGAGCGTCGTGCCACCTCACCGATCAACACCGTCTCATCATCCCTGCCTTTCGGTTTCGCCGAGGGCCACGACGCGCTTGGCCTGCTCGATCGCGAACTCGAATCCGGCCTCGGGGTCGCGTAGGAGTTGCTCGGTGGCGATCGCGTGCGCGCGTACACGGGGGTCTGTTCGCGTCTGGGCGGCGTGCAGGATCGGCGAGATCACTTCGCCGAGCGCGATGAGCGCCCGGCTGAGGCTGAGTTGGGTCTCCCGTTCGCCGCGGCCGAGTTGTGTCGACAGTGCCGCGGCCAGTTCGGGCTCCTGGCCTTCGGGGACGAGCACGACGGCCGCTCGCCAGGCGCTGCGGGCGACCTCGTCGTCGGTGTCGGACAGCAGAGCTTGGGTGATCGCGGGCCATGCTCGCCGATCCCCGATCTTGGACAGGGTGTGCAGTGCCTGGCTGCGTGCCTGGGCGCGGGGTGAGCGGACCTCGTCGAGGAGTCTGGGGAGGGTCATCGACGAGGGGTGGCGGGTGAGTGCCCAGGTGAGCGTGTCGCGTACCGGGAATTCGTCTTCGATCGCGCATCGTTCGATGAGCTTGTCGATGAAGCGCGGGTCGGGGTTCGTGCCGAGCGCCAGCGCCGCTCGCAGCCGCACCGACGGGTCGTCGTCCTGCAGTGCTTGGAGAGCTGGGATCGGGTTGGTGTCCTGTTTCGGCATGGTCATGGGGCCACCTCCTGGCCCTCAGTGAAGACCTTGTCACTGTGTCAAGGTCAAGCCGGATCATGCCGTGAGGTCGTCAGGGGTCTTCGTCCGCCGGAGTCCGGCATTGGTGGGCTCAGGGGGGCGCAGGGCTCGGGTGCAGAGGGTGAGGCCCTCCATCAGTGTGGTGCGGGTGTGGTCGTCGACGTCGGCGAGCATGTCTTTTTCGATGCGGTCGAGTGCGCGGTCGCAGTGTCGTAGGGCGGCCTGTCCTTCGCGGGTGAGGTGGGTGCGAAGCACCCGGCCGCCGTCGGGGTGTGCGTCGCGGTGGATCAGGCCGCGTTGTTCCAGGTCGCGTACGACCAGGTTCATGGCCTGTGGGGTGACGAAGGCGATGCGGGCGAGTTCGGCCGAGGACAGTCCGGTGCGCATGCGCAGTTCGCTGAGTGCCATGTATTCGGTCGTGGTGACGCCGTAGTGCACGAGTGCCTCGTCGAGTCGGGCGCGGATGCGACGCTCCAGCCGGTAGACCAGGTAGCTCAGGTGAGGTGCCGGTTTGGGCGGTTGGTCGGCTGTGGGGTCGCGGCGTGAGGTCACCGGATGACGATAACGGGCGATGTAAGTTTCGCGCCTCAAATATCAAGCTACTTGATAACAAATCGCTTGATAACCAGCGCAAGCAGCATTTTTCATCGTTTGTGAACCATGATCCGGTACGGGGGAAGCTTGACCGGCTGGCGACGCGCCCCTATACCGGCTGATGTCAGGGCGAGTCGGCGGCGCTGCGGCTCGTGCACCGAGCGAACATCAAGCGAAGGAGAGCCGATGAGGCAATGGAGTGCTGTGCTCGCGGCCGTCAGTGCCGCGATGCTGTACGCCGCCACGATCCTGGTGGGCGGGCAGCCCGCCGCCGCCGCCACACTGACCGAGGTGACGAGTTTCGGTGCCAATCCCGGCAACCTGCGGATGCACCTTTATGTGCCCGACAACGTGCAGGCCAGCCCGGCGATCGTGCTCGCCATGCACGGTTGCGGCGGCTCGGGCCCGGGCTTCTTCTCGGGGTCGGAGTTCCGTTCCCTCGCCGACCAGCGCGGCTTCATCGTCATCTACCCCTCGGCCTCCAAGAAGGGCAACTGCTTCGACTCCTGGTCGGCGGCCTCGCAGGTGCGCAACGGGGGCAGCGACCCGGTCTCGCTGCTGTCGATGATCACCTACACCCGGCAGCGGTACAACGGCGACGCCAACCGTATCTACGTCACCGGCTCCTCGGCCGGTGGCATGGAGACCAACATCATGCTCGGCAACTATCCCGACGTCTTCAAGGCAGGGGCGGCGTTCATGGGGGTGCCGTTCGCCTGCTTCCCGAACGAGGCCGACTACGTTCCCTCGCCCGGCGTGAGCAACTGCGCCTCCGGGCGGATCAGCAAGACGCCCCAGCAGTGGGGAGACCTGGTGCGCGCCGCCTATCCCGGCTACAGCGGTCCCCGGCCGCGCGTCCAGCTCTGGCACGGCACCAACGACAACCTGGTGTACTACGCCACCCACCAGCAGGCGATCGACCAGTGGACCAACGTCTTCGGCCTGAGCCAGACGCCCACCAGCAGCGACACCCCGCAGGCGAACTGGAACCGCCGCCGCTACGCCGACACCTCTGGCACGGTGCAGGTCGAGGCCTACACCATCCAGGGGGCCGGCCACAGCCTGCCGTCGAGTGGGATGGCCGCCGCCGCGATCCAGTTCTTCGGCCTCACCGGCGGGCCGAGCCCGTCGCCGACCCCGACCGCCTCACCGTCTCCCACCCCTACCCCTACCCCCACCCCGACCCCGTCGCCGACTCCGACCCCCGGCCCGGGGGGCGGGTGCAGGGTCACCTACCTTCCCAACACCTGGAACAACGGCTTCACCGCCGATGTCACCGTGACCAACACCGGGTCGGCCCCCGTCAACGGCTGGACCGTGACCTGGACGTGGCCGGGTAACCAGCAGGTCACCAGTGCCTGGAACGCCACGGTGACCCAGTCGGGCTCCCAGGTCAGCGCGCGCAACGTCTCCTACAACGCCACCATCGCCCCGCAGGCCCGCAGCAGTTTCGGGTTCCAGGGCACCTACAGCGGCACGAACTCGGCTCCGGCGGCGTTCGCGCTGAACGGGACCGCCTGCGTCATAGGGTGAGTTCGTCCAGCAGGCCGCCGGCCACCTTCAGCGCGGGCCGTTCGTACTGTTCGGCCCGCGCGCGGAAGACCTGCTCGGCCCGGATCGCCGGCCAGTCGCCGGGCAGGTGCTCGGCCGGCAGGTGAGGGTCCTGGCGGACGAGTTGCAGCCAGTCGGTGTGCAGCACCAGTTGCCGTACGAGATCGTCCGGCGCGTCGGGCAGCGGCCGGGTGAGGTCCCACCTGGTGAGGAAGGCCCGATAGCGCCGGGCGATCTGCTCGATGTCGAAGGCCTTGGCCACCAGGTCGGCGGCCTCGGTGGGTTTGAACGCCCTCGCGGTCAGCACCGTGACGTGATCGTCGACCTCCAGCGACTCCAGCACCCCGCAGACCTCCCTCGCGCCGGGAGCGATCCACAGCCCGCTCTGCAGCGGGCCGAATCCGGCCCAGATGAGCCGGGAGCGCAGGTCGTGGCGGGTGCTGCGGCGGCTGTCGGGCAGGGAGAACCCGACGACCGTCCAGGTGCCGTCCCAGTCGCGGTTCACCGCGCCGGTCTCCCAGATCCGCCGGCGGCCGTCGCGCAGCACCGCCTCGGCGTGCGGGGTGAGCCCGACATAGACCCTGCGCCCCACCCGGTAGCGGATCAGCAGGTCGCGTTTGACCATGCGGGCGAGCGTGGAGCGGACGGCCTCCTCCGAAACGCCGAGGCGGGCGAACACCTCGATGATGCTGCCCGTGGAGATGGCGGTGCCGCGGTCCAGGGCGTGGATGCCGAGGAAGCTGAAAATCAGGGACTGCGGGCGCGCGGACGGCGCCGCCGGTTCGTCTTCGCCGCCGATGCTCACACCGAAAGCGTAGACGGGCCAGATGTCAGGCACATAATTGACGGAAGTCAAATATGTGCACAAGGAGAGTTTATGAACGTCGACGAACTGGTCGCCATCGACGTGCACACGCACGCGGAGGTCTCCGCGGACGGGCACGCCTCGCTCGGCGAGGAGCTGGCCGCAGCCTCGGCGAAGTACTTCAAGGGGCGCTCTCGGCCCACCGTCGCCGAGATGGCCGCCTACTACCGTGAGCGCAGGATGGCGGCGGTGGTGTTCACCGTCGACGCCGAGCACGCCACCGGGCATCGGCGCATCTCGAACGAGGAGGTCGCGGCGAGTTGCGCCGCCCACGCCGACGTGCTGATCCCCTTCGCCAGCGTCGATCCGTGGAAGGGCAGGGCCGGGGTCCGCGAGGCGCGTCGGCTGGTGGCCGAGCACGGGGTGCGCGGCTTCAAGTTCCATCCGAGTGTCCAGGGCATCGCGCCCGACGACCGGGTGGCCTACCCGCTTTACGAGGCGATCGAGGAGATGGGGGTGCCGGCGCTGTTTCACACCGGGCAGACCGGTATCGGTGCCGGTCTGCCCGGCGGGGGCGGGATCCGGCTGAAGTACTCCAACCCCATGCTGGTTGACGACGTCGCCGTGGACTTCCCCGAGTTGCGGATCATCCTGGCCCATCCGTCCTTTCCCTGGCAGGACGAGGCTCTGGCGGTGGCCACGCACAAGCCGCACGTCTACATCGACCTGTCGGGGTGGTCGCCGAAGTACTTTCCGCCGCAGCTCGTCCGGTACGCCAACACGCTGCTGAAGGACAAGGTGCTCTTCGGATCCGACTACCCGATGATCACGCCGGACCGGTGGCTCGCCGACTTCGACGCCCTCGACATCAAGCCCGAGGTCCGCCCGAAGATCCTCAAGGACAACGCCGTGCGCCTGCTCGGGCTCGGCACCGTTTAATGCTGGGCAAAGGATTGACGTCCGTCACAAAAATGCCTAACCTCCGGGCAAGCAAGCGCAGTAGCTCGCTCTCGGACTGAGGAGCTCAGTCATGACGAACCCGTCGGTCTTTCCCCCCAACCAGGTTCAGCTACGCCGCGCGGTGGCCTCCAGCTTCCTGGGCAGCGTGATCGAGTACTACGACTTCCTGCTGTACGCCACGGCCTCGGCGGTGGTCTTCAGCAAGATCTTCTTCTCCTCGCTCGACCCGCTCACGGCCACGGTCGCCAGTTTCGGCACCTTCGCCACGGGGTACCTCGCCAGGCCGCTCGGCGGAGTGATCTTCGGCCACTTCGGCGACCGGCTCGGCCGCAAGCGCATGCTGGTCTTGACCATGACCCTGATGGGTGTCGCCAGCTTCCTCATCGGCGTGCTGCCCACCTACGAGCAGATCGGCGCCCTGGCCCCCATCACCCTGGTCCTCCTTCGCGTCCTGCAGGGCGTGGCCATCGGCGGCGAATGGGGAGGCGCCGTACTGATGTCGGCGGAACACGCCAGCAGCCGCCGCGGCCTGTGGGCGAGCTTCACCAACGCCGGCGCCCCGTTCGGCATGGTGCTGTCCACCGGCGTGCTCAGCGGCACCGCGGCCGTCGTGGGCGAGCAGGCCTTCCTGAGCTGGGGCTGGCGGGTGCCGTTCCTGCTCAGCATCCTCCTGCTGGGAGTCGGCCTGTTTGTCCGGCTGCGGGTGGAGGAGACGCCGGTGTTCGAGGCGGCCGGCGTCGGCGGCCGCGCCACCCGGATGCCGCTGCTGGAGGTGTTGCGCAACCACCCCAGGACCCTGCTTCTGGGGGTGGGGGTCGGCCTGTCGGCGTTCGTGGCCCAGGGCACGCTGACCACCTATCTCATCGCCTACGGCGTCCGGACCGGTTTCACCCGCCAGGCCGTGCTGAACGGCCTCACGCTCTCCTCCGCGCTCGCCGTGGTGAGCATCATCGCCTGGTCGGCGCTCTCGGACCGGGTCGGACGCCGCCCGATCGTGCTGGCGGGCGCGCTGCTCATGGCCGGGTTCGGCTTCGCGCTGTTCCCGATGGTGAACGCCGGCAGCGTCGCGCTGCTCGTCATCGCGCTGGTGCTGGGCCAGGCGCTCATCCACCCGATGATGTACGGCCCGCTGGGGGCGCTGTACGCCGAGTTGTTCCCCACCAGGAACCGCTACACCGGCGCCTCGCTCGGCTACCAGCTCGCCGGACTCGGCGCCGGCCTGGGCCCGCTGCTGTTCGCCCAGCTGGACGCCTCCTCCGGGGGCGGCAGCACGACGACGATCTCGGTGATCATCGCTGTCTGCTGCCTGCTGACCGTGGTCTGCGTGCTGGCCCTGCGGGAGACCAGCGGCGACGACCTCACCTCCGGCGCCCCGGCGATCCGTGCCGCCACCGATGCGTAACGCCGGGCTCGGCGGCTGGCCCGCCCGCCGAGCCCAGATGAGTCCTCAGCGCACCGCGTTCGTCTTCGCGGGCCGATCGGTCAGCTACGCCGACGTCCACCAGCGGGCGACCCGCCTGGCCTCACGGATGCGCCAGGCGGGGATCGGGGCGGGGGAGCGGGTCGCCTACCTCGGCCCCAACCACGTCGCCTTCGCCGAGACCATGTTCGCCACCCACATGCTGGGGGCCGTCTTCGTCCCGCTGAACTTCCGGCTGACCGCGCCCGAGATCGGCTACATGCTTGGCCACTCGGGCGCCGCACTGCTGGTGTACGACCCCGGCTGCGCGCAGACCGTACACGCCCTGTCCGGACCGTACACGCTCGTGGCCCTGGAATCGCCCGCGCCGGGGGAGCACGACTTCGAGACCTGGGTGGCGCGGGGCGATCCCGGCCCCATCGACGTGCCGGTGGCGCTCGACGACCTCGCCCTCATCCTCTACACCTCCGGCACGACCGGCGCTCCCAAGGGGGCGATGCTCAGCCACGCCAACCTGGTGTGGAACTGCTTCAACATGATGGTCGGCGTGGATGTGACGAGTTCGGAGGTGACGCTGATCAGCGCGCCGCTCTTCCACGTCGCGGCGCTGAACCAGACGCTGCTGCCGACCTTCCTCAAGGGCGGCACCTCGGTGATCATGCCGTCCTGGGACACGGAGGTGTGCTACGACCTCATCGAGGAACACCGGGTGACGTGGATGTTCGGCGTCACCACGATGTTCGCCGACTTCGCCAGGTCGCCGCGCTGGGCCGAGGCCGACCTGTCGTCGCTGCGCACCCTCATGGCCGGCGGCGCGGCCATCCCCGTGGCGCTGATCCGCACCTACCAGGAAAGAGGCCTGGTCTTCTGCCAGGGCTACGGACTGACCGAGACCGCCCCCGGCGCGACCTTCCTGGAGGCGGGCGAGAGCGTGCGCAAGGTGGGCTCGGCCGGGGTGCCGGTCTTCTTCTCCAGGGTGCGGGTGGCGCGCCCCGACCTCACGACGGCACCGGCCGGGGAGCCGGGCGAGGTGCTCATCCAGGGGCCGAACGTCACCCCCGGCTACTGGCGGGACCCGCAGGCCAGTGCCGCCGCGCTGACCGAGGACGGCTGGTTCCGCTCCGGCGACATCGCGATCATGGATGAGGAGGGTCATCTGAGCGTCGTCGACCGCATCAAGGACATGTACATCTCCGGCGGGGAGAACGTCTACCCGGCGGAGGTCGAAGAGGTGCTCTTCGCGCATCCGGCCGTGGCGGAGGCCGCCGTGGTGGGGATGGCGGACCAGAGGTGGGGCGAGGTGGGCCGCGCTTTCGTCGTGCTGCGTCCCGGCGCCGGCGTCACCCCCGGCGAACTGACGGACTTCCTGCGTTCCCGGCTCGCCAAGTACAAGATCCCCGTTCGTTTCGAGATCGTCGACGTGCTGCCGAAGACGGGCTCGGGCAAGATCCGCAAATCGGAGCTCCGCGACCGCCCCCTGCCTGAATGAGTCGATGACGCGCAGCTGCGGTTCGACGTGCTGATGGCGACGTGCTGATGGCGACGAAGCCGCTGTCACGGGCGGGCCGTAACGTGAAGCTGAAGATGCCGCCCAAGCTCCGCAAGGCTGCCGGCGACTTGGCGGCCGCGGTGACGGTCGTCGAGGCGATGAAGGACCTGCCCCGCGAACCTTCACGGCTGCGCTCTAACCTCCGGCCCCGCGGTAGCGCGTCCAGCCCTCATCGAGGAGTCGGAATCCTGCGTCGATGGTCTGTTCTGGATCGGCCTCGCGGGTGGCGCTGAGCTGGATGTGCAGGGCGAACCGGACGTAGAAGCGGATCTCGTCGCTCGGCTCGGAGAGCCCGAACTCCTCGGTGATCCTGGCGACGAGGGCGTCTTCGTGGCGGAACCACATTTTCTCCGCGTAGTCCACCAGGGCCGGTGTCCGCTCCATGAGGGCGAGGATCTGGCGCTGGGGCTCGGATGTGAGTGCGGCGATTTCGAGGAGGTAGTGGGCTTTCAGCGCGTCGGAGATCGTGGTACCGGGCGCCCGGGTGCTGACCGCGGCCAAGAGGTGTTCATGTCGGTCGTCCTCGTCGCTGAAGACGAGTGCCTCCTTGTGGGGGAAGTGCGTGAAGACCGTCTTGGGTGACACGTCCGCCTTGTCGGCGATCTCGCGAACAGTGACCGCGTCGAAGCCGCGTTGCAGGAAGAGCGTCGTTGCCGCGTCCAGGATCGCCGCCCGCGTTGCAGCCTTCTTACGCTCTCGTCGCCCCACGGGTGTTCCATTCACCATGGCTCGATCTTACTGGCACCGGCCTCTAAGTATATTGACAATAAAGGTAGTCTCGATGTACTTAGTGTGTGAGTGAAGTCAGATTGGCGGCGGAAGACGATGCGGACGGCAGGACCGAACCGATGAGAACCTCCACCGCCCCTGGTGCCGGCGCCGCAGCAACGCCTGAAAGGACTACAACCATGACCGGGTACACCGACTCGCGTTCCAGCATCGAGCAAAGAGAGCCCGGGAACGACTCGCAACCTGACACGCCCGGCCCCGATGTGCTTCGGCTTTCGCAGCGACGAGCCGCAGGAGCGTTGCTCATCGCCGGCCCTGTGATCTTCCTGCTCGCGGAGTTCGTCGCTGCCACAGCATGGACAGATCCGCCTTACAGCTACACGTACCACTTCATCAGTAATCTCGGAGTCCACGGGCCTTCGACGCTATTCGGGCAGTACATGTACTCACCTCTTGCCTGGGTGATGAACACCGGTTTCATCCTGTTCGGGATCACGATCCTCGCCGGTATCGTGCTGCTGCGCGGCCTGTCGGGTTGGCGCCGCTGGGCAACGCTCGTGCCCGCGACACTGCTGGCCGCCGGTGGCGTTCTGCTCGGCTTGTTCCCGGGATCCGGCGAGGCTCTGGAGAACGGCACCGGCGGCTACCACAGCATGGGAGCCTTCGCGGGCTTTATGGGCGCGAACACACTCGCGGTCGTGCTCGGGAGGATGCGCCGGCGTGTCGGGTTCTCGCCCGGAGTCGGGAGGGCGCTGGTCACGACCGGAGTGGTCGGCCTGCTCTCGACGACGGTCTACCTCCTGATGATCATCTCTTCCGCCGGCGACTCCGCGATCGGCGTCATCGGCCTCATCGAACGCGGTGCCACCCATCCGTTCCTGATCGGGCTCCTCTGCGCGGGAGCATCGATCTGGACTCGCCGAACCCTCGACATGCTGAACGCGCACCCCATCACTGAGGTCAGGGCCGGTTGACGCCGAGCCCCGCGATCACCACCAGCCGCTGGGCACTTCGCTGGGGTCCGTGCGCGGCTACCGGCGTCGTCGACGCTGCCGTCGCCGGTGTGGGAGATGCTCACCGGCAGATCGACTCCGGGAAATCCCCCGATCACAGGTTGCACAGCCCTTTGCCCAGCGTGGTGAGTCCGCCGGCCAGCGCGAGCAGCAGCACCACCAGCCGGGCCGGTCTTTCCGGGACCCGCCGCGCCAGTGCCGCGCCGATCGCCGAGCCCGCCGCGATGGAGGCCGCGACCAGCAGCCAGACCGGCGCGGGCAGCTGCGGCACGCCCTTGGCCGTCACGGAGAAGACATTCACCACCACCCCGTAGAACTGGGCGTTCGGCACGAACTCCCGTACCGTCCAGCCCGCGTTCACCGCGTACAGGGAGACCGCGGGGCCGCCCACCCCGGCGGAGGAGTTCATGAACCCGCTCGCGGCCCCGGCGGCCACCGCGCCTTTGACGCCGCGCAGGGCCGGCACCCGGGCACCCCACATCACCAGCGCCACGGCCACGCTCACCAGCACCCCCATCCCGGCCAGCAGCACCGGCTCGGGCAGGCGGGCGGCCACCCAGGCCCCGGCCGGTACCGTGCAGGCGGCCGCGGCGACCAGCGGGACCATCGCGACCAGGCGCACCTGGCGCCAGGTGCCGGCGAGCCCGACCGCGCTGATGGCGCCGGCCGCGCAGTTGGCGAGCACCACGCCCTCGGCCGGGCCCAGCAGCAGCACCAGGGCGGGCACCGACACGAGCGCGAACCCGATTCCCGCCAGCCGCTGCACCGAGGCTCCCAGCACCATGATCACGCCCAGTACGAGGACGACCCCCCACTCACTCGCCACGGACGGCTCCTCGCGGATGCTTTTCACCGGTGATTCGCTACAGCCTTCCCCCGCGCGGCCAGAGTGATCAACAGCTTTTCCCCGCCCTCGGCCGGCCCCGGCGCGATCCGGGCGCCGCTCACCCCCGCTGGTGGTGTGCGAGCAGCTGGGTGAGCAGGCGGGTCAGGGCCTGCCGGTCCTCGGCCGCGAGCGGTCCGAGCAGCTCCTCCTGCGCCTTGTCGAGCGCCCGGTCCAGGCGCCGCAGCTGCCGATCACCGGCCGGGGTGAGGGTCACCAGGTTGCGCCTTCGGTCCTCGGGGTCCGGCGTCCGCTCGACCAGGCCCTGCCCGGCCAGCTCGTTGATCGCCGCCACGACGTCACTGCGGTCCATGTTGCACCGGCGGCCGAGCTCGGCCTGACTGGCCACCCCGAACTCCTCCAGCGCGGCCAGGATCCGGTAGTGGTATCCCCGCGCCCCCACCTGCCCGAAGCCGTCGGAGGCCAGGCGGTGGGCGTGCACCGCCAGCTGGGTGAGCAGCCAACTCGGCTTCGCGGTCAGACGTGCGGGTGTTTTTTCCACATCAGCCACCATACATCGTTGGTATGACCAATAAATCTGTATATAGTGGGCGTCGCCAACGTTGGTGGAGCCAACGGAAACGGTGCGGGCCGTGACCGCCTGACCACGCGAGCACCGAGCACCTTCGGGCGCGCCATGGACACCCGCGCGAGCGTGGTTCCGAAACCGGCACCCGCTGCCCCCGTCGCCGTCCGCACCGACCTCATCGACACCGGCTCGTCCGAACATCCGGGCGCCGGACGAATCCCCTGGAGCCAAGACCATGATCAAGCCGTTCCGCATCGAGATCCCCCAGGCGGACCTCGACGACCTCGCCGACCGGCTCTCGCGCACCCGCTGGCCCAACGAGATCACCGGCGCCGGATGGGACTACGGCTTCCCGCTGGCGCGGCTGAAGGAGCTCGCCGAACACTGGCGCACCGGCTACGACTGGCGGGCGCACGAGGCCAGGCTGAACGAGCTCGCGCACTTCACCACCGAGATCGACGGGCAGAACATCCACTTCGTCCACGTCCGCTCTCCAAGACCGGACGCACTCGCGCTCGTCCTCACCCACGGCTGGCCAGGGTCGTTCCTGGAGTTCCTCGACGTGATCGAGCCCCTGTCGCGCGACTTCCACCTGGTGATCCCCTCCATCCCGGGCTTCGGTTTTTCCGGGCCGACCCACGAGCGCGGCTGGGACATCGTCCGGGTCGCTCGAGCCTGGGCCGAGCTGATGCGCCGTCTGGGGTATGAGCGCTACGGCGCGCACGGCGGCGACTTCGGCTCGGGCATCTCGTTGGCGCTCGGCGCGGTGGCCCCCGAGCAGGTCGCCGGGGTGCACGTCAACTACCTGCCGACCCGGCCGGACCCCGACGCCGGCCTCGAGCTGTCGCGAACCGACGAGGCCCGGCTGGAGAAGGTCAGGCGGCTGATGGCGAACCGCCCGCCGTACCAGGCTCTGCAGGCCACCACCCCGCAGACCCTCGGATACGCGCTCACCGACTCGCCGGTCGGCCAGCTGGCCTGGATCGCCGAGCGCTTCGCGCAGTGGACGGACCCGCGCTCGCAGATCGACGACGAGCGGATGCTCACCGACATCTCGCTGTACTGGCTGACCGCCACCGCGGCCTCCTCGGCGCGGCTGGCACGTGAGGCTCCGCGGCGGGTCGAGCCGTGCCCGGTACCGGTCGGCGTGGCGGTGTTCGCGCACGACATCACGCAGTCGGTGCGGCCGCTGGCCGAGCGGCTGTACGACATCAGGCACTGGTCGGAGTTCGAGCGCGGCGGCCACTTCGCCGCGATGGAGGTGCCGGAGCTGCTCGCCGGGGACGTCCGGGACTTCTTCCTCCCTCATATCGAGCAGGAGGGGCCGACGAGCCGAGTCCGGCGTCACACCCCTTGAATGTTCCGGGTCGCGATCGCGTCATTTCGCGAGCGGAAAGGTGGCCGGATCGCTCCGGGCGCGGCGATCGGAGGGTGCGGGCCTCCCGCGGCCACGGCGGGAGGCCCCGAACGGGGGAACGACAAGCTCGGACGCGGGCCACGAGCTCGCCTCGCGGGTGTCCGCACTCGGCGCACGCGTGCGCCTCCGCGATCCGTCCGATCGCGGTCACCGATGCCGGACCGGTAGCGGCGACCTCAGGTGCGAGCGGGCGTGATGACTCCGAACCACCGCCGCAAGGCCGCCTGGAGTGCCGCGATCTCCGTTGGATCGGGCCGGGGTGACGTGGACGCCCAGGCCACGTAGCAGTCCGGTCGAAGGAGCAGGGCGGTGGGCGCGGCGGCCTGGGAGCGCGCCGTGACGATATCGACCTGGTTGTGCCGCAGGGCGAGGGTCTTCGCCAGTGACGCCTCCTCGGTCAGGTCGAGCAGCAAGGGGCGTGCGGTCCTGGTCAGCTCGGCCAGCCGGACCGGACCGGCCGGGGTGTGCAGGTCCAGGTCCGGGGCGAACCGGCCGGTCAGCGGATGCGCCTCGCCCGCGCCCATGTCGTAGCGGACGTCGGCGCCCGCGGTGAGCTCGGCCAGGCGCCGCACGGTGTCCGGGTCGCGGAGCAGTTCGGCGAACACCTCGCGCAGTCCGGTGACATCGTCGCCGGGGGCGATCAGGGCCGCCTGTGCCTGCGCGTTCAGCACCATGCGCCGGGCGGCCGATCGCCGCTCCGTCTCGTAGGTGTCCAGCAGCCCGGACGGGGCTCCTGCCCGGATCTCGGCGGCGAGTTTCCAGCCGAGATTGACCGCGTCCTGCAGGCCGAGGTTGAGCCCTGGACCGCCCCCCGTGGCGGCGTACACATGAGCGGCGTCACCGATCAGGAACACCCGGCCGTCGGCGAACCGTTCGGCGACCCGGGTGTTACCGCCACTCAGCCGGCGCAGCACGTGCGGTCCCTGGCCGTCGGGCGGGCCGAGCGGCACCTCGACGCCGAGCACGCGGCGGACGCTCGCCCGTAACTCCTCCAGGCTCATCAACGCGTCGGTCGCGGGCTGGTCCCACTCCGTGGTGCTGACCAGCGGCGGGTGGCCGGGCATCGGCGCGTAGGAGAACCCCCCGTGCTCGGTGCGGTGGGGCAGGAACGGCGAAACGACACCGTAGCCGGGCACGTTCAGCGCACCGGTCGCAGGATCGACCCGGTCCGCCGGGACCGTCACATGCGCCGAGCGCACGGTCATCCGGTCGTAGGTGACTCCGGGGAATCCGATGCCGGAGAGTTTGCGGGTGACGCTGTGGGCTCCATCGGCGCCGACAAGGTACCGGGCCCGCAGGTGGTAGGCCCCGCCCGGGCTCGCGACGTCGACGGTGACCGCCTCGTCGTCCTGCGACAGGCCCACGACCTCATGTCCGCGCCGGATCTCCACGCCCAGCTCGACGGCGCGCTCCTGCAGAACCTGCACGATGCGCCGCTGCGGCACCGGCAGGGCGTAGACGGGGCTGTCGTTCAGCAGACTCAGGTCCAGGCCCATCGCGCCGAACATGAAGTAGGCGGAGTTCGGCCGCGGCGGCTCCGGGCTGCCACTGAGACGTTCGCAGAGCCCCCGGCGGTCGAGCAGCTTGACGACCTGGCCGAGCAGCCCGTTCGCCTTCGGTTCCTCGCTCGGCTCCGGCAGCCGCTCCAGCACGAGTGGCCGGACCCCCGCCAGGCTCAGCTCGCAGGCCAGCATCAGCCCGTTCGGGCCGCCGCCGACGATGACGACATCTGTGATCATGTGCGTTCCCTTGTTCGCCCGAGGTGAGAGGACGCCCAGGCTAGGAAAAAAGTTGCGTGTAGGCAAGTTTGCGTACGCGCATTGAATCTGGGAGGCTGAGACGGTGACGACGAGACCGACGGGGCTGCGCGAGCAGAAGAAGCAGGCCACCCGAGAGGCCCTGCGCACGGCGGCCCTGCGGCTGGCTCTTGAGCGTGGACCCGACAACGTGCGCGTCGACGACATCGCCGAGGCCGCCGGCGTCTCACCCAGGACGTACAACAACTACTTCTCCAGCCGCGAACAGGCGATCGTCGCCGCCGTCGCCGGCGAACGGGAGGCGCGGGTCGCGGCGGCGGTGGCCGACCGGCCCCGCGGCGTCGGCCTCGCCGACGCCGTCATCGAGGCGATCGTGGATCAGTACACCGCCCCGGACGAATCCGCCCGGGACGCGCTACTGCTGATCGTCACCCGCCCGGCGCTGCGCGAGGCGTTCGTCGAAACCACCACCGCGATCGAGCACCCCCTCACCGATGCGATCGCCGGACGTCTCGGCGACGGCGACCCGCACACCGCACGGGTGCTCGCGGCGAGCGTGGCCGCCGCGGTTCGCGTGGCGCTCGAGCAATGGCTGCAGGCGACCGTCTCGTCCGCCACGGCCGGCGGGCTCGTCGTGCCGTCCGGCTCGCTACCGGACCTCCTTCGCAGCACGCTCGCGCCCCTCGCACCCGCACTCGACGCCGCCGAGCAACGAGCACTCCGCCATCGGCGTCAGTGAACCGCCTCCCGAAGGAAACGGCGCCCCGGCATCTGCCGCTGAGTCGTCGCCGGCGTGGGAGGCGGCCGAACACCACCGGCAGGAGGGGGCCTTTCGGGCCGCAGGCGCGGATCGCGATCCGCACCGGGCCGAAAGGCCCCCTCTTCGTCAGGACTCCGGCTGCCGCTCACCCAGCCCCTGGAACCGGCTCTCGATGAAGTCGCCCCAGGTCGCGTCGAGCGTCACCATCTCACCGTCGACCATCTTCCACTGGGGCGCCTTGTGCGGCGGGTAGGCGAACAGCACCGACGACAGGCGTTCGTAGCCGGGCGGCATGGGTTTGGTGTGCACCCGGTGCGTCGACGGCCGGAAACGCCCGTCGGAGGCGCTTGTGAGCATCCGGCCGATGTTGCACAGGACCACGTCGGTGCCGGCGATCACCGGCTCCACCCAGGTGCCGTCGTGCAGCACGTACTGCAGCCCCTGGTCGGAAGGCGGCAACTGCAGGCCGAGCATCTGGATGCCCGAGTGCTCGTGCGCCAGCACCTCGCGATCGCCCACGTCCCGGTAGCGGATCACCCGCAGGTTCGTGGCCTCCCGCGACAGGTCCAGCTCGGGGGTGCCGGGCGCCATCATGCCGCGGACGACCTCTCCGAACAGGGAGATCAGCCGGAACGCGGTGTCGAACACACCGGCCGCCGCCGCCCCGAACGCCGGGAAGGCGCGCAGCACGTCACCGGCGCCGGGCGGCTGGTCGGCCAGCAGCGCCCCGCTGATGTGAATGAACTCCTTGGGGTCGGGCACGCCGTTGGCCAGGCGCGGGATCTCGGAGTTGTAGGGGAAGAACCCGTGCGTGCCGCCGACCGACAGCTGGGGCACCGACGACTGCGCGTAGTCGGCCAGCCGCGGCTCCGGCGATCGGCACGCCGAGGCGAACTCCTCCATCATGGTGCGGACGCGTGCGCCGATGCCGGGGACCTCGGCGGCCATGAAGCCCCAGTCGGTCAGCTGGGTCCTGATGGCCTGCGTCGCCTTCTCCATGTCGGCGTCGAGATCGTCGGCGCGCACGAGGGGAACGCGACCACTGAGTTCCATGGGGGGGACGTCCATTGTCGCTCCACTTCTCTTCGGTCACTACGGGGTGCGGGCGATATGCGAATCTGTGAAGGGCGGCGGTGCCGCCCTTCACCTGACCGCCGGGTTGACGCGGGGGCCGCCGGTGGCGGAGCTGAGTCCCAGCCGCTGCGCGACCAGCGCCACCTCCGTCCGGTTGGAGCAGTCGAATTTCACCAGCAGGTTCGAGACGTGCCGTTTGACGCCGTGGATCGAGATGCCCATGGCGCGGGCGATCTGGTTGTTGCTCATTCCGCGCAGCAGCAGGGCGAGCGCCGTGTGCTCGCGCTCGGTCAGCCGGTCGGTCAGCTCGGCGCCGGCGCTCTGGGGGGAGGGCGCGACCGGCGACACGGACGGTGACACGGACGGCGCGACCGGCAGGGTGGGCAGGTCGCCGCTGAGCAGGTGCGCGAAGGCGTCGGACAATCCGGCGACGTTGACCACGTCCCACAGCAGGCAGCCGTCGACACCGTGATCGCCGGCGACAGGGGACAGGTGGCGCGCCTCCTCGGTTCGCATCAGTGCCAGCACCCTGGTGCGGCCACAGGGCGTACCGGCGGCGGCCACCACCTGCGGCACCGTCGCGACCGGCAGCACCACCACGTCGAAATCCCCTCCGCCCAGCGCCTGGCCGGCCTCCGCCACGCTTCGGCCGACCGTCGCCCTGACCACGTGCGGTACCCGGCACAGCAGCAGCGGCAGCCCGTAGAAGGAGATCTCGTCCTCGGCCAGCCAGAAGACGGACAGGATCCGGCGGCGGCCGAAAAGAGGCGCGGCGATCCGCTCGCCCGCATCCATCGTTCTCGTGCTCATCGCATGATCCTTTCTGTCGTTGAGGTCATCGCCCGCGCGGGGCGAGGGTGGTGACGAAGTGCCGGTAGAACCGGTCGGCGTCGACCGACCGGGCACAGCGGACCGCGCGCCCGCCGGCACTTCGCACGATTCGTCCCTGGCTCGCGCTCCGGGTCACGACATCGCAGCGCACCGTCTCGAAGGTGCAGATGTCCTGGTCGGCGAGGTAGGAGGTGGTGAGGCTGTCCCAGCAGCAGTAGGGCAGCCCGGTGGTCTCCAGCGTGCCGAAGGTGAGCGCGAGCAGCGACCCGGCCAGGTCGCTCACGTGCTCGCCGTACGCACGGCCGAAGATCTCCACGAAGTCGGCGGTCACCGGCACCCGGTTGGTCACATCCAGCGGGAACATGGTGATCGGCACGTCGGAGTCGAACACGCACTTGACGGCGTCGGGATCCCAGTAGACGTTCCACTCGCCGGTGCCGTCGTGGCCCGGCTGGTGGACGTTGCCCGCCACGTCCAGGGCGCCGCCCATGAACACGATCTCCTCGATGCGTGCCGCGAGCCGAGGATGGTGCTTCAGGCACCAGGCGATGTTGGTCAGCGGGCCGGTGGCCAGCACGGTGACCGGTTCAGGCGCCTGCGCCAGCCAGGTGGCGAGCTGCTCGTGCGCCGGGGGCGCCTGAGCGGCGGGGACGGTGCGGCCCCGCTGGTTGAGCACGGGCAGCGCGTCCGCCCGCAGGGCGTCGATCCGCCAGGCGAGCGGAAAAGGGTTGCGGCCGGGCAGCACGCCCAGCGCCGTCGGTACGTCCCGGCCCACCAAGGCGAGGATCTTGCGGGTGGCCGACAGGCCGGGCGCGGGCAGGCAGTCGGCCGGGGTGACGGCGACACCGCGCAGATCGACGTTCTCGTAGCGGGTCAGCAGCAGCAGCGCCAGCAGGTCGTCGGGCGCGCCGTCGTGGTCGAACACGACGTGGCGGCGGCGCGCACCGGGTGCGGCGCCGGTCGCGGTGTCGATCGCGGTGCCGGTTGTCGGGGGGTCAGTCACGGCGCCTCACCAGGTGGAAGGAGAAGTCGGTGCCGCGGTGGTAGTCCTGCGAGAACAGCAGGGGCCGCCCCGCGCTGTCGTGGTGGGTCTGGATGAGCAGCAGCCACGCGCCGCCGGCCTCGGCGCCGCCGATGCGCTCGGCCTGCGCCGAATCCAGGGTGACGGCACGGACCTGGGTGACCGCGTACGCGATCGTGTGACCGTGCTCGGTGAGGAGCTGAAACAGCGACCCGGACCAGTCGACCTCGTCCAGCGGGAGACGGACGAGCCGGCGCGGGAACAGGTCGATCGAGTAGAGCAACGCGTCGTCCCGGTGCCGGCGCAGCCGCTCCAGGCGCACGATCGTCTCACCGGGCGCCAGCCGCAACACCTCGCGCTGGTGGCGGTCCGGCTCGACCGAGGCGACGTCCAAGACGGTGTCATCGGCGGTGAAACCGCGGCTGGCGAGCATCTCCGTCACCCCTTCCAGGCGGGTCAGCGGACGATCCAGGCTCGGCTGCGCGGTGAGGTAGCGGCCGTCACCGTGACGCGCCTGGATGACGCCCTCCTGCTCCAGGAGCTTGAACGCCTCGCGGATGCTGGTGCGGCCCGCGTCGAAGAGGTTCATCAGCTCGTTCTCCGACGGCAGCTTGTCGCCCGGGCGCAGGCCCTGCTCGACGATGAGGAGGCGGAGCCGGTCGCGGATCCTGACGGCCAGGGTGTGCGGTCGTGGTGTCATGCGGATATCTCCTGCGCCGGTGGACCGTGGAGAGGGGCGAGACCGAGCTCTCCGGCGGACGGGTAACTGGGCACGCAGAAACGGCGCGTGACCGAGACTGCGGCCACCCTGCAGGCGAGTCGGACCCCGGCCGCCAGGCTCAGCCCGGCGCGCAGGGTGGCGGCCAGCGTACCGGTGAAGGCGTCGCCCGCTCCGGTCGTGTCGACAGCGTCCACGCGGGGTGCGTCGACCAGCATAGTGCCGTGATCGTCGCTCATCTCGGCCCCCCGCTCGCCCCGGGTGACGACCACGGCCCCTCCTTTGGTACGAAGGCCCAGGGACCGCGAGGAGTCCGCGGTGCGGCCGCCGGTCAGCACGCTCAGTTCTGCCTCGTTGAGCACCACCACGTCGGCCCTGCTCAGCAGGTCCGCCCCGTCGGCCCCCAGGAACGCCTCGGCCGGGCTGGGGTTGACCAGGAGGCGCACTCCCGGCGAGACGGCCGCCGCGGCCGCGCACGAGGTGGCCACCGGGATCTCGCCCTGCAGGACGAGAACCGACCCGGCCGGCAGACGCGCGGCCGCCGCGGCCGCCCGCTCCGGGGCCAGAAGGCCGGCCGCCCCCGGCCAGGTCATCACGATCTGCCGCCCCTGGTCGTCGACGTAGACGAAGCTGCGCCCGGTGGCCACACCCTTGGCGATCGCGCAGTCGCCCACCTCGACGCCGTCGGCCCGCAGCGCCGCCAGCGCCGCCGAACGGTCGGCGTCCTCGCCCAGGCAGCCGGCGAAACGCGCGGGCGCGCCGAGCCGGGCCGCCGCGACCGCCACGTTCGCCGCCTTGCCGCCGTGCGCGGTGGCGTACTCGGCGGCGTTGACGCTCTCACCGGCGGACGGCAGGCGGCCGCCGAACATGTAGAGGTCCAGGGTGTAGGCGCCGAGCGCGAGCACGGTCACCGGGGCGCCGCCTTTCTCGGGGGCGCCGGTGCTTGGTGAGGGGACCGGGCCAAAGGCGGGGTCATGCGCCCAGCCCCACCGCGCACGGGGCGATGCTGTCGGCGTCCACCGAGACGCGCACGTCGGGGTGCCGGTGCGCCAGCGTGACCGGGAGCGACACCTCCGGTTCGGTCGTCAGCAGCAGCACGCGGACGATGTACCGCTTCCACGCGCCGCCGTCGGTGATGAGGTGCAGCCGCCGGGCGGAAAGGATCTCCGCCATGCCCAGCGTGATGGCCATCGGCGGGATGGGCTGGGTGTAGCCGCCGGTCAGCCGGTGCGAAAGGGCCACGAGCGTGTCGTCGAGCAGGGTGACGATCCGCGTGGTGGAGGCGGCGAACTCCTCGACGGTGTACCGGTGCCAGCGGCTCGAGGGCGGTTCGTTGAAGGCGAGGTGCCCCCGGTAGCCGAAGCCCGCGAAACACGTGTCGGCCCCGCCGACCTCGCGCAGGCGGGCGCCGTAGGCGTCGGGGTCGAGGACGTCGGGGTAGACGACGTTGCCGGGGTGAGGGCGCAGCGCGGGGTCCAGCAGCTGGTAGAGGTTGCGGTCGCAGTAGCCGCGGAAGCTGAACGGGTGTGACGGCTCGACGGGGCGGCCCTGCCAGTCGAGGAACTCGTCCATGTGGAAGGCGTGCACCTCGGCCCAGCTGATGCGCTCCTGGTTGCAGATGCGCGCCAGCAGCGGATAGTGCGCCTTGGGGCCCACGGGCAGGATCCAGCGGGTGGGCTCGCCACGCAGGTTGTTGTCGCGCAGCTCGTCGGCCATCTCACGGGCCAGCCGGTGGTAGAGGGCGGTGGTGTCGGGATACACGGTCACCGGGTGCCGCGCGATCGCCGTGAGCGTCGCGGTGGGCATACTCAGATGCTCCTCGGTGAGCTCACCGGAGGTGGGGGGATAGGGGTAGGCGTGCGCCTTTGTCCTGACGAAGGTCACGTCACTCCTTTGAAGGGTTTGGGGATAAGGAACCGGGACAGGACGTTTCGAGTGACGCGCCGGACGTCGCCGTCGCAGCAGGCGAGGCTGGCCACCCAGTTGACGGATCCGGTGGCGAAGACGGCGCCGCCCGCCCCGGTCGGGCGCAGCGTCATGTCGGCGCGGACGGCGTCCGCGCCGAGACGGGCCTCCTCCGGCGCGTTCTGGTAGTGGCCGCTGTGCCCGCCCGCGGACGTGGCGAGCAACAAGGTGCCCGGCGGGGTGCCGAGGCCGGGGTCGGCGCGGTCGATCTCGTCTCCGGCGGCGCCGCCGAGAGCGAGCCCGTGGCGGCCGATGACCGGATCGGAGATCCCGGCGAACACCCAGGCCGCCTCGGCACGGTAACTGTCGGGCAGGCGGGTGAAGCCGGGCGCCGGGCCCCAGCCCTGGGCGGTGAAGCCGACGCCCAGCAACTCCTGGGGCGCCAGGCCGCGCTCGCGCCACAGTCCGCCGGGCTCCCCGGTCGAGGTGAGGACGTCCTCTCCTGGCTCGTTGTCCCACCAGGCGCCGGTGTGGCCGCGGCGTACCTCGATCGCGTTCGGGTGGCGCGAATCGACGCCGGTCACCCAGTAGAAGCCGTTGCCGCCCAGGTACATGAGCCGTCCGCCGCCGGACACGTACGCCGCGACGGCCTCGCGCTCCGGTGCGCTGACGTACTCGGGGTGGCTGCCGGTCAGCACGACGCGGTAGCGCGCCAGCAGGGCGGCCCCGCCGGTGTGCACGTCCTCGTCGGCCAGGACGTCGAAGGCGAAGCCCTCGGCGTGCAGCCAGCGCAGCAGCAGCAGGTCGGCGGCGAAGTGCCGGGGTGCGCCGGTCATCCACCACCGGTAGTCCGGCGTGTGGTTGAGCACCGGGCGCCGACCGCAGGAGTGGTAGACGGGGCCGCCCTCGCGTCGCTGGTCGTACAGGGACAGGCCCAGGTCGCGGTGGGCGTTGAGGTGGACGTCGGTGTCCGACAGCTCGATGCGCCGGTCGGTCACGTGCGAGTAGTCGCCGAAGTACTCGGCCTCGCTGGACTGGCGGTGGTTGGCGTAGGCCAGGTAGGTGAACGTCGGCAGGACGACCGCGATCGGGCGCGCCGGGCCGGCCGGGGGGACGACGAGCGGGACAACGTGGCAGTCACCGTGGGAGTCACCGCCGGCGCGCACTCGCACGCCGAGCACGGTCGAGCCGGCGTCGGCGGGTACGGTCACCGCGCAGGTTCGCGGCCAGCGGGCGTCGTCCAGGTCTTCGGGGCTGAGCTGCAGGGCGGTGCGGGTGCCGTCCTCGCCGGGGCCGACGAGCCCGGCGAGCGGCCGGTTGACGGCGCGGGCGTGCCGGGCGTTTCCGCTGATGTCGAGGACGACGGGGCCGCCCGGATCGGCGGCCGGGTCCCACAGGGCGAGAAGGCCGGCGCCCAGGTGCCCGGCCAGGGCCGGGCCGCCGGTCAGGCCCGTCATGGTGTCGCAGTCGCCGGGGGTGAGCGCGTCGCCGGTCAGCAGGGGCAGCGCCAGGCGCCCGGCGTACGGGTCGCGGTGGCCGGAGCCCGCGCCGAAGCGCAGGGTCGCGGTCGCCGGCTCCAGCGGCAGGTCCGCCCGGTGCGCGGCGGCGTCGTCGCGCACCGCCCCTCGGATGCTCAGGCGCAGCCGGGTGCCGGACGGCTCCGCCGTCCAGGCGGCCACCAGCAACGACCACGCCCCCTGCGGGAGGGCCGAACCTGCTCCCGCGCGCAGGACGCCGGATCCGGTCTCGATGACGGTCTCGGGACGTCCGGCCTCGTCCAGGGTGATCAGCAGCCGCCGGTCGCCGGTGTCCAGCTCCGCCACGACCTGCCGGGCGCCGGCCCCGTGCGGGCGCAGCCACAGCGCGACGCTGCCCCAGGCGGGGGCCGGCACGCCGGTGGCCTCCAGGTGGGAGCCGGTCAGCAGGCGCCGCGGCTCGACGGTGACCGGCATCGCCTGGCCGAGCACGGTCTGGCTCACCAGGTCGACCACCTCGACCCGCGCGGCTCCGGCGGGCCCGCTCGCGTGCACGTTCACGCGCTGTCCGGGGGAGGCGGACCAGCGGTCCAGGTAGGCCAGCATCCGGGGTCGCGGCACGTGTGTCATGGTCAGGCATCTCCCCGCCGGTAGGGCAGGCCGACGTAGGCGGGCATGCGCAGCCGCTGGGCGACCGTGGCCAGCACCAGCAGCGTGGTCAGGTACGGCGTGACGTAGATGAGCTGGGTGGGCACCGAGCCGGTGCTCTGGAAGAGCGCGAAGGCGGCCGCGCCGAGCAGGGCCGCGCCCGCCGCCAGGCGGGGCCGCCGCCGCGCGACGACGATCGCCGCCGCCCACGCCAGCATCGCGCCCAAAAGCAGCAGGGTGTGCACCGCGCTCGCCTGGCGCAGCTGCACGGCGTCGGCGTAGCCGAACAGCAGCGCCCCGCCCGCCGTGCCGACCGGCCGCCAGTTACCGAAGATCATTGCGGCGAGGCCGATGAAGCCGCGCCCGCCGGTCTGGCCCTCCTGGTAGAGGCCGGAGGAGACGGTGACGAGGTAGGCGCCGGCCAGACCGGCCAGAGCGCCGGAGACCAGCACGCCGCAGTAGCGCATCCGCTGGACCGGCACGCCGAGCGAGTCGGCCGCGGCCGGATGCTCCCCGGCCGAGCGCAGCCGCAGCCCGAACGCGGTGTGCCACAGGAGCACGACGCTGACCGGGACGAGCACGACGGCGGCCACGGTGAGCCACGACACCTCGTGCAGCAGCCCTCGCAGCAGGCCGGCGGCGTCCGCGAGGAGGAAGACGCCGCCGCGTTCCAGGTCGCCCAGCAGGTCGCCGCCGCCCGCGCCGCCCGCCAGCAGCGGCACGCTCACGGTGCCGACCTCGCCCGTGACGGGGGGCGACTGGGTGGCCCCGGCGCCGGGCAGGCCGGCGAACACGACGACGCACAGAAAACGCGCCACCCCCGCCGCCAGGATGTTGACGGCGATGCCGCACACCACCTGGTCGACGCCGAAGGTGACGGTGACGACGGCGTGCAGCAGTCCGGCGGCGGCGCCGCCCAGCACTCCGGCCACCACCCCGGCCCAGACGCCGTGGAAGTGGCCCGCCCACGCCCCGCACACCGTCCCGATGATCATCATGCCCTCGATGCCGAGGTTGGCGACGCCCGCGCGTTCGCTCCACAGTCCGCTCAGAGCGGCCAGCCCGATCGGCACCGCGAGGCGGAGTGCGGCGCCGACCATGCCGGAGTCGGTGAGCGCCTCGCCGGTGAGGGCGCGGACGCCCGCCACCGCGAGCAGCACGAGCAGGACGATCAGCAGCGGCCGCCGCGTCAGCGCGTTCACGAGACCCCGTCCGGCGCCGGGGCCGGGGTGGCCTCGGGCTCGGTGCGCGCCCGCACCAGCCGTGCGGCGCGCCGGCGTTCGGCACGACGCACCACCTCGTGCGCGACCACGACACTGATCACGATGACGCCCTGCATGATCGTGACGATCTCCTTGGGCACGCCCTCGATGTCGAGGATGAGCGCCGAGCGCTCCAGGAAGCCGAAGAGCAGGGCGGCGAGCGCGATGCCGAGCGGGGTGTTGCGGCCGAGCAGGGCCACCGCGATGCCGGTGAAGCCCGCCCCGGCGGGAAAGTCCAGGCCGAAGTGGTAGGCGGTGCCCAGCAGGTGGGGCAGCCCGGCCAGTCCGGCGATCGCGCCCGAGACGAGCATCGTCACGACGATCATGCGGCGGGGATCGACGCCGTGGACGCGGGTCGCCGCGGCGTTCAGCCCGCTCATCCGCAGGTCGTGCCCGAACAGCGTCCGGGTGAGCAGCAGGTGCAGGGCCACCCCCAGGAGCGCGGCGCCGAGCACGGCCCCGCCCAGGCTCGCACCGCCCGGGAGTCTCACCCCGGCCGCGGCGAGCAGGCCGTTCAGCTCGGGCAGGTGGGCCGAGGGCGGCAGGTCCGCGGTCGACCCCGTCGTGCTGCCGGCGGCGAACACCTCGGCCAGCAGGTACGCCACGACCCCGGTGGCGACATAGTTCAGCAGCAGCGTCGACAACACCTCCGACACACCGCGCCAGACCTTGAGCAGCGCGGCGAGCGCGGCCCACGCGGCCCCGGCGAGCATGGCGACCGCGCACATGACGGCCACGTGCAGGGGCGCCGGCAGGTTCAGGTGCGCGCCGGTGGCCGCGGCCAGCAGCGCGGCGAGGCGGTACTGGCCCTCCACGCCGATGTTGAACAGGTTCATGCGGAACGTGACGGCCACCGCGAGGCCCGCGAGGAAGTAGACGACCGAGCGGTTCACGGCCGAGACGAGCGAGTCCGGCCGCGCGCCGAACTCCAGCATCGTCACATATGTCCTGCCCGGCGACGCGCCCGCCGCGGTCAGCAGTGCCGTGGCCACGACGAGGGCCAGCAGCAGCGCGAGCGCCGGCGCGGCGAGCACGCGCGGCACCTTCCCGGCCCGGGTGATGATCGTGTTCATCCGGTGCCCGTCATCAGCCGGACCAGGCGCGGCCGGGTGAGTTCCGCGACCGGCAGGGCGGGCGTCAGCCGGCCGCGCAACATCACCTGTACGCGGTCGCTCAGGCCGAGCACCTCGTCGAGGTCGGCGCTGACCAGCAGGACGGCCAGGCCGGCGTCGCGGGCCTCGCGCAGCAGATCCCAGATGACGGCCTGGGCGCCGACGTCCACGCCGAGGGTGGGGTGGGCGGCGAGCAGCACCTGGGGACGGCCGCGCAGCACCCGGCCGACGACGAGTTTTTGCTGGTTGCCGCCCGACAGCGCGGCGGCGGGGACGTCGGGGGAGGGCGCGCCGACGCCGAGGCGGGCGCCGATCTGCCCGGCGACCTCCCGGGCGGCCGCGCGGTCCAGGCGCCACCGGCTGCGGCGGCGCAGGTCCTCGCTGCCCAGCATGACGTTCTCCCACAGCGTGGCGGGCAGCGCCAGCGCGTGGCGGTGGCGGTCCTCGGGGATGCACGCCAGTCCCAGGCGGCGGCGCCCGCGCACGCCCAGCCGGGTGGCGTCACGGTCGCCGAGGCGCACGGTGCCGGCCGTGATCTGGCGGGTGCCCACCAGCGCGTCGATCAGCTCGGACTGCCCGTTGCCCTGGACGCCGGCGATGCCCAGGATCTCGCCCTTGGCCAGCTCCAGGGTGGCCGCCTGGACGGCGTCGGTGCGCACGCCGTCCAGGCGCAGCACGACGGGGCCCTTTTCCGTGCGCCCGCCGCGGACGGTGGGCGGCAGGTCGCCGCCGGCGATGAGCCGGGTGAGGACGCCCGGGTCGGCGTCGCCGGCGGCGAACTCGCCCACCGCGGTTCCGGCGCGGATGACGGTGATGTGATCGGAGACGCTGAGCACCTCGTCGAGCTTGTGCGAGATGAACAGCACGGCCAGGCCCTGGGCGCGCAGTTCGGCGAGGCTGGTGAACAGGCGCCCCACCTCGCCGGGCGCCAGCACCGTGGTGGGCTCGTCGAGGATGAGGAGGCGCGCGCCCCGGTACAGGGCCTTGAGGATCTCCACCCGCTGCCGTTCGCCCAGGCCCAGGTGCTCGATCCGGGCGCCGGGGTCGACGGCCAGGCCGTAGCGCTCGGCGAGGTCGCGCAGCGCGCGGGCGCTCGTGCGGCGGTCGAGCAGCCCGCGGCGCGAGGTCTCGGCGCCCAGGATCACGTTCTCCAGCACGGTCAGGTTCTCGGCGAGCAGGAAGTGCTGGTGCACCATGCCGATGCCGGCCGCGATGGCGTCGGCGGGCGACCGGAACCGCACGGGGACGCCGTCGAGCAGCAGGTCGCCGGAGTCGGGGCGCTCCTCGCCGTACAGGACGCGCATGAGGGTCGACTTGCCGGCGCCGTTCTCGCCGACCACGGCGTGCACCTGGCCCGGCCGCACCAGGAGGTTCATGTCGCGGTTGGCGGTGACGCCGGGGTAGCGCTTGGTGATGCGGCGAAGCTCGGCGAGCGGCACGCCCGGGGAGGTCGTCGAAGGCCGCCTCACGGGGTGACCGGCACGTCGATCTCGCCGGCGATGATCCGCTTTCTGATCTCGTCCAGCCGGGGGCGGATGTCGGCGAGGTCGGAGCCGGTGGTGGCGTAGCCGACACCGTCCTCGTCCAGGCCGAACTCGCGCAGCCCGTAGACCGCCTTGCCCGCCGCCTGCTCCTCGATGACGCGCCGCACCGCGACGTCGATCTGCTTGGTGGCGCTGGTGAGGATCACCTCCGACAGGTCGGGGGCGACGGTGCGGCGCTGGTCGACGTCGACGCCGATGGCCCACTTGTGTGCCGCCTTGGCCGCCTGGAAGACGCCGAGCCCTGAGGCGCCGGCCGCGTGGTAGACGATGTCGGCGCCGCTGTCGTACATGCCGCGGGCGGCCTCCCGCGCCTTGTCGGGGGAGGAGAATCCGCTGAAGTCGGGCGGCTGCGTCATGAAGACGCTCGACAGCCGGATCTTCGGGTCGATCGCGCGGGCGCCGGCCGCGTACCCGGCCAGGAACTTCTCCTGGGGCGGCGTCTGCACGCCGCCGACGAAACCGATCCGCCCGGTGGCGGACTTCAGCGCCGCAGCGGCCCCGACCAGGTAACTGGCCTGCTCCTCGCGGAACACCACGTTGGTGACGTTGGGCAGCTTCACCGTCGCGTCGTCGATGATGACGAAGTGCGTCCGCGGGTAGGCGGGCGCGACCTTCATGAGCGGCTGGGCGTAGAAGAAGCCGACGGCCAGGACGGGGTTGTGGCCCGTCTCGGCGAGGAGGCGCAGGATCTCCTCCAGGTCGGAGCCGGCCGCGTTCGGGCTCAGCTCCTTGACCTCGATGCCCAGCGCGGCCTTGGCCTGATCGACGCCCGCCCCCGCGGAGTCGTTGAAGGACTTGTCGCCGCGCCCGCCTCGGCTGTAGGCGACCCCCACGCGCAGGTCGGCGGCGCCTGCAGCCGAGGCGGCCTCGTTCGCCCCCGCGTTCTGGGCGGTGCCCTGTGAGCCTCCGCAGGCGACGAGGGTGAACAGAAAGCAAAGGGCGATTGACGACCGGGTGAACAGGCGGGACACAAGTACCTCCCAAACCGGGGCTTTGACCAGAATGAGCACTCATCAGACAAGTGTCAATGCTTCTCTGATAACTGCTCCAGCCATACGGCGACGCCGTCCTCGTCGTTGGACGCGGTCATCTCATGGGCCGCGGCGAGCACCGCCGGATGGGCGTTGGCGACCGCGACCGCCGTCCCCGACCAGGTCAACATCGGCAGGTCGTTGGGCATGTCGCCAAAGGCGATCACCCCCGCGCGGCCGAAGCCGAGCCGGTCGGCCATCGCTTCCAGGGCGGCCGCCTTCGTCACTCCGGCGCGGGTCACCTCGCAGAACACGTCCGCCGACACGGTGACCTCGCACCCGGGCAGCAGCGTGCCCACGCTCTCGTAGTACCCGCGGGCCGCCCCCTCCAGCTGGACCACGATCTTGCCGACGCCGTGCCAGTCGATCGCCTCCTCCAGCCTCGCCACCCGACGGGCGTCGCGGGCCAGGGCGGGGGCCAGCTCGAAGGCGTCCTCCAGCAACAGCTCCAGATGACACTCGGCGCCCAGCCGGATGCCGGGAAAGCGGTCGCGCAGCGCCGTCAGCGCCCTCACCACGTCCGCCTCGGCGAACGGGTGGTGATCGACCACCTCGTCCCGGGCGAAGTCGTAGACGACGGAGCCGTTGCCGCAGACCGCGCTGTTCGCGTCGGCTGCGTCGCCGGTGTCGTTGAGGGCCGCGGCCACGTGCCGGGTGTCTCGGACCGGTCGCGCCGTCGCGATGACGAACACATGCCCGGCCGCCCGGACGCGGCGCACGGCCGCCCGGGTGCGCTCGGACAGCTCGCCGCGCGAGTCGAGCAGCGTGCCGTCCAGGTCGCAGACGATCATTCGGCGTTCCACGGGCGGCACGCTTCTCACGGCCGGCACGGCTCCCGCGACGAAGACCCCTGCCGATGGGTCACGACCCGGCCGACCGCGGACACCACGACGTCGGCCGCGCCCGCGGCCAGGATGGCGTCGATGGTCTCGGCCACGCCACGCCGTGCCGCCAGCCCCTGCACCACCACCGCCCCCTCCTCGGACAGGTCACCGACGCGCCATGAGCGCGGGGGCAGCGCGGGCGCGACGCGCGGCAACTCGCGCGCCGACGTGCGCACCGTCAGCAGCACGTGCGCCGCCCCCGCCCGCACCGAGGCCAGCAGCAGCGCCACCTTCTGGATCCGGGCGCGTTTGCCGGCGTCCCGCCACGCGTGCGGCCCGGCGATGAGCCGCGGCGCGCAGGTGCGCACCGTGTCGAGGATCCGCAGGCCCGGCGCGAGGGACGCGCCCGGTTCGAGCACCTCGATGACGGCGTCCGCGAGCTCGGGGATCTTGGCCTGGCTGGCGCCGTAGGAGTGCACCACCTCGGCCGCCGACCCCCGGCCGCGCAGATAGCGCCGGCCGATGCCGGGGAACTCGGTGGCCACCCGGGCGCCGGGGGACAGGCCCGCGGGCCCCTCGGCCGGTACGGCCAGCACCATGCGCCACGGACGGCCCGCCGCCACCGCCTCGACGACCTCGACCTTGGCGCCGGTCTCCTCGATCCAGTCGGTGCCGGCGACGCCGACGTCGAAGGCTCCGTCCTGCAGGACCAGCGGGATCTCCCGCGGCTTGAAGAAGACGACCTGGATCGGGCCGCCGTACTCGATGCTCGCCCGGTAGCTGCGTCCAGACGTCCGGCGCACGCCGAGCCCGGCCGCGGTGAAGAGGTCCAGGACCGGCCGCTCCAGAGCGGACCCCTTGGGCAGCGCGAGCGAGATCATGTGATCAGCGTCTCCAGGTAGGCGGGGTGTTGCCGGCGAGGGAGCGCATGGCGAGGGCGCGCAGAGCCAGATCGACCATGCCGGTCTCTTCGCCGCCGGCGGCCAGGACGCGCAGCCGCGCCGCGTCCAGCCAGCCGGCCTCGACGAATTTGTCGTGTTCGACGCGGGGCCGTTCCAGGTCTCCGGTGACGGTGGCGAGCACGTCGATCTCGCGCCGCCGGGTGCCATCGCCGCCCTCCCAGTCGAACACCTTGACCAGGTCGCCGACCCGCTCAAGATGCCAGCCGGTCTCCTCGGCGATCTCGCGGGCGAGCGCCGCGCACAGCGTCTCGCCGACCTCCACGTGCCCGCCGACGATGTCCCAGCAGCCGGGGAACAGCCGCACATGCGGGGCGCGGCGCTGCAGGAACACCTCGCCGCGCGGGTTGACCAGGACGGCTCCCACCACACAGCGCACGCCCTCGGCCGAGGCCCGCCGCTGGATCGTGTCGAACTCCCGCGGGTGTGGCGCGCAGCGCTCCGGCGGCGGGCTACTCATGCCGTCTCCTGGTGGGCGTAGTAGGTGGCGTACAAGGCGGCGAACGGCCCGTCACGGCGCAGCAGCTCGTCGAAGGAGCCGTCCTCGACGATCCTGCCCTCGTCCAGGACGAGGATCCGGTCGGCCCGCCGGATGGTCGACAGCCGGTGCGCGATGACCAGGACGGTCCGGCCGGCGAACAGCCGCGCCAGCGCGTTCTGGATGCCCCTCTCGGTGAGGGGGTCGACACTGGCGGTCGGCTCGTCCAGGAGCACGATGTCGGGCTCGCGCACGAACATCCGCGCCACGGCGATGAGCTGCCGCTGCCCGACCGACACCCCCCGGCCGCCGTCGGCGAGCCGCTCGTGCGGCGCCATCGGCATGCTGCGCTTCCACACCCGGCGCCCGATCCGGTCGACGGCGCGCTCGACGTCGGCCGGACCGGCTCCGGGACGGCCGTAGGCGATGTTCTCCGCCAGCGTGCCGGCGAACACGAACGGGTGCTGCGGGACGACGCCGACGCGCCGCCGGTAGGCCGTCAGGTCCAGGGCGCGGACGTCGCGGCCGTCGACGAGCAGTTCGCCGCCCTGGAAGTCGTACGCACGGGCGATGATCTTGACGAGGGTGGACTTGCCGCCCCCGGTGCGCCCGACGATCGCCACCGTCTCGCGCGCGGCGATCCGCAGGTCCAGCCCGTCGAAGACGGGGCCGCCGGAGCCGTAGCCGAAACGCAGGCCGCGCGCCTCGATCTCACCGTTCAGGCGGGACACCGGTTCGCTCCCTCCCCGCACGACCGATCCCCGGTCGTCGATCAGCGCGAACACCCGTTCCGCGGCGGCCAGCCCCTGCTGGAACAGGCTCCAGAACGCCGCAGCCTGGGTGACCGGCTGCCACAGCATGCCGAGCGCCTGCAGCGCGAAGTACCACTCGCCGGGCGAGAGCCGGCCGAGCATCGCGAAACGCCCGCCCTGATAGAGCACGACGGCCGTCGCCAGTCCCGCCAGCAGGGTCAGCACCGGCAGGATGACCGCGTAGATGAGCCCCTGGCGCACGTACACCCGATACGACAGCCGGTTGACGTCGTCGAAGTCGTCGTAGACGGTCTGTTCGCGGCCGAAGCTCTTGGCGACGGCGATGCCCATCATCGACTCGTGGACGTTGGCGTTGACCTTCGCCATCACCCGCCGGGTGGCGGCCGCCGCCGTGCGGGCGATCCGGCGGAAGGCCAGCGCCGCCCCCAGCAGGAACGGCAACGCGGCCACGATGATCAGACCCAGGCCCGGGTCGGTCCAGAACACCACGCCGCCGAGCAGCAGGACCAGCAGCGACTGACTGAGCAGGTTCAAGGTGAGCGTCATCACCGAGCCGAAGCCCTCGGTGTCGCCGGTGACCCGGCTGAGCACCCGCCCGACGGAGTTGTCGTCGTGGAAGGCGACGTCCTTGTCCAGCGCGGCGTCGGCGGCCTCGCACTGCAGCCGGTAGACCACGTCGCCGACCAGCCGGGCGGTGACGGCCTGGCGCGCCCAGTTCATCGCCCACGCCAGCACCGCGGCGGCGACGACGAACAGGCCCAGCCACAGGCCCAGCCCCGCCCCGCCGCCGACCTCGTCGATCAGCCGCGCGATGACGACGGGCACCGAGGCGGTCAGCAGGGCCGACCCCACGACAAGGACCGCGCAGCCCAGCATCGTGCCGCGCCGGGCGCGCAGATAGGCCAGGATGCGCACCAGGAGCCGGCGGTTGCCGTACACGCGGTCGTAGGTGTCGGCGTGCAGGCCCGCGAACAGGTCAGTCACTGTAGATCTCCCGGTAGAGCGCGCAGCGTGCCATCAGCTCGTCGTGCCCGCCGAGGTCGACGACGCGCCCGGCGTCCAGCAGCACGATGAGGTCCGCGCGCCGGATCTGGCCCGGACGGTGCGAGACCAGCACGGTGGTGCGGCCGGCGGTCGCCCGCTCGATCGCCTCGGTGATGGTCACCTCCGTACGCGCGTCGATCGCGCTCGTTGCGTCGTCCAGGGTGAGGACACGCGGGTCGGTGAGCAGCGCCCGGGCGATGGCCAGCCTTTGCCGCTGACCACCGGACAGCGTCGTGCCGCCCTCGTTCAGGACGGTGGCGTAGCCGTGCTCCATCTCCTGGACGAAGTCGTCGGCGCAGGCCAGTTTGGCGACGCGCTTGACGTCCTCTTCAGCGGCCCCCGCGGGTGCGCCGAAGGCGACGTTGTCCAGCACGCTCTTGGAGAACAGGAAGATCTCCTGGTCCACGTGGCCGATCTGACGGCGCAGCGCGCCCGGCTCCCAGTCGCGTACGTCCCGGCCGTCGATCAGCACCCGCCCCTCGTCGGCGTCGTACATGCGCGCGACGAGTTTCAGCAGCATGCTCTTGCCGCTGCCGGTGGGGCCGACGACGGCGAGCGTGCGCCCGGCGGGCAGGTGGAAGGACACCTCGCTCAGGACGTCCTTGCCGTCGTGGCGCAGGGTCACCCGATCGAAGGTGATCGCGCCCTCGACGGCCGTCGTGACGCCGGTGGTCTCCTCGAGGTCGCCGGGCCCGTCGATGATCTGCCGCATCCGGGCGGCGGCGGCCAGCCCCTCCTGGACGACCGGCACGGCCTGCTCCGACAACGTGACCGGCTGCGCCAGCGCCACCAGCCAGCCCAGGTAGGTGACGACCTGCGCGAGCGCCAGCTCGCCCTGGCCGTACAGGTACAGGGAGTGCAGGGCACCGACGGCCATCGCGACGGCGAAGCTGAGCGCGGGCAGGTAGACGGCCTGCGCCCGGCCGCGCCGCACGAAGGCGTCCCGGTAGGCGGCGGCGGCCCGCCGGAACGCGAGCCGCTCGTGCCCCTCCTGGGTGGCCGCCTTCACGGTGGCGATGCCGGTCAACGTGGTGGAGAAGCGCTCGTTCAGGTCGGCGAACGTCTCCCGGATGCGCATCGTCAGCGGTTGCAGCCGCCGCAGGTGCTGGCGCAGCGCGACCGCGAACACCACGACCAGCGCGCCGGGGGCGAGCAGGAGCTGGGGATTCAGCGAGGCGATGAACACGACCGGCACCACCAGGGCGAGCAGCGCGTTGAACGCGGTGGACACCCCTGGGCTGAACATGTAGTCGACGAGCCGCGCGTCGTTGATGGCGCGGGCCAGGATGTCGCCGATGCGCTGCTGGTCGTGAAAGGACATGCGCTTGGCCAGCAGACTGCGGTACAGCTCGTCGCGCACGTCGCGTTTGACCCGCTGGGCGAGGACCTCCATCGAGCCGTGCGAGAGCAGGTCGGCGGCGAACCGGCCGGCCGCCAGCAGCGCGGTGGCGACCGCCGCGGCGGCCAGCACGCCGGGGTCGGCACGCTCACCGGTCGCCTCGGCGAACGCCGCGCCGATCTGGACCGGCACCAGCGTCGTGCACACGTTCGCCGCCACCGCCGCCACGGTGAACACCACCAGCAACGGCCGGTGCACGCGCAGCCGGGTGGCGATCCACCCGAGCACGGCCGGCGACGCGACCTGCCGTGCTCGCCCGGCCCGGCCCGCCGGTCGCGTCCGGTCCATGGCCCCCTCCCTGGTCAACGGCTCACCTACACCGAGGCGCGGACCGCGTCCGGCAGGTGTCCCAGGCCGTTCTTACCGTCCCGGTCGATCTCCTCCATCACCTGGTCGGCCAGCACGGAGGCGGCGAGCGCGTCGGCGATCGACGGCGTGTCACCCGCACGGGGGACGTCGTCCCCGCAGGATGCCACGAACGCCTCCAGTTCCGGCCCGAAGCCGCTCCGGTCCCAGCCGTGATCGAGGTTCTTCGTGCCGTACAACTCCTGGCCCAGCGGCAGGCCGTCGGCCAGATCGAGGGTCACCCGCTCCAGGGACGGCGCGCTGTAGCGGCTGCCGTCCATCCCCTGCACCATGACGCCCACCAGGAACCGCTTGACGTGGTTGCCCATCCGCAACGTCGACAGGGACCCGTCGCGGTGCCGGAGGAACACGTTCACCTGGAAGCGGTCGTTCTCGCCCGGAATGACGTGCGCGTTCACCTGGACGACGGGGGAGGGGGTGAACCAGCGGGCCAGGTCCAGGGCGTGCACCCCGTTGTGCCGGATCCACGCCTCCAGCGTGGTGTCCACCCCCCACTGCGGGGCCGAGGGATGGCGGCTGTAGAAGTCGATCGTCACCGAGCACGAGGTCGCCCGGGCGTCGCGGCTCAGTTCGTGCAGCCGCCGCAGCGTCTCGGCGTAGCGGAAGTTGAAGCCCACCTGGACGTTGCGGCCGCTGCGGTCCACGACGTGGTGCAGATCCTGCAACGCGGGCGTCGAGGGCCCGGCGGGCTTCTCCACGAAGCAGTCGACGCCGCCCTCCACCAGCCGGCGGGTCAGCCGGTACGACGGCTCGGGCGGCACCGCGATGACGGCCGCGTCCACGGTGTCCAGGTCGAGCGCCTCGATCGAGTCGGCGCAGAGCGCGGCCCCGGACTCCTGCTGCAGTTCCTTGGCCAAGGACAGGTCGGGGTCGACGCAGGCCACGATCCGGTGACCGCGCACGCGCTGGAGGAACGGCAGGAGATTCTGGCTCATCTGCCGGCCGCAGCCGACCAGGGCGAGGCGCGGGCGGTCAGTCACGGCCGGCCTCCACGTTCGTGCCCCACCGCTCGAAGGCTCGGCGCGCCCGGCCGCGCAGCTCATCCGGGTCGATCTGCCGGTGTGCCAGGCTGACGAACGACGGGTGCCCTTCGAGGAGCAGGATGCCGGCGCCGGTGAGCGCGGCGAGCAGCGCCTCACGCCGCACCTTGTCACCCAGCAGTGCCTCATCGTGGTAGACCAGCTCGAACATCCCGCCACCGAGAACGGGGCGGGCACCGACCAGGGCCGCCACACCGGCGTCCTCGGCCGCCGCGGTCAGGACGGCCGCCACCCGTGTGCCGATCCGGCCGATCTCGGCCCAGCCGTCCGGCGCGTCACCGATGGGCTTGTCCAAGATGTCGCGGGTCGCCAGCGCCGCGTACACGGCGATCATCTCCTTGGAGAACGTACCGCTGAGCCGGGCCCGTTCGGCGTCGGCCAGCAGCTCGGCCTCACCCACCACCAGGCTCAGCGGCGCCCCGTTGGCCAGCGCCTTGCCGATCACGATGAGGTCCGAGCCGATGGCGTGGTCGTGGTCGTAGCCGAGCGGCGAGATACGGCCACCGGTCTTGGTCTCGTCGAAGACGGTGAGCAGACCGGCGTCCCGGCACATCGCGACGGCCTGCCGCAGCACCTCGGGGGTGGTGAACGAGGCCAGGTAGGCGTCGAAGACGAAACAGCCCAGCCGGTCCCGGTAGCGCTCCAGGATCTCCGCCAGCGACTCCAGCCGCAGGTCCACCCAGTTCACCGCGGGCTCGCTCTCGCCGATGCCGCGCATCGCCTCGGTGTAGCGCGGTTTCCCGCGCAGCGGCGAGTGCAGCGGCTCGTGCCACTTCAGGGAGTTGGCGATCTGCGCGTCATGCCAGCCGATGTAACCGCTGCGCAGCACTCCCAGCCGGCCGTTGCGCATCGCGGCCAGCCGCAGGGTCGCGGTGACGGCCTCGGAGGCGGTTTTGAAGAACGCGCCGCGGTCCCCGGTCCGCTCGCCGAGCAGCCGTTCCAAGTACTCCGCGTGGAAGGTCGTGTAGCCCGGCATCATCACGCCGTTACCGAGATAGCCGCACAGAATTTCATTGAAGAGTTCGTCCGAGTGGCCGATTATCACCGGTCCGTATCCCATGACGAAGTCGATGTACGTCATCCCGTTCGCGTCCGAAACCTCACCGCCCTGCCCCTGCGTGAACAGGAGTTGGCGTCCTTCGGACCGAAACTTACGAGTGATCTTCGAGTGAGCTATTCGCTCGTTTTTCGACAAGATCTTCCTCCTCTCCGGAAACCGTGAATAAGATCGAGAGCTTAATTTCCGAGACCGTAGCGGCGGCCTGCGAGCAGGGTCAAGTGAACCTTCTTCTAGGTTTACAACGCCTGGTTAAGGGTGCGACGGTCGAAGCGGTGGGTCGAGCCGAACTCCGATATGGAGGCGATGTGGACCACGGATCGAGTCGGCGAATTCCGATCTCCGAAATACCCGGAACGGTACAGCCGGATATCGTCGGGCGCAGTAAACGGCTGTGGCGGCTGCCCGAGGGCCGATGTCTGGTGCAGATAGTCCCCAGCCTGCGCAGTTTCACATACCAGCGCGACGAAATGGTGGAGCGTACCGGGCCGTTGCGGCTGGCTTTTTATGAAAAAGCTGCGGCCCGGATCGAGGCGGCGGGGGTGGCGTGCGCGTTCCGTGAGCGGGTCGGCCCCGACTCCTACCTCGCCGACTACTGCCCGGCCCCGCCCTTCGAGGTCATCGTGAAGAACCGGGCCACCGGGTCGACCACCCGCAAGTACCCCGGCCTGTTCGAGGACGGTGCGCCACTGCCGCGCCCGGTCGTGAAGTTCGACTACCGAATCGACCCCGAGGACCAGCCGATCGGCGAGGACTACCTGCGCGTCCTCGGACTGCCCGTCGATGAGATGCGCGAGCGCGCCCTGGCCGTCAACGAGACACTGCGCTCCTGGCTGCACCCCGTGGACCTCTGGGACATGTGCCTCATCTTCGGCGTCACCGCCGAAGGCGGCCTCACCGTCATCTCCGAGATCTCACAGGACTGCATGCGCCTGCGGCACGAGGACGGGTCCCCGCTGGACAAGGACCTGTTCCGTGACGGCGTCGACGCCGACGAGATCGTCAACCAGTGGAGTCGCATCCTCGATGTCATCAGATGACGGCCGGGTGGCACTGATCACCGGTACCAACCGGGGCAGCGGCCGGGCCATCGCCGAGGAGTTGCGCGGGCGCGGGTTTCGCGTCTTCTCCCTGAACCGCTCCCTCGCCGGCGCGGACTGGCTCGGCGAACGGCGCTGCGACGTGTCGCGGCCCGCGGAGATCAGATGGGCCGTCGCCGACGTCCTGGCCGCGACCGGACGGCTGGACGTCTGCGTGTCCAACGCCGTCGACCGGGTCCTGGACCCGATCGCCGACCTGCGCGAGGCCGACTGGGAACGCCTGGTGGCGATCAACCTCAGCGCCTGCTTCCACCTCGTTCAGGCCGCGCTGCCGGCACTGCGAGCCCGCCGCGGCGTCTTCGTCGCGATGGGCAGCCACGCGGGCACCCGCTACTTCGAGGGCGGGGCCGCCTACAGCGCCACCAAGGCCGGGCTGAAGGCGCTGGTGGAGACGCTGCTGCTGGAGGAGCGGCGCAACGGCGTACGCGCCTGTCTCGTCTCGCCCGGCGCCATCGCCAACCTCGACGGCGACACCGACCCCTACAAGATGAGCACCCGCTCGATCGCCCGCTGCGTCGGCAGCATCGTCGACTCCTGGCCCACCGACCTCGTCGTCGGTGAGATCGAGGTGCGCCCCGCCGACCTGGCGACGCCGCCGATCACCGGTATCGACCGGCTGTTACACATCTGACGCGCGGAGGAGGAAGCATGATCTCGCTCGCTCTGCCGACGGGATCCCTGGAACGGCGGGCGCTGGAACTCTTCGCGGCCGCCGGTCTCGACGTACGACGGCCCTTTGAGCGCTCCTACCGGGGCACCATCGAGTACGCGGGCACCGCGCAGGTCGCCTTCTACAAGCCGCGCGAGATCCCGCTCGTCGTCCAGAACGGCTCGTTCGACGTGGGGCTCACCGGCGCGGACTGGGTCGAGGAGACCGGCGCCGAGGTCGAGGTGGTCGAGTCGTTCGACTACTCCCGCAACACCGAGAGGCCATGGCGGCTCGTCCTCGCCGTGCCCGCCGACCACCCGGCGACCAGCGTGGCCGACCTCGCCGACGGTGTCCGCGTCGCCACCGAGTACCCCAACATCGGCCGCCGCTTCTTCCAGGACGCCGGACGGCGCGCCGAGGTGGTCGTCTCCTACGGCGCCACCGAGGCCAAGATCCCCGAGTTGGCCGACGTGATGGTCGACGTCGTGGAGACGGGACACTCCCTGCGGCAGAACAACCTGCGCGTCATCGAGACAATCCGCACCTGCGGCGCCCAGCTCATCGCCAACCCCGCCGCCTACGCCGACGAGAGGCGACGCGCCGTCATCGGGAAGGTCGCCCGGCTGCTGCGCGGCGCCTGGGTCGGCCCGGCGAACGTGCTGCTCACCGTCCGCGCCCCCGCCGAGTGCCTGCCGCAGGTCACCTCGGCCATGCCGGGGCGCTCGTGGCGGGCCGGGGCGGAGCTGGGCGACGAGAACATGGTCGTCCTGCAGGGCGTGCTGCCGAGCCGGGACGTGCCCGAGACGATCGACGTCCTGCTGTCGGCCGGCGCCGTCAACGTCACCGAGACCGGAATCGGTATCCTCGCCACGAACGCGACGCGGCCATGACGCCGGCCCGTGCCGCGTCGCCGTACAGGCCGCG
The DNA here is from genome assembly GCF_042898365.1 of Streptosporangium sp. NPDC000509. Classification (NCBI taxonomy): domain Bacteria; kingdom Bacillati; phylum Actinomycetota; class Actinomycetes; order Streptosporangiales; family Streptosporangiaceae; genus Streptosporangium; species Streptosporangium sp. NPDC000509. Next base: position 37,987 of record NZ_JBIAYX010000024.1, on the reverse strand, counting down.
CCGAGTTGACCGGCACACGAGGGCACGACGAGCATTGAGCCGCCGCGACGTCGTGTGAAGGAGAGAGTGTGAAGTCTGAGCCGGCCCCGGACACGCCCGTGCAGCCCGGGCGGCGCTCGACGTGGGCGACCATCGGCGTCGTCTACCTCGGCGGCGTCGTCGCCGCGATGAGCCTGGGCAAGTTCGCCCCCGTCGGGCCGGCGGTGACCGGCCAGCTGTCGCTGTCGTTGTCCCAGCTGGGCTGGGTCATCTCGGCGGTCGTCGGCGTCGGCGCAGCCTTCGGCCTGCCCGGCGGCTACCTGATGCGCCGCGTCGGCGCGCGGGGGGCGCTGGTGTACGGCCTTGCTCTGATCGCCGTGGCGGGCGCGGCGAGCGTCCTGGCCGGCGACTTCGCCTGGCTGCTCGTCGCCCGCGTCACCGAGGGCTTCGGCTACCTGATGGTCACCATCGCCGGGCCGGTGCTCGTCCTGCGCCTCGCCGACGAACGCGACCGCAGCGCCGCCCTGTCGGTCTGGGCCACGTTCGTGTCCGTGGGCCTGTTCGCCAGCACGCTCGTCGGCGGCGCGGCCGGCGACGCCTTCGGCTGGCGCGGCTGGATCGGCCTGCTCGCCGCTCTCACCCTTCTCATGGCGGTGGTCCTGCAACTGCGGCTGCCCCGCACCGGGGCGGGTCCGCGAGCCGCCGCCGGGCCCGTCCCCCGGTTGCGTGCGCTGCGATGGCCGGGCGTGCTGGCCTTCTCGTTCTGCCTGACCGCGCTGGTGACCATCCCGGTGATCGTGCTGCTTCCCACGCTCCTCATCGAGCAGCACGACAACTCGGCCGCCGCCGCCGGCGCGAGCACCTCGGTGATCTCGCTGCTCAGCGCGGTCGGCGGGCTGCTCGTCGGCATGCTGCTGCGCCGCGGCACCCGGGTCGGCGTCCTCGCGCTGTTCGGCCTGCTCGCCGTGCCCGCCGCCTGGCTCGTCTACGGCGGCGGCCCGCTCGCCGGCGTGCTCGCGGGCGCCGGGACGCTCTCGCTCGCCAACGGGTTCCTCGCCGCCCTCGTCTTCGCCGCCCTGCCACTGATCCTGGAGCGGCTCGACCACGCCGACGTCGGCAGCGGCCTGGTCGCCCAGGCGGGCAGTCTCGGCTCGCTGCTCGGCCCGCCGATGTTCGGCGAGGTCGCGGCCGCCTTCGGCTTCGCGGCGCTCGCGCCGGTCATCGCCGTCGGGCTCGTTGCCGCCGTCGCCGCACTGCTGCTGGCCGGCGGCCGCGCCGCGGGGCGTCAACGGTGGGTGGCCGGAGCAGGGGAGAAAGGCGTCGCGGGCTGAAGGTCGATCGTCAGGAACGCCGGGCGGGTGGTCTGGAAGGCTGCCACAGGTCGAGCCTGTGCACCTGGTCCGTCACGGCTGTCAGGAGGGCGCTGAGTGCGGGAGCGGGGGGCGTGTCTCGGGTGGCGGCGACCAGGCGGCGTTCGAGGGTGGTTTCTGCGATGTCCCTGATCGCGAGCGCGGGGTCGTCGCCGGGCAGGGTGAGGGCCGGCAGCAGGGCGACGGCGGCCGCGGCGCGGACGAGTTCGAGTTGGACGTCGGCGTCGTTGGAGCGGTGGCGCAGGTCCGGTTCGTAGCCACCAAGGGTGCGGCAGGTCCCGATGACCATGGCGTGGTGGCCGGTGCTTTCGGCGGAGGCGGTCCAGATGTCGGATCGCAGGCCGGCGACCGGGACGGGTCCGCCGGTCCTGGCGAGTGGGTGCGCGGCTGGGAGCACGATTTTCAGCGGCTCTTCGAGCAGGGGCGTGAAGCGCAGGCCGGCCGGGCGCGGGCGGGGGTGGCTGTCGTACTCGTCGCCGATGACGAGGTCGACCGTGCCGAGGCGGAGGCCCGGCAGGGACTGTTCGAGTTCCAGCTCGAAGATCTCCACACGGACCCGCGGGTGGTCGGCCTTCATACGGGCCAGTGCCGGGATGAGGAGACGGCGGGCGGCCGACTGCAGACCGCCGGCGCGGACGGTGCCCCGGATGTCGCCGCCGAGGCCCGCCAGGTCCGCTTCCGCCGCCTCGGCGGCCGACAGCAGCACCCGTGCGTGCTGAACGAGCAGCTGTCCGGCGTCGGTGAGCCGCACACCCCGACCGGCTTTGTCGAGCAGCCGGGCACCGACCTCCTTCTCCAGCAGGGCGAGCTGCTGGGAGACCGTGGACGGGCTGTAGCCCAGAGCCGCCGCGACCGCGGCCAGGGTGCCGCGTTCCTCGAACTCCCGCAGGAAGCGCAACCGCCGAAGATCCAGCTCGATCATGTGAGAATCCTAACGATTCACCTCCAGAAATCATCGCTGGACCCAATGAGTCGGGACCTCGATCCTGGTACGCATGGGTGCAGCACTATGTCTTCTGTCCGCGGCCTGCTTCGGCGCGATGGCGATTTTCGGCAAACTCGCCTACGACGCCGGCGTCTCGCCCGAGGCGCTGCTGCTGGTGCGCTTCACCCTGGCCGCCGTCCTGCTCGGGATCGTCGTGCTGGTGCGGCCGGGACTGCGCCGCGCCGCCTCCGGTCCTCCCCGGCAGGGGGCGGCCGGCCGACCGGCGATGACGCGCGGCCGGGTATTGGTGATCGCCGTCGGCCTGGGCGCCATCGGGTACGCCACGCAGGCGAGCCTGTTCTTCTCCGCGCTGCGGCTGATGGACGCCTCGCTGCTGGCCCTGATCCTCTACACCTACCCGGTCATGGTCACCGTGACGGCGGTGCTGCTCGGCCGTGACCGGCTCACCCTTGCGCGCGCAGCCGCGCTGGCGGCCGCCTCGGGCGGAACACTGCTGGTCCTGCTCGGCGCCGGCGGCATGAGCTTCCACCCGCTCGGGGCACTGCTCGCCTTCGCCTCCGCGGTCACGTACACCGTCTACATCCTCGTCGCCGACACCGTTGTGCACCGGCTGGCGCCCGTGGTGCTGTCCGCGCTGGTGATGACCGGCGCGGCCGGCACCCTCACCGCCCGTGCCCTGCTCGCCGGCGGCGTCGACCTCGGCTTCGGGGCGTCGGGATGGTTCTGGCTCGCCGCCATCGCCGTGGTCTCCACCGTCGTGGCGATGCTGACCTTCTTCGCCGGGCTCAAGCGCATCGGCCCGTCGGCCGCCGCCATCCTGTCCACCTTCGAGCCCGTGGTCACCGCCGCACTGGCCGCGCTCGTCCTCGGCGAGTCCCTGACCCCGGTGCAGCTCGCGGGCGGCGCGCTTGTGCTGTCCTGCGTCGTCGTCCTGCAACTCCGACGCCAGGACCGGGGTCCGCGCCCGGCGCCCGACCTGCCCGACCCGGAAAACCGCCGGGGCTTGGAGTCCGCACGAGAGGACCGCACCGAGCCGGTCGGCCTGGCGCCGTGAAGCGTGACCTCATGGGTTCATGGCGCTGAATCCTCGTCGGCAGGTGGCGGCTGGGCCGGGACGGGGCGGCGCGAAAATCGCCACTCGCATCCCGGCCCCTTCAGGCGAGGATGCGGACCGGATTCTCGATCAGGGACAGGAATTCGCCCATCCAGCGGGCCGCGACCGTGCCGTCGATCGGGCGATGGTCGATCGAGAGCACGAAACGGATCGTGGCGCCGGGGACGACCACGTCGTTCTCCACGACGGGCTCGGTGCGGACGGCACCGACCGACAGGATCGAGGAGTGCGGCGGGTTGATGATCGCGGTGAACTCCTCGGTGCCGTACATGCCCAGGTTGGTGACGGCGACGGTGCCGCCTTCCAGGTCACCCTGGCGCAGGCGGCCGGTACGGGCGCTGTCGGCGTGGCGGCGGGTGGTCTCCGCGACCACGCTGATCGGCATGGTGTCGACCGCGCGGAGCACCGGGGTCACCAGGCCGGTGTCGGTGGCCACGGCGACCGCCACGTCCACCTGGGTGAAGCGGCGGACGGCCTCCGGGGTCCAGATCACGTTCATCTCGGGGACGAGCCTGTGGGCACGGGCGACCGCCTTGACCACCAGGTCGTTGACCGAGATCTTGGGTGATCCCGGCTGGTTGAGCTGCGCCCGGACGGCCAGCAACCCTTCGGCGCGGGCGGTTCCCCTGACGTAGAAGTGCGGCGTGGTCTGCTTGCTCTCCACCAGGCGGGTGGCGATGGCGCGGCGGATCCTGCTGTGCGGGATGTCCTCGTGGTCCCCGGCCGCCGGAGCCGCGACAGGCGCGGGGGTGGGGGTGGGGGTGGGCTCGCTCGCGCGGGCCAGTGCCTCCTCGACGTCTCGCCGCAGGATCCGGCCGGCCGGTCCGGTTCCGGGAATCCGGTCGATCGCCAGACCGCCCTGGCGGGCCAGCCGCCGGGCGAGCGGGCTGGCGTAGACCCGCTGCGGCGTGCCCGGTTCCTCCGGTACGGGGTGCCCGTTCACGGCGGTGGGCTGCGCCGGGGAGGCGTCCGGTTCTGCGGCGGATTCCGTGGCGGGCTCTGCGGCGGGTTTGGTGACGCCGAGTCCGGCGAGGAGGTCCTCGATGTTCTCCGGCGGTTCCCCGGGCGCGCCGAGCAGGGCGATGGGCGTGCCGACGTCGACCTCGGTCCCGGCGGGGACGAGTCGCTTGAGCAGGACGCCGTCGCTCTCCGCCTCGATCTCGATGGACGCCTTCGCCGTCTCGATGACGACGATGGCGGTGCTGACGGAGTAGGGGGAGTTCTCGGCGATCGGCCATTCCGACACGACGGCGCTGGTGGCACCGGCCGCCGGTTCTGGCATGCGAAGAAGAGTGGCCATTGGTCCTGGTCCCTGGTTCGTGGTGCGGGAGATCGGAAGGTGGGCTCAGTGCCGGGGCGCGAGCGTGCCGTCGGTGGTCATGCGGCGGAAGGCGGCGGCGACCTCCTCGGTGCGGGCGATGGCCGCCCGTTCGAGGACCTTGCTGATGCTCGGCGACGCCTCGCCGCCGGTCACCCGCTGTACCGGGTGGTCGAGCCAGTCGAAGTAGCGGCGCTGGATCTCGTCGGCGAGCCAGCCCCCGTAGGAGGTGCCGACCGCCCCCTGCTCGACGATGAGCACGGTGCCGGTCTTCATCACGCTGGCGCCGATGGTGTCCCAGTCGATGCTGGCCCGGTCCAGCCAGCGCAGGTCGATGATCTCGGGGTCGATCTCATCGACCTGCTCGGCCGCCTCCAGGCAGTGGGCGACCATCGACAGGTAGGAGAGCACGGTCACGTCCCGGCCCGCCCGGCGCACCGCGGCGCGGCCGACCGGGATGTGGTAGTCGAGGTCGTCCATCGGCCCGGTGCCGGTGCTGGTGTACAGGTCGACGTGCTCGATGACCACCACGGGGTCGTCGCAGCGGAGCGCGGTGTTCATCAGGCCCACGTAGTCGAAGGGGGTGCTGGGCGCGACGATTCGCCACCCCGGCGCGGTGGCGAAGATTCCGGCCGGGTCCATCGAGTGCTGCGAGCCGTAGCCGGTGCCGGTGCCCACCTTGCTGCGCAGCACCAGCGGTACCGGGTGGTCGCCGCCGAACATGTGCCTGGCCTTGCCGATCTGGTTGAACAGCTGGTCGGCCGCCACCCAGAGGAAGTCGGCGTACATGAACTCCACGACCGGGCGGTAGCGGCCGTCCATGGCCAGTCCGCCGGCCAGTCCGGCGAACGCGTTCTCGCTGATCGGGGTGCCGAGAACCCGGTCGGGGAAGGCGTCGGCCAGTCCCTTGGTGGCCCCGTTGGTGCCGCCCTTGAGGCGGTGCACGTCCTCGCCCATGACGACGATGGAGGGGTCGGTCTCCATCCGGCGGGCCATCACCTCGGCGACCACGTCGACGAACTCGCGCTCGTCGAGCCGGCCCGAGAATGTGGCCGCCTCCTCGTAGCGCACCTCGGAGCCGAACTCCGACAGGTCGCCGCGTACGCCGACGTCACGAAAACCGGGCTCGGGCCACTCCGACGGGCGGATACGGCGCCGGCCGGGCTTGCCGCCGGGGAGAGGCTCGAGCAGTCGGTCGCCGATCACCCGCATCATGGCGGCGGCCTGGTCGACGGCCCTGCCCGCCTCCTGCTCGGTGAGCGCGCCGCGCCGGAGCAGGTGGCCGGTCATCAGCGTGATGGGGTCGCGCTGCCGCCACTGCCGCTCCTCCTCCTTGGAACGGTAGCCGAACGCGCTGCCAGGGAAGGGGCCGTTCTGGTGGTAGTACCGGTACAGGTCGGCCTCGATGATGACCGGCCCGTTGCCCGCCCGCATGTGGGCCAGCGCCTCGCCCATCGCCAGGTGGACGGCGAGTGGATCCATGCCGTCCACCCGCCAGCTGGGGATGGCGAAGCCGAGACCGCGCACCGAGAGCCGAGGTTCCGCGGTGACCTCGCGGACATGGGTGGAGACCGCGTACTGGTTGTTCTCGATGAAGAAGCAGATCGGCAGGGACCAGGCGGCGGCGAGGTTGAAGCTCTCCAGCACCGAGCCGATGTTGGCGGCGCCGTCACCGAAGTAGGCGACCGAGACCGCGTCGGTGCCCGCCCGCCGGTGTGCCCACGCGAAGCCGGCCGCCTGCGGAACGCCGCCGCCGACGATGGCGTTGGTGCCCATCGCTCCGGCTTCCGGCCACTGCAGGTGCATGGATCCACCCCGGCCCCGGCAAAAACCGCGGGCCAGCCCGCAGATCTCGGCCAGCGTCCGGGTGAGCAAGTCGGTGACCGGGGCGGGCAGGTCGCCGCGCGGGTCCCAGCCGCCGGGCAGCACATGTCCCAGCGCCTTGGACAGGAACTGGTGGTGGCCCCGGTGGGATCCGGTGATGGTGTCGGCCGAGGTGAGGGAGAGGATCGACCCGACCGCCCCGGCCTCCTGACCGACGCTGGAGTGGGCGGGCCCGTGGACCAGTCCGGACCCGGCGAGTTCGAGGACGTACTCCTCGAAGGCGCGGATCAGCACGAGTTGCCCGAACATCGCGCGCAGCAGGTCGGGGTCGGCCGCGTCCCAGTCCGCCTCCGTGGTGGTCAACTCCAGCCAGGGGGTGGGCGCGGCGAGGTCCTGGTGTTTGGTCATGTGTGTTCTCTTCCAGGTGGACAAGCCAGAGGCCGGGCAGGTTCCGGCGCGGGGGCGCCGGCGCTCCGCCGGGCGACCGGGACCGGTCGGCCGCACCCCCTCCGCGATCCGCGGTTGTTACCGACCATCGCACAGATTGGATCCGATCTCACACTACCGTTATGCCTTCGTAACGGAAGAATGTGCTCTCAACATTGACTTTCCATACTTTGGGCGACCAAGCTACCGATCCACCAGGCCGTATTGGATCCATACTCGGTGAAGGTGCGGCAGTGGAAACTTCCAAGAAACAGATCGTCAACGGATTCGGAGGTGGGATACATGGCTGAAGGGGGTGCCCCCGGGTTGCCGGGGCTCGTCGGCCTGGACCACATCGGTCTGACCGTTCCCGACATCGACCAGGCCACCGAGTTCCTGGTGGACGTGCTCGGGTGCGAGTACCTCTACCCGCTCGGCGCCAAGTCCGACGACGGGGACTGGATGGCCACCCATCTCAACGTGCATCCTCGGGCCCGGGTGGACAAGCTGCGGTTCTTCCGCTGCGGCAACCAGCCGGTCTTCGAGGTCTTCGAGTACGAGGCCCCCGACCAGGCGCAGACCCCGCCGCGTAACAGCGATGTCGGCGGTCACCACCTCGCCCTGTACGTGGAGGACATCGACGCCGCGGCGGACTACCTGCGCTCCCGCGGTGTGACCGTGCTCGGCGGCCCCACCGCCAGCGACGGCCCGCACGCCGGACAGCGCTGGATCTACTTCCTCGCCCCCTGGGGTGCCCAGTTCGAACTGGTCTCCTACCCGCACGGCCGGGCGTGGTACCTGCGGGAGGAACAGAGCCAGGCGGTGGGCGGATGACCGGCCTCACCTCGGGCCTGGAATCCGCGGACGACAAAACGGGCGCCGCCACCAGCGTGATGAGCCACCAGATCGCCGAGCACCTGCGCGAGCAGATCCTGTCCGGGGCGCTCAAGCCGGGCGCCAGGATCCGTCAGGAGGAGGTCGCGAAGGACTTCGGCGCCAGCCGCCTGCCGGTGAGAGAGGCGCTGCGCATCCTGCACTCCCAGGGCCTGGTCACCCTCAAGGCCAACAGCGGCGCCTGGGTCTCGGAGATGAACGCGGCGGAGTGCGACGTCACCTACAAGATCCGCGAACGGCTGGAACCGCTCGCGCTCACCGAGAGCATCCCGCACCTGCCGGCCGAGACGATCCGGCGCCTGGAGCGGATCCAGGACGAGATCGAGGCCAACACCAGCCTGGACAGGTTTCTCCACCTCGACCGTGAACTGCACCTGCTGTCCTACTCGGGCAACCCCTACAAGGAGCTCCGGGACATGATCGAAAGGCTGTGGAACATAACCCAGCCATACCGGCGCGCGTACGTCGAACGCGCGGGCCACGAACGGGAATGGGTGATCAACGCCGAACACCGACTGCTCATCGACGCGATCCGGCGCGCCGACACCACGGACGCGGAGCGTCTGCTGGCAGGGCACATCCGCAGGACCCGGATCGCACTCCTGCCGGTCATCGAACGCAACTCCACGGGCCGCTGAGCCACACCGGACGCGGCTCCACCCGCGCCCGGCACGCTGCGGCGAAAGGTGACTCCGGGACCAGAACTCCCGGACGCGCCCTCCACATGGCCGTCCCGCAACGAACGGTCAGTACACGAAGAACGACATCACCACCCAAGCAAAGCAGGTCTCATGTCATACCACATCACAACGGGCAGGCGTGTACTGACCCTGTTCGCCGCGGCAGCCCTCACCCTCACCGCATGCTCCTCCGGCGACACCACGGCCACCGGCGACGGCGCGGCCACCGGCGAACCGGCCGCCGCCGACAGCGGCGAGATCGGCTTCTCCGAGTCCTTCCTCACCGACGCCTTCCAGGTCCAGCTGGTCAAGCAGCTCGGCGAGCAGGCCACCGCGGCCGGCGTCAACCTGCTGCCCGCGGTCAACGCCGACGGCGACGCGGCCAAGCAGAACGCCGACATCACCACCCTGCTCGGCCGGGGCGTCAAGGGCCTCATCGTGGTCCCGGTGGACAGCAAGGCGGTCGCCCCCGCCATCGGCCGGGCCAACGACAAGAACGTTCCCGTGGTCACCGTCGACCTGGGCGCCGACTCGGGCAAGATCTACATGGTGGTCCGCGCGGACAACGTCTTCATGGGCACGGCCGCCTGCGAGTACATGGGCAAGCAGATCAACGGCGAGGGTACCGTCCTCGACCTCCAGGGCGACCTGGCCACCCAGAACGGCCAGGACCGCAGCAAGGGCTTCACCACCTGCATGGCCGAGAAGTTCCCCAACGTCAAGGTCATCTCCAAGCCGATGAACTGGAAGCCGGACGAGTGCGCCACCCAGGCGCAGACGGTGCTCAGCACCGAGAAGCTGACCGGCCTGTTCATGGGCAGCGAGTCGGTCTGCCTGGCCGGAGTCCAGCAGGCGCTGCGCAAGCAGGGCAAGCTCACCAAGGCCGGCGACCCCGACCACATCGTCACCGTCGGCATCGACGGCTCCAAGGCGGCGCTGGAGGCGGTGCGGGAAGGTACCCTCGACGCCGTCGTGTCACAGCCGCTGGACCTGTACGCCAAGTACGGCATCCAGTACATCCAGGATGCGATCGCGGGCAAGACCTACCAGCCGGGCCCCACCGACCACGACAGCACCATCGTCGAGGTCGGGGAGTCCCTCCAGGACCTGCTTCCCTCGCCCACGGTGACCAAGGAGAACGTGGACGACCCCAGCCTGTGGGGCAACGGCTGACTCCCCCTCCCGGTGATTTCCGGTGGCGCGCCCGCGGGCCCGCCACCGGAGACGATCCAGAACCCAAGGAAGGAGGGCGCGGAGCAATGCCACAGGCCCCTTCAGAACAGGCCGGCGCGGAGCAGGCCATCGTGATGGACCAGGTGTCCAAGGCGTTCGGGCCGACCAAGGCGCTGTCGGCGGTGTCCCTCACCGTCAACCGGGGCGAGTCACGGGCGCTGATCGGCAAGAACGGGGCGGGCAAGTCCACCCTGATGTCGATCCTCACCGGCCTCACCCAGCCCGACAGCGGCTCGGTCCGGGTGCTCGCCGACGGCGACGCCAAGGGAACCGCCGGCGTCGGATGCGTCTACCAGCGCAGCACGCTGGTCCCCGCCGCCACCGCCGCGGAGAACATCGCCCTGGCCAGGTTCCCCCGCTCTCGGGCAGGGTTCATCCGCTGGTCCGAGGTGCAGCGGCAGGCCACCGAGCTGCTCGCCGAATGGGAGTACGCGCACCTGGCCGACACCCCGGTCGAACAGCTGGAGCCGCTGGAACGGAAGGTCGTCGAGATCTGCCGGGTGCTCTCCCAGGGTCCGCGGGTGCTGCTCTTGGACGAACCCACCGCCGGTCTGGACCGAGGCGCCTCGCAGCGCCTGTTCCACCACATCGAGAAGGCCCGCGCCCGGGGCGTGACGATCATCTACGTCTCCCACCACCTGCACGAGGTCTTCGAGGTGTGCGACTCGGTCACCGTGCTGCGCGACGGCTGGACGGTGCTGACCGAGCGGCTCTCCCGGATGACCGTGCCCGACCTGGTGGACGCGATGGTCGGCGAGGCGGCGGCCGGTGCGGGCGACGGCCCGCACGCGGCCAGGGCCGAACCGACCCTGCCGCCCGTCCTGGTCGCCTCCGGCGTCACCGCACCCAAGGTGAGCGACGTGGATCTGGCCCTGCGGCCGGGCGAGTGCGTCGGCCTGACCGGCCTGGACGGCGCCGGGCACATGCAACTGGCCGAGGTGCTCACCGGCCAGCGCCCGGCCGAGTCGGGCGCCGTCACCCTGGACGGCAGGCCGCTGCCGCTCGGCGACATCAGCGGCTGCATCCAGGCCGGCATCGGCTTCACCCCGGAGGACCGGCACATCAGCGGCTACGTGCCCGGGCTGAGCGTGGCCGAGAACGCGACCCTGAACATCATGCCGCGATTCGTCAACAGGTTCCGGCTGATCAACGGCAGGAAGCGGGACGAGTTCTACTCGCGGCTGGCCGGGGAGTGGCACATCAAGGCCTACGGCGCCACCCAGCCGACCGAGGAACTCAGCGGCGGCAACCAGCAGAAGGTCGTGCTGGCCCGCTCGGTGGCCGCCGACCCCAAGGTGCTGGTCCTGGTCAACCCCACCGCCGGGGTGGACGTGTCCGCCAAAAAGTCGATCTACGACACCATCGAGGAGCTCCGCGCGGACGGACGGGCCGTGCTGATCGTGAGCTCCGACGACGCGGACCTGGAGATCTGCGACCGCATCGTCGTCATGGTCCACGGGGAGGTGTCGACGGAACTGCGGCACCCCTTCACCGAAGGCATGATCGCCGCGGCCGTGCAGGGTGACGGCACCGCCGAGCCGGACCGGCGGCCGTCTGGAGAGGAAAATTCACAGTGAGTGCACTATCCCCGAAGAAACCGGCGCCGGAGTCGGTGGCCGCCGCGCCCTCGTCGCCGTCGTCACCTTCGCCGCCGGCCACCCGGCGGGCGCGCAGGTCCGTCGACCCCGTCGTGCTCACCCTGCTGCCCATCATCATCCTGGCGGTGATCGTGGGCGCCGTGGTGAGCCCCGCCTTCCTCACCACCACCAACATCATCGACAACATCATCACCACCTCGGCCGTGCTCGGCGTGCTGGTGATCGCGGAAAGCCTCATCCTGATCGGTGGCTACTTCGACCTGTCCCTTGAGGCCACCGTGGGTTTCGCGCCGATGCTGCTGGCCGTGCTGGTCTCCGGCGTGGCCGACAGCGGGTTCGGGCTGCCGTTCTGGGCGGGCCTGCTGATCATGATCCCGGCCGTGTTGCTGATCGGCCTGGCCAACGGGCTGATGATCGCCAAGCTGAGGCTCAACGCGTTCATCGTCACCCTGGCCATGCTGATCCTGCTGCAGGGACTGACCATCGGCCTGTCCGGAGGACAGACCTACGCGATGCTGCCCGATGCCATGACCTACCTGGGCGACGGCGTCATCCTGGGCCTGCCCGTGCAGGCGTGGATCTTCGTGCTCGCCTTCGCCGGCGCGTACGTGTTCATGAAGCTCACCCCGACCGGCCGGAGCATCTACGCGATGGGCGGCAACCTGGAGGCGGCGAGGGCCGCCGGGATCAAGACCACCCGGCTCACCATCGGCGTGATCGTGGCGGGCAGCCTGCTGGCCGCCCTGGCCGGGCTGATGCTGACCGGCAGGATCGCCTCGGTGACCGCCAACCAGGGCAACGGCCTCATCTTCACCGTGTTCGCCGCCGCCGTCATCGGCGGGATCAGCCTCAACGGCGGCCGGGGCAACCTGATCGGCGCCGCTCTGGGCGTGATCCTGCTCGGCGTCATCCAGAACATCCTCACGCTCTCCAACGTGCCGTCGTTCTGGATCAACGCCGCGTACGGGGCGATCATCCTGGCCGCGCTGCTGGTCGGCTGGGTCTCCACCCAGCGCTTCTCGGGCCGAAGGACACCGGCATGAGCGCCGGACAGTGGCCTGCCGGCACCATGCCCGCCCTGGTCTTCACCGCCCCGGGGGTCCTCTCCGTGGAACGGGTGCCCGTGCCGGAGCCGGCCGCGGGCGAGGTCCTGGTACGGGTGGCCTACCTCGGGATCTGCGGGACCGACGTGCACCTGCTCGACGGCAGCAGCGCGTACGTGTCGAGCGGGCTGACCCACTTCCCGATCAGGTTCGGCCACGAGTGGGCCGGCGAGGTCGTCGCGGTCGGGCCCTCGGTCCCCGCCGACCTGGTCGGCGAGCGGGTGGTGGGTGAGCCGTTCCTGTCCTGTGGCCAGTGCCTGACCTGCCGCGGCGGCCACTACAACCTCTGCCCGGACCGGTACGAGCTGGGTGTGCGCGGGGCGGTGCCCGGCGCGGCGGCCCGCTACCTGCGGATTCCGGCCGCCAACGTGCACGTGGTGCCCGCCGGGGTGGAGAGCGCGCACGCGCTGCTGGCCGAGCCACTGGTGACCGTGCTCAGCGCCTTCGAGGAGGCCGCCGCCCAGCCGGGCGAGCCCGTCGCCGTGCTCGGCACCGGCACCCTCGGCCTGCTCGCGGTGCAGGTGGCGGCCGCCATGCGCAGCCCGGTGGACGTCATCGGCATCGACCCCGAAGGGCTGAAGATGGCGCTTCAGCTCGGCGCCAGGGCGGCCTGGACGCCGCAGGACGCGCCGAGCGACGCCTACCAGGTGGTGATCGAGGCCACCGGGTCCGCCGCGATCGGCCCGGTGCTGACCAGGGTCGCCGGCATCGCCGGGCGCGTGCTCCAGGTCGGCATCCCGGGCCGTCCGGTGGACGGGGTGGACCTGGCGGCCTTCGTCACCAAGGGCCTGCGCCTGTCCGGTGTGCTCGGCGGCGTCGACCTGATGCCCCGGGCACTGCACCTGATCGCCGACGGCGCGGTTTCCCCCACCGCGCTCATCGAGCGGGTGTTCCCGGTGGCCGGGGCGCGCGAGGCGTTCGACCGGATGCGGGAGGCCGGCCGGGCCCGGCCCAAGCTCGTCATCGATCTGTCGGAACTCCAGGGGGAGGAACCCGGATGAGTGAGAAGACCACCGTCGGCTGGATCGGCGCGGGACGGATGGGATCGGCGATGGTCCGCCGGCTGCTGCTCGCCGGTCACCCGGTGACCGTCTGGAACCGCACACCGGCCAAGGCCGAGCCGCTGCGCGAGGCGGGGGCGCGGCTCGCCGCGGAGCCGGGGGAGACGGCGACCGCCCAGGTGACCGTCACCAGCCTGGCCGCCTCCGCGGACCTGGAGGACGTGGCGCTCGCGCTGCTGGCCGCCGAGCACCGCCCGTCGGTGCTGGTGGACACCTCCACCGTGTCGGTGGAATCCTCCCGCCGGGTGCGGGAGGCGGCGGCCGAGGCGGGGGTGCCGTTCCTGTCCGCGCCGGTCAGCGGCAACCCGTCGGCCCTCGAGGCGGGCACCGCGTCGTTCGTCTGCTCGGGCTCTCCGGAGGCCTACGACCGGGCTCGGGGGGTGCTGGAGGCGATCGGGCGGGCCGCCACCTACGCGGGCGCGGGCGACGAGTCCCGGCTGCTGAAGATCTGCCACAACCTGCTGCTCGCCATCACCACCCAGGGCCTGGCCGAGGTCGTCGTGCTCTGCGAGCGACTCGGCGTCGACCGGGGCACGCTGATGGAGTTCCTCAACGAGAGCGTGGTCGGCTCGGCGTTCACCCGCTACAAGACCGAGGCCGTCCGCACGATGGACCTCACCCCCACCTTCACCTCCCGGCTGCTGCTCAAGGACGTCGACCTCGGCCTGGCCGAGGCGACCGCCGGGCAGGTGCCGTTGCCGCTCGTCGCCATGGTGCGCACGCTGCTGGTCGCCGCCCTCGCGCAGGGGCACGGCGAGGAGGACTTCCTGTCGCTGCTGGCCGTGCAGGAGAAAGCGGCCGGAAAAGGAGTAACCGCATGACCTTGGACCCGAACGCCATCGGCGCGCCCGGCCACATGGGCGTGGACTTCGAGACCCGGGTGGACTTCACCCGGCTCCGCGACTACCGGCTGGCCCGCGCCCGCGCCGCGCTGGAGGCCTCCGACCTCGGCGCGATGCTCGTCTTCGACGTCAACAACATCCGCTACCTGACCGGTTCGGTGATCGGCGAGTGGTCGCGGGACAAGATGACCAGGTACGCCCTGCTGATCCGGGGCCGCGAACCCATCCTGTGGGACTTCGGCTCGGCCGCCAAGCACCACAAGCTGTACGCGCCGTGGCTGCTGCCGGACAACTGCCGGGCCGGCATGGTCGGCCTGCGCGGCGCGGTCGCCCCCGAGGTCGGCCTGTTCACCCGCGCCGTTCAGGAGATCAAGGACCTGCTGGTGGAGGCGGGTCAGCAGGACGCGCCGGTCGGCGTGGACATCGCCGAGCCGCCGCTGCTGTTCGCCATGCAGCAGGCCGGCCTGACCATGGCCGACTGCCAGCAGGTGATGCTGGAGGCCAGGCAGATCAAGAACATCGACGAGATCCTGCTGCTGAACCAGTCCGCGGCCATGGTGGACGGCGCCTACCAGCGCATCGCCGAAGCGCTCAAGCCGGGCATCCGGGAGAACGACCTGGTGGCGATGGCCAACGCCTACCTGTACGAGATGGGCTCCGACGACGTCGAGGCGATCAAC
This sequence comes from Streptosporangium sp. NPDC000509, assembly GCF_042898365.1. NCBI lineage: Bacteria > Bacillati > Actinomycetota > Actinomycetes > Streptosporangiales > Streptosporangiaceae > Streptosporangium > Streptosporangium sp. NPDC000509. Next base: position 22,919 of record NZ_JBIAYX010000024.1, on the reverse strand, counting down.
GCGGTCTCCGGCGAGCGCTGCAACCCGCACCCGCACAACTTCACCGACCGCATCATCCGGCCGGGCGACACCTGCTTCTTCGACATCATCCAGTCCTACAACGGCTACCGGACCTGCTACTACCGCACGCTCAACGTCGGCTCCTCGACCCCGGCCCAGCGGGACGCCTACACCAAGGCCAGGGAGTGGATCGACGCCGCGATCGAGCTGGTCAAACCCGGCACCTGGACCGACGAGATCGCCCGCGCCTGGCCGAGGGCGCAGGACTTCGGCTTCGCCTCCGAGATGGACGCCTTCGGCCTCCAGTTCGGGCACGGCCTCGGGCTCGGCCTGCACGAGCGGCCGATCATCTCACGCCTCAACTCGATCGAGCACCCGGTCCAGATCGAGGAGGGCATGGTCTTCGCGCTGGAGACCTACTGCCCGGCGAGCGACGGCAGGTCCGCCGCCCGCATCGAGGAGGAAGTCGTGGTGACCCGCGAGGGCGCGAAGGTCATCACCCTCTTCCCCGCGCAGGACCTCTTCGTCGCCAACCCGTACTGAAGGACCGGTTAGGAGTCAAACCCCATGCCCCACCCCGACCTGCTGGCCACCTGCTGGACCACCGCGGGAGACGCCGTCCCGCTGCCCGGCCGAGACGCCAGCCCCATCCCTCTGCCGGTACGGATCGAGCAGGCGGCCCGCGCGGGTTTCGCCGGCTTCGGGCTGATGCACGTCGACCTGGAGGAGTTCCTCCGCACCTCCGACCTGCCGACGCTGCGGCGGATCCTCGACGACAACGGCATCCGCCACCTGGAGCTGGAGTTCCTGACCGACTGGTGGCTGGACGAGGAGGAGAGGGCCGAGTCCGACCGCGTCCTGGACCTGCTGGTGAAGGCGAGCGAGGCGCTCGGCCCGCACCACGTCAAGATCGGCCCGGACATCACCGGCGGCCCGTACGACCTGGAACGTTCCGCCGCCGGGTTCCATCGGGTGAGTGAGGCGTTCGCCCAGGCCGGGACCGCCGTGGCGCTGGAGTTCATGCCGTTCTCCAACATCGACACCCTGGCCAGGGCGGTCGAGCTGGTGACCACCGCCGGGCACCCGGCCGGAGGTCTCATGCTCGACCTGTGGCACGTCGAGCGCGGGGCCGCCACATTCGAGGAGCTGGCCCGTCTGCCGATCGACCTGATCAAGGGCGTCGAGCTGGACGACGGGGCCGCCGAGCAGATCGGCGACGGCTACACCGACACCGTGCTGCGGCGGAGGCTCTGCGGCCAGGGCGACTTCCGGGTCACCGAGTTCATCGGCCTGCTGCGCGACCTCGGCTGGAGCGGGCCGTGGGGTGTGGAGATCCTCTCCGAGACCTACCGGGTGCGTCCGCTGGAGTCGGCGCTGCCGGAGGCGTACACGACGGCGGCCCGGCAGTTCGAGCCGGCTGAAGGAGCCTGAGCCATGCCACTCACCGACAAGATCTCCATCGTCACCGGCGCCGCCAGCGGTATCGGCGCGGCCACCGCCGAGCGGTTCGCCGCCGAGGGCGCCGTCGTCTACGCCGCCGACATCGCCGCGCGGCCCAGGGACGAGGGCCGCACCCACCACCGCAGGCTGGACGTCGCCGACCTGGACTCCTGGGCCGCCCTCGTCGCCGAGATCACCGACCGGCACGGACGCGTCGACGTCCTGTTCAACTGCGCCGGATTCGTCGGCTCCTACGACTCGCTGACCGAGATCGACCTGGACGACTGGCACCGCATCGTGGCCGTCAACCAGACCGGCGTCTTCTACGGCATGCGTTCGGTGATCCCGGCGATGCGGCAGGCCGGGGGCGGGGCGATCGTCAACATGTCCTCGGCGTGGGGGCTGATCGGCTCGGCGGGGGTCGCCGCGTACCAGGCGGCCAAGGGGGCCGTCACGGTGATGACCAAGAACGCCGCCATGTCCTACGCCGCCGACGGCATCCGGGTGAACTCGGTCCACCCCGGGCTCATCACCACGCCGATGACCGACGCCCAGGATCCGGAGATCTCCGCCGACCTGGTACGGCAGACGCCGCTCGGCCGGGCAGGCCGGGCCGACGAGGTCGCCGCCGCCGTCCTGTTCCTCGCCTCCGACGAGGCGTCCTTCATCACCGGGGCGCAACTCGTCGTCGACGGCGGCCTGATCGTGCACTGAGCCATGACGATCTCAGAAACCTCGCGCAGGGCCGTGGTGGTCCACCGGTCGGACGGCGGCCTGACGGTCAGCTGCGACCTGCTGCCCGTCCCGCCCATGGAGGACGCCGCCCTGCGGGTCCGCCCCGAGTACGTCGGCATCTGCGGCTCCGACCTGGAGCAGCTCTCCGGCGGGATGGACCCCGGCTTCGAGGTCCGCTTCCCGCACGTGCTCGGCCACGAATGGTCCGGCGTGGTCGTCGAGGCCGGCCCCGCCACCTCGCGGTTCCGCCCGGGGGACCGGGTGATCGGGCACGGCGCGCTCGGCGGCAACATCTGGTTCGGGGTGTCCACCGACGGCGCGATGGCCGACACCTTCCTGGTCCCCGAGGCGATGTGCTTCGCCGTCCCGCCCGCCGTCTCCTCGCTGCGCGCCGCCCTGGTCGAGCCGCTCGCCTGCTGCCTGCAGGCGCTGCGCACGGCGGGCGGGGCCGACGCCGGCCACACCGTGGCCGTCTTCGGGTGCGGTGCCATCGGCCTGTCCATGGTCGGCCTGGCCCGCACTCTCGGCGCGCGGGTGGTGGCCGTGGACCGCAGCCCGTACCGGCTGGACCTGGCCGCGCGGCTGGGGGCCGACCACCGCGTCGAGGCCGCCCCCGGTGTGGACGTGGCCGCCGCCGTCCTGGACGTGCTCGGCCCGCGCGGCGCCGACCTGGTCGTGGAGGGGTCGGGCGCCCCCGCCGCGCAGGCCGCCGCCTTGGACGTCACCGCCCAGGACGCCAGGGTGCTGTTCATGGGCCTGGCGCACCGGCGCTCCGAGCAGGTGTCGCTGCACCAGATCCAGAACCGCAACCTGCGGTTGTCGTCCTCCACCGGCGCGCCGCCGCAGATCTGGGAACCCACGCTCCGGCTGCTCGACCGTACCGGCCTGGACCTGTCACCCATGGTCTCCGACGTGTTCGCCTTCGAGGACTGCGCCGCCGCCGTCGCGGCCGCCGGCGACGCGGGCGGCCACGCCAAGGTCATGCTCAGCCCGGACGGAGGTGGGCGCCGGTGAGCCCGCTCTTCACACCGCTCACCCTGCGCGGCCTGACCTTCCCCAACCGCGTCTGGATCTCCCCGATGTGCCAGTACGCCGCCGAGGACGGCCTGGTGTCCGACTGGCACCTGGTCCACCTGGGCGGCCTGGCCACCGGCGGGGCCGGGCTGATCGTGGCCGAGTCCACCGGGGTCACCCCCGAGGGCCGGATCAGCCCGTACTGCGCGGGCATCTACAACGACGAGCAGACCGAGGCGTGGGCGCGGATCGTCCGGTTCGTCCACCAGCAGGGCACGCTCATCGGCCTCCAGCTCGCGCACGCCGGACGCAAGGCGTCCACCTCCGCGCCATGGACCGGCGAGCGCCGGGTGCCCTACGCCGACGGCGGCTGGCCGACCGTCGGACCCTCGCCGGTCCCGTACGGGGACCTGCCCGCCCCCCGGGAGATGACGGAGAAGGACCTGGCGGCGGTGAGGGACGCCTTCGCCGCCGGAGCGGAACGCGCCTTGCGCGCCGGTTTCGACGTGGTCGAACTCCACGCCGCGCACGGCTACCTGCTGCACGAGTTCCTCTCCCCGCTGACCAACCGGCGCACCGACCGCTACGGCGGCTCGCTGGAGAACCGGATGCGCTACCCCCTGGAGGTCGTCGCCGCCGTCCGCGAGGCGTGGCCGGACGACCGCCCGCTGCTGGTGCGCATCTCGGTCACCGACTGGGCGCCCGGCGGCTGGGATCCACCGTCCTCGGTCGAGCTGGCCAGGCGACTCGCCGCGCTCGGCGTGGACCTGGTGGACTGCTCCTCCGGCGGGCTGCTCCCCGACGCCGCCATCCCGGCCGACGGCACCTACCAGACCGACCTGTCCGAGACGATCCGCTCGGGCGCGGGCGTGCGCACCGCCGCCGTCGGCCGGATCGCCGACCCCCGGCAGGCCGAGGAAGTGCTCGCCTCCGGCCAGGCCGACGCCGTGCTCATCGGCCGGGCCGCGCTTCGCAACCCGCGCTGGCCGCTGGCCGCCGCCGGGCAGGTCGGCGCCGACCTGCCCTGGCCGGTCCGGTACGAGCGAGCCAAACCCCGCCCCACTCCCGTGGAGAACTCGTGAAAATCAAATCCGAACTGTTCATCGGCGGCGAATGGGTCCCTGGGACCGACACGCTGCCGGTCCTGGATCCCGCGCTGGGCGAGCCGATCACCGAGGTCGCCGTGGCGGGCGAGCGCGAATGCGCCCAGGCGGTCGACGCGGCCGCCGCCGCCCTCGCACCGTGGGCCGCCCGTGCCCCCAGAGAGCGCGCCGAGATCCTGCGCCGCGCGTACGAGCTGATGACGGCGGAGGCCGACGACATCGCCCGGCTCATCGTCAGGGAGAACGGCAAGGTGCTGGCCGACGCCAAGGCCGAGGTCGTCTACGCCGCCGAGTTCTTCCGCTGGTTCGCCGAGGAGGCCGTCCGGGTCACCGGCGACTACCGGCTGGCCCCCGGCGGCGACAAGCGCATCATCGTCACCCACCAGCCGATCGGGGTGTCGCTGCTCATCACGCCGTGGAACTTCCCTGCCGCGATGGCGACCCGCAAGATCGGCCCGGCACTGGCGGCGGGCTGCTCGGTGGTGCTCAAGCCCGCCACCGAGACCCCGCTCACCGCGCTGGCCGTGGCCGACGTACTGGCCCGCGCGGGGGTCCCCGACGGTGTGGTCAACGTGGTGGTCGCCGCGCCCACCGCGCAACGGGTCAGGGAGATGCTGCACGACCCCCGGGTCGTCAACCTCTCCTTCACCGGATCCACCGAGGTCGGCCGGGTCCTCCTGCACGAGGCCGCGGACCAGGTGGTGCGCACCTCGATGGAACTGGGCGGCAACGCGCCGTTCCTGGTGCTGGCCGACGCCGACGTCCAGGCGGCGGTGGAGGGCGCGATGATCGCCAAGCTCCGCAACGGCGGAGCGGCGTGCACCGCGGCCAACCGCTTCTACGTCCACCGCGCCGTCGCCGAGGAGTTCACCGCCGCGTTCGCCCACGCGATGGCCGGACTGAAGGTGGGCTCCGGGCTCGACCCCGCCAACCACATCGGCTCCCTGGTCTCCACGACCGAACGCGGCAAGGTCGCCGAACTGGTCGACCAGGCGGTCGGTGCCGGCGCACGCCCGGTCACCGGCGGGGCCGTCCTGGACGGGCCCGGGGCGTTCTACCCGCCCACCGTGCTGGCCGGCATCGAGCCGGACGCCGCCATCCTCGATGTGGAGATCTTCGGACCGGTCGCCCCCATCGTCGTGTTCGACTCCGACGAAGAGGCGGTGACCAGGGCCAACGCCACACCGTACGGGCTGATCAGCTACGTCTACACCGGCGACCTGCGCCGAGGGCTCCGGGTCGCGGAACAGCTCGACGCCGGCATGGTCGCCCTCAACCGGGGCGTGCTCTCCGACCCCGCGGCGCCGTTCGGCGGCGTCAAGCAGAGCGGGCTCGGCAGGGAGGGTGGGTTCGACGGGATCCACGAGTTCCTGGAGACCAAGTACATCGCCGCCGACATCTGAACCATACGAAACGGAGTACTCATGCAAACTCACCTCGCGGGACGTAAAGTCCTGATCACCGGTGGCGCGTCCGGCATCGGCGCGGCGACCGTCCGCGCGATGCTCGCCGAAGGCGCCGACGTGGTCGCGGCCGACCACGACGCCGCCCTGCTCGACCAACTGGAGACCGACACCAAGGACCTGACCGGCACGCTGCGCTCGGTCCGCGCCGACCTGTCCACCCTGGACGGCTGTGAGAACGCCGTCACCGGCGCGCTCGACCACCTGGGCGGCCTGGACATCCTCGTCAACAACGTCGGCACCGGCAACGTCCGCACCTTCGAGCAGCTCACCGACGACGAGTGGCTGCAGACCATGAACCTCAACTTCATGAGCTACGTCCGGATCAGCCGCGCCGCCCTGCCCCACCTGCGGGCCTCCCAGAACTCACCGGCCATCGTCAACAACGCCTCCGACCTGGCCCGCCAGCCGGAGACCCAGCCCATCGACTACGCAGCCTCCAAGGCCGCCGTCCTCGCCGTCACCAAGGGCCTGTCTCGCGCGGAAGGCCCTCACATCCGGATCAATGCCGTCGCCCCCGGCCCCATCTGGACCCCCTTCTGGACCAAGCCCGGCGGCTTCGCCGACAACCTCGCCATCCTGCACGGCAAGGAGCCCATGGCCGCGGTCGAACACGAGATGCAACTCCGTCAACTGCCGCTGGCCCGCCTCGGCACTCCCGAAGAGGTCGCCAACGTCGTCCTCTTCCTGGCCAGCCCGCTGGCCGCCTTCGTCACCGGCGCCGTCTGGGGCGTGGACGGCGGAAGCATCCGCGCCCTCTACTGAAACCCCTCGACCACACCGTCTCCGTGGCCGGACGCCGCCCTTCTCGTCCCGCCCGGCCACGAGCGGCACCGACCCGTACGTCATCGGCTTCAGGCGCTCAGCACCTTGCGGAGCAGTTCGGCGAACTCGGTGGGGTGCGTGCTGAGTCCCGTGTGCCCGCCGGGGAAGTGGACGAGCTCCGTGCCGAACCGCTCGGCCAGGAAGGCGGCGGGACGGTAGGGCAGTTCGCCACGTGAGTCTGCTCCGCCCGCGAGCACGAGCCGGTCCGACAGGGCCGCCAGGCGATCCACATCCGGGGTGTAGGCCATGAAACTCGGCACGACGCGTCCGAGGAAGTAGGGCATGTTCGCCATCGTCCGCTCGGCTCGCGCGGCGGCCCGCGGTGGCAGCTCGACGGCCTTCTCAGCGGCCTTCTCGGTGGCGAGGGGCCCCTCGTCGTCCGGCCGCCGCAGGCCCGCCGCGAACTCGGCCACCGCGGGCATCAACCCGTCTCGGCGGAAGGTCTCCTGGACGCGAGCGAGCAGTGCGCGGTGCTCGGCGGCGTCCGGCAATACCTCCACCACCGGCGGCTCGTGCGCGACCACGCGTTCGATCCGCTCGTAGTGGGCGCAGAGCAGGTGCAGCGCGACGATCGCCCCCGAGCTGCAGCCGACCACCCGGACGGGTGCGTCCGGAGACAGCAGATCCAGCAGCCGGAACGCGTCGTCGGCATGCCGGGCGACCTGCTGAACGGCCTGTGGGTCGTCCAGCGGGCTGCGGGACAGGCCGCGTGGGTCGTAGGAGACGACCGTGTGATCGCCGGCCAGCTCGTCGGCGATGCCGTCGTAGGAGGCCGCGTCGCCGGCGCCGCCGGGGATCAGCAGCAGGAGCGGGCCGCTTCCGCGTACCTCGTAGTGCAAGGTGGCACCGTCCACGCGCAGCCGTCCGATGGTCGGGGTGGTCAACTGGGGTCTCCTTCGCCGGGTGAGGGCCAGCGCTCCAGGAGCGTGTGCAGGGCGTCCAGGCAGCGGGCCCAGGAGCTCTCCGCCGGGCGTGCGTGCGCGAACCCGCCGGCGGCCTCCAGGCTGACGAAGCCGTGGAGCGTGCTGCGCACCAGCCGGACCGCGTCGGTCAGGTCGGGCTCGTCCAGCGCGTAGGCGCGCAGCATGCTGTAGGTCAGTTCGACCGCGCGACGCGGTCCGGGCGCTCGGACCGCGAGCTCGGGATCGATCTGTATCGGGATCTGCGTCGCCGCGTATCGGCCCGGGTGGTCATGGGCGTATGCCCGCCAGGCGTTCGCGAACGCCACCAGCGCGTCCCTGCCGGCCCGCCCGGCGGTGGCCTCGGCGATACCGATGGTCTTCTCGTCCGCCGCCAGCAGCGCGATCCGCCCGCGCAGGTCTTCCAGGCCGCGCACGTGCACATACAGGCTCGCGTCCTTCACCCCGAGCCGCCGTGCCACCGCCGACATGGTCACGTGGTCGAGCCCGACCTCGTCCGCCAGCTCGGCGCCCGCGAGCGTCACCCGGTCCGCCGTCAACCCGGCCCGCGCCATGCGTCCACCTCCAGCGCCTTATGGTCCATAGGCTTAACCTAACATGCCTAGGATATTCCTTGGGTTTAAAGGTAGGCGGATATGTCGTCATAAAGGTCCGTGCCTTCGCCGCCCCGACCACCGGCGAGGGCACGGGCCGCATCGCCTTCCTGCCACCGGCTCCGCGCTACGGGCGACGCCTCCGCGGCGACCGACACCACTCGTGCCCCCTCCGGCGGTCCCGCCGGAGGTGGTGAGGACGCGTCACGCGACGGCGGTCCCCTCAAGCTCGACCATCAGGCCGGGGAGCGCCAGCCGCGTCACCCCGAGCATCGTGGTGGTCGGTGCCACCCCGATGACGCCCAGCCGTGACGCCAGCACGCCGTAGTGCTCGAAGAGCCGATCGACGTCGGTGGTGTAGACGTTGAGCCGGACGAGGTTCGCGAGGGACATGCCGGCCTCGGCGAGCACGGCCTGAAGGTTGTCGAGGCTCAGCGCCAACTGCGCCGCCATGTCGTCGGCGTGCTGAGACTTGCCCTCGTCGCTCATCGCGGTCTGCCCGGAGCAGTACAGGGTCCGGGTGGGTCACTCGCGCCCTCCCTGCCCCGCCACGCGGTATGCGAGAACGTGCTCGCATGCCTGAGCCTTCAGGCTCCGGTCGACTGACCGTGCAGGAATCGCGGCACACGATGGCCCGCGCACCCCCGGCCGCATCCATGATCGAGGTCGAGCCTGTGTCCGGGCACCGGGGTATGCGCGGACCCGCGGCGTGGGTTATTTATCCTGGGAGGCCGGACGGAGTACCCGGCGCACGGCGCCGCGCAGCCACTGGTGGGCACCGTCGGCGGTGTGGCGCGGGTGCCAGGCCATGCCGATCGTCAGTGGTGGCAACGGCAGCGGGATTTCCAGCAGGCGTAGTCCCAGCGCGTGCGCCGCGTCGCTGAGTGGCGAAGGGGGCTCGCCCGGCAGCGCGGCCGGCACCAGGCAGACCACGTCGCCGACTGCCGCCAGCACCATCGCCGCCAGATGTCCGGGCAGGACGGCGCTGACCCGCCGGCTGAGTCCTTGCTCGGCCAAGGCCTCGTCCAGCGGGCCGGTGAAGCGTCCACGGCGGCTGACCGCCACGTGCTCGGCCGAGGCCAACCTGGTGGGCGTCAGGGTTCCTTCGGCGAGCGGGTGCCCGGCCCTGACACCGACCGCCATCCTCAGCGTGACCAGCTCTTCGACCCGGGTCTCCGGGGCGACGTGGTCGATGGCCCCGATCTCCAGATCGATCCGGCCCTCGCGCAGCGCGGGGCCCGCCTCCCACTCCTCGGCCAGCACCCGCAGCGAGACGCCCGGCGCCCGGCGCCGGGCAAGCCCGAGCAGGCCCGGGGCCAGTGCCGCACCGACCAGGTCCGAGACCTGGACGGTGAAGGTGCGCCGCAGCGCGGCGGGGTCGACCCCGCCGCTCGGAGTGAGCAGTGCCTCCAACCGGCGCACCACCGCGGCGGCCTCGCCCCGCAGCGCCTCGGCGCGGGGTGTGGGCACCATCGCCTGTCCTGCCCGTACCAGCAGCGGGTCCTGGAGCACCCGGCGCAGCCGGGCCAGGGTGCGGCTCATCGCCGCCGGGGAGGTGCGCATCCGCGCGGCGGCACGGGTGACGCTCTGCTCGGTCAGTAGGGCGTCGAGGGCGACGGCGAGGTTGGCGTCGAGGTTCGGGGCTGGGCTGCTCACCGGCATAATTCCGTTTCGGACAATGATTGGATGCTGAAGTTCCCATTGTGGCAATGCGGCCCGGGTCTGCACGATCAAGGGACCGTACCGATCCGACACAGACCGCGAGGTTTTCATGATCGTCATTACCGCCCCCACCGGGAACATCGGTCGACGGCTGCTGTCGCTGCTGGTCGAGGCCGCGCCCGCACGCGGAGAGGCGTTGCGCGTCGTGGTCCGCGATCCTGCCCGGCTTCCCGAGTCCGTACGCGGACAGGTCGAGGTGGTCACCGGCTCGCACGGCGACGCCGCGACCGTCGAGCGCGCCTTCACCGGGGCCGACGCCGTTTTCTGGCTGGTGCCGCCAGCCGCCTCGGCCACGCCCGACGAGGCGTACAGCGGCTTCACCCGCCCGGCCGCGCGGGCGTTCGCCGCCCACGGTGTTGGCCATGTCGTCGGCGTCTCGGCACTCGGCCGCGGCACCCCGCAGGCCGCCCAGGCCGGGCTGGTCACCGCCTCCCTGGCCATGGACGACCTGATCGCCGACTCCGGCGTCGCCTACCGCGCCCTGGCCAACCCGTCCTTCTTCGAGAACCTGCTGGAGGAGGCTGACTCGATCCGCGAGAACGGCGTCTTCACCGACACCGTCGCCGCAGACCGCCCGGCCCCGCTGGTGGCCGTCGCCGACATCGCCGCGACGGCGGCCGGGCTGCTGCTGGACCGCTCCTGGACCGGCGTCGGCAGTGTCCCGGTGCTCGGCCCGCAGAACCTGTCACCCAACGACCTGGCCCGCATCATGACCGAAGAGCTGGGGCGTCCGGTCCGCTACCGGCGCCAGCCGCTCGACGAGCTGCGGTCCACCCTGCTCGGCTACGGCCTCAACGAGGCGTTCGTCGAGGGCATGGTCGACATGAAACGCGCCAAGGACCAGGGCCTGGACTCAGGCGTCGACCGCTCGCCGCAGGCGGGCCCGGCCACCGGATTCGCACAGTGGTGCGCGCAGACTCTCAAGCCCGCCGTTCTCGCCACACCGGAGGCAGTCGATGCCCGCTGACCGAACCAAGCCGCCGGTCACCGCGTTCATTCTGGTCAAGACCACGCCCGAGTGGCTGGCGATGACCGTGGCCGAACGCGTCAAGGCCTTCACCACCCAAGTCGTCCCGGTTATCGAGGCCCGCACCCGCGGTGTCCGCTCCCGCTTCTACGACACCGAGTTCTACTCGGCACGGGTCACCGACATCTGGGTCTGGGAGGCAGATGACCACGACGCCTACCGGCTGCTCATCGACGCGTTGCGCGAAACCCCCTTCTGGGACCGCTACTTCGACGTCGTGGACCTGCTTGTGGGTACCGAGAACGGCTACGCCCGCACCTACGATCTGGAACCGGCGGCCACCCTCGCCACCTGACGCTCCTCCCTGACCGGCCGGTGCTTCCGCAGGGCGGTGGCACCGGCCATCAGTTCAGCTGGGCAGACGGCAACGTGGCCCCACGTTGTCGCTCGCCAGTAGATCCGACAACGAGACCGCGATGCAGGCGATTCCCGAGATCACTCCTCCGTCGGCATGCCAGCGTGATCCGTGGAGGGTGTGGCCAGGCTGGGCAGGCGCAGCACGAACCGTGCGCCACGGGAGCCGTCTTCGATGGTGGGGTCACCGTAGTCTTGGCCGAAAATCCAACGAACCCGCTCCTGACCTGCGATAAAGCTGGGTCTCGCGCTCGTTGATCCGCCCGTCGGACACCCAATGATCGGGGCTTTCGCCCTCTGACGGTCCTCTGGCGAAGCGTTTAGAACTCCTAACAGAATGAGGCTGGCCGAGTCCGCGAACATGATCGGTCGTTGAACTGGATGTGAGGAAGGGCGAGCAGCCACCGTGGATCGTGCCCGATGGGCTCTGGCAACGCATCGAGCCGTTGCTTCCGACGATCGAACGCCGCTACCGCAACCCCGGGCGCAAACGGATCGACGACCGCAAAGCACTATGCGGGATCTTGTTCGTGCTCTACACCGCGATCCCGTGGGAGTTCTTGCCCCAGGAGCTGGGGTTCGGCTCGGGGATGACCTGCTGGAGACGACTGCGCGATTGGCACCAGGCCGGCGTCTGGAGCCAGCTCCATGAGTTGCTGCGGGTCGAGTTGCATGCCGCTGACCGGCTGGATTGGTCCAAGGCGGTGGTCGACAGCTCCCATGTACGAGCACTCAAGGGCGGCCCAAAACCGGCCCGAGCCCGGTCGATCGAGGCAGGACCGGCTCGAAACACCATGTGATCACCGACGGGAACGGCATCCCGCTGGCGGTCAGCCTCGGCGGCGGCAACCGCAACGACATTCTGCAGCTCATGCCTCTCATCGAGGCGATCCCGCCGGTCCGCGGCAAGGTCGGCAAGTCCCGCCGACGTCCCAAGGCGCTGTATGCCGACCGCGCCTACGATCACGACCGCTATCGTCGTCAGCTGCGGGAGAAGAGAATCGAGCCGATCATTGCCCGCCGAGGAACTCCGCACGGCTCTGGCCTGGGTGTGCATCGGTGGGTGGTGGAGCAGACGCTCGCCCTGCTGCACTGGTTTCGTCGGTTACGCATCCGCTGGGAGATCCGCGACGACATCCATGAAGCCTTCATGATCCTGGCCTCCGCCATCATCTGCTGGCGCCGCCTCAACCACTGATCGCATTCTGTTAGGAGTTCTAAGAGCGGCCGGATCCAGTGTGGCGGAGGTGAGCTGGCCGGCGGCGTCGTAGACGTAGTCGACGGTGGTTTTGCCGCCGCCGCTGATCTGCTGGGTGAGATTACCGGCCGGGTCGTACTCATTGGACTGCGACACCACGTCGACCGGGGGGCCGAGCCGTTGAGCCGCACATCGTCGCCGATGGTCGTGGCCAGGCGGTCGTCCATCCAGTAGGTGTAGGCCGTCTTGCGGCCCAACGCGTCGATCTGACCGGCCAATCGGCCGCCGGGGTCGTAGGAGGAGGAGGTCAGCACCACGTCCTGGGCGCTCTGCGGGTTAAGAGGGCTGCCGGTCCAGTTCTTCAACGTCGTAGAGGCCGGCTGACCGCGCTTGGTGTAGGCGAACGTCGTCACCGTGCCCTATGCCTTCGCCGCCCCGACCACCGGCGAGGGCACGGGCCGCATCGCCTTCCTGCCACCGGCTCCGCGCTACGGGCGACGCCTCCGCGGCGACCGACACCACTCGTGCCACCTCCGGCGGTCCCGCCGGAGGTGGTGAGGACGCGTCACGCGACGGCGGTTCCCTCAAGCTCGACCATCAGGCCGGGGAGCGCCAGCCGCGTCACCCCGAGCATCGTGGTGGTCGGCGCCACCCCGATGACGCCCAGCCGTGACGCCAGCACGCCGTAGTGCTCGAAGAGCCGATCGACGTCGGTGGTGTAGACGTTGAGCCGGACGAGGTTCGCGAGGGACATGCCGGCCTCGGCGAGCACGGCCTGAAGGTTGTCGAGGCTCAGCGCCAACTGCGCCGCCATGTCATCGGCGTGCTGAGGCTTGCCCTCGTCGCTCATCGCGGTCTGCCCGGAGCAGTACAGGGTCCGGGTGTGCCCGGAGACGATCTCACCCTGGTTGTATCCCAGCCCCGTCGACCACGCCCACGGGTTGACCGCCGTTCGCTCCATTGCCACATCGACTCCATTCGGTTCGTTGACATCACGTACGCCGAGCGGCTCGTAGCCGCCTTCTTCGACGCTGTGGTGATAAGCCTCCCGACAAATCACGACATCTTGTGTCGTGTATTTCTGTAGGGTTTTCGCATGCGCGCCGACCGGCTGGTCTCGCTGGTGCTCCTGCTGCGGCAGCACGGCCAGCTGTCCGCGGCCGCGCTCGCCCGCGAGCTGGAGGTCTCCACCCGCACCGTGCTGCGCGACATCGAGGCGCTGTCCGCAGCCGGCGTCCCGGTCTACGCGGAACGCGGCCGGCACGGCGGTTTCGCGTTGTTGCCCGGTTTCCGGACCGAACTCACCGGACTGACCCCTGATGAGGCCCTCGCCCTCCTGATCGCCGGATCACGGCGCGGCGCGCAGACATTCGGCCTCGGCTCGGCGCTCGCTTCGGCGATGCTCAAGGTGGTCGACGCGCTACCGGAAAGCTATCGGGACACCGCGGCCGACGCGGCCGAGCGATTGCTCATCGACCCGGAGACCGATCTTCTCTCACGTCGCCTGGTCACCGAGGAGGCGCCTGACGCCACAGTGGCCGAAGTCCTGCGCGCGGTGCTCTCCGGACACCGGCTGCGCATCCACTACGCGGCCGGGGACCAGAGCCCGACGTGGCGCACGGTGGACCCGATCGGCCTGGTGACCGTACGCGAGCGGGGTTACCTGCTGGCCACCAGGTCCGGCGCGGACCGCACCTACCGGCTGTCCCGGATCCTGGCCGCCGAGGAACTTCCCGAACCCGCACAGCGACCGGACCGGGTCGATCTGGACCGGGCCTGGCAGGAACGCAGCACCCGGTTTCGGACCGGCGGCGACCAGGTCACCGTGCTGGTGCGGGTGGACCCCGAGCGGTGGGAGGAGTTGGTCGGCACCGCACTGGCCGTCCGCGCAGAAGAGGCCGAATCGGACGGCCGGCTGCGGATGGAGGTGACCTTCCAGGATCCGAGGCACGCCGAATGGGCGCTGTGGCAGCTCGGCACGAACACGGAGGCCCTGGCCCCGCAGTGGTTGCGCGACCGTTTGCACGACCGGGCCACCGCGATCGCCACCCGCTACGGGGCGCCCTCCTGAGAGCCCTCGCCTTCCGTGGTCCGCGCCCGCCTGATTCCGGCCGCTCACTTCGGCAAGGTGAGGATCTCGGCTCCGTCGTCGGTGATGGCGATCGTGTGCTCACTGTGTGCGGTACGGCAGCCTGTCGCGCTCCTGAGCGTCCATCCGTCGGCGTCGGTGACGAGTTTGGCGGTGTCGGCCATGACCCACGGTTCGAGTGCGAGCATCAGCCCCGGGCGCAGCCGGTATCCACGGCCGGGCCGCCCGGTGTTCGAGATGTGCGGCTCCTGGTGCATCGTCGATCCGATGCCGTGACCTCCGAACTCGGTGTTGATCGGATATCCCGCCTCGCTGAGGACCGAGCCGATGGCGTGGGAGATGTCGCCGATGCGCGCTCCGGGCCCGGCGGCCGCGATGCCCGCGTTCAACGCGCGTTCGGTCGCGCTGATCATCGCGACGCTCTCCGGGGGGTTGGAGCCGCCCACGATGAAGCTGATGGCGGAGTCCGCGGCGACTCCGTTCTTGGAGACGGCGAGGTCGAGTGAGAGCAGGTCGCCGTCGGCAAGGGTGTAGTCGTACGGCAGCCCGTGCAGCACCGCGTCGTTGACGGACGTGCAGATGTAGTGACCGAACGGCCCGCGGCCGAAGGAGGGCTCGTAGTCGACGTAGCAGGACTGTGCTCCGGCCTCAACGATCATGTCCTGGGTCCATCGATCGATGTCCAGGAGATTCGTGCCCACTGCGCTGCGGCTCTTCAGCGTCTGCAAGATATGAGCGACCAGGGCACCGGTCTCCTTCGCTCGGGCCAGGTCCGGGGGGTTCAGGATCTCGATCATGCGACGCCCTTCTCATGCAACCAATAACTATCCCGGCAATATTATCCCGATGTTCAGGTCCGTGCGGTTCGACAGGTTGAGGCTCGGCCCCACGCGGAGATCTCACCGAAGAGGAAGAGGCGCAAGAGGCCGGCGCCCGCCGTTCTCCGGTCCGGTCGACCTGCCGCTCAGTCCTGTTGCGCCGCTCGAAGAGAGCCGGTTCACGGCCGGCCAGGTGGCCACCCCGGGCGCCGCGCGGCAAATCCCTCCGCTCTCCGACTCGCGCAGGCCCTAGAATCGAAGCCATGGTCAGGTTGCCGCTCACACCCGCGGAGGTCGAGCGCGGACAGCGTCTCGGCGCCCTGTTGCGTCGCGCCAGGGGAGAGCGCTCGATGCTCGACACCGCACTGGATGCGGGCGTGTCGCCGGAGACTCTCCGGAAGATCGAGTCGGGCCGCGTGGCGACCCCCGCCTTCCCGACCATCGCGGCGATCGCCGATGTCCTCGGTCTTTCCCTCGACGAGGTGTGGGCAGAGATCAACCAGCCTGACGACGGGGTCCAACCCACAAGATCAGGCCGCAACGCGCGTGAGCGATTGGCCTCATAAGTCCCAGGCCCGCAGCCGCGTTCTCCGACTCGATCAACCGGCCGCTTGAGATCCGATCAACGCGACACGCCGGCCCACGAAAGGGACGATTACGGCGTGGTGCCCCCTTGCCGTCGGTGACTTTCCTGGCCGGCGTCATGTCGTAATGTGCGGCAAATTCCTCGAAACCTCCGGGAACCAGACACTCGATGCCACCGACTACCTGAGGGTGGGCGATCGATCGCCCTCTTGTCGACGGTTATCACCTGCTCGGAGTGTTCGTGTCCAGATCGCGCCTCGTCACCATCCTCGTCGCCTTGATCATGCTGATCGGCGCGTGCGCCTCCGATCCCTCCGATACCGGCGAGAAAGCTCCCGCGGCCCCTGTGCTGCGCATCGGCCTGAGTGAGGAGTCCGGCGCCCTGGACCCCCACGCCTTCACCGGTAACTTCCTGCTCCTCGACGCGATCTACGAGCCGCTTGTCACCTACACCGAGGGCGGCAAGCCGGCACCGGGGCTCGCGGAGTCGTGGACCGTCGCCGAGGACGGCCGGCAGGTCACCTTCGACCTGCGTGACGGTGTCCGCTTCACCGACGGGACCCCGCTCGACTCCGCCGTCGTCAAGTGGAACTTCGACCGGTGGGTGGGCAACAAGAAGTTCACCTTCTTCCGGGCCTCGCAGGTCATCTCCGCCGTGGACACCCCCGACTCCGACACCGTCCGGCTCACGCTGTCGGAACCGTACGAGCCGCTGCTGCAGGAGATGTCGATCGTGCGGCCGGTGCGGCTGCTCAGCCCGAAGTCCGCCACCGGCGGCGAGTTCACCACCCCCGTCGGCACCGGGCCGTGGAAGCTGGTGTCGAACTCCGCCACCGGCGCGACACTGGCACGCAACGACGACCACTGGGGGACCAAGCCACAGCTGGAGCGGCTGGAGTTCAAGGTCATCCCCGATTCCCAGGCGCGCGTCGACGCGCTCGCCAACGGCGAGATCGACCTCATCGGCGGCTCCTACCTGTCCCCGATCACGCCGCTGGAGGCCAAATCGCTGAGCGAGCGCGGCGACGTCACCCTGCTCACCGGCGCGTCGGACGTCTCGATCATGCTCGGGTTCAACCCCGACGGCCCGGCGGGCGACCGGGCCGTCCGCGAGGCGGTGCGTCAGGCCATCGACACCACCTCCCTGGTCGGCGCGCTGTTCCAGGGCTATGGCGAGCCGGCACGGCGGGTGTTCCCGCCGAATGTGCCCGACTCGGGCACCGACCTGCCGCCGTACTTCGACCAGGCCGGCGCCCGCGCCACGCTGGACGCCGCCGGGTACGCGCTTGAGGGCGACAGCCGGGTCAAGAACGGCAAGAAGCTCTCCCTCAAACTGCTCGTCCCGGCCAAACCGGCCGCGGGCCAACTCGACCCCCGCACGATGGCCGAGGCGATCGCCGGCTCCCTCAAGACGGTCGGGATCACCGTCGAGATCTCCCCGGTCGACGCCGCCGCGTACTACGACGAGCGGGCGGAGGGCACCTACGACCTGACCTTCTTCGAAGGGCTCGGCGCGCCGTACGACCCCTCCAGTTCGATCGTGTCCCTGTTCACCTCCGGAGCGCGCGCCCCCCTCTGGGCGACCCCGGCCACCGAGAAGGCGGTCGACAAGGCGCTGTTCGCCCGCGACCCCGCCGCCCGCGGCGCGGCCTACCAGGAGCTCTACGACGCGGTCGCCGCCGACGCCGGTTTCGTGCCGCTGGCCTACCGGCCACGGATGTGGGCCGCCCGCGCCGCGGTGAAGGGCTTCACGATGCCCCCCACAGACGTCGATCTGGAACTCACCGGAGTCACCGTCGAATGAGGTCACGCGGACGGCTCGTCACCGCGGGCGGTTACCTCCTGCGGTGGGCCGTCGACGTCTTCGGCGTGCTGCTCGCGATGTCGCTCGGCGTCT
Source organism: Streptosporangium sp. NPDC000509 (assembly GCF_042898365.1). Lineage (NCBI taxonomy): Bacteria > Bacillati > Actinomycetota > Actinomycetes > Streptosporangiales > Streptosporangiaceae > Streptosporangium > Streptosporangium sp. NPDC000509. The sequence goes on along the minus strand of NZ_JBIAYX010000024.1, from coordinate 5,136 downwards.
TCGCGCTGGTCCTGCTCGCCCGTGGTGACGCCGCGGCGATGCTCGCGGCGACCCGGGCCGGTCGGCCGGCCACGCCCGAGCAGATCGAGGCCGTCCGCGTCGAGCTCGGTCTCGACGATCCCGCGGCGGTGCGCTACCTGAGGTGGCTCGCCGACGTGTGCACCGGCGACTTCGGATTGTCGTTGCGGACGAACACGCCGGTCGGTCCCGAGGTCGCCGACCGGCTGGGCGTCACGCTGGGGCTGGTGGCCGGCTCCACCGTGGTCGCCCTCGTGATCGGGGTGAGCGTCGGCGTCGCAGGGGCGGTGCTCCGGCGTGGCCTGCTGCGCGGAACCCTGCGAATCGCGGCGCTGCTCATCACCTCGGTGCCGGCGTTCTGGCTGAGCTACCTGCTGGTGTTGGTCCTGGCCCTGCGTCTGCGCGTGGTTCCGACGTCGGGGATGGCGGGTTTCTCGACGTGGGTGATGCCGATGGCGGTGCTCGGGCTGCCGGTCGCCGGTGTGCTCAGCCGGGTGGTGGCCGTCACGCTGCGCGAGGCCCTGGACCGGCCGTACGTGCGCGCGGCGCAGGCCAGGGGGAGCGGACCGCTGTCGATCGTGCTGCGCGACGGCCTGCCCAACGCCGCCGGGCCGATCCTGTCGGTCGCCGGATTCGGCATCGGGAGTCTGCTGGTGGGTGCCGTCGTGGTGGAGCAGATCTTCGGCTGGCCCGGTATCGGGGCCTACTTCGTGCACGCGGCCGGGGCCAGGGACGTTCCGGCGCTACAGGCTGGCACGCTCGTCATGGGAGGTGGCTTCATCCTGGCCAACCGCTGCGCCGATGTCCTGCAAGGGCTCATCGACCCCCGCTCCCGGCGAGACCGGATCCCCTCGGTGAAGAGCCCTTCCGGGCGGGGCAGGCCGCTCCGGGAGCGGGTCGGCGGGCTCACCGCCCGGTCGCGACGGGGGACGACGTGACCGGCCGGCGGGGCGGCAGGGCGTGGACGCGTACGGCACTGGTCGCGACGCCCTTGATCCTCTTCGCGGTCGTCGGGGTGCTGGCGCCGGTCATCGCCCCGGCCGACCCCACCGTGGGCGACCTGACCGCGGGGCTGCTGCCGCCGTCGCCGGAGCACCCGCTCGGCACCGACCAGCTCGGCCGTGACCAGCTCAGCCGGATGCTCTACGGTGCGCGGATCTCCCTCACGGTCACCGCGGCCGTGCTGGCGATCGCGCTGACGGCCGGCACCGCGATCGGCGCCCTCGCCGGCTACCTGGGCGGATGGGTCGACCGGTTCGTCTCCCGGGTGATCGACGTCGTCGTCTCGCTGCCCGGGATGCTGGTGGCGCTCGCGGTGATCGGCGTACGAGGACCCGGGGTGGAGAACCTCGTTCTCGCGCTCTCGCTGTGGTCGTGGGCACCGTACGCCCGGATCGCGCGCGCCCGCGTCGCCGGCATGCGGAGCAGCCCTCATCTGGACGCCCTGCGCCTGCTGGGCGCGGGGCACGGGCGCATCATCGGCCGCCACCTGCTGCCCCCGGCGCTCGCCCCCTGCCTGGTCTACGCCAGCACGGACGTCGGCATGATCGTCCTCAGTGTCGCCACCCTGAGTTTCCTCGGTCTGGGGGTCGCCCCGCCGCACGCCGAGTGGGGCCAGATGCTCATCGAAGGACGGCCGTTCCTGGACTCGGCGTGGTGGCTGGCGTACCCGCCCGGCATCGCCATCACGGCCGTGGTGTTCGCCGCCAACCTGCTCGGTGAGCGACTGGCGGCCGGTGAGGAACGGCCGTCGATCCTGCGCCTGGTCCGTCCACGATGGAGTCGCCCGGCGCGGGCCCCACGGCCCGCCCACGCGGCCGCGACCACGAAGGAACCTGTGGCGTCCACCCCGCCGGAGGCGGCGCGGGATTCCTCCGAGCACGACGCGGTGCTGCGTGTGCGGGACCTGTCCGTCTCCTACCCGGACGGCGGCGGGCGCCGTCGCGTCGTCGCCGGGATGTCCTACGAGGTGCGGCGCGGGCGGATCCTCGCCCTCGTCGGCGAGAGCGGAAGCGGCAAGACCACGGCCGCGCTCGCCCCGTTCGGCCTGCTGGACCCGAACGCCGTGGTCACCGGCTCGGCGGTGCTGGGAACCGGTGCCGGCGCCCGTCAGCTGGTGGACCTCTCCCCGGGCGAGCGGCGCCGGATCAACGGGCATCGGGTGGGTGTCGTCTTCCAGGACAGCGCCTCCGTACTCAACCCGTTGCGGACGATCGGCGCGCACGTCGACGAGGCGGTCCGCAACACCGGCCGGGGCGGCCGCCGCGCCGTGACCCGCCGGGTCACCGAGGAACTGTTGCGCCTGGCCGGTCTGCCGGACCCGGCGAAGGTCGCCCGCGAGTTTCCCCACCAGTTGTCCGGTGGGATGCGTCAGCGGGCGCAGATCGCCATCGCCCTCGCGGGCGAGCCGGAGCTGCTCGTCGCCGACGAACCCACCTCGGCCCTCGACGTGACCGTGCAGGCGCAGCTGCTCGCGCTGCTGGCGCGTCTGCGTGACGAGCTGGGCATGGCCATGGTCGTCGTCAGCCACGACCTGGCGGTCGTGTCGCGCCTGGCCGACAGCGTGGCCGTCGTGTACGGCGGCCGGATCGTGGAGTCGGGCCCGCTCGCCACGGTGATCACCGACCCCGACCACCCCTACACGCGTGGTCTGCTGGACGCCGTACCGCGGCCCGGGGCGGCACCGGGCACCCGGTTTCGCACCATGCCAGGCCGGGCGGGCGCCGGCCCGGACGAGACCGAGGGATGTGGGTTCGCGTCCCGCTGCCCGCTCGTGGCGGCGGCCTGCGTGTCCGAACCACCGGCCCTGGAGGCCCCGGTCCTGGACGCGCCGCCTCGCGTCGACGCACACCGGTCGGCCTGCCTGCGCCACCCCAGCCGCCCCGCGGAGGCGGGGGAGAGGAGCACCGGCCCGTGTTAGAGATCATCGGGGTGAGCGCGGGCTACGGTGGCCGAGAGCGCGGCCGGGACGCCGCGGCGGTGATCGAGGACGTCACGCTGCGCGTGGCGGCGGGTGAGATCGTCGGACTGGTCGGCGAGTCGGGCTGCGGCAAGACGACGCTGGCGCGGGTCGTGACCGGGCTGCACCGGCCCAGCGCGGGAGTGGTACGCGTCGCCGGGGCGGACGTGCACGCGCTCCGTGGCCGGACCCTGCGGGCACATCGACGACAGGTCCAGATGGTCTTCCAGGACCCCTACCTCACGCTCAGCCCGCGGCAGACGGTACGCCAGGCCCTCGCCGAGCCGCTGCACATCCACCGGATCGGCGACACCCGGTCCCGGCCCACGCGGGTGGGCGAGCTGATGGACCTCGTCGGGCTCGACCCTCAGGTCGGTGATCGCCGTCCCGGGCAGCTGTCGGGAGGGCAGCAGCAGCGCGTGGCGATCGCCCGGGCACTGGCTCTGGAGCCGCGCCTGCTGATCTGCGACGAGCCGGTCACCGCGCTCGACGTGTCGGTGCAGGCGACGGTGCTCAACCTGTTGTGCGATCTGCGCGACCGGCTCGAGTTCGGCTGCCTGTTCATCACCCACGACCTCGCCGTCCTCTCCCAGCTCGCGGACCGCGTCGCCGTCATGCGGCACGGCCGGATCGTCGAGCAGGGGCCGACCGGAGACGTCACCACCCGCCCTCGCCACCCCTACACCCGCAGCCTGCTCGCGGCCACTCCCACCATGGACATCGAGGCCGAGACGGAGTCGGCGTGACACGCGCGGGCCGGGAGGCGTCGGGCTCTCCCGCGCGATCCGGCGTCCGCTCGTTCACCGGCACGCAGCTCGCCCTGTTCGGGAGCGGGTTCCTCGTCAATCTCATCAGCTTCTCCGTGTACCCCTACCTGGCGGTCCTGCTCCGCGACCGAATGGCCCTTGGCATGGATCAGGTGGGCCTCATCCTCGGGGTGGCGACGTTCGTGCAGTTCGCCGGAGGGGTGCCCGGCGCGGCCTTCGCCGAACGGATCGGGCTTCAGAGGAGCCTGGTGATCGCGATGGTCCTGCAGACCATCGCATCGCTGGGGTTCCTCGCGGGCGGCACCTGGCCGGCGGTGACGGTCGCCGCGCTGTTCCTGCGATCGGCGGCCACCGGGCTCTACTCACCCAGCGTCCGGGGTTACACCGTGCACGGTGCGAGTTCCGGCGACCGACCGCGGCTGATGTCCGCGAGCTACGCCACGGGCAACGTCGGCATCGCGGTCGGGCCGGTGGTGGGGGCGCTGTTCATTCACGACCCGGGCGGGATGTTCGTCGTCGCCACGGTGCTGCACGCGGCGATGGCGATCGGGCACGCCCTCCTGCCGCGAGAGCGGCGGGAAGAGGGCGAGGTGATCGAGCCACTGCGCCGGGCACTGGCCGGCCTCGCGGTCCTGCCGTTCGTCGTGACCGCCATGACCCTCTATCTGTACATGCACTTCTACCAGTTCCTGTCGTCCTACGCCGAGGGCAGGCTGCCCACCGTGTTCTACGGTGCGGCGATGATGGGCTACTCGCTGGTGCTGGCCGTACTGCAACCGCTCCTCACGCGACGGGTCGAGCGGATGCGCTACACCCACGCGATGGCGGTCGGTTTCTGCTGCCTCGCCGTCGGCATGATCGCGTTCACCGGCGGGAACGCGATAACGGTCGCCGCCGGGATCCTCGTCATCGGCGTGGGCAACTCGGTGCTTTTCCTCAAGAACGTCCTTGAGATGCTCAGCCGTACGAAGCGGTCACCGGCGGTCGTCTTCGGTCACCAGCGGCTGGCCGAAGGAGTCGGCGCGTCCTTGAGTGGCCTCGTCGGCGGGAGCCTCTACCAGCTGTTCGAGAGCGCGGGGTATCTTCCCGGATTCTGGCCGGCCATCGCCGCCCAGTGCCTGCTCCTGCCGGTGATCCTGCTGCTCGCGTGCCGTCGGCTCGGGCGCCCCGTGTCCGAGCCTTCATGACGAACCCGGCGGACGTGGGCCGCACCTGACGGCCGATCGCGGGGTGACCTCACTTCAACTCGTCGGCGCTCTCCTGTTCACGCTCCCGCGGACCGTCGCCTGAGTACGACCGGCGCAGCCCGTCCAGCAGGAGGGTGATGACGCCGTCGGCCTCGGCTCGCCAATCGGGGCGGTTGTGGGCCGCGCCGATGCCGTGCAGCGCCAT